>PBAI01000019.1 GCA_002715825.1 Roseibacillus sp. | reverse complement strand
CGGCCCTTACGACTTTTCCCCTAGGCTTAGTTTGTATTCTTGGTTCGAGGGACGAGCTCCTTGGAGTGATCACGGATGGAGACATCCGCAGAGCGGTTCTTGAAAAGTCGTATGACGTCGTCGCGGAAACGATGATGACAAGAGCCCCGGCCACGATAGGAGGGGACGAGCGTCTTTCCCGCGTTCTTGCGGTGATGGAAAATCCCGAGCGCAAGGTCTATGCCCTTCCCGTGACGGATAAAGGGGGTGTTTTGCAGGGTGTGATACGCATGCATGATATTGTGGGGGTTTAATCGTGGCTGCAGGATGGTGAGAGTCGTCGAACGATAGCATGAAAGTTGGAATCATTGGCGGAGGACACTGGGGAAAAAACCTCGTTCGCAACTTTGCAGAAATCGGGGTTTTGGCAGGAGTTGCCGACCCGGTGGAGGGGAATCGTTCGCGCGCCCTTGAGGAGGCTCCCGGGATCGAACTCTTTGCCAAGGAGAAAGATTTGCTGGCAGCGGGCTATGATGCGGTGGCGATAGCTACTCCTGCTGCGACTCATTACGGAATTGCCCGGGCAGCCTTGGAGTTGGATCTGGATGTATTCGTTGAAAAACCGGTGACCCTCGACGCTGCTGAGGCTTTGGAGCTGCACGGGCTGGCAGAGAAGAGGGAGCAGGTCCTCATGGTTGGACATCTCCTGCTCTATCAACCGGCGGTAAACTTCATCATGGAGTTCCTGCGTGCGGGAAATCTTGGTCAAGTCTACACTCTTCATCAGCGCAGATCAAAGCTCGGGCGGGTTCGCTCTGAGGAAAACGTGATGTGGAGCTTAGGAGCGCACGATGTTGCGGTTCTTCTTGTCCTTGCAGGGGAGGCACCAGATCAGATTCAGGCATGGGGTCATGCCGCCATTACCTCTGGAGTGGCAGACGATACCTACCTTCACCTCGAGTTTCCCAGCGGCGTAAAAGCCAGCCTTCATAACTCATGGCTGTGGCCAAAAGCAGAGCGTGAGCTGATTGTCGTAGGGGAGAAAGGAATGTTGGTATTTGAGGAAGCTAGTAGCCGGGTTATCCTTCATCATAAGGTGGTCGACAGTGAAGGCTTCCATCATGACCATGGAGAGGAACTTCTCTTTGAAGGAAGCGCTCAGCCTTTACGGCTGGAGTTGGAACATTTCCTTGAGTGTTGCCAGAAGCGAAAAACGCCGATTTCGGATGGACGAAATGGCTTTGAAACGGTGCGGGTATTAGAAGAGGCCAGTAGGATCCTGCAGACATGAATTACCAGGCGCACGAAAGTGCTATTATCGACGAGGGTGCGAAAATCGGAGAGGGATGCCGGATCTGGCACTTTAGCCATATATGTGGGGGCGCGCAGATCGGCAGGGGGNGTTCCTTTGGTCAGAATACGATGGTCGCCGATGGAGTGGTGATAGGTTCGAACGTCAAGGTCCAGAATGGGGTCTCAATTTATGCCGGGACCGAGATTGAAGATGATGTCTTCTTGGGCCCCTCCTGTGTTCTGACCAATGTCAGCAATCCACGTTCNGAAATTAATCGCAAGGGGTTGTATGAGCCTACCTTNATTAAGAAAGGGGCATCAGTTGGAGCGAATGCCACTATCGTGTGCGGAGTAACAATCGGGCGCTACGCCTTCATTGCTGCCGGGGCTGTCGTGACACGTAGTGTTCCCGACTACGCCTTTGTGCTGGGTGTTCCTGGGAGAGTAAAGGGGTGGATGTCTCGTCATGGTCATAGGTTGGAAAACCCTGATGATGACGGTGTCATGGCCTGTCCCGAGAGTGGGTTTCGATACCGGGTGAAGGCCTGCGGCAACCTGTCGTGCCTGGATTTGGATGAGGGTGACCCGCTTCCTGAAGAATTCCATACGGGAAGGCAAGGTTACCGCGAAATGAGGGATATCGGGAAGGATTAGGTTGGTGATTCAGGATAACGAACATTGCTATGATGAAAGTCCCCCTGCTAGACGTTAACGCCCAGAATATTNCGCTTGAAGAAGAGTTGACCGCAGCCTTCAGCCGCGTTCTCAGGTCAGGCCGATTTATCATGGGGCCTGAAGTGGAAGAATTTGAAAAAGAGGTGGCGGACTTCGTTGGTGCGAGACACGGGATTGGAGTGTCCTCTGGAACGGATGCCATCCTNCTGGCTNTGATGGCGCTNGATATCGGGCCGGGCGATGAGGTGCTCTGCCCAACCTTTACCTTCTTTGCGACGGCTGGATGTATCTCGCGTNTGGGAGCCACGCCGGTGTTCGTGGATGCCTGTCCGGTATGCTTCAACATTGATGTAGAAGATGCAGCGAGGAAGATGACAGAGAGAACCAAGGCGATTATTCCGGTGCATCTTTTTGGGCAGTCTGCCGAGATGGATGAGATTATGATCCTTGCAAAGGAGCATGGATGTCATGTTGTGGAGGACGGGGCGCAGGCGATTGGAGCGCGCTACCGCGGGATTGGGTGCGGGTCTATGGGAGACTTTGGAACCTTCAGCTTTTTCCCTTCTAAGAACCTAGGGGGATTTGGCGATGGGGGGATGGTCGTGTGCAATGATGAAGACCTGGCAGAGCGGGCGAGGATGCTCAGGATGCATGGGTCCAAGCCCAAGTACTTCCACCGGGAGGTGGGAGGTAATTTTCGGCTGGACCCTCTGCAGGCCGCTTTGCTGCGGGTGAAGATGGAACATTACGATCGCTATAGCCGGGCCCGGCAGGCTAACGCCGCTTATTATCTCGAGAGACTGTCCGCCCTCGAGGGCGTGGAGTCCGCATCCCCAACTCATTGCTGCTGCGCTGAGGCTCAGGAAGAGGCTTTGGGTGCAGCGAGAATCATCCTTCCGGTTTGCTACGAGCATAATGAACACATCTGGAACCAGTTCACCTTGAGAGTAAGGGGATCAGGGGAAAGAGACCTTCTCAGAGCCCATCTGACTGAGAGGGAGATTGGAAGTGAGGTCTACTATCCGCTTACCATGGACCAGCAGNAGTGCTTTGCAGGGCTGCCGGCGAGTAGCCGGGAGGGCAATGAAGTGGCGCACCAATTGGCTGGAGAGGTGCTTAGTATCCCCGTGTATCCAGAGCTTGGGAGAGAGATGCAGGACTATGTGGTAACGGCAATTAGTGATTTTCTGGAGAAAGAACCCCCCATGCGGGAATGACTGTCGTCCTCTACGATGGAGAGTGCAGTTTCTGCTCTGCGGTTGTGCAATTCGTTCTTCGAAGAGACGAAGATGCGATCTTCCATTTTGCGTCCATCCAGTCTGAGGCTGGTCGGGAATTATTAGCCAATCATGGGGTCCCTTCTCCAAGCATGGATACCATGTATCTTCTTGAGGGGGGAAGGATTCATGAGCGCAGCACGGCCGCTCTTCGCATAGCTAAGGGACTCCCTGGCTACCGGAGCGTTGCCGGAGTATGCCTCTGGATTCCCCGTTTTCTCCGGGATTTCTGTTACCGGGTGATCGCTCACAATCGCCACCGGATTCTGAGGCAAAATCAGTGCTTTCTGCCGAACGAGGACGAGAAAAAAAGGTTCTTGGGTCTCTAAGGTGGCCACGGTAATTCCCTTGAATACATAAAGATTCATAGGAGAATTGAGATTAAGCTGATCCCATCATGAAACTATTCTTCAGAGGGCCACTTCTTGTCTTCGCCATAAGCCTTTGCCTGGCCACGGTCGGGGTTGCTGATGTGGAAGAGACTATCCAAAGGTATCGGGCTTCTTTCGAGAAGCGTATGAATGCGGAACTGGATGAATATGGGAATGCGGCAAGGAAGGCGCGGCTCAACTATGTGGACTCCTTGAAGAAGGTGAAGGGAGAGCTCGCGAGGGCAGAAAAACTCAAAGCTGCCGCACAAGTCCTGGATGAGATCGAGCTTGTCGAGGGCGGAGAAGACCCTGGATCGCTGTCCCCCGATGTAGACTACCGTTTCAAGCGAGTCCGTGAGATATGGGAGAGAGAGTTGTCCGAAATCCAATCTGCCCGAGGNGAAAAGCTCAAGACTACTCTGGGCATNTACTTCCGAGCTCTAGACGCAGAAAAGCGGAGACTTACGCGAATTGGAAAAATCAAGGACGCCTTGGTAGTCGAGGAGGAGGAGCTGAGGGTCAGGGGTCTCCCTGAAGTCAAGGCCATGGAAGCCTCGGAAGCCTCAGAGGCGGAACCGAAAGAGCCATCAGAGAACCTGGCGTTGGCCGCACGAGGTGCAAGAGCGTCAGGTGCTCGGAGGTCCGAACTATTGATCGATGGAAAGATCGAATATAACAAAAAGGAGGGGTTCGCTTTCGAGAATTTCCCCTGCAATTTCACCGTAGACCTAAGATCGAAGGTTTCTATCGGGCAGGTGCGAATTCTTCTCTACGACCTCGACCGGCGAAAATATGGCTTCAGGCTTCTCGTTTCGGATGATGGAGAATCTTGGGAACTGGTGAACAATTCTGAAAAAGTGGATGCCGGATGGCAGGAGATCAATCTGGAGGACACTAAGGCACGCTATGTGAGGATCAACGGTCTGAGCAATACAGCCAACCTGGGTTTTCACGTGGTGGAGGTAGAGGTTTATGAGCCCTAGGGGAAAGCTGGGTGGATAGCCCCATCACTTGGATAGCGCCCTAGGAGAATCCGGGCGTTCTTCAGGAACCGCAGGGGGCTGTTTGACTTCAAAAAGCGCCCATCGCAGTTCCGCCGGAGCGCCTTTGTCCTTTGTGTCGAATAGATCAATTGAGTCAGTCTCGCACATTGAAGACTCTCGCGTTTGCCGGGAGCAAGGGAGTCGCAGCCGTTGGGATGTTGGCAATCGCGGCGGTGCTGTCACGGGTATTCGACAAGGTCGACTACGCGACTTACCGGCAGACTCTGTTGGTATATCAGTTTGCAGGTCCGCTGCTGGGACTGGGCTTGCCGGCGGCACTTTTTTATTTTCTCCCTGGAGAGACGATCCGACTCCGAGCAGTCCTGCTGGAAAACCTTATCCTTCTCGGAACTCTCGGTGGGATTTTTTCCCTCTTCCTCATACTTGGGGGAAACCGACTGATCGCGTCTCAGTTTTCAAATCCTGAATTGGAAGAGACATTACTGATCTTTGCGCTTTATCCCATTCTCTTTCTGCCGACTACCGCAGTAAGTGCGGTCCTCGTGGTGCAGGGCAAGGTGAGATGGTTGTTACTCCATACGTTAGCGACTCGTTTGGCCCGCGTAGGTCTGGTGGTTGGAGCCGTGTGGTTATTTGCCGCGGGGCCTGCCGGTGCGGTTGGAGCAACAACCATTTCAGGAATCATCGTTCTGAGCTCCGGCCTGTTTCTCATGCTGCGAGCTGTGCCCGGAGAGAAAGGGAGCCGGCCCACTNTTGCGGGAATGTCGAGTCAGCTGAAATATGCAGTGCCCATTGGACTGGCCCTGATGCTGGAAAAANTCGCGATGGGGGTGGATCAGGTGCTGGTGTCGATGCTGTGTAGCAGGGAGGATTTTGCGGTGTTTTCGAATGGGGCGATGGAAATCCCTTTTATCCAGATGATCACCGTCCCTGCCACGGCGATCGTGCTTCCCGAGCTTGTTGCCCTTTATAAGAGTANTAATAAGAAAGAGGCCCTTGTCTTATGGAGAAANGCGGCACGAAAGGTGGCAGTCGTTCTCCTGCCCATTGGAGGAGTTCTCTTCGTGATTGCCCCGGAGTTGATGACGGTTCTCTATTCGGAGGATTACGAAAATAGCGCAGGTCCTCTCCGGGTGTATCTCCTGCTTCTGCCCGCTCGCCTCGTCTTTTTTGCCGCCATTTTTCAGGCGGCCAGTCGAACGGATCTTATTCTAAAACGCGCGGTGGGAACCCTGGTTCTCAATATTGTGGTAAGCTATCCTCTGGTCTCCCATATGGGTTTCCAAGGTGCTGCGTGGGGGACTGTGATCGTGTTCTGGGGCTATGTCTTTCCTTATTGTCTGTGTCACTGCAGCCGCCTGCTGGAAACCAGATGGTTCAAGCTGATGCCCTACCAGCAGGTGGGAATCATTTTGCTGCTGATAGCGGCTGCGGGAGCCTTGGCCTCCCTTGCACGGGCCTATCTCGCTCTGAGTAACGCATTTCTGGTGGGAGCAGCGACCGCGACCATTATGTTGATTCTTTTGCTGCCCCCTCTTGCCCTACTTTTTCGTAAAGATTTGTCCAGCTACTGGCAGGCAATCCAGAAACGAGTGTCAGGAAAGGAGCAAGGGCCTCCTGCAGGCTCCTGATATTTCTTTCAGGCCACTGCGAAATATGAACTAAGAGAATGGTCGTTTTTCATCATCCCAAGAGACTGCATGCAGAATCCAATGTTGCATCGTTGATTCGTCCAGCCCGCATGTATGAAGCGTTCTCCCGGATTGGCGAAGAAGTTCTCGAGATCACTGGGAATGGCCCCGAGCGCGAGAGAAAATGGGAGGATCTTAAGCCGCGAATCCTCTCCGAGGCGGGCGAAGGGGGCTTTTACTCGGAGTCAGTCAATGTCCCGCCTGCTCTGACGTGGCTTAGAAAGAAACCGCACCGGATGAATTTCGATTATCGATTGATCCAATCCATACGGAATGCCGGAATGCCGACGGGACTGTTTTACCGGGACATCCACTGGGGGTTCGAGCGTCCCCGTGGAGGAGGTCTGCGGCCTTTTATCAAGAACAAGTGTATTCCTGTGTTTGGGCTGCGGGAGCTCAAGCACTATGAGCGCTCTTTGGATGTTCTTTTTCTTCCGGATGTCCGAATGGCGGACTATCTGCCCCTTTCGTTTGCGCGATCCGAAATCTTTTCGTTACCACCGGGGGGCGAGAAGCAGGACAATCCCGCGCGGAAATTTTCTCCGGAAGGAGGAATCAACCTTCTGTATGTGGGAAATATCGCTCCGCCAATATATGACCTCCGGGGATATTTCGCGGCTGGCATGAAGGAGGAGAATGTCAGAATCAAGGTAATCACGCGCGAAAGGGCGCTGAAACTTCATGGGAGTCTCTATGAGTTTGACGATGCCTGCGGGCCAAAGGTTATCCATGCACAAGGACAGGAGCTGCGCCAGCATTATCAGGAGGCGGATATCGCGCTTTGTGTCTGGGAGGGTGTCGAGTACCACCGATTCGTCATGCCGGTGAAAGTCTACGAATCCATAGCGCATGGAATTCCCCTGATTGTGTCCTCAAGTGCCGAGGTTCTTTCTCGTTTTGTGGAGAGTGAGAGAATTGGCTGGGTGGTGCAGAATGGTGATGAATTTGCAATGCTGTTGAGGAGGCTGGCGGAGCACCCCGAGGAAGTCGCCAAGCGCCAGCAAGCAGTCGAAAGAATTCGTCATCTACATACCTGGGACCAGCGGGCTCGGGAAGTTGTTGAGGCTTTGAGGAGAGCAAGGACGAACACACATGAGGAGATTGAAATCACCAGAAAATGATAAGAAGGCTACGACAACTGCTGCTTAGGAAAGTCAATTTCAGTCTGCGAAAGACCCTGAACGGAAGGTCTTTTCGCATACCGATGGTCGCGGGACTTGGAGGAGCAATGCGAAGGCACCATGAACCTTGGATGCTACAGAATCTTGTGCAAATTGCGGGACACGCAGAAGGAGCTTTTGTGGATGTGGGCGTGAATCTTGGACAAACGCTGTTAGCCGTAAAGTCGATCAGGGAAGATTGGGATTACGTCGGGTTTGAGCCGAATCCCTACTGCCTCTTCTACACCATGAATCTGGTCCAGCTTAATCATTTGGAGAAATGCGTGATCTATCCATTTGGCATTGCTGGTTCAACCGGGACGGTAGACCTGCGCTTGAAATCGCTGACCGGAGGAGAGGGTAGTATCGTTCCGGGTTTTCGGCCTGAGGAAGAATACAGGCGTCGAATCAAGGTCCCCGTGATGGGAAAGCAGGATCTTCCGGAGGAGCTTCTTGATAAACCCATCGGGGTTCTCAAGGTGGATGTTGAGGGAGGTGAGCTGGAGGTGTTTGAGGCGATGAGGGCATTAATCGAAAAGAGCATGCCTCTCATTATCTCAGAGCTCCTTCCTGTCTACAATGCCGCTACGGAGCGGGGATCTTTTCGTCAGAAGAGGCAGGATGTTCTTACCGGCATGCTGGAGGATCTTGGATATTGCATCATCAGACTTCATCCTGATGGGACCCGTGAGTTGCTAGAAGAGATCAAAGTTCATGGGGATATGGCCCTGACCAATTATCTTTTTGTGCCCGCCGGACGCGTTGGCTCCTTTTTTCCTCATGAGTAATTTTTTTCAGCGACTGCGTTGTGGCTCTCTGGAAGTAAGATTCCAGATTAGTTGCCGGTGCCATCTCTGGCCTTTGATGATCCCTTTCACCTTGAAGAGAAAAAGAAGGTTTCAAGTCAGTCCGGAATCGGTGCCGGAAGAGGCCAGTGTTTCACGATATCTTGACCTTGTGATTGATGGCTTTCCTGGATCTGCCAATTCGTTTGCCACTCGAGCATTTCGCGCGATGCAGAAAAAGAAGGTCCTTGTTGGAAATCATTACCACAGCCCTGCTGAGACGGTTCGGGCTGCTGGAATGGGGGTTCCGGTCCTGATGACCCTCCGGCAACCCGCGGATTCCGTGAGTTCCATGGTCAGGCGGTGGCCGTTTGTGCCCTACGAATCCGCTCTCAGGTGGTATGTGATGTTCTACGAGGCGGTTGAATCCCATCTCGACAAGATGATTCTGGCCGATTTCCCGGTAACGACAAAGAAGTTTCCCGAGGTCGTGGATGGCCTCAACGCCAAGTTCGGGACCTCTTTTGGCACCGATCTTTCACCGGACCGGATGGCCGAATTTGAACCCCGCTTGCAGCAGACTCCGATCGAAAGGGAGGAGCGTGAACGTCTTAAGCTGATAATCGAGGCCTCCTACTTGCGTGAAACCACCGCCAGCCGCCGTGGTGCTGCAGAAGCGATTTATGAGCGGCTGACTTCCCGGTCCCTCCGGGTTTAATTGTATGGAACCGCAAAGAAAGCTGTGGAAAGCTTTAACTACCCCAAGCGCAGTTGCGGGAGTAAAGCTCGTCGTACCTACACCCTTGGAGAACTGAATACCGCGCGATGGGAACTATCCGGCTAGCACCAATTGTGTTGATGATTTCGATGATGGCCCTTGGCCTGTTCGTGGTCATGACCATTTTGACCGGGACGGGGAATGTCATTGGGATGAGTTACCGGTTTCTCTGGATTCCCGCATTGCTTCTTGGCTGTGTGGCGCCCCGGGCCTCGATCTACATGCTGGCGGTATTTGCGGTCTTCCTTGACGTGCCAAAGAAGCTTCTCGTTACGGCCAATGTTCTCCACATGGACTTCAGGGACGTCTATTTCATTCTGGCGATTCCTCCGGTGATGCTACTCGGGATTTTCATTCATTATCTCGCTGGATTTGCACTCCGAGTACGACCGATGACGCGCAGGGATACCACGCTTCTGGGTATTGCGGCTCTGCTCGTCGGAGTTACCGCGGCTACCGCCCTTGCGCGTTCCGGGATTGGGATGCAGGCCCTCAAACCACTTGCTAACAGCTCGGCCTACTACGGGCTTATTTTTGTGCTGCCATTGGCTTTGCCGGGAGTGGCTGACGTGCAGAAATTCTTCAGGTTCGTCCTCATTCTGATGGTGCCAGCAGCTTTCCACGCCCTGGGGCACTTTTTCTTCGGCCTCTTTGATTTTGAGCATGATTACATGCACTCGGGATTTTCTATCAATTTGAAATACCTTCTCTGGGGAGAGGGAATTTTTGGCCCCTTCTCCGCGCAAGGGCCCCTTTCGACATCGATGTCGATATGCGCCGCAATATGTCTATCCCCGCTCTTGTTTCGTGGAAAAGTTCCGAGGCAATATCGAATTTTCCCCATCGTGGTGATGATGCTTCTCTTCCTGCTCTTTGCGGCCACTGCAATTCTTTCCCTCAAGCGGGGCCCTCTGCTGATTATTCCGGGAGTGATGTTCGGGTTGGTGGTTCTCCGGAGCCGGATCCTGACGCTCGCGACATATGGTCTTGCCGCGACTGTATTGACACTCCTCGTGGTCATCGGGGACGACATCTCGGATAACCTCCCTGGGTGGCAAAGTACTCTTTACGACCTGTTTGGAAATTCGGGGGCAAAAGCAGATCTATTTCGGGTTCGCACCTTTCACGTCCGCCTCATGGAGTTCCATATGATGTCTGAGACCCGCAACTGGGCTCCATTTGGTGCCGAAATCGCCCAAGGAGAAGACGGCTACCGGGCGCATGTGTTACCGGTGCGTCTAATTCTTCAATATGGCTACGTGCCTATAGGCGCTGCCTTTGCGGTCCTGATTCCATCGTTTTTCTTCCTGCACCGGCGGCTCATTCGCATGTCTGCGGGAGACTCCTATGAGGTGTTTCTCCTACGACTCGTCTCGGCTCTTGCATTCTCCATCCTCGGAGCATCAGTGCTTGGCGTTCTTTCTTTAGCCGCTTATCCCAACCCGTTCTTCTTCGGGTTTTTCTTGGGAGTTGCAGCGCTTGGCCTCACGCGCGAGCGTCAGGACCGGGAGGAGGCAGCCCTTATTACTGGTGAAGATTCAGAGCAAGCAACAGTTCTCGCGCCGCGCGGTATTCGTGAGGCCAGATCCCTGTAATTTTCTGAGAGTGCTCTGTGCTGGATCGCGCAGGCCCATTTAGCTGGCGAATCCCTATCCTCATGCCGTCCGTTCTGTGGATTCCAACTCCTCCCTCTTTTGGGAGTGTCAGCATGCAACGCTATTTCGGAGTCCTTGACTCCGTGGTGCGTAGGCAAGCCCTCGAAGGACTCGATCGATTCGAGATCACACCTCTGGTTCCCTATGAAGGGCTAATGGCGGGCTCAACCTCCCGAATCTTCCGGGCTCTTGACAAATGGGCCTTGTATCGCTGGCGCGTCGGTCGGGCAGGGAAATACGATTTAGTACACGGGCTGTCTCAAGGGCTTGGGCACCTCCTTTCGCACCTGCGGGGTTCCCCACGCACCCTTGCCACGGTTCACGACCTTATTCCCCTCCGGTTTCCCGGAGAGTTGACGAAAGCCCAGGTTGCGCGTGTTCGGAGACAAACAGATCGATTGAGCGGCTTTGACCTGCTCACCACAGTATCCGAATTCACCGCCCATGAAGTCACGGAGCTGACTGGAATTCCTCGCGAAAGAATTCGAGTAGTCGAGAACGGAATCGACCAGAATGTTTTCCGGAGCCCTATCGATTTACCTGCTGCTCTGGAAAGTCTCTCTGGTCGGCCCTACGTTCTCAGCGTAGGAAGTGCGATCCCTCGTAAGAATCTTGGGATCCTTCCCGAGGTCTTCGCAGAGTTCCTCACCCAAGAGCCGGATTTTATGCTGGTGCGGGCTGGTGCGACCCTTCCCGCCGAATTGCGCGAGCGGTTCTGCCGCCTGTGTGGAAAAGAGCGCTTGATAGAGCTTGGCCGAATTCCTGATGAGATTCTGGTGCCGCTCTACCAGCACGCATCCATCTTCTTTTTCCCCTCACTCTACGAAGGTTTCGGATTGCCTGTGATTGAGGCGATGGCAGCTGGAACGCCCGTTGTCTGCAGTAATACGACAAGTCTTCCCGAGGTTGGTGGAGACGCTGCGATATATTTTGATCCAAATGTTCCTAGCCACGGTGCAGAGGCTCTTCTTGAAGCACTCTCGCAGGAATCAGAGCTCATCAGCAGGGGCTTGGAGCATAGTAGTCGTTACAGCTGGGACCGAACAATGGAAGGTCACCTCACCTGTTATCGAGAGCTTCTTGCATGAACGGAATGCTTTCAGAGCCTCCTGACCGCTCCACTGGTTTCGGGTTCAGTCCCGAGGTTTCAGATTGTTGGTTGTGATGAAGATCCTGCAACTATTTAATCGCTACCGGCATCGCGGCGGAGAGGAGAAGTCTGCGGAGCGGATTTTCAGGCATGCTGGTGAAAAGTTTGAGATTGATCGCCTCTGGTGGGATAGCCGGGACTGGGATGGCCCTGATGGCCCGGGGAAGCTGGGGCAGGTTCGCAAAATGTTTTGTAATGAGGATTCCGCCGCGGCCTTGCGGGAAAGGATTCAGAGTTTCGGACCTGACTGTTTACTTTGTCATAATTTATACCCGGTTGGATCTCCTTCGATCTACCGGGAGGCTCTGGCAGCAGGAGTCCCGGTGATTCAGTATGTCCACAATTTTCGGCCGTTTTCTGTTGGTGGAACACTCTGGACCGGCACACGTGTCGCAGAGGAGAGTCTAGGTGGTAATTACTGGGCAGAGGTAAGGACCGGGGCCTGGCAGGGATCNATTCTCAAGTCNGGNCTNTTTGCNCTGGTTTTAANNNGGTTNCATAAAAGTGGATGGCTGGACGCGGTNAAGGGCTGGGTNGGGATCTCCGATTTCATGNNTGATACCCTTCTTCGCGCGGGCNTGNCTCGCGAACNGGTGTTTGCCTTGCGGCANTCATGGGACNATNTGGAAAACCGAGCCAGAGNNGAAGNACGAGGGCTACTATCTTTATCTCGCGAGATTGGTNAGGGAGAAGGGNGTGAGGACNNTNNTGGATTCATGGGAGANATTNGAGNAGNCNCTGGGNGANTCNACTCCNCTGTTAANNGTNGGGGGAACNGGNGANGAGGAACAGNTGGTGCNGGCTGCNGCCNCNNGNAGTNNCAANGTGGAATANGTNGGNTACNTNGATGGAGATNANAAAGAANAGNTGATCGCNGGGTGCCGGGCGATGCTTGCNCCTTCGGAATGGTGGGAGCCTCTCGGNNTNGTGACCTACGAGNCNTATGACCNNGGNAAGCCGATGCTGGCATCAGCTTCGGGAGGNTTGACAGAGACCGTGGAGCACGGAGTGANNGGNNTGCTGTACGANAGTGGAAGCCCTGNNNCGCTCGCCGNAGNCGTGCAAAAGATGGAGGCAATGAGCCGGGANCAACGNNNGCANATGGGCCTTGCNGGNCGCGAGTGGCTCAAGGAGNAGGCGGATCCNNCGGAATGGAAANANNGNTTCGAGNAAATCGTCAGGCNGGTTGTNNCACNNGNANAACANGNANCAGNCTAAGNNCCNTNGNGCCTNNNNAAANCCNGCACCTCTGAATCATGAGCAAATCGACAAGTATCTCTCGCCGAGCCCGGCTATGGGTTATGAAGCGGTGCCCAGAAACGTATGTGAAGCTATCCCGAGCTTACAATTCGCGGCTCTGGAAGAAGGAGCAACGGGGGCTGGAGGGAGAAATCATGCCTGCAGGGCCTCCAAGTGTCTTGTTCTACAGCTACTATCGATGTGGCTCCATGTTCCTTTCGCGGGCACTCGAGGAACTCGCGATTGCCAATGGATTTGAGCATATTGATTACTGCAGCTATTTCGTCAAAGTCCACCCGGATCAAGGATCCCAACTTTTTGACAAGGCGACTCTGGCCCGAGCCTTTCATCCCAACGGATGCCACTATGGAACCTTGCGGAGGGCTTATCCTATCCCTTCTCATGAACTTTACCGCTCGGTCCTTTTGTTGCGAGATCCCAGGGACTGCCTCGTATCGCATTACTATTCAGTTCGAGACTCACACACCTTGAATAATCGGGGAAACTTGGAAGCTCGCAAAGAGGCGCTTCGAACCGACATAGATCAGTGGGTGCTCAGTAAGGCTGCCCAATACGCACAAGATTTTGAGCAATTCCATTCCCGGCTTGTTGGGAAGCCCGGCGTGCTTTTCCTGCGATATGAGGAAATGGTAACGGCTTTTCCTGATTTTCTCCGGAAGGTCGTCGCGCACACGGGGCTGGATCAAGATCAGGAGGCCGTTGCCCGTATACTTGAAGAAGCGGATTTCGAGGTTTCCGGGGAAAACCTGCTGTCGCACAAACGGTCGGTCAAACCAGGGAATCACCTGAAAAAGTTGAAGCCGGAGACCATTGACCGGCTCAATGGAGCTCTTGCAGAGGTTCTGGAACTTTTTGACTACCGATGAATACGGATCGCGACGACTGAATTCTTGCCACCCCTGACCGTTCGGTCTTGGGTATGCCCCTCTCATGAGCAACCATTCCACTCTCTTTGACAAAGGTCATCGCGTGCCTCTTGCGGTCATGCTTTGTTGCGCTGTCTCTGTGATTGGATACCTCTATTTCGGGTTTGGTTATTCTACGGGATACATGTTCGAGAGATCGACCCTGTGGAGCAACATGAGGCAGGGCTACAGAATGGAGCAGGCAGAGTGGGCCTTTGGATATTTCGTGCCCCCCGTGGTGCTGATTCTCTTTTATGTGACCAGAAAGCGGTTCGCGGATATTATTCCTCGTCCAAGCTACCTTGGGCTTGTGGTTCTGGCGTTGGCGTGCTTCGTGTATTTTGGAGGCTACAAGGCGAATGAAAAATATGTTGGCTACTTTGCCGGCCAGCTTTTCGTTGCTGGCTTCGCCCTCTGGTTTCTCGGTCTCGAGTTTTTTAAGCGGGTATTCTGGTTATGGATTCTCTTTGGGCTAACTTGGCCGCTGGTGTTTTTAATCGAGCCCATTGCCAGCCCACTGCAGCTTCTCATGACCCGGTTGACCGAGGGCTATCTTAAACTAACCGGAGTTGAGGTCATTCGCTCGGGGACTTCCCTGTTTTCCCCGCCCACTGAGTCGCTGGCTGCCGGAGAAAGATTTTCGCTGGGAATTGCGGTGGCCTGTTCAGGTCTCCGGTCGCTTTTTGCTCTAGGCATGGTGAGCCTTCTCTATGGGTATATTTCCCTGAGGAAAGGATGGCACCGGCTCCTCCTCGCGGCCTGTGCGATCCCCTTTGCGGTTTTTGGCAATCTCGTAAGGATGCTCCTCCTGTATTATGGCACAATCTGGGTCTCCAAGGAGTTTGCTATCGGCTCTGACGATCACCCTTCGAAGTTTCACACGGGAGCTGGGATTGCGGTGTTTATCGTTGCTCTCGTGTGTATGCTGGTGCTAGTCGAGGTTCTCAAACGGGGTCCAAAGTCTCTTGGAAGGAAACGTGTGCGATCCCGAATAGTCGGAGAGTCAACGGAAAAGCGGGAGGATGCTGCGGAATGATGACAACGAAACATGCCGCAGTTCGTAGTGGAGTCGCCCTGCTCCTCGTTTCCCTGACAATAGCTCTTTGTGTGCGCTTTCCAAACGCTGCGGAAAATTCGGCTGCGGGGATGATTTTGAAACTCCCTGGCCGAGACTCTGTCAGTGGACACGTGGGGTTTGCCAGGCCCGTGACCAAGGAAGAAAAGAAATGGCTGCCTGCGGATACCGGTATTCTTAAAATGCTTTATGTGCCGGTAGCGTCAAAGGTTTCAAACGAATCAGAGGCGACGGAGGTGGGAATCTCAGCAAGCCTGATTCTGAGTGGGACAGACCGGCGGAGCCTGCATCGGCCAGAAGTATGCCTCCGCGCGCAGGGTTGGAGGATTGCGGGCAAGGAGGTTGTGGACGTTTCCGTGGGAGACCAGAAGCTCAGTGTCACAGATTTTACGATCGTCAGGAAGCTCAATGAGAAGGACGGAACCATTCGGAATATCCGGGCTCACTATTTTTACTGGTGGATCGGGGCGAAGCGTTCGACCCCTTCTGATTTCGAGCGCATCCTGTTCACCGTTCTCGACAACATGTTTAAAAATATAAACAACCGTTGGGGATATCCCAGTGTGATGGTTTATGCCGAACTGGAAGAAGGAATGACTCCAGAGGAGGTTGAAAATTCCGATGAGAAAGCACGGGAGCGGGCATTAAATTTTGTGCAGCAGTATGCCCCGATGTTTCAGAAATCCCTTGGTGCGATTGAGGATGAATGAAGGCCCTTCTCCGCAGGCTGCATGCGCCGGTATATGAGCGGCGGCAGAGGTCCCTCCTCCGCCTCATAGGTGGCTGTCTGCCTTTGGGCGAGTCCCTGCTTGATATCGGTTGCGGAAGCGGGACTCTTTCCAGCGCTCTGGCGAAGGAACGTGGTCTTGAAGCAAGGGGGTTGGAAACCCACCCACGTAAGCAGTGCGCGATACCAGTCGATCCATATGACGGAGAGACGATACCCCATGGGGACAACTCTTTCGATAATGTCCTTCTGGCCGACGTCCTGCACCACGAGGAGGACCCCTTACGTCTTCTCGAGGAGGCGTGCCGTGTCGCCGCCAGAAGGGTGATCGTCAAAGATCACAAGACCGGCTCGATTCTGGCTTGGCCTCGCATTAGCCTTATAGACTGGGCGGCAAATGCAGGATATGGGGTGCGCTGCCTTTACCGCTATCCTGACCTGAAGGGGTGGCATGATCTCTTCCATGAATCGGGCCTTTCGATTCACAAAGAGCTTAAATCACTCGATATTTACCCTTGTTTTCTCAACGCTATGTTTGGAAGGAGGCTCCAATATCTTGCAGTTCTGAATCCTGCTGCACCATGATGAGAATACGTCGGTCTGGGACAATGCGCCTTGCTGCTTCCATAGTAGCGGTTTCATGGATTTGTCTGGAAATCTGGGCAGTGGGGCCCGTCATGCGCGAAAGCGATCAAGCTTCGCTTCTGGAAGGATCTCTTCGGCTGATCGCCAAGGACAGGGCGGTAGCCGCAAACGATAGCTATAACTACGACAAGCAGTATTTGTCATACTGGATTACCGCCGCATGGCTCAAGGTGCGTTTGGCTGGAGATCAGAGATCGATGGAGATAGTCCGAGAAGGCAACCTCCTCACCATCACCCTGTTTTCATTGGCTCTGCTTGCGGCAGTGTGGGCTCGGAAAAGATGGTCGGGAGTCCAAGTTGCGGCTCTTTACGGAGCGCTCTTTACACCCGTTCTTTCCTTCTCAGGAATGTTCCTCTCTCCCAACATGCTTTCGGCCTCTTTTCTACTCCTGCTTGCGGTAATGTTGCGTAATGACCGTGGGACATCAGAGCGACCTACGTCTCGAGGCGCTCAGTCAAGGGTCCGGGTTTGCCTCGTGGGAATACTTGCCTGGGCGGCTACTGCTACCCGCCAGGACGCTCTTTTGCTCATGCCTCTGCTGGCGCTCTTTGCGGCACAGGAGGAATCTGTCCGCGCGACCCTCCGGGATCAGCGGGTACAGGCCATGATCATTGGCACGGTTTTTGCCATTATTCTTGGACTGCTGCTGAGTGAGAAGTTTGCAGTCTTACCAGCTCCATTTTTTGTTCTCCCCACTTTCTTCGCCTTTGTCGGAGGAGGTCTGGGAGCGCTTCTTCTTCTGGTAATCATCTTTGCGATTGGTCTTGTGTCCAAAGGATCGTTCTTTCGTGCTTTCATGGCCCTGTCAGTGCTGCTTCCGCTGATTTTTTACGGGTGCGTGCTNTACACGCCTCGCCATCTTTTTCTGCCAGCGCTGGCAATCCTCCTCACGCTCTTTTCAGACCGCGGCTGTGATTGCTGGAATAGTCTGGCGCAGAGGCGATGGGGCCGGCTGGCAGTTCTCATCACTCTGCTAGGGACTGCACTGCCGTGGGTGTTCGGGGTGCGGATGGCCGGTTGGAAACAGGCGACCGTGGTTACATCTGCTCCGACCCTATATCCTTCGACGGATGGGTTCTGGCCGATGGGGTCCTATGCTGAGTTTCTTGGCCGACTGGCCAATGGCGCGAAAGATCCCGTGGACCACAATCAGCGAGTTTGGGGGGCGTGGAGTAAAATCACACCGGAAGATCTTCCCCCGGGGAAGGGGGCTGTGCTCAGTAGCGGACTTGTTTCCTATGGGGCCTTTCACCTCGCACTTTTTGGAAGGGAGAAGGCGTCTTCTGTTCGGGATGCGGATTATGTTCTTTTTGACGAAAGAACCCTTGGGAAGAGGCAGCGAGGAGTGAATGCCACCGAGGGGTCAAACCGTTCTACCCTGCTCTCATTGCTTGGGAAAGGCCACCTCCGACCATTAGGAGGCGATATGGGTGAGCGCGTTTTCCTCTGGACCCGTGGAATGAAACCTACACTCGATCGGCAGCCGGACCATGGAGTTAGCATCAAGCTCGCTCTACATGACTACTTCAATGGCAATGATTTCATGGTGCGTCCCTGGGGGGAGGAGCGGTGGAAACTCAAAGAGCTGTCAGGGCATCGAGGGGTTGTTGTGGCTCGAGAAAGAAGTGCCCTCGAGAGGCTGGCAGGGAGTCTCGACGACCTGCGGGATCTAAAGGAGTATGGGAACTCATACGACCCTGCGACCTGGTGGACGGTCCCGATCACTGCGAGAGAATGGAACAGTTTGGCTGAAGGTTCGGTGCCCGGAATGAAGAATCTGTGGGTGGCATTCGGGGTGCTGCCGAATTTTATGGATGTGGGGAAGTATGCGGGAGCAGGGTCGAGTCGTTGAGCACGAGAATGATGGTCGGGAAAATAGTGTGCCTCTATCAGGGATTTTAATGTCAGGAACAACAACAGCATTGATTCGAACTCCGATCTGCAGGTGGCTGGTTTCCCTGCGTGTGAATCACTGGACGAAGAGTGGATTCTGTTTGGCGGCTCTTCTTTTTCACGGAGCGGTCTTTGATGGCTCGGCCTGGTTTGCAGTCTTACCTGCGGCGATTTGTTTCTGCCTGATTTCCAGCGCGGTTTATCTGGCAAACGATATTTTCAATCGAAAGGAGGATCGCTGTCACCCTAACAAACGGAATCGGCCGATCGCAGCTGGTCACATAGCCGTTAGGGCGGCGTGGGCTGTAGTAATCGCGTTGGTCGCCACTGCACTTGGTCTTTCATTCGTGTTCTACGGCGGAGGCAGTGTGACCCAGGTAATAATCGCGTATTATCTGCTCTCATGGCTGTATTCCTTCTGCCTTCGGGGCCTACCGCTTGTGGATGTCCTTGTCATTGGGCTTGGATTTGTCGCCCGGGTTGCAGCTGGGGCGTTCGCTCTTCAGAGTTTCGATTTTACGGCCCATCCCACCGGATGGCTCGTGGGATGCACCTATTTCCTCGCACTTCTTCTGGGTTTCGGGAAAAGAAAGGGAGAGTGGTTGCTTATGGAGAGCGCGGGCATGGCTCTTGGTTCAACACGGCGGGCTCTGCGGGGATACACTGCAGAACTTCTGAACGTTCTAATCGGGTGCAGTGCGTTATTCGCTGGGTCCATTTACGTGGCCTACTGTCTCAGCAGGTCGGATAGAATGCCCTTCATCTTAACGGCTGTCCCAGCCCTGTGGGGATTGCTGAGCTACCTGAAGCTGGCGTGGGGATCGACCGCCGTGGAGACTCCGGAGTATTTGCTCCTGCGAAGCCGAAGCCTTTTAATCTCTCTGGTAGGCTGGTTAGTTTTAGTTGGTTGGTTTACTGCAGTTCGCTGAGACCGCTGACTCATCTGTTTGAAGGTGCCGAAGTAATGAAAAATCGAACGTTTCAAGAGCAACAGAAGGAAAGCAAGTGGCTTTCCTGGTCTGCGTTGATTTGTCTGATGGCAGGGTGGCTCGTAGCCGTTCTCATTGGCGGAGGGCTCGAGCTCCACCGTAGCGCTGTGGCTGTTCCCTTGGTCGGGCTGGCTGCACTTCTGGGGCTGACGGATGCGATTCGATCTGGTCGGGCGATAAGCTTGCCTCTGCTCATTGGGGGCGGGCCTGTGCTTTTGTATTTCGCGGCCAGAGCGATCTTCTCCGAGGTCTGGGACCTTGGTCGCCATGACCTTCACCTGCTCAGCATGGCATGGCTGACTCTGGCAACGGTGTCGACGTGCGCGATTGGTCGTCGTGAGCGACTCGTTGTGTTTGTTGGGATTGTTGGTGTGCTGGGAATGCAGCTGCTCGCTGGGCTTTACCAATACTTCTTCGATCCGGGTTTCACTTTCTTTCGACACCAGCGTCCCAGTAGCGAGGGTGTGAGTGGTCTTTTCTGGCAGTGGAACAACCTGGCAGGGCTTCTCGCCATCACAATGCCGCTGTGTGCCGGTCTCGTGCTCTGCAGGCCCTCGTGGATACAGAGGGGGCCTCTATTACTTCTTGTCCTTCTCGGGATCTGGCTTGCATGGTTGACCAGATCCCGTGCCGGTTTTGCGGCCATGACGGGGGGGATTGGTTGTGCCTGTGCGATTTTGGTTTTCTTGCGGGTAAGAAGCCGGGATCTGGGCGCATGGGTTATAGGATGTGTAGCTTTTGCCGCTCTCGGACTGGTTGCGCTTGCCGTCGTCATGCTCTCAACGTCAGCGCTGAGTGAGGAGCGAGGTCAGGACTCGGACGTGGGAAATCTCCTTGGCTCAAGTTCGCGACTAGGGCTTGCAGCGGTTGCTTTTGAAATCTGGCAGGAGAAACCTTTGTTCGGTAACGGAAGTCAGAGCTATCGGTATCTTGCGGTCCAGCATTGGGATACGGATATTCCCAGCTGGGTGAATGACCCGGAGCTCGCCCACAGTGAATATCTCCAGGTGCTGTGCGATTACGGAATGGCAGGTCTTATTCTCATAGTTGGATTCCTGTTGATCGTTGTCGTAGGAGCAGTGGTGAGAATTTCCCGGAGTGGCTCAGAGGGGTCCTCTCTCGAGCGAGGTCTGGGAGCAGGCTGTGTTGGGGCCATGGCAGGCGGAATGCTTCATGCCGCTTTTGATTTCCAGACACATCTCCTTCCTATTCTAATGCTCGCTGCGCTAGTGACGGGATTACTGTTCCCCTCACCTGGGGTTATCCGCGCGACCTCAGTAAAGCTTATCCACGGGACGCTCGTGGTTCTCATGATCTCTCTGGGAATATTTGCTACCGGCAAAGAAACTCTGCACATGGGTCAATGGCTCAAGTGGGAGAAAGAAAGGGCGACGAATTACGAGGTGGGCCTTGCCGAGTTGCCGCGATTGCGCCAGCTCGTGGAAGAAAGCCCTCATTACTTCTCTGCAGAATTATATGGGCGCCTCCAGTTGAGTGTCTATGCACGTACGCCGGAGGAGCTTCGCTCTGAGATGGGGGTGTGTCTGCAGGAAGCCCGCTGGGGCTTGGAGATCGCGCAGAGGCGCCATCCTCAGGATGCCCGCGCTTTGGTTGAGCTTGGACTCGTTTATGATTTGCTCGGAAATTTTGATAAAGCTGCTGATGTCCACCGGGAAGCAATCCGGGTCGCTCGACGAAGAGAGCGCAAGTTTGGGGCCTTCGCAGGGCTTTCTCATCATCTCGCTCTTCGAGGCAAAGAGCTTTGGTATAGTCGCAGGCCTGAGAAAGCTCTCGGCTGTTTTCTGCTCTCAAGGGAATACCTCGAGCTTTCGATTCGCCGAGGGTACCGGTTCAGTCAGCCGCAGGAATTCCGGCAGAGACGGGAAATTCTGGGATTCTATATAAAATCATTGCAGGATGGAAAAATCCGGCCTGACCTTCCGGACGATATCCTCAACCGGTTTCCGAGGCCGGCTGACCCCGAACAAGAGTGATGGCCCAAGGACGCAAAGAAGCGCTTTCAGTACAAGCACTGCAGTTTGCCGATGCCGCACTGGTCTATCTGGCGTTTGTCATCAGTGCCTCAGTCCGGGAGGATCTCCTGAGAACTCTCATAAAATGGGGGGTATGGCCCGGAGGGGGTAATCCGGTCGAAGTCGGACTCGCGGACCTGATTCCCTTGTTGGTCGTTATTGTGCCCCTTACTCCGGTTGCACTGGGAGCCTTTGGGTTTTACCGGCATCCTTTGCGCAAACGTATCAGGGACTCATTATCCCAGATGTTTAAATCCCTCATTATTGTTGGAGTAGTTGTAGGGGCATTAGTGGTGTTTTTGAAACTTGGCGACACTCCGAGGCTTACGCTGGGTGTAGCAGTTCCCATCGCGGTGTGTCTCGTGCTGGCCCGGGAGGGAATGGTTCGAAGCTTCGTCCTGCATTCCGTGCGAGCAGAAGACGCAAAGGAAGCGGTCATCTATGTGGGATCGAAGGAGGCTATCACAGAGTTTGAGGCAAGCCTGTCGTCTGAGGTTCTCGCTCAATATAAGGTGGTGGCTCATTATCACCCCACCGAAAGCAGCCCTGATAACTTCAGCAGCTTGCTTAAGAATGAATCAGTCGCACGGGCGATTTTTGCTCCCAAGCAGACCGAGTTTGGCGAACTGGCAGAGCTGATCGAGATTTGTGAACTGCAGGGTGTAGAGGCTTGGATCTCAGCAGGATTTCTCCAGGCGCAGGTGGCACGACCGGATTTTGACAGCATGGGAGGAAANCCAATGCTGGTTTTACGTTCGACTCCGGAGCTGTCATGGGCCCTATGGATCAAGACCATGGTCGATGTTGCTCTGTCCGCTCTTGTCCTTGCGATTTCTCTCGTCCTGATTTGGTGGTGGGTCGCTCTGGCCATCAAGATAAGTAGCCCCAGGGGTCCAGTCTTCTTCCGACAGAAAAGAGCAGGACGCCATGGAAAGCCTTTCACGATGTGGAAATTCCGNACGATGCATCCGGGTGCGGAATCCCAACTTGATGCCGTCAAGGAGTCGGAGGGAAATGAAATGTCAGGCCCCGTTTTCAAGCTCGAGAAGGATCCAAGGGTCTTCANGTTTGGCANTTTTCTTCGTCGAACCAGNATCGACGAACTGCCCCAGATCCTGAATGTCTTGCGCGGGGAAATGAGCCTCGTGGGTCCGCGCCCCCTCCCTACCTATGAGGTTGAACAGTTCGCCAAGTCGGAGCATCGGCGTCGTCTAAGTGTGAAACCCGGAATTACCTGCCTCTGGCAGGTTGAAGGCAGGAATAAGATTACCAACTTTGATGAGTGGGTGAGACTGGACCTTGAATATATCGACAACTGGTCTCTGGGTCTCGATCTCAAGATACTTCTCCGGACCNTCCCTGTGGTGCTTCTGAGACGGGGGAGCAGGTGACGGTCCAACAATCCTGAAATTTCAGACCGGAGTGCAGGCTCCGACCGATTCTACTCGCCCTGTGCGCCCGAAACTAATAACCAAGGTGCCCCCACCAACTTCATGAAACTTCTCACCGGGAACGCCCACCCTTCCCTCGCCCAGGGAATCGCTGACCAGATAGGAAGCCCTTTGGCCAAGGCGGAGGTTAGTAGTTTTCCTGATGGAGAAACATACGTCAGGATCGATGAAAATGTTCGCCGGCAGGACGTGTTCCTTATTCAGCCAACGTGCCCGCCGACAAATCAGAACCTCATGGAGCTGCTTATCATGGTTGATGCCGTTCGCCGTGCCAGCGCCGAGCGAATAACGGCAGTGATTCCATTTTTTGGCTATGCGCGGCAGGACCGTAAGGATAAGCCACGCGCCCCAATTACAGCGAAGCTGGTTGCCAATCTAATAGAGGCTGCTGGTGTTGACAGGGTGCTCACCATGGACCTGCATGCCGCTCAGGTGCAGGGGTTCTTCGATATTCCGGTTGACCATCTCTACGCCAAACCGGTCCTGCTCAAGCATCTGCGTGAACAGCGCAAGAACTACGATCGGGAGCTCACNGTGGTTTCGCCCGACGTGGGAGGGGTCAAGATGGCAAGAAGCTACGCGGATGTCCTTGGGGCGGAACTCGCAATCGTCGCGAAGCAGAGAATCTCTGCGACTGTGGTAGAACCGATGAAGCTCATTGGAGAGGTTGAGGGGCGCGATGCGATCATTGTGGACGATATGACGGAGACGGCAGGAACCCTGTGCGCTGCTGCTGAGACTCTCAAGAGTAACGGAGCNGGGCGGATTTTCGCAGGNGTCTCTCATGCAGTTCTCGGGAATCTNGGTTGCGAGCGGATCATGGATTCTGCAATAGATGAGCTGATTACTACNAATTCTACCCCTCCTCCGCCCGATGCCTGTCGCTCGAAGGTGACTTCTCTGGACATNGCAGGGCATCTCGGAGAGGCGATCCTCAGGATTCACAATGGAAAATCGGTTAGTTCTCTCTTTGACATCGACGGTGGATCCGTGTAGCTAACCGCCCCCCAGCTGAGNGGAAAACGCTCTCTGGNAGNAACAAACCTTGCAGAAAAATGGCTAAAACGCACTCACTCAGAGCGGAAGATCGGAAGCGCACCGGCAGTGGTGTGCTTAAGCGCATGCGCCGGGAAGGGTTCATCCCCTCCGTGGTATATGGTGGCGGTTCTGAAAATCGGAATGTCAAGGTGAGTGCCAAGGGGGTTCGTGAAATGTTGGCCGACACTGCGTCTACCAACGTTTTGGTTGACCTCGAACTGGATGGTGGGAGCAACCAGCTAGCCTTCCTCAAGGACCTCCAGCACGACCCGCTCAGCGGAAAGGTCTTGCATGCTGATTTCATTGCTGTCGACGACAAGACTGAGATCACGGCACAGATACCCGTCTCGCTTGTGGGCGAAGCGGTAGGAGTGAAGCTTGGCGGCCAGCTGGAACAGATGATCTATAGCTTGGAGATCAAATGTTTGCCCAAGGACCTTCCAGAAACAATTGAGGGCGATGCGAGTGCGCTGAATGTCGGAGATGTTCTCAGTGTCGGCGGTATGAGCTGGCCGGAAGGGGTCTCGCCAACTCTCGGGCACGAGGTAGTGGTTGCACTTGTAGCGAAAACCCGGGTGGCTCTCAGTGAGGCTGCCACAGGGGAGGAAGATGGAGCTTCCGAAGCTGATGCAGCCTCGGAAGCAACGGGAGCTGAAGAATCCAACGGCTAGCCCCGCAAACTTTTCGGCGGGCTTCGGAGGCCCCACCCAGACCCGGGGCACAACCCCGGGTTTTTTCATGCAGGGAGAGGGGCAAGGTCTAGCAGGCAATTTTCAGGGCGCATTTCCTCGCTGAAAGCGCTAAGGGACATAGGTGGCTGATATTCCACAACTGATTGTAGGCTTGGGAAATCCCGGTAAGGAGTATGCTGGGACAAGGCACAATGTGGGCTTCGAAATTCTGGACAGAGTGGCGACCGCCGCCGGATTGGCGTTTCGCCCTGAGAAGAAATGGCAGGCGGAAATGTGTCGCTCTGCGGGGGGAATTCTGTTTCTCAAGCCCCAGACCTACATGAATCTCAGTGGCCGTTCGGTTGCTGCGGTTTCCCGTTTTTACAAGATTGCCCCTGAAAGTATTCTGGTGGTTTATGATGATGTGGCTCTGCCTCTGGGGCAGCACCGGTTTCGACTGAATGGAAGCGCCGGTGGCCATAATGGCATTAAGAGCCTTCTTTCCGATCTGGGCTCTCAGTCATTTCCCCGTCTCAAAGTCGGAATCAGTGGGGTCTCGGGTGCGAGGCTCAGCGGGCATGTACTTGGTCGGTTCGGGCCCGATGAGACAGAAGCGGCGGAAAAGGCGCTTGCCACCGCTGTCGATGCTGTGCAGGTTGCCCTCGCTGAAGGTATCAGCAAGGCTGCCAGCCGCTTCAATGTGCGCCCCAAGGCGCAAAAAACAAAAACCGATTCCAAATCGAAACCCAAAAAACCAGAAGATGGACAGGAAATACGAAGGCCTGATTGTTCTGAACACTAAAGGGAAAGAAGATAGTGTCGACGATCTTGTGGGAGCTGTCGCCAAGGAGATGGAGGCAGAGGGAGCCAAGCTTGAGGAAATCAAGCAGCTAGGCCGCCATAAATTTGCCTACAACGCCCGGCACCTCGATGGGGGGCATTACGTGAATTATATCTTTCAGGCGGANGCTCAGCAGGTNCAAAAAATCCAAGNNAANNTGAAGCTNAANGCTCNGGTTCACCTTCANCATTACCAGNGNTTGGGCTANCAGNANTAGACCANTGAAANTTCGTAACCCNGNAAGGTTGCGANGTNTNAACGGTGCGCGTGAGCGNGCCGTTTTTTGTCNANCGGNNATCCACGANANGGTTGANCNGACNGCCGAATTCAAAATTTCCTTGGTGGNANCTCATCCCCAGCTACCGTCCTCGCTATGGCCAATTTAAATAAGGTGATGCTCATCGGGAATCTCACCCGGGATCCTGAGCTGCGCTACACGCCGAAGGGGACTGCGGTTGCAGAGCTGGGGTTAGCGGTGAACCGGGTGCGAAACAATGACCAGGGCGAACGGATAGAAGAGACGACGTTCATCGATGTCACGCTGTGGGCGAGGCAGGCGGAGCTCGCTCAGCAATATCTGGGGAAGGGTCGCCCCGTCTATATTGAGGGGCGTCTCCAGATGGACACATGGGATGATAAGACTACGGGTCAGAAGCGGAGTAAGCTCAAGGTGGTAGGAGAGAACATGCAGTTCCTTTCTGACGGTCGTGGAGGAGGTCAGCCACGCGGGGAGGGCTCCTCATCCGGCCAGCAATCATCTCCTCCGGCTCCGCAGCGGCAGGGGGGATCTCCCGCGGCAGGTGATTTCGATGATGATGGGGGCGAAATCCCGTTTTAGCCTCAGTGTTCTTTCAGGGACTTTTCCTCCTTTAATCGAAGCTGGCCACAGGCAGCGTCGATATCATGGCCCTTTTCGAGGCGGAGGGTCGCCGGGACACCATGCTCGGCGAGTGTGTCTCGGAAAGCCCGGCATGCGTCCTCGCTGGGACGCTTCCAGCTTAACCCTTCAACCGTGTTGTAAGGTATGAGGTTGACCTTTGCGTTCAGTGATTGTGCTCGTCTGGCAAGCAAGTGAGCTTGGTCAGAGTCAGCNTTGAGGCCGTCGATCAGAATATATTCCAAAGTGATTTTTTGGGCTTTGCGCGTGTTCCAGTATTTCAGCGCTTCAAATAGTCTGGTTACTGGCCACTTCCTGTTGATTGGCATGATCTGGCTCCTAACTTCATCGCTTGCACCGTGGAGGGAGACCGCAAGGCGAATTTGCTGCGGATGATCCGCCAGCTTACGAATCTGAGGCACCAGCCCCGATGTCGATACGGTAAGATGGCGCGCTCCTATGCCAAGTCCCCACGGAGCAGTGATCAGAGTGAGCGCTCTGAGAAGTTGTGAAAGGTTGGCCAGAGGTTCTCCCATCCCCATGAAAACGATATTGTTGACCTTTTCGCTGCTTATCTCCTCCGCGAGAAGGACTTGCCCCGCAATTTCATCGGCAGAGAGATTTCGTGTAAAGCCGTCGAGTCCGGATGCGCAGAACTTACACCCGAAGGCACATCCCACTTGGGACGATACACAGAGAGTACGCCGATCCGAACGTTCCCCGTAGAGCGCAGGAGAGGCTGGGATTAAAACGGTTTCGACGAAGCGCCCGTCGTGTAAGCGAAAGAGAAATTTGCGTGTGCTGTCGGAGGAACCCTGCGCACGGGCAGGGCTCAGGGATTGGAGGGAGAAGCTCGCCTTTAGCTGATCTCTTAATCTGGCGGGAAGATTACTCATCTCGTCGATCGAGTTCGTACGCTTCCTCCATAGCCAATCCAGAATCTGCTCTCCCCGGTAGGAGGGTTCTCCCAAATCATTGAGAACCTCGGAGAGTTCTTCCGGGGTTTGATTGAAAAGGGAGGTTTTCACGACGCTAGTATATGAATTCGAGGTCCGGAGATCAAATTCCCGATTCGGAAAGGTCAAACGGTCTTGCCTGCGCCATTGACAAGGGTTTTCAGGCCCTTCACGCTCGTGCGTTGAATTTTTTTTCTCGTCTTCTTTGGTGCGGGTGCCTCCCAGCAGGTCTCGTCGCGTTCAGTTCTTGCTCGAGTATCGGCGGTTCCGGTGCGGACAGTGGATCGAATACCGTTAAGCCACGCAACAGGGATAAGCAGGTTATCGCATTGGGCGAATCCGAGGGCTACAAGGCTCTTGAGGAGCGCTTTGCCTTTGATTCTCGTACGTTGAAAAGAGACAAACGGGGCAACTTTACTGGTGCTGTTCGAAGTCAATATGACTCAAAGAGGAATGTCTCCTTTGGTGGAGGCGTTGGGAAATCTGCCTACAGCGCGGGTCATTATGAATCCGTGGAGTGGAAGAAGTCGCGCAAAATGCAGATGGAGGGTTACCGGAGGGACGGCCATCAAAGCCGCTTTCAAGAGAAACCTGGCGTTCAGATTACCAGCCCTGCTCATCTTGCGAGGAAGTCACGGTTCGACAAACAGAGAATGAAAACTGGATCTTTCGCCACTGCGGGAGCTCGAGAGGGTGCGGAAGCGCTGGTAGACAAGCCCAGTGATAGTCGCACTGACTTCAGGCGCGAGGTTTTTCCGGAGCCTCCAATCATCAGTGACGACGAATACAATCGTCGCTCGGTGGAGCAGACGAGAAATCTTCTGGGGCGCGATGAATGAGAGAAGCGAGGGGTGGCTGAACATGCGTGTTCACCGTTCTCTTCCTGACAGTGTCGGGNGACCCGATGGAGCGGGTTTTCCNAAAGCAAAAATTAGCAGTCGTGAAATCTGATGGCTGATGACTTTTCACAGTCCGAGCGCAATGGAATACGAGAGCGTGTCTGGACGATCATTTTCGAGGCAGAGACGAAGTCGGGGAAGGCTTTTGATGTGTTGCTGCTGTGGGCAATCGGCCTGAGTGTTGTAGCGGTCATGCTGGATAGCATCGACTCTTTCGCGATGCGCTGGGGGGGAACTCTCAAGGTTGCGGAGTGGGGATTCACCCTGCTTTTTATGGCTGAATACTTCGTGAGAATCTGGGTAGTGCGTCGCCCGGCTCGCTATATCTTCAGCTTTTTTGGGATTATCGACTTCTTGTCGTGGATTCCGACCTTTCTCGGCATGTTTTTCGTAGGAAGCCAGTCCCTGCTGGTAATTCGCATTCTCCGCCTGCTGAGAATGTTCCGGGTTCTCAAGATGGTCGGGCATATGCGGGGAGCCAGTATAATCATGCGTGGCTTGCTGGCGAGTCGTGCTAAAATTACAGTCTTCTTTTTTGCCATGGTGATTCTGGCCACCATCATGGGGACACTCGCTTATCTCCTCGAGTCAGGCCAACCGGAGAGTAAGTTTACGAATATTCCAGTCAGTATTTACTGGGCGATAGTAACAGTCACGACCTTGGGATACGGGGATCTTGCNCCTCTTACGGTGGAGGGAAAGTTTCTGTCCGCGCTCTGTGTCTTAATTGGATATTCTATTATGGCGGTTCCGACAGGCATCGTTATCGGAGAAACTGTCAACGCAGCGATGAACAGGCAGGATGAGACAACAGATGCCTGCCCGTCATGCGGGGTGCACGGGCATCTNCTTGATGCGCGCTACTGCCGTCGGTGTGGGGAACGCCTCAACCTTGCTGGGGGAGTCCCGGGTTCTCCTCATTCTTGCAAAGAGGGTGCTCAGGAGCCTGAGCCATGAGTTTTTGGAGGAGCTGATCTGCTTTCGCGGTGTGCTCCTTGCGCCGTGCAAGTGCAATCCTCAACGCAAGGACCTCAGGATCCTCAAGGTGGCTTTCAGGGAGTTCAAAAAGAAGGCTGGTGGCCTCAGAAAGATCATTGAGTGCGAGAGCTCCTTCAATGGCGGCTAGCCTTGGACCAAGGCCTTGGGGTTCAGGTTCCTCGTTAAAGATGGCGGAGCGGGCTCTTTCGGGGAGCCCGGCTGGAGGGTCTACCACTTGCTCGAGGTAAACACATTCATCTCCTTTTTTGACTCGAATATACCAATTGAGGGAGAGCACGAGGATAACTCCTAGAATAAAAAGGGAGAAATCAAGAATGAGAGGAGTCCAGAGAAACCCGGCCAGCTTGCGGAACACCTCACCGGCAAATCCTGGGAGAAACATTCCCAGCCAGACAAGCAAGAGAACGAAAGCAGCCGCTAGAATCAGCCCTCCGCCGATGAGAAGGGCCCGTTTCTGTTCGGGGGTGAACGGAGCTTTTTCGGGCGTGGCCACACCTGAATGTGTAGCAAGAGAAAGGGTCACTGCAAGGGGTCGTTTCTTCGCATTAGGAATCAGCCGAGATTCTCGAATAAGCTGCGTGCTTCCATGCTTTCAGGTGTTTCCTCTCCTGATATTACCNTTGAACTGAGCTGCTGGATTAAGCGGAGGCTTGCGGAGAGGGGGTGGTCCCGTTAGAGCACGGCGTGCGTTTGTTCGATACCATGACGCGCGAGATGCGCGTATTGGAGCCAGCCGATGGCAAGGTCTTTGGTTTTTACTGCTGTGGCCCGACCGTTTACGGTCCGGCACATATAGGTAATTTCAGAACCTTCGTCCTGAATGATGTCCTGCGGCGGGTCTTGGAAGTTGGAGGAACGAGAACGAAGCACGTCCGTAATATTACGGACGTTGACGACAAGACGATTCGTGATTCACAGGAAGCGGGAATGTCTCTGGCGGATTTTACCGAAAAATGGACAAGCCGATTCCACGAGGACTGCAAGGCTCTCAATTGTCTTGCTCCTCATATTGAACCCAGCGCGGTTGAGCATATACCTGAGCAGATCTCGATGATTGAGACTCTGGTGGAAAATGGAAATGCCTACCGATCAGAGGACGGCTCAGTCTACTTCCGGATTGCCTCTTTTGAGGACTACGGAAAACTTGCCCGGCTGGATCAACAGGATCTGGAACTGGGAAAGACGCAGGGAGAAAGGGCAAACGCAGATGAGTATGAAAAGGATAGTGTTTCTGATTTTGTACTCTGGAAGAGCCGCCGCCCTGAGGATGGAGAAAACTACTGGGAAAGCCCCTGGGGAGAGGGTCGGCCCGGGTGGCATTTGGAGTGCTCCGCAATGAGTTATAAATATCTCGGTCAAAGCTTTGACCTTCACAGCGGGGGAGAGGATCTCAAGTTTCCACATCACGAGAATGAAATCGCGCAGTCCCGGTGTGCGTGCGGTGGGGATTTTGCGAGGACATGGTTTCATCCCCGATTCCTCATGGTCGATGGTGAGAAGATGTCCAAATCNCTCAACAACTTATATACGCTGGTCGATCTGGAGAAGGATCCGGGGGCGACTCCGATGGAAGTGCGTTACGCCCTGATAGGGGCTCATCANCGGAAGCAGCTTAATTTTACCTTTGACGGACTGCATGCGGCTCGCGAGGCCTTGTCTAAATTAACCAAGGGGCAGGCCCTCCTCGCAAAGGCTGCCGGAAAGGAAGGCGAGAATGTGCCATGTTACAAAGACCTTTGCGGGCTTGAGGACCTTGGGGTGTTTAATCCGGCATTGGCTGCCCTGAATGATGATCTNAATACTCCGGAGGGNCTCGGACAGCTTTTCAANGGGCTCCGAATTGCNGNNACCGAGGGTGANCNGGGAGTAAACTGGCTTGGATTTCACGCNATACTCGCTGCTCTTGGNNTGCGANTGCCNGNTNTNGAAGTTCCAGNGGCNCCGCCNGAAGTGGTNGCGGTAGCNGTAAAGCGTCAGCTCGCTCGTGAAAACAAGGATTGGGAGGGGGCAGACATCCTGCGTGAGGAAATCCGGAGTCTCGGGTGGTCCGTCAAAGACGGACAGGGTGGATACGAATTGAAACCTCTGTAGAATATAGTCATGAATCTCTATCAGCGCCCGAGGCGAAACCGTAAGTCATCAGCTGTCCGCGCAATGGCCAGAGAGACTGTTCTCTCACCATCTGATTTCGTTTACCCTCTCTTCCTACACGATCGGGAAGATAATGAGAGTATTCCCTCAATGCCTGGGTGCACGCGCTGGTCGTTGGAGGGTCTTGTTGAGGAAGCGGGCGAGGCTCACGCTCTGGGGATTCCATGTGTCATCCTGTTCCCTGCGATTGACAGCGCGCTCAAAACCCCGGAAGCGGAGGAATCTGTAAATCCAGAAGGACTGGTCCCAAGGGCGGTCAGGGCTCTCAAAGCCGCTCTCCCGTCCCTTGTTGTCATTACAGATGTCGCTCTGGATCCCTATAATTCTGATGGGCAGGATGGATTGGTGGTCCGGGGAGAAGATGAGGTAGGGGAGGTGCTGAACGACGAGACGGTTGAGGTACTATGTCGTCAGGCGCTCTGTCATGCCGAGGCAGGGGCGGACATGGTTGGACCCAGCGATATGATGGACGGGCGAGTGGGGGCAATTCGGTCAGCGCTGGACCATGCTGGCCACGAAGGGGTCTCCATCCTGAGCTATACGGCTAAATACGCGTCGTCTTATTACGGGCCATTCCGAGGGGCTCTCGATTCTGCCCCCAAAGACGGAGACAAGAAAAGCTACCAGATGGACCCTGCCAATATCAGAGAGGCTATTCGTGAGCTTCGGCTGGATGAAGAGGAAGGAGCGGACATGATCATGGTCAAGCCTGCGGGCCCTTACCTCGATGTTATTGCGGCCCTGCGGAAGGAAACTCCCCTTCCTCTCGCCGCCTACCAAGTCAGTGGTGAATACCTGATGATCAAGTCAGCAAGTGCCGCAGGATGGCTCGATGAAAAGGCCGTGATTCTGGAGAGCCTGCTGGGAATCAAGAGAGCCGGTGCTGATGTGATCCTGAGTTATTTTGCCAAGGAGGCTGCCCGGGATCTTGCCTGAGAACAGGCTTTCGGAATTCCGGGGTGGTTCCTAATTTTTAATAGCTCTGACCTGGAACACTTGGCGCAGGTTTTCGGGGGCAAAGTCGAACCAAGTCGCAGCCCCGTCGCCGGATACTGCAAAAGCGGGTGATTCACTTCCGTCGGGGAGAATTTCGTTAAGCTGGTATATCTCCTGAGGGTGGGTGTTCCACGCGAGGCGAATGCTCAGGCCGTCACCGTTATTCCTCAGAACATGCAAGACCGGGGGTCTTACAACGTGGTCCCTTGACTGAGATCCGAAAATTTCCCGGATGCGATATTCTGTAGTTCGGCCCTCATTCAGCAGGTTGATTCGGAGGGGTTGACCAGTTCCGGGCACTTCGGACACAAGGGTCCAGAGGCCATTACTCGCAGCAGATTCGATCAGATAGAAGTGATTCTCTTTGGAGTCCCACGATAGCGAGGAAAATTCCTCTCCGACCTCCGACGGGCCAATCGTGAGCGTGGGGCTCTGAGGTGGATTGTCATCACGGGATCCATAGGCGATGCCAGAGTGCGAGTTGGTCGTCCACCGATAGAGCGTCTCGCCGCTTTTGGTTCTGAGGTCAGTCGCTCCGATGACTTCAGCGGTGAGTGCACCCGTTGCCTGACAATTATAGGATCCTGTGAAGGTAGACCCCGAGCCGCCGACGATTACTCCGGCGGCACTGCGCATTCGAATATTTCCGGAGCTGGGGACTCCTGCCTGCACGAGAAAATCAAATTGGACCTGACCGAATTCTCCCTCTGTCGTTTTCTCGTAATTTGAGAAATCCCGGGACCATACCTGTCGAGGTGGCTCCGGAGCGGCTGGGTCAGGATCCAGATCTATGCCGGCAGCATCAAGGAGGAGTCTGCTTCTAGTACGAATACGGTCCGGGGCACTGAAAACGGACTGTCCGGATACATTCCAAGCCACGGTCAGGATAAGCTCGGTTCCCGGAGCGATTCCCTCGGCGCTCACCACGATGTTATCAACATATTCGACCAGAGTCTGTGCTGCGGAGTTAAACTGTCCAAAGTCGCTGTTTGATGCAGCGGTTGCCAGGTGGCTTACTGAAAGCATGGAGCCGCTGATTCTCGCAAGAGCCGGTGCTGCGGTGGGAGGCGGAGGTAATTGATCAGATGCTGGAGATTCGACTTCCAAGGACAGGACCTCCTCCCTGCCAAGTGATGCTCCGCCGGAGAGAAACTGTCCATTTGCCTGTACTTCTCCATTCTCCAACCCGGATCCTGCCAGGATTCCAGTAAACAGCAAATAAGACACCAGGATGGCGAAGAGGCTGCCGGGGTGAGAAAAACAAGGAAGTCGCATCGACCAGAAGAGAAGGTGGAGGGGAAGGCAATAGAATGGGGAAAATTAGAGAAGAGTCAAAGTGCCATTCCGGATGCAAAGTCCTTACAAAACCCGATTGGGGTAGGAGTTGGACAGTTTTAATTCGGGCTTAGCCGACTCTTGGCAGAATTGAGGAAGGGAATCCTCAAAAATATTTTCCTAATGCTCCACGGACGTCCTCTTCGAATCGTTGAATAAAAGATATTGTAAATTCCAGAGGATCAAGGCTCGGGTCCTCGACGAGAGGAGTCAGGTCCATGGCAAACCAGAGCTTTTCGGCATCATCGACCGAATGAGAGTCATAAAAGGTGGCATTCGCTATTCGGCGTCCGTCCACTGCGAGGTCGTATCGCTTTCCTCCGGCAATCTGAGAGTCGAAGATACCTCCGATGGCGGTTGCAAGGTTAGGGCGCCTGCTTACATCGAGCGTGGTTTTGTCCGAATCCAGCATCCAATCAAGTCCTCGCCAAACTTCACATCCTAGAACCTTCTTGGGCCGCTCCTCGGAAGGCAGCGCCCGGAGCGCCTTCAGAACATTGGCAGCAACCGCCACATGGGTGGAGTGCTTATCAGCTGGATTATGCGTATAAACCAGATCCGGAGTCGTAGCCTTCAGGACGGACAGGAGATCCTCGACAGGCGCTCCGTTAGAAGGGTCCTTGATGGCGTGACTGGGGTAATCGAGTTGAACCATGGCGGCATAATCGCCGACGACGGCTGCATGATCCTGCTCGCGACGTCGAATCTGACACATCTCCTCGTCGGAATAATCCTTATAGAGCCCGCTCCTCGCACTTCCAGCGCCATTTGTGCAGGTGACTCCGCCAAACCATTTATCGGTTTGTCGATAGCAGGCTTCGATTCCATGAAAAGCCATGAACTCCAGATCATCTTGATGGGCGCCAATTCCGAGATGAGTGATACGGGAAAGCGCAGAGCGCTCAGACTCATCGGAGGGAATGAAAGTGGTAGCGGTAGAATTCGAAAAATTCATAAGGGAGTTAGATCATACTGTCGGGCAGGCGGGAAGGCTCGCAGCGGCGACGGCCTGACCGTGTCGCTTCATCTGTTCATCTGGAGTCGTCATTGTGATTTGCTCTGTCAGGTGCGGGAATTCGTCCCGGAGAACCTCAGAAGCTTTATCAAGGATGAGCTCTCCACCATGCCCGGAAGTAACCCTTCCAAGAATGAGGAGATTCTCGATCTGATAGAAATTGGCATAATGCGCGATCGTATAACCTAAATAGATGCCGATCGACTGATAAATTTTCCGAGCTCCTTCGTGACCTTTTTCCATCGCTTTCTGGACTTCCAGAAGTTGCTCCGGGAAGGGCATGTCACCAAAGTTGAAGCCGGCCGCAGGAGCCAGACGGGCGACTGCCTGCTGCGAAAAATATTGCACACCGCATCCGGTATCTCCGGACCATTCGTCCCGGGGTGCTTCGTCCCGATAATCTACAGGTGCAAAGGCGAGTTCGTTAATCCAAGGGGTGATACGTCCCCCGGGCGTACAGTATCCGGCCGCGAGTGAGGTGCCCATGGAAATGCCCAATACGGCATTGGCACCCATGCTCATGGACCCAGCAAGAGCGGTTACTTCACCGTCGTTGATCACGACAAAGGGGATGTCTCCCCACTCCTTCTGCAGTTTTAAGAAGATAGGGCGGACATCACGTTCAAAAATGCCCTGATCGGTAATCCCTCGGAAAAGGGACGCGATTCGGACTTCGTTGTTGATGTAGTCTCCGGCCGCAGATCCGCCAATAGCGTCTACTCGGGGCAGATGTGCGGCAGCTCTCTGGAGGGTATCTCGAATTCCGTTCAGATGGTATTCAGGGTCCGATTGGAAATAAGGGTCCCACGGGATCTCCTCCGAGAACACCACCTTTCCGTCTATAACGGCTGCGGCTTTTCGGTCAGATCCACCGAGATCAAATCCAATGCGGCAACCATTCAGGTTCCTTCCTAATGTCACATTCTCCTCCGAGGGAGGCGGAAGTTCTTCCCGGGAGCAGGCTGCGACCGTGATTGGTTCGCCAAATATTCCCTGTCCGACGATCTCGCGATCGAAAGAACGGGCACCATCCTCTGAGTAGAGTCTTGCGAGCAGGCTGACGATAGATTCCTCTCCCGCTACGAGGAGACGGCTTCCACCTTTCATCCAGAAGAGAAACTTTATGGTGCGTTCAACATACCTGTTGTTGAGAGCTCTGTTTCTTCCTTCGTGAGGAAGTATGCGCAGGTGGTGTCGGAAGGTAGTGCCATCCTTACGCGTTAGCGCCAGGTATAGGTCGCTGCTTCTGGGATCGTTTTCGACCAGACCATCGTAGGTTCTGTGCCAGAGTGCTGCAGGCACAAAGTCTACGTCCAGAGGAGGGTGGTGGCTGGGGCTGGTAAGCTGCATCGTAACGAAGGATGAAACACGGGTTAAGGGAAACGTCTTTCTCAGCGAGGGGCAGTCGGCTGGGAGGCGAGCAGATAATTCCGGATGGTAGCTGAAGCCTAGGCTCTGCGTGGCTCCGATAGCTGGAGACACTCCATTACCAAGGTGGATTCATTCGATATTCTGAACCTGCTCCCTGATCTTTTCGAGTTCGGTTTTGGCGTTTATAACTGCTTGAGCCAACACGGCATCGTTTGCCTTCGATCCAATGGTATTCAGCTCCCGGTTGATTTCCTGACAAAGAAAGTCCATTGAACGGCCCACCACTCCTGATCCCTCTAAATAAGAATGAAACTTCCGGAAATGAGACTTCAGCCTCGTCAACTCTTCCGTAATTTCACAGCGATCAGCAAAGAGGGCGATTTCCTTGAGGATTCGCTCGTCACCGAGGTCAATTTCAAGGCCTGCCTCTCCTAGGCGGGAGAGCAGGGTTTCCCGGTGGCCGACGACAACGGAAGGAGCGTGATCCTCGATTTCATTGGTCAGGTCCTCGAGAGTCTTGAGGATTCGTGCGAGCTCAGTCCGGAGGTCAGCTCCTTCCTCGGTCCGCATTTCGATCAGATTTTCCAATGCTTCATCAAGGGCTGGTAGCAAAGCCTCAAGCGTTTCCTCGACGTGGGAGCCGTCGCTGAAGACGAAAATGTCAGGAACACGAAGGTAGTCTGCTGCTTGAGGAGAGAGCTTCTCGCCAAGGCTCTCAGATAATTCCCTGAAAGCAGATTGCAGGGCACGTGCTTTATCTGCGTCAATCCTGACACTTTCTCCGAGTCCGCCTGGGTGTTCAATAGATACATTGATGTTTACTCTTCCGCGGGTGATCCGCCCAAGGACGTGCTTTCGGAGGCGGGGCTCAAGCTCTGCGAGGTTGCGCGGCATGAAGAGGTGAACCTCTCCCTGCTTGCGATTGACCGAGGATGCCTCCACGCGAACAGCAATGTGCTCAGTTGCGTGCGCCCCCCGCCCGAATCCGGTCATGCTTTGCATGCTGTATTGTAGTGGTGGCGGATCACTTGTGACCAGAGTTAAACTATCCGGAAAGCCTGAACGGTTGCCGTGGACTCACGGTTCTTCTCTGGAGCGATCAATCAGGTCAGGACGATTCTGGCGGGTACGCTCCAGAGCTTGCTCTTTTTTCCATTTGTCGATGGCAGCATGGTTTCCGGACAAAAGAACGTCAGGGACCTTCATGCCCATGAAATCCACAGGCTTGGTGTAGGCCGGCGACTCCAGAAGGGTTGCGTCAGAGAAGGACTCCTCAGCGGTAGACCGGTCGTCACCAAGGGCTCCCGGAAGCAGGCGGATGATTGCGTCGCAGAGAACGGCGCTAGCCAGCGCCCCGTTGGTCAGAATGTAGTCTCCGATGCTGATTTCTTCGTCAACCAGATGGTCGATTATCCGGTGATCTACACCCTCGTAATGACCACAGATAAATATCAGATGTCCAGAGGTGCTAAGCCTCTGGGCAGTCGACTGCTTAAAGGGAACTCCTTGAGGGGTGGTCAGGATGACCTTGGTTTCTTCTCCGCGGAGCTCTGCGACTGCAGCGAAGATTGGCTCAGGCTTGAGGAGCATGCCCTGCCCCCCCCCACAGAGGTAATCATCTGTTTTACGATGTTTGTCCAAAGCCCACGATCGCAGGTTGTGAGCATGAATTTCCACGATCCCCGCATTTTGAGCTCTCTTAATTATGCTCTCGCGCAGTGGCGCCAGAGCGATTTCGGGGAAGAGCGTGAGGATATCAATGCGCATAGCCTGCACTCTCATCGGGAATTTGCGGACGAAAAGCAATTCCCAGCGTATATTTGACGGATCCTCAGCCTGCTTCTATTAGATTTACATACCATGAGAGCATTTCCCCTCCATTTGTCCCTCTTTCTGAGTCTAAATCTAGCGGTATTTGCGGAAGATCCTGCGGAGGATGCAGCAACAAAAGAGGGGAGACTCCTCAGCTCGGTTCGGCAGCTTACCTTTGCTGGAAAGCGGGCGGGAGAAGGCTATTTCAGCTCCGATGGGAAAAAGATGATTTTTCAGAGTGAGCGTTCCGAGGATAATCCTTTCTTTCAGATCTACCTGATGGATCTGGAAACAGGGGACACCCAGCGTATTTCACCTGGCCACGGAAAGACGACCTGCGCGTGGATTCATCCCTCGGGCACCAAAGTGATGTTTGCGTCTACCCACAGTGACCCTGACTCGAGGAAAAAGCAGGAGGAAGCGCTGAAGCGTCGAGCAGAAGGAACGGAAAAACGCTACTCGTGGGATTACGACCCCTTCTACGATATTTATGAATACGACCTAGGAACAAAAAAATCTCGAAACCTCAGCAAGACGGTTGGTTACGATGCCGAGGGAGCATATTCTCCGGATGGAAGTAAAATCGTCTTCGGATCAAATCGTCTCGGATATTCTGAAGCAAGTGAGTTGAGTGAGAAAGATCGTGATTGGTTCAAACTGAATCCATCATTCCTCATGGACCTTTTCATTATGGATTCTGATGGGTCCAACGTAGAGCGTTTGACTTCCGAAGAGGGGTATGACGGAGGGCCTTTCTTCGACGCTGATGGGAAGAATATCTGCTGGCGGCGCTTTAACCGTGAGGGCGATCAGGCTGAGATTTTCACCATGGAGCTCACAGGCAAAAAAGAGAGGCAGCTCACGGATCTTGGAGCGATGTCGTGGGCCCCATATTTTCATCCCAGCGGGGATTATCTTATCTTTGCGACGAATTTGAATGGGTTCGCAAACTTTGAGTTATATCTCGTTGATGCCGCCGGGAAGAAACAGCCAGTGAGGGTAACGTGGATGGACGGGTTCGATGGGTTGCCTGCTTTTTCCCCGGATGGGAATCGTCTTTCCTGGACCAGCAAGCGCTCCGGGCTCTCAGGATCGCAGATTTTTCTGGCGCAATGGAATCATGAGGCAGCTCTTGCGCTGCTGGCTGAAGCTCCGCTCCGGGGCTCATCCACAAATACCCCTGATGTCCAAAAGGCAGAGCCTTCCCAAGAAGCCCTCGACGGGTTGACGGGAACGAGAGCGCAAGTGGACAAAGACGACTTACGTCATCACATCGAATACCTCGCAGGACCAGATCTGGAGGGGCGTATGACAGGCACCGTTGGCGAAAAGAAAGCCACTGCCTATGTAGGCAAGGCATTTGAGCTTGCCGGATTGAAGCCATTCTTGGCGGACGACTATTTTCATCCGTTCGAATTTACAGCGGGTGTCGACCTTGGAGAAAAAAACAAACTGACTCTCACCATTAATGGCGAAAATACGGATCTGAGGATTAATGAAGACTGGAAGCCGTTATCCTTTTCACAACTAGGAGAGATCGAGGCTGAGGAAATCGTTTTTGCCGGATACGGGATTGAGATTCCCAAGGGACAAATTGGGGCGGACGGGAAAAAGAGTTCGATGTATTCCAGCTATTACCATCTGGCGGTTAAGGATAAGTGGGTGCTGGTCCTGCGCTTCATGCCCGAGAACGTCAGTGCTGAGCGCCGGCGCCAGTTTGCCCGCTACTCAAGCATGCGCTACAAGGCAATGACCGCTCGGCAAAAAGGTGCAAAAGGAATCATTTTCGTAGCCGGTCCGAATACCGAGGTGAAGGACGAGCTGGTGGGATTAAGATACGATGCTTCGATGGCCGACTCAGGAATAGCCGCCTTTTCTCTGAGCAAGAAAATTGGAGAGAAACTCGTCGCTGCCACAGGCGAAAATCTGGAGGAGATTCAGACCACGCTCGATAAGGGTGAAATGATGATGGGGATCAAGGTTCCAAAGGTCACCGTCAAGGCGACAATCGATATAATTCAGCAAAAGCGGGTGGGACGGAATGTTGTTGGGCGGCTGGCCGCCCGGGATGCAGAGGCTCACCGTCGGCCCGCTCTTATCCTCGGGGCACATGTAGACCATCTCGGATCTTACGGGAGTGGATCGAGAGCTACAGGGAAAGAAGCGAGGAAGATTCACTACGGCGCAGATGATAACGCGTCAGGAGTTGCCGCCCTGCTGGAAATTGCGCAATACCTTGCAGCCCAGCAGAAGGCAGGCGCGCTCCGCCTGCAGCGAGACGTGATTTTTGCTGCGTGGTCCGGAGAAGAAATCGGATTGATCGGGTCATCGCGTTTTGTCAAGGAGGTGGCCCAGCGGATCAAGGGGGATCAGGACGCCAAGTTGAATGACATTTTTGCAGCGAACCTCAATATGGATATGGTTGGCCGTCTTGACGAATCACTGGTTCTGCAGGGCACAGGATCAAGTTCGGTATGGCCACGGGTTATCGAGCAGAGGAATGCTCCTATAGGTCTTCCCATCAAGACCCAGAGTGATGCTTATCTCCCTACCGATGCGACTTCCTTTTATCTTAGGGAAGTACCGATTCTCAATGCCTTCACGGGGGCTCATGACGACTACCACACGCCGAGAGATACAGCAGATAAGATTAATTATCCTGGAACCGAGAAGGTGACCCGTTTCATGGCGCTTGTTGCCAGAGGGCTGGCGTCAGCAGAAGACGCTCCTGATTACGTTAAGGTGGAGCGACCAGAGGGACAGGGAAGACGGGCAAACCTGAGGGCTTACCTAGGAACAGTACCAGATTATTCGCAGGGTGATGCCGTCGGGGTAAAACTTTCCGGAGCAACCAAGGGTGGACCGGCGGACAAGGCGGGAATACAGGGTGGAGATGTCGTGGTGAACGTAGCAGGGAAAGCGGTGAAGAATATCTACGATTATACCTATGTGTTGGAGTCGTTGAAAGTTGGTGAGAAGGTAAAGATCACGGTATTACGCAAAGGGAAAGAGCTGACACTTGAGGTGACTCCCGGGTCCAGACAGTGACATTTCGTTAAGTAGGCCAAACATCCAGCCTCTATGGTGGATCCAACTGGCGCTTATTTTCCCATTCGTGGGATTACTCCAGAAGGCGACCATTCAAGAAATGAGTAGGGGTCGTGACGGTTTCTTTTAAAGTCCGTGACCAAAAGTTTAACGGAGCAATTTATCCCTGACTTATAGGGCACTAGAGCGTCGAGGTAAACGTCTCAGCGGATCAGCTGAGGATTGGTAATTTGGACCTGATGAATAATTGTATCAGTTAACCAGATTATTGGATATCAGGTATGGTTAATTTCATTTCTAAATTTGTTTTTGGATAGGCTCATTCAGTCCAGTTAGCTGGGGACCCTGTTCAGTGGATTTTGCTGAGCGGGTGGATGAATTCACCCTTGTCCCTTCCCCCGTCAATGTCTGCTAAGACCTTGTCTACTATCCCTGGAACACTCCTTATGGCGCCTGCGCATCGAGTGACAGCGTTTTCAATTTGGTTCGCGAGTTTGTTTCTTTTAACGGTTGGATTGAATGCTCTGCTTACCCCTTATGATTCCGAAAGCCTTGTATTAAATCCGACGCCTTTTTTGCTCCTCCCGACTCTTCTTGGTGTGAGGCATGGGCCTGTCGGCGGCTGTTTTGCGGGGGGAATTGCCATATCACTCCTCGTCGTGGCAAGTTTCTGGATGGGTGAGACCAGCGTGAGTTCGGATCACCTCCATGCGATGGTCGCCCTGCCTGTTTTCGGGCTTCTGGTAGGCTTCGCCTCCAGATCGGATAGAGCACAAAGTGCGCGATTGCTGGCCGAGAGAGATCTCCTTCTTGAAGAAAACAGAAGGTATCGTGCGGAGCGAGAGCTTCTGGTTCTCTCCCGGCAGGATCTTCAACAAAGACTGGAGTTTCAAGGAGTCGACGACGGTGCAATCGATGAGCAGGTAGCTCAATTGCGAGAGGCAACGGACTCCTTTCTTCCTGCGGCAATCCTCGAAAGATTAGCGCAGATTACTTTTACGAGGAAAGCCGCAGTCTACGAGCTTCCCAGTGGACCGTCCTCCACAACTCTTATCCGCGTTAGTTCCACGGGGGGTGTCGAGTGTTTTCCTGAGCGGTTGCGCCAGAAGGATCACCCAATTGTGTCTGAAGCTCTGGCCCGGAGCTGCTTCCTTGTACAAAAGGCTCTCTTAAAAACGCCATCTATTCGCAGTTCCGGGTATCTGGCGGCCTATCCCATTCGCAGGGCGGGCCGGGCGCCTTCACATGTTCTCGTGGTGGAGGATCTCCCACTGGAGAAAATCACCCCGAGCACGTTTGATCTCATGAAGGCAGTCTGCGACCGCAGCGTGGCAACGCCTAAAGAGTTCGTTCGAGAAGAACTCGATCATCGAGCTATCAGTCAGTTGGAGTTTTACGCGGCTATGGAGAGCGCCGTGGAAACCCACGCTTGCTACGCTGTGCCTTCGACTCTGGTGAGCGTTCCCTTTGATTTTTCGGGCGAAACCGATCCTTTGGAGGCTTTCTGCGATCTTCTGGAAATCCTACCAGGGCAGACACTCCTGAGTAATTATCACGACAACGGGCGGCGTGCCCTGCTTTTCCTGCTGCCAGCCAATTCTGATCCTGTCTTGCGGGACGCTATCAGAGACCTCTTTCATGACTTTGTAGCGGAACTGGGAATGAGCCCAAACTGCATCCCCCGCTTTGTTATGACTGGCCCCTCTCACTCTCCCCAGCAACTTTGGGGAGAACTCGTGGCCTTTGACCAGGATGTGGCCTCGCGCTGAGGATCCGCAAGTCCGCCTGCTTCGAGCAGGTTTTCACTAGGGACTGCCGGACCCCTCAAAAGCGTCACTATATTTCCTCAGCACGTCTGCACTCGATGCTTCAGTCTTAACAACACGCCCTCCGACTTTGATCCGGGCGATGCACCCTATCAGAGCGTCCCGGCTCCGCTGTGACCTTGTAGCGCTGACCGCGCCACTTCCTCGACATCATGTGGACCCCGCGACTGCAGTGACGGACCCTGCCTTGTAGTAGCTTGTAAGTGGAATGCCGCCGATGACGATATTTTCGTCATAGTTTGGTACAAGAGCAGTGAGGTTTCTGCTTCCACGTTTTATGGACCTTGTACCGTTACCGTTTGTCGAATCCTTCCTGTAAATAATGAGGTAGTCCACCGAGACATCCTGAATTGCCCGTCGGAGGTAGTTCCTGATTTCGATTTTATAACCTCCGTCATAAGTACTGGTTTTCGTGCTGCCGGTTCGCGCGCTCCCCACTTTCTGAACGCTTTCATAAAACATCATGCGCAGGCCTCCTGCCGCTTCCAGCTCGACAGCGCGGCTTTCGACAAAACGACGGTGCTCTTTCGAGAGGAGGTCGATTTTGAAAGTAACAGGGCGCAGGGTAGATTGCCGCTGGACGGTGACTTTTTTGGTAAGCGGGTCATAACCGACTAATCGCCCTTGAAACGATTTTGTCTTATCCGCGTTCTCAAAGTTACGCCATTCGAGCTCCGCGACGGCGGATGCGCAAAAGGCTGGCAGAAGAAGGAGAAGGATCTTCATGGTCAGAGAAGCTTAGCAGATATGCCAGACGAACCAACTTCCAATCGTGATGGCTTCAGGAGTTTTGCTGCCCCCTTAGCATGGCTTCGATAAAAGGGTCGATAGAGCCATCCATAACCGCTTGAATATTGCCGGTTTCGCATCCGGTGCGCAGATCCTTAACCATCTGGTATGGCTGGAAAACGTAGGACCTGATCTGGCTCCCAAAGCCAATCTCACCTTTTTCACCGTATGTACGGTCAGCTTCCGCTTTCTGCTTATCCTCCTCGATCTGGTAAAGTTTGGCTTTCATTAATTCCCAGGCCAGTTCCCGGTTACGCAGCTGAGAGCGTTCCTGAGTACAACGGATCATTATCCCGGTGGGCTTGTGCTTCATGAGTACCGCAGTCTCAACTTTGTTGACGTTCTGCCCACCCTTGCCGCCGGAGCGGGTTGTTTGAATCTCCACGTCACTCTCAGGAATTTCGATATTGATATCGTTTGAGATTTCAGGAGTGCAATCGATCGCCGCAAACGAGGTGTGACGTTTCCCAGCAGCATCAAAGGGGGATATACGGACGAGCCGGTGGACTCCACGTTCGTTCTTCAGATAGCCGTAAGCATACTCCCCTTCAATTTTAAGAGATGCACTGGAGATCCCTGCACCTTCCCCTTCCTGTTCGTCGGTGATGGAAACCTTGAAGCCACGGCTATCGGCCCAACGCATATACATCCTTAGTAACATCTGAGCCCAGTCAAAGGCTTCCGTTCCTCCTGCGCCTGCCTGAATGGAAAGATAGGCATTGTTGGGGTCAGATGGTTTATCCAGCAGGGTAACAAGCTCAAAGCTGCCGATGTCTCCTTGCAAGGATAGGAATTCGGAAACTGCTTCCCGAGCCGATTCGACATCATCGAACTCTCTCGCGAGTTCGACTCCAGCCTCGATATTCTGAAGGCGCTCCTCAAGTTTTAGAAAAGGATGGAGTTTGCCCTTAAGCCTGCTGGCTTCCCTGACTGTTTGCTGGGCCGTGTTCTGATCGTTCCAGAAATCTGAAGCCTCCATCTTTTTCTCGATGTCGGCGATGGTGTTTTCCAGCGTAGGAACGTCAAAGGTACCTCCGGAGTTCCGACAGGCGGCCCTTTAGAGCTGCAGTGTCGAGCGCCTGGAGGTCATCGCTCAATGAATTTTCGGCCATCTGGTCGGGAGTGTGATCATCATAAGTGGGGAGTCAAGACGGTGTTAAGTCATCTTGGAGAGGACAGCCCCGGGAATTTTCCGGAGTAAGCAATCCTTGCGAAGCGGGAGCTCCTGTTCAAGGTGGTGGAAGTGTTTTGCGAAAGAAAGAGACTCCTGGGAGTCGTTATTTCCGCTTTCGGTGTGCTCTTTTCGGGGTGTGGGGTGGTTGAGGACAGCGCTCGAATCCGGTCAGGTGTGGTTCTGTCCCGAACGATCGAATTTGCATCCCGTTATAACATCGAGCGTGCGATTATCACCGTATTTCAGGGGGATGGTTTCGAAGTGCAACCGGGGAGCGGAACTGGTGGAACATTACGGTTTGTTCGAGAGGGAAACGCCCTTGGTGAAGAGCGGTTCGGGGAGTGGTTCAGCCGTGGGGTGTTCCTCAGAGTCGAGGTGAACATAGCCGAGGTGGAATTCGGAACCCACCGGGTGTCCTCTGCTCTGGAAATAGGGAGAGAAGACCAATTCGTAACCACCCGGAAAGGCAGCCGCAGGGTGAAACTTCTTTTGGGGCGGGTGGAGAGGCTGGCAGGCGTTCTTTGAGTAATATTTGTTCTCAACGGACAGTTCCAAGAGCAATCCGGACCATGTCATTGAAAGTCGTTTGCCGTTCCTCCGAGGAGGTTGCCTCCCCGGTCCGGATGTGGTCTGAGACCGTGCAGATTGCAAGTGCTCGCTTGCCGCATTCCGCAGCACATCCATAAAGTCCTGCAGCTTCCATCTCAATTCCGAGAACACCCATGGCCTCTATGACGTCAAACATATCCGGCTCGGGACTGTAGAAAAGGTCAGCAGAAAAGAGGTTCCCGACTCTGACTGGTATATCGAGGGATTCAGCGACGGAGACGGCTTTGCTAGCGAGATCAAAATCAGCGATTGCGGCAAAGTCGTGCCCTTTAAAGCGACTCCGGTTGACTTTGGAGTCCGTGCATGCCCCGGTGCCAATCAGGATATCGCGAACGCTTACTTCCGAGTGAGAGGTTCCACAGCTTCCCACACGTATAATTGTTTCTACGTCGTATTCGGTCCAAAGTTCCCGCGCGTAGATGGAAATGGATGGGATTCCCATCCCGCTGCCCATGACGGAGACCTTTACCCCCTCGTGTTCACCGGTGAAAGCTAGCATTCCACGTATGCCGTTGACCTGTCGAACACCCGAAAGGAATTCATCGGCAATGTGTCTGGCTCTCAGAGGATCACCGGGCATGAGGACTGTGGGCGCAAAATCTCCGGGGACTGCTTCAATGTGAGGTGTGGGAGAGGACATCTTGAAATAGAGTGTTCAGATAAGAGAAGTGGCATTGGGAAAAGGCTCCAGTGAAAAATAGCAAGCTATGGTCTGCCCGATATCTGCGAAAGTGTCCCGTGCTCCAAGAGAAGTGCCGGCGGGGACTTTGTCTCCAGTTAAGAGAATTGGAATGTCTTCTCTGGTGTGGTCCGATCCGGGCCAGGTGGGATCGTTTCCATGGTCAGCAGTAATGACCAGCAGGTCGCCCGGGTGCATTGCAGAGAGCAGGACGGGCAGGTTGCGATCGAATTCTTCGAGAGCCCGACCGTATCCGTGAGGGTCCCGGCGGTGACCATAAACGGCGTCAAAATCGACAAAATTTGTCATTATAATAGTGTCGTCTCCACTTTGCCCCAGGGCACGAAGGGTCTCTTTCCATAGGGCTGGGTGTCCATGGGCCCTGACCTCTTGGGTAATTCCAGTATGTGCATAGATATCGGCGATCTTGCCAACTGCGATGACCGATCCACCTGCTTCGCGCAGTTTCTCAAGAATCGTGGTGCCTGGCGGAGGCATGGCAAAGTCGCGCCGGTTACCACTGCGCTTGAACTCTGCCGCACTTTTACCAGTAAAAGGTCGAGCGATGACTCGACCGATGGTGAGATCACTGGCGTCAAGGAGGCGTCGAATGCACTGACATAGTTCATAGAGGCGCTTCAATCCGAAGTGTGTCTCATGTGCTGCCACCTGGAAAACGCTGTCGCCGGAAGTATAGAAGATCGGGTTGCCGGATATGATATGCTCCGCTCCAAACTGCTTGATAATCTCAGTTCCTGATCCGTGGCAGTTTCCGAGAGAACCCGCGATAAGTCCTTGATCGAAAATCTGCTTGCTGAGCGGCTCTGGAAAGAAAGGGGTGCTTCGTGGAAAGTAAGACCATTCGAACGAAACCGGGACTCCAGCGATTTCCCAATGTCCACTGGGGGTATCTTTTCCACGACTTGTTTCCTTCGCGTAGGCCCACGCCCCATGGATTTTTTCAGGAGGGCTCATCCCGGCGGGATAGAGCCCGTGCTTGAGTTTGTAAGACTCGAGAAGCCCAAGCTTTGCAAGATTCGGTAGCTGGAGAGGAGTGCCGGCAAGGGTAAATGCTCTGGCGATGTGACCTAGAGTGTCTGCGCCTTCATCGGTAAATCCGGCGGCTCCAAAGGAACTGGCATCGGAGGCGCTCCCAATTCCGAGGGAGTCCATGACCAGAAGGATTACGCGTTTCATGGTGAGGCAATCCGCTCAAGAATAACAGGTGACTCTTCCGGGGCCCGGGCACTTACCGTAAATACGGATCGCAAATCATCTGCGACTCTCAGGACAGAATCTTCCGAATCCGCGTGGATCAAGGCGAGGGGTGTTTTACGGTCTACTTTCTCTCCGAGGCCAATGATTTTTCCAAGGCCCACCCGTGGGTCGATGATTTGCCCGGGCTCGCTTCGACCTCCTCCCAGTCTCACCACTGCGAGACCAAGTTCGCGAGTATTGATAGAAGTAACGAAACCTTCCTCAGAAGGGTAGATTTCCTTGGTGATGGGGGCGAGAGGCAGGTGGTTTTCTGGGCGCTCGAGAAGGTCTGCAGGCCCTCCCAGCGCACAGACCATTTGAGCGAACCGATCAGCCGCCTGCCCGGAGGTTAGAGCCTTTCGAAGAGACGCGAGGGCTTCACCTTCTGTTTCTGCAAGCCCGGAGATCTGAAGAACCTCTGAGCAGAGAGAGAGGGTGACCGCTTCGAGTCGCTCATTGCGCCGATTGCCAGTGAGGAAGTCAATTGCCTCTCTCACTTCAATGGCATTTCCCGCGCTTGAACCAAGACTCTGGTTCATATCCGTAAGCAGAGCTGAGGTAGGCGTTTCTGCCCCGCTTGCGACCTTGACTATGCTCTGGGCAAGTGCCCGTGACTGCTCGGGGGTAGCCATGAACGCACCATTTCCGACCTTAACATCCATGACGAGGGCATCGAGACCAGCAGCGAGTTTCTTGGATAGAATTGAGGCAGTAATCAGGCCAATGGACTCAACTGTTGCGGAGGTATCCCGGATTGCGTAAAGGCGACCATCAGCCGGTGCAAGAAGCTCTGTTTGACCAATTATGGCTACACCTGCGGTGCTTACCACTTTCTGGAAAAAAGTGGTTTGAGGAGAAATATTGTAACCTGGTATTGCTTCTAACTTGTCAAGGGTCCCGCCTGTATGGCCCAACCCTCGTCCTGAAATCATGGGGACATAGCCGCCGCAAGCGGCGAGCAGCGGTCCAAGGACCAACGACACCAGATCCCCTACCCCTCCCGTAGAATGCTTGTCGATTACCGGGCCGTCCAAGCGGTATTTCGACCAGTCCAGGACGATTCCGGAATCGCGCATTGCGAGGGTCAGGTCGACACACTCTTCCGAGCTGAGGCTCTTGAAATAGACAGCCATGGCGAAGGCGGCAGCCTGACCATCAGTGATGTTTCCATCGGTTAGTCCACTGATGAAAAAATTGATTTCCTCCCTGCGTAGGGCGTGGCCATCGCGTTTTCGCCGGATAATTTCCTGAGGAAGAAAGGGCATGGTTTTCGACTCAGGAGAATATCCTCACAATGAAGGGCCACGCCTGAGCGCCCAGATAAATTCCCAGAATACCAACCACTCCGGCAATAGCGGGAGGCGCAGGAACCGGGAGTTTACAGGCGCTAAAAATAATACCGACAACGATCCCAACGGCAAGGGCGAGGAGAAGCTCAATCATAGGTTTTTTAGAGGTTGTTGTGTTGTCAGTCACCAGTGCGGGAGGATTCAATTGCTCAAAGCTAGAAAAAGGCCTGCAATCGCGGCACTCATAAAGTTAGCAAGGGAGGCGGCGAATACAGCCTTGAGACCCATCCGGGCGATATCCGGGCGGCGGCTTGGTGCCATTCCCCCTAAGCCGCCAAGAAGAATGGCGATTGAGGATAGGTTGGCAAAACCACATAGGGCGAAAGTCACAATGCCTTCCGAGAGAGGAGAGAGCGAGCCATCATCGAGGAGGGCCTTATAAGCGACGAATTCATTGAGAATAATCTTCTGGCCGATAAAACTCCCGGCCCTGCTAGCTTCCTCCCAGGGAACGCCCAGAATCCAGGCGAGAGGTGCAAAGATGGTCCCAAGAATTTGCTGCAGAGAAATGTCGGGACAGCCAAACCAACTGCCTATGGTCCCAAGGCCCAGATTGAGCAGGGCGATGAGCGCGATAAACGCGAGTAGCATGGCACCAACATTCAACGCGAGCTTTAACCCTGCCGATGCTCCTTGTGCGGCGGCATCGAGGACATTGACAGGCTTGTCTTCCTGATCTTCGTCAGGGAGGTTTTCCTCTGGAGTATCGCTTTCGGGGAAAAGGATCTTGGCGAAAAGCAATCCCCCGGGTGCTGCCATGAACGATGCGGCAAGGAGATACTCGAGGTTGACCCCCATACCCGCATACGCTGCCAATACGGAGCCTGCAATTGAGGAGAGCCCCCCTACCATGATGGCAAAGAGCTCCGACTGGGTCATCCGGGGGATATAAGGGCGTACGACGAGTGGCGCTTCGGTCTGACCAACGAAGATATTTGCAGTGGCTGAGAGGGATTCAGCCCGGCTCGTGCCTAGCAGCATGCGCAGAACACCGCCGAGACTGCGAATGATCAGCGGCATGATGTGAAGGTGGTAGAGGACTGCGATCAGGGAGGCGAAAAAGATAATTACCGGTAGGACACGAACGACAAAAATGAAGCCCATGGACTCCTGTTCTGCGAGGGTTCCGAATAGAAATTCGATACCCTTATCCCCGCTTGCAATAATAGCGCGCACCAGATTGGAGAGAGAGCCGAGAATGGCCTGGCCTTGCGTGGTGAAAAGGACAAATGCTCCCAGCCCGATCTGGAGCAGCAGGGCCCCGGCCACCGTGCGGAGGCGGATAGCTCGCCAGTTGGAAGAGAAAATTGTCGCAACACCCAGAAGAACAACGATTCCTAGAAGAGAGGTGAGCGCAGACATGACACTGGGACAGGAAAACGCTTAGCAGAGAAGAACGGATGGTGCCATCGAAACTGTCAAGCTGCCGACCGATCTTAGCGTCCTTGACAGGTTGGGGCAGGATCTGGAGGTTTGGGCAGATCCTCCTCCGAGAGTGTGTCCCCGGCCGTGTTCGTATGCCTGAGTCTGGATATGCCGGGATTTGGAGAGAAAAGCAGCACTTTGGTTATGGAAAAGGCACGCGGAATAGTCACTCGAGTTACCAGGCTAGGTGACACGAGTCTCATTGTGCACTGGTGCAGCCGGGAAGCAGGATTGATCAAGACGGTTGCGAAGGCAGCTCGTCGCGCAACGAGTCCATTTGCTGGACAACTTGACCTTTTCGTTGAGGCGGAACTGGTGTGGAGCCCGAGCAGGAAAAGCGATCTGCACGTTTTGAAAGAAATTGAGGTGTCAGGATTCCATGCTGAGTTACGGCGGGGATACGCTGAGACCATGGTGGCCGCATACTTTTGCCAGCTTCTCGAGGCCGTCGTCGAGCGGGAGTATCCTGTTCCAGAGTTGTTCGATCTTTTGCGTGGAGCTTTTCGCTACCTATCGAAATCTGCAGCGGATCGACCTGCACTTCTTCACTATGAGCGAAGGCTGGCAGAGCTTCTAGGGGTCGGTCATGACGGGGTAAATGCAGGAGCAGCTCTGGAGCGAGCATTCGGAAAACTGCCCCGCTCGCGCAAGGACTGCCTTGCGCTTCTGGAGGGCGGCCCAACTGAAGGGTAACAATGCAAAAGAGACAGAATCAGCCTGTGGGCTCAGCGGGTCTGAGTCCTGAACCTTTCGCCGAGAAGCCATTTGCGAAGAACCTCGTTGCTTGCTGTCAGGTTGCCAGTTACCCGGTATTCTGAGTTGCGAACGACATCAGAGCGCTCTCTGGGTTCATCGATCACGCAGCAGGCACTGGAGCTGGAAGAATGGATGAATCGGATTTCATTACTGGCTGTAATAACCAGAAAAGCAACGTGGCTATCGAGCCCAACAATGTAAATCCCGGGCCCTGAGAGAAGAAGTTCATTAACAAATACGTCGTAGGCCATTCCGACTCTGATTCTCATCTTTTCCGGAGAGAGGAACGTTCCTAAGATATTTTGGGAAGCCTGTTGAGCGAGCGGTGCCCATTCAATTTTGAATCCCGCATCCTGGAGCACAGAGGAGACAAAATACCCGCAGGCGACTTTTCCTGTTCCCGGCTCGTGAGCCGTTCCGTTGAAATCCCACGGTGTGCCGAGCCAGCACCGCATCAGGCGGGGCAGACTCATTTGCAAAAGTTCGCGAGTCTGTGACAGAAGGATCTCTCTCTCAGGTCCATCCGTAGCCTTCAGGTAGGATCGTCCAAGGCGTTTGCGATGTTGCTCGAGGTCTGCTGATAGAGTCCGGTAGGTGGCAAGGTCCGGAACAGGCCCGGATCTGAGTTGGGAATCCTTCGAGTTCCCGACCCCAGTCGTAATCCAGTGCCGCTGGGTCCACGCTGTCAGAGCGAGGGCAACCACCGTAAGAAGGAGGATAACTGTTCTTAGCAACCCCCGCATACGTGGAAATTACCTCCATCTCCGTGGTAATTCTAGCCCGTAAAGGACATTTGATCCGTTCAGGATAGAATGCGGCGCAAGGGATGGAGGAATGCGCTACTGAGAATTTTACCGCTTTGCGTGCAGCGTGTAATAAACGGTGTCACCTAGAAGATTTTTTCCGGCGTTTGAGCGCACCTCAGGGAGGCTAATCGTATAAAGGTAGCCCGGCTTGAGGTCTCCCGTGTTTTTGAGGCTGATCACACAGGAGCGATTACCTTCCGCCAGCAGGACACCTCCTTTGATGGCAACGTTCTGCTTGTCCACCTTTGGAGAACCATATGACGCATGGTATCTGTAGGTATGACGGGTTATTTCAATCTTCTCGATACTCTCAGGGTCGACCGGCTGCGTGAAACCCAGAGAAAATCCCGCGGAGGTTAGCTTTACGCTGTCGATCGCAAGAAAGTCTGATGCCTGTTCCTTGAGGCGAACTCTGACCAGACCTTCGCCTCCGGCCCAGGAAAGGTGAGTCTTCGCCACCCATAGTGAGCCATCAGGAGTGAAGGTTAGCCGGTGATTACCCGCGCCCAGTGCCCCTGTCCGGAGAAAGGGTATGGCAGCCCCCTGAGAAACGTCGCCAACGGGATCGGGAAGGAATCGTACCAGAGTGGGGCTGTTCATTTCCCCGATGAGCATCTGTTCGCTGAGCCCACCGAAGACCCCTTTCGGGATCATTCGTGGTTCCGTGGGAGAATTCGCGAGCTCTCCCTGGGGCAGGAGGCCCATCGCCGGAGTGCGCATTTTTTCGAGCTCTGCCACGGAAACCTGCAGAGGCTCTCGGTTCCAGCCTTCCTTCCAGACCAAGGATGCGGGGTGTCCGTAAAAATGCCCCTCCCTCACGTGAAAGACTTTGCTCGTTCCTAACCAGTCTCCCTGATTGTCAGCGACAAAAAGGCGGCCCTCCTTGTCGAAACCAAGTCCTTCTGGAGACCGGAACCCGCTAGCGAAAGGCTGCCACTCGCTTCCGTCTGGGGAAACCTTGATCACCCACCCCCGGTAGGGAACTCTTGAATACATACGCCCGGCGCGGCCCTTGTATTTGCGCCAATCCGCTCCATTCAGCATATATTTCCGGTCGAGGCCGATGGTGCTCCAGCGTCCCCGAATCTCCTCTCGGATACCTGCGCCATTCGAAGCTGTGCCAAGCGCCAGATAGATGAAGCCTTCCTTATCCTGGGCGAGGCCGAAGGCAAACTCGTGGTAGTTTCCAGTCATTCCGAAATCATCAAAGACGGTCTGGTAGAGGTCTGCGACCCCATCGCCATCCGTATCCTTGACGCGCGTCAGTTCGGGGCGCTGCATGACCAGAAAGCTGGAGTTGCTTTCTGCAAGAATGCCCAGTGGCTCGTGCAGGCCTGAGGCAAACTGCGTCCACGTTTCCTCACCGGGGTTGTAGATAAAGAGTTCGCCACGGTGAAAACACGCAGCAAGATTGCCTTCTGGAGTTGTTGCAATACCTCCGATCTGGGCATCGACCCCTGGAGGAGGAGAAATATTTTCTATGCGGAAGACGTCGGTCCAGATGTCTGCGGAGGCGAGACAGGAGGAGAGAATGATGGTAGTAATGCTACGGATCATGGCGGGGAATCATGGTGACGGTCAGGCGTCCCGGACCCTTCAGAGTCTGGGATTCTTTGGAGACCGATAGTTTTTCGGAGGACTGGAACTTGACTGTGATGGGATATTTTCCCTTCGCGCCCTTGATATCAAAGCTGCGGGAAAGCGCTTTTCCGTCAGCGGTCGGCGTGATGGTTTCTTCGATATGAAAATCCTGCACCTTCCATCGGAAAGTGGGCAATCCATTGCTGACTGAATACCCGAGGAACTTCGGAGAGCTTGCACTCTGGGAGACTAATTTGTCGAAAGGACTAGAACCTTCCCGAAGCAGGACATCTCCTTCGATTGAAGCCAATCCGTTGCCGTTACCTTTCCACACATCCCAGCCATCGATGAAATCTCCACGCCAAATGTAGCGCAGGCGGCATTCGCCAGCGTCCCAGCAGTAGTGGAGATCATCATTTACAGCTACCGCAATGGCGGCTGGCCCAGCCTCGGGCATGAAAATACGCTTCACCTGAGGGCGTTTGCGCATACTTGGAGTGGTATAGAAAGGATCACTCCGCGGCTTGCCCCTCACAATGCCAACAGCGGCGCGTCGGGACACGTTCATTACCCCATTCATCAGGGTAAAGTGGCCCGGATAGGTGCACACGTAGGGGTATTTCCCTTCCTTTTCCGGAGCTTGGAACCATAGGACAGATTCTTTGCCTGGCTGAATCATCCCGGAGCTATGCAACATTCTCGGATGGGACTGCGGCTCCCACCCAAGTTCTGCCCCCTTGGCTCCCAGGGCCAGAACTGCGTTTACCAGTTCGGCTCCCTTATCATTTCCTTTAGACGCTCCGGGAGTGCAGATGATCAAGTTGTGAGGGAGTTCATCCGGGTTCCTGAAAGTGAGCTTGATCTTGGCGCCGGGCTTCACCGTGAAGGACTGAACGTCATACTTCATCTGAGTCCGGATTGTTGAAATAACGATATTCTGGTCGATTTTCTCAAAGCCCGCGGGTGGTTTCCTGGCCTGAATCGGGGGAGAGCCAATGAACGCGACCATGGCAATCAGAGTGATTCGCAGTTTCAGGTGGTAGGCCATGGGGGAAATCAAGGGAGATCCCCCACATAATCAAGCGAAATTCAGCACACCCTGTCTTCAGCCGCCATTCTTTGAACAGTTCAACTTACATTCAGGACCAGTAGCGAAATGCTTTCAATGAGGTCCCCGGGACATGCTCCCAGTAGGCTCTGATAGAGGGAAGAGTCGGGAGAGAGGACAATACAGTCAAATCCCTCGTATTCAACGGTAGACCCTCCGCCGTCAGGTGCGAGGAGGTAGAACACGATTGTTCCTCCGTGCTCGGTTTCGACAAGTGC
>PBAI01000018.1 GCA_002715825.1 Roseibacillus sp. | reverse complement strand
ACTCGGACGGACACCGGCACATCATGCTGGCAAAGGGCCCTTCCATTCTGGGTTTCGGGGTTGTTTCCAGACATTGGACTCTCGTCACCGGCAGAATGTAGTTCTGCACTCCGTCGGCGTGATCAGGCTCAATCCTCTTCAATCTCCACTGCCAGCAAGCACACGTCATCGTCAAAGCGCTGGCTCTCCGTAAAGGCGAGCACCCGATCCAAGACGCGGTCGAGAAGAGGATCTACTCCTGAGCACTCCTCCTCTGAAACCGCTTGGACCAGCCTGTTCTGAAGAAAGGCTTCCCCGTCCTGATTCTCCACCTCTATGATACCGTCTGTGAAAAGCATAAGCTGCTTCAACATACTTAATTTGAGACTTTGAGACTCATAAGTGGCGTCAGGGAAGAGCCCGAGGGCGGTTCCTTTCCCCCGCCCCCCCATTGGGAGCACACCTGCCTCTCCCTCGGCACTGCGCATTATAGGTGCCGGATGGCCAGCACTCGCATACCGTAATTCTCCATTTTCGAAGTCAATCACAGCGAGAAACGCCGTGGCGAACATCGTCATTTCTGCCTCAGTAAGAATCGCAGAAAGTCCGCTATTAAGCTGGCCGAGAAACTCACCAGGATCCTCAGCGACCTGGTGTATCCTTTCCGCGAGGCCCCTCAGCATTGATACGATGAGCGCCGACCGGACACCATGACCCATGACATCGCATATGAATAAACCCGCGCATTGGTCTCCAATCGGAAATACTTCAAAAAAATCTCCAGCCAAGCCTGATATCGGTATGTAGCGATGACCAAATTTCAGTCTTCCTTTGCCAGCTCCGGCTGGAACCGTTGGATAGTCGTGGGGCAGAAGCGCCTGCTGGACCTCTCGCGCCAGTGCCAGTTCTTCCTCCATCTCATCGTTGCGCCGCTTTAAAGCGGCAGCCGTCTCAGCGAGCGACTGCTGGGTTCGAACGAGTTCGGTGACGTCACTGGACACCCCGAATGTCCCAATAATCGCCCCTACCCGGTCAATCAGAGGCATTTTGGTTGTTAAGACCCATGCTTCTCCTCCTGCTGCCGTGGTCTCCTTTTCAACGTAGCCCAGAATAGGCTCCCCACTCTCCAATATCTTTCGCTCATCGCGAAGCGCTTCATTTGCATGATCCTCACTGAAGAGGTCCTGATCACTTTTCCCCACCACGTCTTCGGGACTTCCAAAGCCGTTCCACTTGGCCATCGACTTGTTCACCAACTTGAACTTCGATTCCCGGTCCTTGAAATAGATATTCAGGGGGACGTTATCAATGAGCAGCCTCATGAGATGACGCTCCTCAAGGAGCTCCTGCTCTACCAGCTTCCGCGGCGTAATATTAATCATCGACCCCGCTACCCGAATCGCCTGCCCCTCGGGATCTCGAACGACCACACCACGTATGCGGAACCAGTTCCATTCGCCTGATCCATTAGCTACCCGGATGCGCGGCTCAATTGCGAGGAGGTCCTCTCCCTCCGGTTCGAGAATGGCCTCAATTCTGGCCACAAATAGCTCCCTGTCGGATTCGTGGACCAACTCCACAGCGCGGAACAGGTTGGGCATCTCTTCCCGCCTGCGCCCAAAGAAACGAAGAATNCGNCCCGAGTAATGGACCTCATCTGAGGCAAGGTTCCAGTCCCAAATGCCCTCGTTGGACGCACGCAGGGCCAACTCGAGTCGATCGTCACTCCGGTAGGGCATTTTCCAGTATTGAATCGCAATCTTGCGCTAGGCTCAACACCTTGTTCCGGTCGATCCACAGGAGCTCAGCCACGAATTACCCCTGGCAACTCATCCTCATAAGGGATGCCGCGCCGGCTAATTTGCATTGTTCCCAACCAACGCTATGAGTTATAGGGGTCCTGCATCATGAAACGCAAATCCATTGAGGCCACCGCGAAGTACTTCATCTGGGGAATCTTCGTGATTTTTATCTTCGTGCTATTCAAGGTCCTCCAGATGATGGGGTTTTTTGCCTAAAGCGCCGTATCGATCGCAATTTGCCCGCTGAGTTACCCCTGCTCGACTCCCACGTGAGACCCGAACTCCCCGTAACCTACTTCTCTTCCTGCTCCCTGTGGGATCGGATAAGCAGCCGCCGGTAGGCGGAACCATTGACCGGTTTAATCTCTCTTTCTAATGCATAAACTCACCAGCGGTCGATCTGTCCGGGCCCTGCGATTAGGTGCCTTGTGTCTTCTGTTACTTTGCGTGGTCCTCGCCACCTCGATCGGTATGGTCCTTTCGGCACTATACCTGGATTTACCCGATCGGGCCCGACTGGGGCTTTATGGACTTCTTACCAGCTTTTGTATCTTCCTGCTCTACAAGTTTTTTGCTCACTCGGCGTATTGCCCTCTTTGTCGAGGCCCGGTCCTCCGGGGATCACGTGCTCAGCGTAACCGGAATGCAGGACGAACTTTCTGGAGCTACCGGTTGCGAATTTCCCGGGATATTCTCCTCACTAACACATTCAACTGTTCCTACTGTGGGGAAAGAACACATTGTGTGGTCAAGCCACGGCTCAGGGAAGAGGGCGCTGGCCCGAAATCTTAAGACCTCCCTGACGCCCTTGACGGCGATCGCTTCAACCACAGGCGGGAGAGGGTTCACCAGTCCACGGCGATCTCCTGCTCCGACCCTGAGCCGTCGTCAAACTTTATATGTCCGTGCTCCCGCCCATACTCGTGAAGGCACTTGGTCACCTTTACATCATAGGCACAGTATTCCGCGATGCGCATCAATGGCTCGTTACTCCCTGTCGTTTTATGCTCGCGCCACCACTTTAATGCATCAACGCCAACCGCAGTCTTGCCGGTTCCCAAAGTAGCCGCGGCAACGTGCCCAAGACCAACACGCCGACCAATGAGTTCCTTGAGATCAGCCATCAAGTCCAGGTTAACCGTTCGGGAACTCAGGTCCAACACGGTGTAGCCTTCGAGCACCCCATAGTCGAAGTGGAGATGATTATAGCCCACCACCAGATCGGCCTTCGTCAGAAGCTGGACCAAGTCCTCTAGTTCATCCTCAGGGTAAAGGCGGTATTCCCGCGACTCTGTACAGAAGGAACACCCTACGGAAACCCCCATCTGGCTGAGGTTGGCTGACCCTCCAACGTCGTTGAAGCTGCGCTGCGTTTCCAGATCAAAATAGACGGTTCCGGGCATCTGGTTTCGAGTATCCGCCTTATCGTGCAAAGAGTCAACGAACCTCGCCTGATCGCTTTCTCTCCTCTTTTATCACTTCCTCGAGAACAGCATCGAAGCCAGGCCGCAAGACAACAAAGAGAAGAGAAACGACCGCCAGAAATACAAGCGTGAACCGTACTACAACATGAACCGAGGGTCTTTGGGCGGTAACCTTTGTGTTCGTCATCGTATCCCACGGAGCTTCTTTACGACGGAGAAGATACCAGAGGCAATACACGTGACAAATTGCAGTCAGAAAAGGGTGTACCATGAGGCCAAGGCCAACGATAAATGCCCGAAGAGAACGAACCAGCGCAACCTGGATGGTGAGCTGATTTTCGTCTGCAGTGGTTACCCGAATTCCCAGAAGATATTTGCCCGGGGTTGTTGCCAGCTTGTGGACTATGCCCGCCTCCAGCAGGAGGCAGGGGAGAAAATATAGGTAAAGGAATGGACCTGTGTCGATCTCAGTGAAATCCCTGCCTGCCAGCCGGAACAGAGAGAAAAAGCAAACGAGGTAGAGCGATATATCAAACCAGCGAGCAAAGAACCTGAGAAAAGGGTAGGGCTCACCCGGGGGGAGCGGTGGTGGGAGAGCGACAGGCACCTCCTGACTCTTGATTTCGAAAGTAGACCGGAAGACGTCCATCTCCCGCAACTTCACCCAGCCGTCCTGATCCTTGTGCCAGGCAAGCTCGTCTCCGGAAAGGTCGCCTTCCTCAATCCTCCCCCTTACGAGATATGTCTCAAAGGGTCCACTTTTCCTCTCCCCCTCGGCGATCCAGATTTCCATTACGCGATAACCTAGTAATTACGCAGGCAGCGCGCAGGATCACGCCGGGAGGTCAAGAACGCAGGGATCAGGGCTGCGATAACGCAGAGAATTGAGGCCCCTATGCCAACGGTAGCGACTTCCTGCATGTTGACATGAGCAGGGAGCCCATCAATTCCATGAAATTCTTGAGGGAACACGTCAAATCCGACCCCCTTGAGCATCTGGTAGATCGGATCACGGAAACGCACGACAAGAAGGCCCAGTCCAACTCCAAGGAGCGCCCCGATCAACCCCACGATCGATCCTTGGAAGGTAAACACTCGAATAACCTGGAAGGGCGTCGCTCCCAAGGCCTTCATGACCCCGATCTCCTGCTTCTTCATGATCGTGATTGTGAAAATCACCGCCATTATGCAAAACGCGGAAACCAGAACGATGAACGAGAGTGCGAAGTACATCATCATGCGCTCGCGAGCTATGAGATCAACCCATGCACGGTTCTGGTCCTGCCAGCTGCGCACGGACCATGAAGGCCCCAACTCCTTTTCGAGCAGGGCCTGAACCTCCTCCAGCCGGTATGGATCAGTAACCCGGACCCCGATAGCCTCGACTCCTCCCTCCATATTTTTCAGTTCCTGTCCGGTGGCGAGGGGCACAAAGACTGCCGGATGCATCACGTGCTGACTCGTCCGGAAGATCCCTACAACCTCAAGCTCCCGAGGCAGGGCCACTTCCCTTAACCCCCGCAACAATCGCCCGTCTTCCACTTCCCGGTCCATTTGCTCAAGAAGATCCAACTGATCCAATATTCTCTTCAATGATCCTGCCTCCAACACATACGTGGAGCTCTCCTCGTTGCGGGTTCCTTCGTGAAGAATGATGAGAATCGCATTGAGGATCTCTTGTTCGCTGGGCCGTATTTTCCCGGCCTGAAGCCCATCAATGGCATCAGCCAGGCCCGCCAGAAATTCCCAATCAAACACCTCATTGCCTTCCTTCAAAACCATCTTCTGAACGAGATCCCTGCGAGCCTGATCAAACAGATCGGCGTGCTCTTTCGCCACCAGCTCCTTGTCGGTAATTTTCCAGGAATCCGCCATCTGCTGCAGGTTACGAGCAGAGTGAAGCAAAATCCTGTCTCCCACCGATATGTCGAAATTTTTTGCGGTTGATTCCGCAACCACAGCTCTCTCGTCAAAACCCATGTCCGCACTTCCCCCATCAAGGATAAGCTCTCCCAAGGCTGCCACCTGTTGCTCATTAGAGGTGTCGATTGCTCGGAACTCTATTGGAGCGAATCGATCCGATTTCTCAAGAATCGTAAAATCCCGGAGTTGAGCATAGGATTCTGTTACCTCCGCTACAGTTTCCACACGCTCCTGCAGACTACCCCACTCCCGGATCAACAGGGGCGTTTTTGCAATGGAGATGATCTCTTCGGTGCGAATCGCTATCGGCGTCTCCATGCCCCCATCAAGACGCAGGGAGATTGCCGAAGGACTCCTCTCTGACAAGGTTCCCGCGATCATGCCCCCATCTCTCGTCGTGACGATTACTCCTTCCTTCCTCAGCTCTATATGCGGAGAAAACCCCAATAGCCGGCTTTTAACTTCTCTCTCAAACCCAGCCATCACAGCCAGCACCACAATGAGCACCATTACCCCTACCGCCACCCCCAGAAGACATACCAGGGTGATTAGCGAGAAGTATGTCCGCTTTGGGTTGAGATAGCGGAGCGCTAGGGTCAGGCTGAAGGACTGCAAACCGATACTCGTTACTACTGCTGGTCCTGCGACGTAGCAAGAGGCAATCTATTCCAGCGGGAGCTTCCCTGTCACTCAAATCCGCAAATTTGCCCATCCTGCGATTCTATCCTTGCCTCCTCGACCCCGCTTTCCACTACTTCCCTGATGATCAAGTTTCTTCATACCCGGATCCGGGTCTCTGACCCTGAAGCTTCAATTTCCTTCTATCAGCAGCTGGGTTTCGAACTGGGAGAAAAGAAAGACTCCCCTCAGGGGAATAAGCTGGCATTTCTACATCTTCCTGGGAACGAGCATTTTCTTGAGCTGACTTACTCGCCGGGATTCAAAGTTCAGTTTCCTGAGGATCTGATGCACACCTGTGTGGGGGTACCGGACATTATTGAATATTGCGAAGCCCTTGAGGCTGGTGGCATGGAAATCTGGCCTGATCAGTGGAGAGAAAAATTCGCAGCGGGAGAACGCAAGATGGCTTTCGTCACCGACCCCGATGGGTATGAGGTCGAAATTCTAGAGCATTAGGCGAAATCTTTTCAGCATTCCTCTGCAATCGCTTCCACCTCTTTTTTCAAACGAGGAGACTCCTCCAGCTCCGGATCACGTTCCAACAGTTCCTCAGCGAGCTGCCTTGCCTCTCTCACCAAAGTTCCATCAGCCAGAAACTCCACGAAGCGCAAATCGCTCATCCCACTCTGGGCTGTTCCCAACACCTCTCCAGGGCCTCGCAGGTTAAGGTCCTCTTCCGCTATTTTGAACCCGTCTGTGGTATTCTCCAGAACCTGTAATTTCCTCTTCCCTTCTTCATTCTTTCCATCTGTGACCAGAATACAGTAGCTCTGGTAACTTCCACGCCCAATCCGTCCCCGTAACTGATGGAGCTGAGCAAGGCCGAAGCGCTCAGCATTGTAGATCACCATCACGTTTGCATTGGGAACGTCCACCCCGACCTCTACGACAGTCGTGGCGACAAGGACTTGAATTTCATTGTCTCGAAAGCGGGCCATCACCTCTTCCTTCTCCTCCGGCTTCATTTTGCCATGGAGCAGTCCTACCTCATAATCTCGAAGGCGCTTCGCCCACTTATCTATCTCGCCTTTGGCTGAACTCGCTCGCACTGCGTCGCTTTCTTCAACAAGCGGATAGACGATGTAACCCTGCCGGCCAGAAGTCAGCTGCTCCCTCAGAAACTTCGTTACATCGCTCACTTTGGGTTTTTCCCGCACCCCGGTAATAATCTTTCCCCGGCCAGCAGGAAGCTCATCCAGAATCGAAACATCCAGATCTCCATACATTGTGAGAGTCAGCGTCCGGGGGATCGGGGTTGCCGTCATGACGAGGACGTCCGGGACAGTTCCCTGTTCAATAAGTCTGCTGCGCTGGCTTACCCCGAACTTGTGCTGCTCATCGATGACAACCAGACCCAGATCTTTGAAGTCCACATTATCGTAGAGAAGCGCATGGGTCCCAATTACGATTTGTGGAGCTCCCTCAAGATCGAGATGATCACTCTCTTTCCTCGAACCGGTAACAAGGGCGACCCGAACACCCAGCCGAGAGAGCCATTTGCGAAATGTGAGGTAATGCTGCTCAGCGAGAATCTGGGTAGGAGCCATGAGAGCCGCCTGACTCCCTGACTCCACGACGAGCATCATNGCACACATCGCTACGAACGTCTTTCCGGACCCCACATCGCCCTGCAAGAGCCGGTTCATCGGGTGTTCACTACGAAGATCCGCCGTAATCTCATGAACGCTCCGCTTCTGAGCGTCCGTTAAATCAAACGGCAGGCTTTCATGAAAGGCGCGCAGAAGTTTGGTTTTACGACCTTGGATTCTACCTTGCTGCGAGCGAAACCGTTGCCGTCGCCAGAGCACCCTTACCTGAAGCAAAAAGAACTCCTCGAGCGCAAATTTTCGTCTGGCGGAGTGCGCTTTCNCCACCTCTCCGGGGAAGTGAACATCTCGCCACNTNTCTCCCCTGGAACAATCGCCAAAGACGGGTCCGGGCTCGCCCCAGTTAAAGTCCAGACCACCTAGAACCTCATGGATCAGCTCCCGAAGTCGACGAGCTGAAATTCCTGATATATTTCGGTAAATCGGAACAATCCTTTCAAGATGAATTGAAGATCCCCCCTCATTCTGAACCACCTCGAATTCCGGATGATCGATCAGCATGCGGGACCCCTGCTCCTTGGGTTTGCCATAAATGACAACCTCATGACCGACCGCCACCATTCGGTGCAGGTAGGGCATGTTAAACCAGCGGCATGTGATCCTGCTGTTGGAAAGCAGGCTGTCGCCAGATCCCTCCACGACGATCTCATAGAATTGACGGCGTCCCCCAAACCTTTTTCTCGCTGAGTCCACCACCATTCCACGCAGGCACACGGCCTCTCCTGCGACATGCACCGGAAAGGCATCAAAACAACGCCGGTCTTCATATCGCCGGGGGAACCAGTTCAAGAGGTCTTCCAGCGCATGGATACCAGCTTGTGCGAGGGCCTCAGCCTCCTTTGGTTCGATGAATCCGCAGGAGGACAGCGCGAGGTCTGGTGTCAGATCGTTCATTTTCTCTCCAAACCCTTCTTTGTCCGAGATAAAGGCACAGCCACTCCTTGAAAGCAGCTNGTCTTCATCTGGCACGTCGGATATCTTTCACGCTCATCTGCAGAGAGAGTCGCCCCCGGAAGAAATTGCGATCTATTGTAAAAGCGACATCCCACGGAGGATCGGGCAGCTCCCTTCCACCAGCTCCAAAAAACATCGCATCGCGCTCCGCGATCCCCTGTCGAAGAGCAAGTCGAAGATGCTTATTCTTCAAATGGCGAGGTGAATCCGTAAGCCACACATTGCGAGACATGAAAACCGGCTGGGGGTTACCAGAGCCAAAGGGCTGCAGGAGCTCATAACTGGCAAGAAAATCCAGTGACAGCTCTTCGAACGGAACCTCTGCATCAATATGCAGACGCGGTCGCCGACTCTCTGCGGTGGTATTCTCCAGCACGTAATTCCCGAACGCCTGCCGGAATTCGTCGAGTCTGTCCTCGTGTAGACTGATCCCGGCAGCCATATGGTGCCCACCTCCCGCCTCGAGAAGCAATCTGCAGGAATCGATCGCATTCACAAGCGAGACCCCTTCAATGCTACGACCACTTCCCTTGCCGAACCCATCCTCGCCGAAAGCGATGACGAACGAAGGCTTATGGTATGTCCGCATCAGCTTGGAGGCGACAATCCCTACTACCCCGGGATGCCACTGCCTGGAGCCCACTACGATCACCGGGGCGTCATCAACTGCTGATTCCCCTTCAAGCAGTCTGAGCGCTTCTTCATGCATCTGCTGCTCGTGCTTCTGACGCCTTCGGTTATGCTGGTCCAGCTGTTCGGCCATCGAAACCGCAACCTCCCTGCAGTCGGTCATCAGGGCTTTCAGCGCATCCTCGGGAGCATCCATCCGGCCCGCCGCATTAATCCGGGGGCCGATTCGGAATCCGACATCACTACTGCTGGCGTAGCCACTGATACCACTCACCTCCATTAACGCATTCAGCCCGGGGTTTACAGTCTGTGGAAGCCGCCGCAGACCGTGACGAACCAGCATACGATTTTCATCAATCAGTGGCACAATATCCGCCACTGTCGCCACCGCCACAAGATCGAGAATGTCCTTCAGATCTACTCCCTCGATCCGCCGCTTCTTGAGCAATGCATGCGCAAGCTTGAAAACAACTCCCGCAGAGCAGAGGTAACCGTAATCATCCCCCAGCTTGGGATTGACCACTGCTACCGCTGGAGGTCGTCCCCCTGGCCCGGTTTCATGATGGTCGACTACAATAACGTCGATGCCTTCTGCTGCCAACTTTTCTATCTGCTCCCCGGAAGCAGTTCCACAATCCACCGTGATAAGAAGCGATGGCCTCGGCTCAGATTCAAGGCAGCGCTCCACCGCGGCATCACTGAGCCCATATCCTTCCTCCCCTCGAATCGGGATAAATGGCTGAACTTCCAACCCGTAATCTGAAAGAAGGCCGGAAAGAATCGTCACGGAAGTGATCCCATCTACATCGTAGTCTCCGAAAACACACACAGGCTCACCACTGTCCACAGCCTGTAGAGTCCTTGCTACAGCGAGATCCATATCCGGCAGCTCAAAGGGGTCGCGCAGGTCGCGAAGCCGGGGACGCAGAAATGGCTCCAGTCGCGCGGCGTCCGTAAAACCCCGTTGGGCGAGCAGAACACGCAGGATGAACGGCAGGTTGTGACTGCCCGCCGCATCAGGGCTGACCCCCTCAGGCACTTCTGCTACGATCCATTCCGTTTCCTGCATGTTCCAGCCTCAGCTTTGTTCTTTGGGGAACTTAGAGCTCACCGGTGATTGGCTCAAGAACCTATGGGATCCAGCAAAAGCCTCTCCTCAGCCCAATCTGCCGCAGGCTTCTCTCTTGGCTCGACGAGATGCCCTATGAAACGATCCCAGACATCTTGTCCATCGATGATTTCTACCTCAATCCGCAGGAAATAAATCTCCACGTCCAACTCGCTTGGCTCGAGAAAGCGTACTGCGTCCTTCTCCGTGGTGATAATCAACTCGATGTCCCGCTCAACACAACGCGTCATGAATCGGTCGATTTCATTTTGCCTGAATTGGTGGTGATCCGCAAAGATCCGGTGAAACTCCACTCTCGCCCCCAGCGTTTCCAGCAAATTCTCAAAGCTTTCCGGAACTGCGATTCCGCTGACCGCCGCAACATACTTTCCCTTGAGCTCCTCCAACGGGAGCCGCTTATCTCCAAAAACCTGCTCAAGGTATTTCGGCGCATGTGTCGTCTGCATTATCTCCGCAACAGGATTATGTCTTCTCAGCGAAGAAAGAAGACTCTCCTCTGTGAGCCCATGGCACTTCGTGATCATGATATGGCTAGCGCGGCACAGGTTTCGGGGAGGCTCTCGTAGCGTCCCCCGGGGAAGAAGAGCGCGGGCTGAGGTCCCAAAAGGTGCATTCTGATCAATGAGTACAAGATCAAACTCATGGTCGAGGGCCAGATACTGCAACCCGTCATCCAGCACGAGAATATCTGCCCCCATTTCCTTAACCGCGAAGCGCCCTGCCTTAACCCGGTTCTTGTCTACCACGACTTGCACTCCATCCAGATTCTTTGCCAGCATGTAAGGCTCATCCCCCGCATAAACTGCATCCAGTAGCAACTCTTCGCCATCGCTGACAATCTTTGGCAGTGCCTTGCATTCTATGGAGTCTAGATCACCCCATCGCTGGGGCTCATCCAGCTTACGACTTTTATATCCCCTGCTTAAAATAGCGACTTTACGNCCTCGCTCCCTGAGCGACCGCGCGAGAAGCTCAACCACCGGGGTTTTTCCCGTTCCCCCGACTGTGAGGTTTCCCACGCTTACAACTCGAGTTCCTAAGTTCTCCTGCTGCTTCCAACGCCTCCGGTGAATGGCCAGCCGAAACTGAACGATCATTCCGAAGACAGAGGAGAGTCCCCTGAAGAGCACTCGCGTGATCGCAGCACCCAGTCCTCGCGCCCGTCCAAAAATGACATCGGACGCCCACTTTTCAATGTCTTCCCCAACTTGGCCCACGTTCGTACAATACCGAATGATCGCCCGACTGTGAAAGTGGGAAAGACGGAATATTTATATCTTACCCGTTTCCCCCCTTGCGGCCCTCTCGCCTCTGACTACGCTCGAAGTATGCCTCGTCCTGACGGTCGTGCTCCCGATCAACTCCGCCCTGTTTCCTTCGTTCCCAATGTTGCGCCGCATGCCTCTGGCTCGGTCCTTGTCAATTTTGGAAACACCCGCGTCATCTGTGCTGCCACTATTCAGGAGGATGTTCCGCGCTGGATGAAGGCACAGGCTGTTCCGGGAGGGTGGCTTACAGCAGAGTACAGCATGCTTCCCTATTCAACTCATGACCGCAAATCCCGCGACATCAGCCGCGGCAAACTTGATGGTCGTTCGTCGGAAATCCAACGCCTGATCGGCCGCGCCCTCCGGGCCGTGACGGACTTGAAAAAACTCGGGGCCAGAACGGTCTGGGTGGATTGTGACGTCCTCCAGGCGGATGGGGGTACCCGCACGGCATCCATAACCGGCGGTTGTGTCGCTGTCGCCATCGCTTTAAATCGCCTCATTGGAAGCGGGGGGCTGACCGAGTTCCCACTGACTCAGCTGGTGGCGGCGGTCAGCGCAGGAGTCTGTGACGACCTCCCGGTGCTCGATTTGAACTATCCTGAGGACAGAGATGCTTCGGTGGACTTTAATGTCGTGATGACGGAAGACGGAAATTTTGTAGAGCTTCAGGGGAGCGGCGAGGAGAACGTATTTACCTCCGGCGAAATGCAGGAGATGTTGAGACTTTCGCAGAAAGGTATCGAAGATCTGGTGGGTTTGCAGCGCGAGGCGATCCTCGCCGCAGGGCAGGATCACGGTGGATCTCTACCCGATTTAGGTAGCGCCTGAGCTTTTCCCCTTGTGACGGACCGGCAGAAAGTTAGTATCTGGGCCCTTGCTCGGAGTCCTCTCCTTCAAGTAAGATCGGTCAGCGTTACCGCGCAAAGCCTACAAAAAAATACTAAACCCGGATTACACATGAACATTGCAACAAGCAGCAGACGAAAGGGCTTCACCTTGGTGGAACTTCTGGTCGTTATCGCGATTATCGTGGCACTCGCCGCACTCGCCACACCGCAGATCTTCAAGGCCCTGAAGCGTGCCGCTCTTGCGGAAGCGATTAACAACGCTAAGCAGGTGAAGCTGGCACTTGATTCGTTCGCTACAGATTTTGACGGCCAGTATCCCAGTGAGGATACCGCCGAATATCTTTCCGAGGGAGGAACCGGGACCACCTACTCCAACGATTACTTCAGGCAGATGTTCCTCTCGGGAGATACGGAGTCGGAAACAATTTTCTGGGTAAAGAACTCCGCTGTAGCCTCGAAAGCCGCGCCAGATGACAAAGTCAAGGAAGGGGGCCGGATTCAACCTGCTCAGGTTCTTCAGGAAGGTGATGCCCACTGGGCCTATATCACTGACCAGACCAATCTGGATACGGGCAGCAGGCCGCTTATTCTTGATGGTTACAAGAATGGCACTTCCGATTGGGATCCGACCACATGGGACAACAAAGTAGTCGTCCTAAGAATCGATGGTGCTTGTAAGCCAATGCGGATGCGCCCCAGCGACGGCAAGGTTCTGGATGGCTCCAAGAACGATATCCTCTCCGCCCAAGCCGATGCCTGGGACGGTGAAAGCCCTTCCGATCTTCTTAAGCAGCCGCAGGCCGGCAGATAACAAGAAGAGATATTACCAAGTTTCAGCAAGGCCGGCGTTTCCACGCCGGCCTTGTTTTTTGTGGAAAACGCGGTTCACAGTCCGTTCTCGAGAACGTCGAAAAAAACTTCAATATGAGGTTTTTCCCGCTCTCGAAGTCCCTTCCGGTATTCCCTCAATCCGTCTCTCCGTTTTACCGCCTCGAGAGCGGCGAGAACTTCCTTACGCGCTTCCGCGAATGTTCGCTCCTTCGGCCCCCTCTTCTCGAGCACCTCTACGAGGTGCCAGCCCATTGCCGTCTGGACGACTACTGGTTTGCCGGGCTCTAGCGTAAACAGAACTTTCTGAAGACCCTCGGGAACGCGGGCAGGTTGTAGCCAGCCAAGATCACCCCCGTGCATCCTTGTTTTTTTATCGTCGCTAAGTTGTCGGGCTAACTCACCAAATTCAGCACCTCCCGATAGCTCAGTCTGCGCCTCCTTCAGAAGTTTCAAATCTTCCTCAGGCTTTCCTTCCGTCGGGCCTGACGTTGAGCGGAAAATATGCCGCGCGCGTACTCGTTCAGGGTGAGCAAGTCGTTTCTTATTTTCTTCAAACCAGATCTTTGCCTCCTGCTCTCCAACCGTGACGTCTATCATACTGAAAAGGTATTTTTCCTGCTGAATCCGCGCCGCAATCCGGTAGCGAAGCTCCTTTTCGCTCCACCCCATTTCCCTCAGGGAGGTAAGGTATGCCTGCTCACTGGGAAAACGCGAAGTAAACAAGGCGAGTTCCGATGCAATCTCGTCGTCCGTTACCGGCACCTCGGACTGACTGAACCGAACCTTGAGTCGGAGAAGATGCAGGTCAATCAGGTCGTTCAAGGCCGCGCGCCTGAGAAGGATTCTTTCATCTCGCGGGATACCTTTCACGTTTCTTCCTGACCGCCACAGGGTCTCCTCGACCCGACGATCAACCTGAGTAAGCAGAATAGGCTGGTAGTGAATCCGAGCAACCACTCCTGCATCCTTGGCAGCCTCCACGACCTCAGCGCTATCAGGAGCCCTGCGTGCTAGNGAACGCCGCAACGGCCCTCCAATNANAAAGAGATCCGTCACCATATACAGAACCACCACCACNTACAACACGGCCCGGGCGAGGGCACCCTTGTCCACCATCGGGCGTTCGGAGGCAGTTGCAGGGCCGGACACGGCTCGTATTATGATCAAACCGCTGCTCCGTTCCGAGCGTAAATCCNGAGGCCCTCTCTCAACGAACAATGACCTTCGCTCCAGGCCGAATCATGGTTGGGAAACGCACTGCATCCCAGTTGGCGAGCCGAATACACCCCGCACTGAGGGACCTCCCTATGGTCCGAGGACTTGCCGTGCCNTGGATACCTATTCCGGATTTTGAAAGCCCCGACCATAATATACCAACAGGCAGGTTCGGGCCGGGAGNAATCCGTAGCACCTTGCTGCGATCCCTGCTGCGAACACCGGTATCGAGNAGCTGCTTGTCGTAATACCAGCTTGGTAGCTCCAGGCAATTCACTATCCTCCATTCCCCATGGTGAGTTTGCTCCAGCTTGCCCGGAGTAATCGGGAACATCGCGATTAATTTCTGCGGCTCAAAATTGTCATTCTTCTCTGCGACCACTACTGCAGCACCGGGCGCGCTCGGGGCNGACCCTCTCTCGTAAATAAAGAGATTACGGCCAATGGTATCAATCACCACTGTCCGGCTACTGAGTGTCAGGTCCTCTCCATGAGATCGCCCCTCCCGCAGGCTTTCGATCAGGAATGGAGACACGTTCGGCACCAGCAGAGCCTTTCGAGGAGCTACCTCGTTGGCAACCGCTGGTCCATTTAACTGGATAAGAAAGCTTTCGGAGGTGTGGTAACGCTCCGCCATGAACTCAAGATAACTGCGATATGACATTCGATCTTCCTCTGCTTGGTCCGCATATTCCAGCGGGAGCTCAGGATTGACCCATTCCGAGGCGAAATCAGGAACAATCGCAACGGCGTATGTCTCGCCCAGCATTCGGTTTGCCTCTTCCCGAAGAGCCTCCCAGGCATCCGGGTCACGCCCCATGCTTCGATTGTAGGAGTGCACTGCCTTGGTTGTAAACTTACCGGGTTTGCCATCGATGAAACCGGGCCCGAACCGNTTCTCATCGAGATAGATCTGAAGTCGCACGTTGGGCGCGACGGAATTGGCCTTTGCGACACGAGCTCTCGCAGCAGCCAGATCTTTTTCATCAACTGCTTCCGCCTCNACGACGATCACAGCNTTGCCCGCNACCTTNCCTTCCACACGAGGAAGGGGCCCTGCCGGATCCGGACTTTGCCGGTCTGATTGCAGAGCCGGTCGATTTGCGNGANGATTCTGCTCATCCGCTTGAAGCGGNAGAGACAAGGCTCCCAGAANGAGCNAAGGCACCCAAAGANCCTGCCAGCAAGGGATGAGGCTTTGCGTCATTTTCATCAAGATATTCTGAATGTCGCTATGNCCATAGTAATTGAGTTAGCCCGTTTTGCCAAGTCCACTGAANGNTAAGCGCTGTNGGCAAGTTCTAGGCCATCCGAGCACATCGAGTCCCGTTTCCNGGTCGGGATCCTTCGCNCCNCCCTTNCATTGCNACGNGAANNAAGGAAATTTATCCNCATCGACANTTAGGCNGGNACAATCTCACGGTCGCCTTCGAGGCGTCCTTCCAATTCCCTGCTGAGGAGGACCTCAANAAACACNTTATTCCCNTCATATGACGTGTCCAAGACCTTCGCCTCAGCATGGAGGAGAGACACNAGGTCGCCGCGGTGTTGCGGAATTCGGTAGCGCCGGCGGGATACTGCCCGGGACAGATACTCGACAAACTTGTGATGCAGGGCGTCCATGCCCTCGCCGCTCCGGGCTGAAATTGAGACCGCTTCAGGAAACTGGGACTGTAATGCCCGGAGCCGTTGGGGATCCTGCACCAAGTCGATCTTATTAAGAACGGTAAGGACCGGTTTGTCTGCAGCACCAAGTTCCGTCATCACCTCCAAGGTTGTATCGCAAAGACGTTCCAGCTCGGGCTCGCTTGCATCGAGAACATGCACGAGGAAATCGGCAAGGACCGCTTCCTCCAAAGTGGCCTTGAAAGACTCAACCAGTCGATGCGGCAAATTCCTGACGAATCCCACAGTATCGGTTACCAGCAGGTCGCGGCCATCCGGGAGTTCCACTCTTCTGGTCGTAGGGTCCAGAGTCGCAAAAAGCATGTCTGCTTCAAGCACCTCCGACCCGGAGAGAACATTGAGCAGGGTGGATTTCCCCGCATTGGTATAACCGACGATGGCGGCATGAGGCGCCTCTGCCTTCTGCCGCTCCTTGCGCTGCGTGGCCCGTTGCTTTCTGACCACAGCAAGATCAGCCTTGATCCGGTCAATCCGCTTTCGCGCCATGCGGCGGTCGACCTCAATCTGCTGCTCTCCCATCCCACGGGCAGCGGCGGATCCTCCTGAACCGCCACCTCCCTCACGATCGAGGTGACCCCACATCCGGGCCATGCGTGGCAGGGCGTATTCCATTCTGGCCAACTCAACCTGTAAGCGGGCCTCTCTTGTCTGAGCCCTGCGCGCAAAGATATCGAGGATGATTTCCTCCCGATCAATAACGGTCATATCAGCCGCTTCTTCCCACTCCCGCTGCTGATTGGGTGCCAGTTGATTATCAAACACAATGCAATCACAGCCGAGTTCCCGAGCTTGGGAAGCAACTTCTTCCGCCTTCCCCTTGCCGCAGAGAAATTTCTTCTGGGTTTGGCGGGCCCTGACGAGTTGGGCGCCCACAACCCCGATTCCGAGCGTAGCGACCAGCTCGGCCAGTTCCTCTAGCAGGCTCCGTGATTCCTCCTCTTCGCGCTTATCGAAGCAAATGCGAACGAGGAGAGCCTTCTCGACCATTTGCGGTCTATCGCGCACCTCAAACACAGTCCGGTGAGCATACGCCCTCGTGCGATCTTATCACGCCAAAAGACCCCAGCAGACGTCCAGACTAGCTTCGTTTACCCTTCCTTCAGGAAATAGGCCTTCCTTCCCTGTGGCGGCAAGGATCTTGCCTTCGCAAGGCCATATGCGGCCCAAAAGCCCCGTTCCGGGGACGTCCTGACACATTCAGGGGCTACTTGTGACTTGCCCGGAGGCATATTTCAGAGCAGGTTCCCCGTCCCTGCCACAGGCGGGACCAAATGGGAAAGACCCTCTACCAAAAAGTCTGGGACGCTCACACCGTGAGCACTCTGGGAGATGGCCGCACACAGCTGTTCATCGGCACGCACCTTATTCATGAGGTGACCAGTCCGCAGGCTTTCGGCATGATCCGGGATCTGGGACTTAAGGTGAAATACCCCCATCGCACCTTCGCGACCATCGATCATATCGTTCCCACCGTCAATCAGGACGCCCCGGCCGACCCCCTGGCGGCGGACATGATGACTGCCCTCCGGGAGAACGCTGACGAATTTGGCGTCACTTACTTTGACCTNGCCTCAGGCAAACAGGGCATCGTCCACGTGGTCGGCCCCGAGCAGGGCATCACCCAGCCCGGATCCACTATCGCCTGCGGCGATTCCCACACCGCCACCCATGGAGCATTCGGAGCCATCGCTTTCGGTATCGGAACCACTCAGGTCCGCGACGTTCTCGCCACCCAGACGATGGCTATGGAACCTCTCAAGGTGCGCCGTATCGAGGTAAACGGGAANCTCCGGCCTGGCGTCTACGCAAAGGATGTCACCCTCCACATTATTCGTCTCCTTGGCGCCAAGGGTGGTATTGGATACGCCTACGAGTATGCCGGCGAGCTCTTTGACGAAATGACCATGGAAGAGCGCATGACTGTGTGCAACATGGCTATCGAGGGAGGTGCCCGCTGCGGTTACGTCAATCCCGATGAGAAGACCTTCNAGTTCCTCAAGGGCCGTCCCTACACNCCAACCGGAGACGAGTGGGACGCCGCAGTCGAGAACTGGAAGTCGTTCGCATCCGATCCAGACGCGGAATACGACCACGTGGTTGAGATCGACGCCGCCGACATCGAGCCCACAGTCACGTGGGGNATCTCCCCGGATCAGGGTATCAGCATCGACGAAGNCATCCCGGATCCCGCCCAAGCCCGGGATGAGGTAGAGGCAAAATCATTTCAGGAGGCCCTCGAATACATGCAGATCCCNGGGGGAACTCCGATCAAAGGCGTCAAGGTTGACGTNGCCTTCATCGGGTCATGCACAAACGGTCGGATCTCNGACTTCCGGGAGGCTGCCAAGTTTCTTAAGGGTCACCNAGTTGCTGAGAGCGTGCAGGCCATTGCGGTTCCCGGCTCACAACTGACCGCTATCCAGTGTGAGAAAGAAGGTATCGACAAGGTCTTTGAAGAGGCCGGCTTCGAGTGGCGGGCTGCAGGCTGTTCGATGTGCCTAGCCATGAACCCCGACAAGCTGGTTGGCGACCAGCTTTGCGCCTCGTCGTCTAACCGCAATTTCAAGGGACGCCAAGGCTCCCCGACCGGGCGAACAGTTCTNATGTCTCCTGTCATGGTGGCAGCCGCNGCGGTCACGGGATCCATCGCTGACGCCCGCGANGTTTTTGACTTTGACCCTGCCACTGCAGCAGCCTGAGCCCTCCTATCTGACTCCTTTCTGGCATGGCCCTCGAAAAAATAACCGCCGTCTCCGGAACTGCCGTCTTCATTCCGGGTGCGGATATNGACACCGATCGCATCATCCCGGCCCGCTTCATGAAGTGCGTCACCTTTGACGGCCTCGGCGAGTTTGCNTTNTACGATGTGCGATTTGACCCCACCTCCGGGGAGCGGACCGACCACCCCCTTAACGAGGAACGCTTCAACGGTGCCAGCGTCCTCCTCGCCGGCGTCAACTTTGGCTGCGGCTCCTCCCGCGAGCACGCTCCACAGTCGCTGAACAAGTATGGCTTCAAGACCATCGTCGCAGAATCCTTCGCCGAGATCTTCTTTGGCAACTCAACCACCCTCGGNATGCCCTGCGTTACGCTTGCTGCCGACCAGATTAACCAACTCCGCGAGGCNGTTGACGNCGACCCGGCCACTGAAATNACCGTCGACGTTGAAAACCTAGAGGTGCGTTCGTCCGCCGGCCACACATTCAGTTGTGCTATTCCCGACTCCGCCCGTGATGCGCTTGTCAAGGGACGTTGGGACCCCATTCAGGAACTCCTCGACAACGAGGAAAAAATCTCNAGCGTNGGAGAGGCTTTGCCCTACGTCTAGCGTNCTGGCNTTCCTTCAAGGGGCCNCTGAATCTGAGGGCCTCCNGCCCGTCGCATCCNGTGGTATTCCCTGCTCGATTTCCTTGTCGCTCAGACCCTCNGGAGAAGCAAGGAGCTCCCCTTCGGTATTCGGTTCATCAGNTATNCTCGCAGCCTCAGGAGAGGCTCCCGTCCANTGCGCAAGCTCGAGTGTTAAACGGGCCACAGATTGCCGTGCTCTCTCCCCCTCNGAGCGCTCCATTGCGATCTGCTTCTTGAGGGTTTCGACCTCACGGGAAACCTTATCGANATCATGCTGAATCAGCATCCGGGACTCTGCCATTGCNGACTTTTCGGCATGCAAGGCCTCAATGNCCTGATGAGCCTGTCGTAGCTCACCAAGCCTTACTTCCTCTCTTTCTTCAGCACGAACGATATCTTTTTTCAATAATTCCACGTCTACGAGCGCCTTCATGTGCCCGGCCTCTGAAATTCGTAACTCGTCACTGAGCTTGGCTGAAGCGCCCGTGCTCGAACTCAGTTCCACGATCTTGGCAGTCATTTCCCTCTGCTTTCTGGAAGCAGCTCTTCTCTCTTCTTCCCTGCTCTCAAGAACTGTCGTAATCTCCTTTTCCAACCGTTCCCCGTGCTCTCGCGCGGCTATCAACTGCTCACGAAGGCTCACCCGCTCAATCGGATCTTTCAGCTCCTCGCGCACCCGGATCAAATCTNTCCTCAGGGCATCAACTTCCGCCTTGAGTCCCGCCATTTCACCACCCGCTTTTTCCGTCCCGGAAGCCGGTTTCACTTTTTCCTCCGCACGTGCTTTCCAGACCACCGCCTCCTGCAACGCCTGATCCTTCTCCTTTTGCAGTCTCCGGATCTCCATCTGCATCCTGTGATTCGCCATGGTCAAGGCGCTAACTTCTCCACGNGCTTCGTCTCGCTCCGCCACNACGACCTCCACAGCCCGTCGGGCCTCCCGTAATCTCGCCCNNGTCCCCTGAAGGTCTTGCCGCAGTTTTTGTAACTCAGAGCCTGCCTCCNGCNCCTCCGAGCNAGGATCAGCCCCGACGAGCACAAGCGGCGCNTCGTTCACGCTCGAGATTTCAATCAGGGAATTGAGGGTCTCTTTTTCTTCGAGCCCTCCGGCGAGAACAGGATGCGCGAGGACCAGTAGTGCTAATGCAACGGGGATACTCTTCATGGCGGAGATATGGTGACCAGAAAGTCGACGGACCATTTACCGTCCGCCGGCGATTCTGAAAAGAATTTAATAAGGATGTCTTAAATAAATTATCCCCTTCTTTCCTCAATCCATCGCCCCCTCTTTCTTTAAACGACCTGGACCTATTCACGAAAATGATCCCAGCCACCCGGAAGCCCTTCCGTCCCCTCGGGGGACAACGCGCCAATGGGAGTAAGCTTGAGCCGCGGAAACCTCTCCGGCCACTCCGCAAGTAACTTCCGGGAACTTCGTTCTGATATCGCGAACAACAGCTCATAGTCTTCTCCATCCCTTAGAGCCTCCTGCACCGTTGCCCCGCGAGACCGGGGGAGAGCAGACCTCTCCAGACGAAAGCCACACCCGCTTGCCGAAGCAAGACGGGGAAGGTCCATGGCCAAACCGTCCGAAAGGTCCATCATTGCGTGGATCCTGAAGTTTCGTGACAACCAATCTGCCTCCTCGAGCCGCGGAATGAAGGTCAGATGTCGACCCCCCTGTGATCCCCCAAGCTTTCCCGTCACAAAAAGAAGATCGCCGGGGCGACCCCCACTGCGCAGGACAACCTGTGAACGCCTCGCAACTCCAGTGCCTGCCACCGAGATCATCGCTGGAGCTCCTTTCGGAAGGGAGGAAGTCTCTCCGCCCACAATCGAGCAGTCAAAGGTTCGCGCACATTTGTTCATCCCCCGGTAAACTTCCTCGATCCAGCGCATCCGGCAATCGGAAGGCAGCGCCAGAGTCACCATCAGATGCCGGGGCCATCCTCCCATCGCCGCAAAGTCGCTTAGAGTGCGCGCCACGGCCTTCCATCCTATTTTCCGGGGAGGAGCATCCGGAAGAAAGTGCACTCCACAAATCACGCAATCCGTCTTCAGGAGCTCCACCTGCCCCCTTCCAGAACCCTCCACGACAGCACAATCGTCTCCTGGGCCTGTAAGGGTTTCCGGACCAGCCTCCAGAAGAGCGGTCAACCGGGAAACCACGGCGTCTTCACCATAGTGGGATAAATCCGGCATTTTTTTCGAGCTCCTCGATCCACTCGGGATTGAATTTTAAGAGTGTCTGGACCGCGACAGTCGCCGCATTGAAGAAAAAATGAATGGCGATCGGAGCCCATAAAGAACCTGTGTATTCATACGACAGCGCGAGGATAATGCCAAGAACGGTCAGAGGTAAAAGGGCAACGAGGTTCATGTGAACCGCCCCAAAGAGCAACCCAGATAAAATCACGGCCAACGGTAATCCCGCCATCCGTTTCACCATCGTGTAGATATACCCCCGGAAAACCACCTCCTCAGCGAGAGGCGCCCCAATACAAGCCACCACGCCCATAAGGATGAAAGCCGTTGGGTCCGTTGTTTCCTGCAAAAGCTTAACACTATCCTGTATTCCATCTCCCTCAACGAACTGGCTCAGCCAAGCATTGTATCCTGCGCGGTCGAGCACGGCCATGAAGGCCCACATCACGAACACCACCGCCGGCGCATAAATCACCTTCCACCAAGTAGCCCGCCAGCGCAGCCCAAACGCCTCAACCAGATTCACCCTGCGGACGAGCATAAAGAGGACGAAGACGATCTGAAGACCCTGAAGCATCAAACTAAAGATAAGACCAACGACAAGACCATCCGCTCCAGCCGGTTCGGGGTCCGCCGCCTCCAGCCTCGAAAGACGAAAGAGACCGACGTAAAAACCGAATAACAAGGAAACTCCAACAATATCAGGCAACCCGAATCCACTGACGGGCACCCGCCCTCTGGGAGTAGGCGACACCTTTCCCGGCCCAAGATACTTTACCGCATAATACGGAACCACACCCAGAAAGAGGATCCCGGCACAAATGGCATACGCTATGCCAATGACTTTAAACTCAAGGTCCATCCACGTTCTTCCCCAGAAAGTAGATACTCCGGAGCCCCTTGGCGAGCGGAGGTATCTCTAAAGTTGCCTTCAGGGCTTCCCAAAGGTGACCACGCAGGGCCCAGAATTTGATAGATCCCCCGGAGAATCCACATAGATTACCCCGGCCAATGAATTTTTCTCCTCTCCTGCTGGCGGCGATGATTGTTCTGCTATCGCCTTCCATCGAGGCCCGCCCCTTCACCAACGCCGAGGGAAAAACACTCGAGGCCGACATTGTCCGCGCGTCTGATACCGAGGTTACCCTCAGAATGGTGAATCAGCGGACAGCAACGGTAAAAATTTCAAGCCTCAGTGAAATCGATCAGGCCTATGTCCGCAAATGGGTAATCTCTCAAATTCCTTCTCTCCGGGTGACCCCCAATATGGTGCGCAAGACGACCAAGGAATCTCGCAAAAGCTTCTTTTCGACAAGCACCAAGTATTATCGCCAGAGTTATGAACTCGAGGTTGATTTCCAGAATAATGACACCAGCAAGAGCCTGGAGACCACCTCGCTGAAGTATATGCTCATCGGTCAATCGGTGAACGACCCTGAGAAGCACAGGGTTCTCAGTGTGCAGACCGAGGACATGGAAGTAGCACGAGGGGGAAAGCACACCGTCATCTTCGAGAAAGAGCAGAACACATATTCGGAAACGAGTTCCTACGGCAGCTACAAATGCATCGGCTTCGTGCTCTATGGAGTTCGAAAGAAAGACGACCGAGAGGTTTACAGGTTTGCATCTACACCACAGCTTGAGGAAGCCCTCTACTCGATCATCCAGCTCAATGAGCGTGATATGGCGGATAAGAACTTTCAGCCTACCGGAGAAAGAGGTCGCGGCTTCCGAAGAGAGAACTGGAAACCGGAGGATCTCCCGGAAATTCTCGATCCCAGGCGCCGGGAAACTACCCCCGAAGACCCCAAGCGACCTTCGCCACCGATCATCATCAAGTAACCGCCTCGCTCGGAGCTTGGAGCTTCAAGAGGAGCCTTGGTTGCGCATGAAGTCTGCCACCTGGGTGAAAAAAGCCTCCAACTCTGAGCGCACTTTCAGGGAAATATCACACTCTGACATGGCGGCTCTCATGAGCTCGACCCATCGATCACGCTCTGCCTCCCCGATCCGGAACGCCATGTGTCTCATGCGCAGCCGCGGATGACCCCGCTGCTCGGCGTATCGAAGGTCCCCACCGAATCGGAAGCAAAGGAACAAGTAGAGTCGCTCCTCTGCCCCGTCCATATCGTGCTTCGGATACATCGGTCCCAGCAGATCGTCCTCAAGAATTTGACGATAAAATGCCGCCACTAGCTCCCGGAAACCTTTCTCCCCGATTTCCTGCCATATTAGTGCTTCATCCATACCGCAGAAGGGAGTTACTGATGGCTTTTCTTTTCAAGGATTCGGGCGCATCTTTCCCATGAGAAGGGTTTTGCCCAGCGCTTTCTCCACAACCTGAATTCCCATGTCCACACCTCCGCAGTTCAAGGCCCCGACTACCGAGGAGCTTCAACAACTTCTTCCGGCCTATGACGTCCTCTCTTTCATAGCGAAAGGTGGCATGGGTGCGGTCTATAAGGCCCACCAGAAATCTCTTGAGAGAAACGTCGCGATCAAAATCCTGCCTCGCGAATTCGGGGAGGACCAGGACTTCCGCCGGCGATTCGAGGACGAGGCCAAGGCCATGGCCAAACTGAACCATCCCAATCTTATCGGCGTATACGACTTTGGAGAGGTTGACCACATGCTCTACATCGTGATGGAATTCGTGGACGGAAAGTCCTTCCATGAATCCTTCCATGGCAGGGCCATTGATGAAAAGGAGGTCGTTCACCTTGTTTCCGGAATTTGCGAAGGGCTCGCCCACGCCCATGAGGCAGGTATCCTTCACCGGGATATAAAGCCTGCCAATATCCTCCTCGATTCGAAGAACCGCCCAAAAATTGGAGACTTCGGACTCGCTCGATTGACGGAAGAAACGGAAGGTGAGAGCACCATCTATGGTACTCCTGATTACATCGCCCCAGAGGTCATCAAGAACCCCGGAGCGGTAGATACAAGATCCGATGTGTTTTCTACTGGAGTGATTCTCTACGAGCTCCTGACGGGAAAGCTCCCCGAAAAGCGCTACATCCCAGCGTCACAGGTCGAAGATGTTGACCCGCGTTTTGATAAAATCGTCCGGAGAGCGACTCACCCCTCTCCCATGCTGCGCTTCGCAGATGGAGAAGCGATGGCCTCGGATCTGAGAACCCTGCAGGACGCTCTCGACAATCAACTCACCGGTATCGTAACAGCGCCACCGCCGGGAATGGCCACTCCGATCACCGGGGCCACACAGCCTTCGGCTCCTGCAACAAGCCTGCAGGTCCAAGCCCCAGTTTCCGAGGGCTCCCCTCCAGAAGCCGCTCCTGCAGCTGCACCCGAGGTCCAGCTCAACGTAGGCACTAACTGGTCGCTTCTCCGTAACCTCGTAATCATCGTACTTCTCCTGGCCGCGATCTTCGGAATGTATCGAGCCTACCAATGGCAGAAGGCAGAAAACGCCAAGCAGCAGGCCAAGCAGCAACGCCTGGCCGATCAGGCAGAAGCTAATGAAAGACAAAGGGTCCTCGAGGAGAAACGAACCCGAGAAAGACTCGAGGCCCTGAGGGCTTCTCAACCAAAGCCGGTTCCAGTGGCGCCTGAACCAGAACCAGAGACTCCCCTTGAAGCGCTTGAGCGACTGAAACCTTCCTTTGTAACCGGAGAAGCCCGGACTGAATACCCACCCAACACGCTGGTCCGTGGAAACAGCCGCTTTTTTCTGATCGGGCAGGCGCTCAGCTGGCAGCAGGCCTCCTCCTACGCTGAGGAATACGGCGGGCACCTCGCGGTTTGCCTGAACGAAGGCGAGCAAAAGTGGCTCTCTTCAAAGATTCCGGCCAACACCACAATCTGGATCGGGGGCGGAGCCACTGGACGGACGGCATGGGGGTGGGTTGATGGCTCTCCGTGGACTGTCCGTAGCCCCTCTCTGTCAACAGGGAATACAGCGACGTTGAGCGATCTTGGCTCCATCAGGTCGCAGCCAAGCGGGGAAAAGTTCCCATTTTTCATCCAATGGCGCCACGACGGCAGTAATCCGGGGACTCTCCAGTCCCAGATCGCTCGACTGAAAGATTCCCTCAATAGCCCTGAGCCCATCTACCCACCAAGCGTCGTGTCTTTTGAAAATCGACGCTATCTCGTGATTGAAACCGCAGGAACTTGGAGTGAATCCAACGCCTTGGCGAAGTCCGCCCATGGACATCTTGCGGTCCCCAGTGAGCAATCCGAAGACAACTACCTCCGGAACCTGATGAGCCGCAGCCTCGGCGACGGTAGAGGCGCCTGGATCGGAGGCAGACACAATGGGCGCGCATGGACTTGGATTACGGGAGAAACCTGGGCGTTTTCATCATGGGCTCCCGATGCTCCTGATGGGGACCCCGCGGTGGAAAGCGCGGTAAAGCTTCTGGCCGGTGAAAACGGGGGATGGGACGATCAAAACCCTGAAGATAATGTAGAAGCCTTTGTCATCGAATGGAGTAAGGACGGTGGCACCCCAGCCCCGGCATCTCCGGGCTCTGGAGCAGGCGATTGGGCGGGCCAGCGAGCCGCTTTCCAGAAAAAAGTCGTGACTCTCGAGGGCAAGTTCAGCTCCGCGCTTCTTGAAAACGGCAAGGGCCTCAAGTCGGATCTTAACTTCTGGCTCCGTGGACTGCGAAGCGCCGACGGGCGGGCCTACAAACCTACGATCGACCAGCTGAAGGCTAACGTCAGCGTCGAAGGCGTTATTCCATTAAGCGTCCGCGATGCCATCAAACTTCCACTTTCTCCGCGGGGAATCGACCTTTTGAGAAAAAGGATAGAGGCGCAAGAGGCGTTGAAAGAGGCTCTGCAGGCTCAGGCAAACCAGATCCGGCAGGCCTACATTGGGACCCTGAAGCTCAAGCGGGAAGCTGCCACTAAGAGCGGAAACGACAGTCAGGCCCGTGCGATCTTGAACGAGATCAACGCCTGTGGCGCGACGGGGCGTGCTTTTCTAGAGCACCTCGGCTCCGGGGTCCTTGATACCGCAGAAAGGCGATAAGCCCCTGCAGAAAGGCCTGAATCTCCTGCCGAAAGGGCCCCGGACCAGGGTTTGGCGACATTTCTGACGCTTGCGTAAAGCTGCAACGAAGGGCACTATACGGTGTTGTTACCCTATGTCACCCGATCTCGATTTTCAGGCTCCAAGTTTGGAGGAGCTACAGCCGCACTTCCCGGCCTACGAGATCACTGCGTTCATCGCGCAGGGAGGGATGGGTGCGGTCTACGCCGCCCGGCAGGTTTCCCTCGACCGTCCGGTCGCAATCAAAATCCTTCCGCGTCAATTTGGAGCGGATCCACAGTTCCGGTCGAGCTTTGAAGCCGAGGCCAAGTCCATGGCCCGCCTCAACCATCCCAACCTCATTGCAGTGTATGATTTTGGTGACGCTGACGGAATGCTCTATATCATCATGGAGCTGGTCGAGGGTAAGTCCCTCCACCATTCCGCCTACGGCAGAGCGATCGACCAGGAAGAAGCGGTTCGCCTGGTAGCCGGCATTTCCCACGGATTGGCCCACGCCCACCAGCACGGCATTCTGCACCGCGACATCAAGCCCGGAAATATTCTCCTCGGGCCGGAAGCGGTTCCAAAGATTGGAGATTTCGGTTTGGCGCGACCGGTCGGGGAGGGCCACAATCCAGACGAAATTGTATGGGGCACTCCTGGCTACAGTGCCCCTGAGGTGGTCAACAATCCCGGCGAAGTGGACCAGCGGGTAGATATTTTCGCAGTCGGGGTCCTTCTCTATGAATTACTTACTGCCAAAGTTCCTTCAGAGCCCTGGCAACCGCCTTCGGCGGTGAGTCAGTGCAACCCGGAGTTTGACAGGATCATACGGAGAGCCACTCATCCTTCCCCGGAACTACGCTACGCCAAGGCAGAAGATCTCGCTAAAGAGCTGGACGAACTTGGAGACAAGTTGAAGAAGCCGGTCCTGCGCCGTGCTAAAACGGCTACCCCCGCTGTGGCCGGCCGCAGCCACTCCCCTGTGGGAATGCGCGCCGCGACTCCTGCCATCGCAGTCCCCCAGCCAAAGTCTCAATCGATCCCGGTCATCGGAATTCTTGCTGCCATCATGGTTCTGGGTGTCCTCGGATTTATCGTGATTGGCTCAGGAAAAAAGGAGGACGACAAAACCGCGGCAACGGCCCCGGAGAAGGAATCTCCGGTGGTGAAGCCCAAGCCCAGATCAAAACCCAAGCCGAAGCCTGCCCCCATAGCCAAAACTCCTGAGAAAGAGAAAACTCCTGCCCCGGAGCCGGCCAAGCCTAAACCAGCTGAAAGCACCACGCAGGCTCTGGAGAGGCTCCAAGCCAAACTTAAATCCGGTGACCTGTCCGAACTTCCCAAGGGAGCGGTGAAGCGCGGAACGTCTCATTACCTGCTGATCACCAGCGCACGCTCATGGATGGCAGCCTCTCATTATGCGGAGGCTCATGGCGCCCAGCTGGCCTCACTGGAGAGCAAGGAGGATCTAAATTGGGCTGTTTCTGAGCTCAAGCTGACCAGCCCGTGTTGGCTGGGCCTCTCAGATTCGGGGATGGAAGGCAAATGGTACTGGGTGGACGGCACCGCTCCATCTGACGATCTCTGGGCGGCGGGGCAACCTGATGAAACTACCTCAGACGATGGGGGCGAGGACTATGCCGCCCTTCTCCCGGACCAGTCGCTTGATGACATGCCCGCATCACGGAATCTACCTTTTATCCTTCAATGGACAGAGGGAGGCAACGCAGGATCTATAGCGAGTCAACTTGAAAGGGTTTCGGCATCGCTTAAAGCCAAGCGCCCAACTTTCCCAGCAGGCACTCAAAACATCAACGGCTCCCGCTTTCTTGCCGTTCCTGAATCCATGCCTTGGGAACAGGCCAATACCCTCGCACAAGCTGCTGGGGGGCATCTCGCGGTCCCATCCAGCGAGGAAGAGGCAGCTTGGATCGGCACGTCCATGCGGGGGTTGCTCGATGCGGGAGGAGGATGCTGGATCGGGGGAAAGCAGAAAGGCACCGCGACGCCAATATGGACCTTTGTCACAGGTGAACGGTTTGACTTTGTCACCTGGGCCCCCGGGCAGCCAGATCGGGGAGATGGCCCAAAAAAGTATCTGAAGTTCGGAAAAGGAGAGGATCCGGGATTCGGCTACCTCAACGCATCTGGAGATCCTTCTGAAGCGCGCTTCTTCCTCGTGGAATGGTCAGCTCCTTCACGTCGCAACATGCCGAGTGCCGGAGAAGCAAACCGCCCAGCTGGGGCCGAGGACTGGCTCGTTAAATACCGGCAGATCTTCCGTGATAGCGAAAAAGCGTCCCATGAGCGCTGGAAACGACGCCACGATAAAAACATAAAGGACTTTGTTGCCGACATGGAAAGCGAAACCAGCACGGCCCGTCGTTTCAGCCGCGAAGCGGAAAAACTGATCGATGGGATCACCGACAACATGACAGAAAAAGGGGAAATCCCGGCCTCTTTGAACTTGCCCGACTGGGCGAGGTGGGCAGGACGTGCGGTCGAGAAGGAGCACGAAAGGGCCCTCGCCAAGCAGCAAGGCATCTGGGAAGACTACGAAACCGACTTCGAGGACGCGAAAGGCCGCTACCGCGCTCAGATCAACAAGGAAGTTCGGCGTCGTCAGGCCCAAGGAGATCGTGAAGGGGCAGCCTACCTTGGGCGGGAGGAGGCGGCGGCAGCGGACAAGCCGTATTTTCTCGCTATCCTCGATGGGGAATTCCCCGAAGTTCCTGATGGACTGGAGGAGGACGAGGACGAGTAAGATCGGTGAGTTGACCGGTTCCAAACCCGGGCTAGGATTCTTTTGTCTGGCACAGATCCCGTCATTGACGATCCGGCCTGTGACTCGTAATTCTTCAAGCCCTCAAAACACGGCCCGTGCCTCCCGCCAAGAAAAGCACCTCCGCTTCTCCGGCCCGCCGCAGGACCGGTAGCCCAAAACAGAAGCTGCACGACGCCATCGTTGTTCGTGGGGCCCGACAAAACAATCTCAAGGGCCTCGATCTCGATATTCCGCTTGGTCAGTTGACCGTTATCACCGGACCTTCGGGCTCTGGAAAGTCTTCTCTCGCATTCCAAACGCTCTACGCGGAGGGTCAGCGGCGCTACGTGGAGACTTTTTCTCCCTACGTCAGACAGTTTTTTGACCGAATGGATAAACCCTTGGTCGATCGGATTGATGGGATCCCTCCTGCTATTGCCATCGAACAAAAAAATAATGTCCGCTCAACGCGTTCGACGGTCGGCACCATCACCGAGATCAACGATTATCTGAAGTTGCTTTACGCCCGATGCGCACATGCCGTCGATCCCAGCTCGGGTGATGTCATTCGGCCAGATACCAGCGACTCTATTACCACCTGGTGCCTTGAAAACTTTTGCGACCAGCAAGCTCTTATCCTCTTTCCTGTCGACGTCCCAAAAAATACGGAGCTCGAAACGTTCTTCGCATTTCTGCAACAGCAGGGTTACCTGAGAATTTTCCTCAATGGACAAGTCGTCCGGACCGACGCTCCGGAAGAGGCTGGGTTTGCTCTGCTTCCTCCGCAGCTCTACATTATTCAGGATCGAATCCTGATCAGAAGATCCAGCAAAAATCGGATTCTGGAAGCCCTCGAACGGGCTCTCGACCTCGGCAAAGGCATTTGTGCCATCAGCGATGGAACAAAATCAGGCACGCCGAGAGCCTTCACCACGAATTGGACCAACCCACTAACAGGGTTCACTGCTCGACCACCAACCCCGGCTCTCTTCAGCTTCAACAACCCGATGGGAGCATGCCCGAACTGCCGGGGCTTCGGACGAGTCATCGGCATTGATCTGAAGAAGGCGATTCCAGACCATTCTCGCTCCATTCACGAGGGCTGCGTAAAGCCCTTCCAAGGTGAACGAGGAGAGGAGTGCCAGCGAGATCTCGAACTCCACGGCGCCCGCAGAGGCTTGGACCTCGACTGCGCCTTTTCTGACCTGAGCAGTGAAGAGCAAAGCTGGGTCCTCTACGGAGAGCGAAGCAGTTCCGAGGACGCGTGGGAGAATGACGAATGGTATGGGGTGAAAGGGTTTTTTGAATGGCTCGAGGGGAAGGCCTACAAGATGCACGTCCGGGTTTTTCTCAGCCGCTACCGGTCTTACACGACCTGCGGCCACTGCAGGGGTGCTCGCCTCCAACCCGAGGCCCTTTGTTTTCAGGTCGACGGACATACTCTTCCCGAAATCTGGCGTAGCCCCGTTTCCGAGCTCCACCAATGGATCACGCAATTTACTGAAAAGCGTCAGAACGAAGGCGGCGGGATCGACAAGACCACCAAGCTGGTCTTTTCCGAGATTTCCAACCGGTTACGCTACCTGTGCGAGGTCGGCCTAGGATACCTCACACTTTCCCGGGCAACTCGAACCCTTTCGGGCGGCGAGATTGAACGAGTCAACCTGACCAGCTGTCTTGGCGCTTCGCTGACTAACACGCTCTTCGTTCTCGACGAGCCGACCGTCGGGCTCCATCCCAGAGATGTCGGAGCTCTCATTTCCGTAATGCATGGCCTGCGCGACAAGGGAAACACACTTCTCGTCGTGGAGCACGAAGAGGCCGTGATGCGCGCTGCCGACTACCTTCTGGACATCGGGCCGGGCGCCGGGGAGCACGGAGGTGAGATTGTCGCCGCATTGCCGGGGCGCCACGCGTTCCAAACTGGCTCCCTGCGATCCTGNCCNCAAAGTACGACCCTGCCTTATCTCCTNGGAAAACACTCGATTCCTATTCCCGAAGACCGCCGAAAGCCCGAGGGCTATATTGGNATTCGTGGTGCATCCTGCCACAANCTGACCAAGCTTGACGTCGATATCCCACTCGGCGTCCTGGCCTGTGTGACAGGAGTGTCTGGCTCGGGNAAATCCACGCTAGTTCACGATATTCTTTACCAGAACCTCGCGGTAGCGCTGCAGATAAATACCGATTCGGAACCTGCCCCTCTACGACAGCTTAGCGGTGCTGACCAGGTAGCGAGTGTAAAGCTTGTCGACCAGAGCCCCCTTTCACGCACACCACGGTCGACTCCCGTTGTATACCTTGGAGCCTTTGATCTCATCCGCCAGCTTTTCGCGGAGAGTCCTGANGGAAAGCTTTCCGGAACAAGCCCGGGATTTTTCTCCTTTAACTCCGGGTCAGGGCGCTGCGAACGGTGTTCCGGAAACGGCTTCGAGAAAGTCGAGATGCAGTTTCTCTCGGATCTGTATCTCACTTGTCCGGAATGCCAAGGATCTCGATATAATCAATCCGCGCTCGAGGTTCAGTTTGATGGGAAATCCATTGCNGAGGTCCTCGCGCTCACGGTTACCGAGGCAATGGTCTTTTTTGCGAGGGGCGCCGCAGATACCCCGCGTAGAGCGNCTACCAAGGAAGCTGCCACCAAGGCTCGCATTCTTCTTGTCCTCCNGCCTCTGGAAGATCTCGGCCTCGGCTACCTTCGCTTGGGGCAGCCCCTCAACACGCTTTCCGGAGGCGAATCGCAACGTCTCAAACTTTGCTCNATTCTGGCGGAAGCNCTTTCCAGCCGCAAGGCTTCCCCCGAACTGCTAGTGCTCGATGAGCCAACTACTGGACTGCATTTCGGCGACATCCAAAAACTTCTCATCGTTTTCAACCGGTTGGTAGATGTCGGGCATTCGCTTGTGGTCATCGAGCATAACCTCGATGTCATCAAGTCCGCAGACTATCTGATCGATGTGGGTCCGGGAGCTGGTTCTGAAGGAGGCAGGNTTGTGGCGACAGGAACGCCCGAGGAAGTTGTTAAAACCTCAACCCAGACTGCTCTCTATCTCGCACCCGTTCTCGGCGAGGAACAGATCAAAGCCAAAGAAAGCCGGCCCAAGAACTCTTCCATAAACCGGTCTCAGAACAGCATTCAAATAGCCGGAGCCCGGGANCATAACCTGAAAAATATTGATATCANTATTCCNAGAGACGCGTTCGTAGTTGTGACCGGACTCAGTGGAAGNGGTAAATCCACTCTGGCCTTCGACATTATTTTCGCGGAAGGCCAGAGACGCTTCCTCGATTCCATGTCTCCGTATGCCCGTCAATTCGCCGAGCAAATGGAAAAGCCAGATATTGATCGCATATCCGGACTNCCCCCCACAGTCGCGATAGAACAACGTATTTCACAAGGGGGTGGAAAGTCCACNGTTGCTACTGTCACGGAGGTCTATCACTTCCTGCGGCTCCTTTACGCAAAACTGGGGACTCAGCATTGCCCTGAGTCCGGAGAACCCGTTATCCCNCAGACCGAGGACGCTATCGTAAAGGCGGTTCGTTCACATTTNAAACGGGGACCCGTCGACATCCTCGCCCCGGTAGTTCGCGGAAGAAAAGGATTCCACAGTGATGTTGCTGCCTGGGCCGAGCGGCAGGGATATACACGTCTTCTTGTGGATAACCAATGGAGGGAGGTTGAGGCCTTTGAGCGCCTCGAGCGCTTCAAGGAGCACGATATCGACATTCTCATCCTCCAAGTCTCAAGCGCTGGCACCCGTATTTCGGACCTTCGAGATGCGGTAGCAACNGCGCTGCGGCTGGGAAAGGGAACTCTGNGAATACTCGATTCCNGTAACTTTCTTCACCCTTTTTCGAAGGCCCGNGTAAGTCCCGTCACGGGTCGCTCCTTCGAGGCTCCCGATCCCGCTCACTTCTCCTTCAACTCTCCACGCGGATGGTGCAAAACCTGCCGGGGCCACGGAGAAATCATGCCCATCCAGAAGCGCTCCCGAAAATCAAGGCGAGATTCCTTCAATTCAACAACGGAAGCTGAGATTGACTTTGATCGGAAACTGGATCGGACGGACAAGGAAGAACTCGTTATTTGCCCAGACTGTCAAGGAAGTCGACTGAACGAAATCTCCCGTGCGATCCAGATCCAAGATCGTGCGATTCATGATCTTGCGATGCTCCCGGTCTCGGAGGCGGCCGCGGCTGTGAAGGAGTTTCACTTTACGGGCAGAGCTCGTACTATCGCTCGCGATATTATTCCTGAAATAACCCAGCGCTTGCGTTTCCTCGAAAAGGTCGGTCTGGGTTATCTCCAGCTTAATAGATCTGCTCGAACTCTTTCGGGGGGTGAGGCTCAACGTATTCGTCTTGCCGCCCAGTTGGGCTCTAACCTTCGGGGAGTCCTCTACGTTCTTGATGAACCCACGATCGGCCTCCATCCCCGTGACAACCAGAAACTCCTCGATACGCTTGAGACCTTGAGATCCAAGGGCAATTCCCTCCTCGTAGTTGAACACGATGATGAGACCATGGAACGGGCGGGACATATTATCGATCTTGGCCCCGGGGCTGGGCGCCATGGCGGAGAAATCGTTGCATCCGGGAGTCTGGGAAAGCTTCGCAAGCTAAAGAAGTCGATTACGGGCCAGGCCCTCGCCAACCCCCTTTCCCATCCTATTCTGGGGCAACGGCGACCTTTGCCCAAGGCCTCGGCAAGAACAGGATGGCTCAGGCTCAGGGGGTGTTCCGTTAATAACCTCAAGAGCATCGAAGTCAGGATTCCCCTTGAGCGCCTGACTGTGATCACCGGGATTTCTGGCTGTGGTAAGTCTTCACTCATGAGGGGCACGCTCGCCGAGCTCTTCAAGCGAAACCCGGACAAAACATGGACTTCTGCTTCCGGCATAAAATCAATCCGCCATTGCTACGAGGTAGACCAGTCTCCCATCGGTAAGACCTCTCGGTCTTGCCCCGCAACTTACGTGAAGATCTTTGACGAAATTCGCAAACTCTTCGCCCAGCTTCCAGAGGCGCGCATGAAGGGGTTTGATGCCTCCCGGTTTTCTTTCAACAATGCGATTGGGCAGTGCCCTGAGTGCAAAGGGAACGGACGAATTAAACTGGAAATGGACTTCCTGCCGTCCACCTGGACTCATTGCGACAGCTGTAATGGCAAACGCTACAATCCTGCCACTCTAGAAATACGATACAACGGCAGGTCCATCGGCGATGTCCTCGCCATGACTATCGACGAAGCTGCTGACTTTTTTGCCACCCACGGGAAATTGCACCGAACCTTGTCCCTTCTCAAGGAAACTGGGCTCGGGTATCTCCAGATCGGACAGCCAAGCCCTACCCTCTCGGGAGGAGAGGCCCAGCGGGTTAAGCTTGTAACCGAACTGACCCGGGGCCGGATCAGCAAGACCGCGATGAAATCGCGAAAGCCGCAAGCCAACCTCTACCTTATTGAAGAACCGTCAATCGGGCTTCACCTTGAGGACGTTAAAAGACTGATCGATGTTCTTCATCGGCTGGTCGAGGAAGGACACACCGTGGTAGTGGTTGAGCACCATACCGGAATCATGGCAGAGGCAGATAACATCATCGATATGGGCCCTGAAGCCGGAGAATCCGGAGGGCGTATTGTTGCCCAAGGCCCCCCGGAAAAAGTCGCCAGTTCGAAACCCTCACGAACCGCACCTTTCCTCAGGGCGGCCCTGAAAGATTAGGGCCTCAGGCAGTTACGCCAAAAACTCACCACCTGATACGAGGAAATTCCCGAAACATGCTGGAGTTTTGCAAGACAGCCGGAATTTTCTCCGTAAATAAACTATCTTAGCGCCTCGTTGTTCTCTCCTGCTCTTATCTAAAAGATTTGCTTGCTCCTTGAGCAACACGGCCCATGTTCCCGCCAGTATGAAAAACATCCTTCTCATCCTTACAGCTATGGTTTTCATGTTCCCGGTTTGCTGGGCAGAGGAAAAAGCGGATACCCCCAAGGCTGACGTCGAGGTCACCATCACTGGTAACGACCAGATGAAATACGACAAAGCCGAGATCGAGGTAAAGGCTGGTCAGACTGTTGCCCTTACGTTCAAGAATATCGGGGCTCTTCCCAAGGCCGCCATGGGGCACAATGTGGTGATCCTGAAGCCCGGCTCTGACATCCCAAAGTTTGCCATCGGTGGAGTGGCCAACGCAGCCGGCGACTATCTGCCGCTCGATCCCGCCCTTGCCGCTCAGGTCGTGGCGAAAACAAAGATTCTTGGACCTAAGGAAGAAGAGACCATCGTCTTCAAAGTGCCAACCGCAGGAGACTACCCCTTCCTCTGCACGTTCCCTGGACACTTCGGCGTCATGAAGGGAGTCCTCAAAGCGAAGTAACAACAGCCGTTTACCTTCGAAAACCAAGCCACGCTTCGGCGTGGCTTTTTAGTTTTTCGTTGGCGCTTAAACCACCGCGTCTTTTTGAGATCGAAATCTTCAGGGAGTCGTTTCCCCATCCGCAGCCTTGGCGTTCTCTTGGCCACTATCCCGTGGACTGTCCTTTCCGACCGGAAAGCATTGACCATTGAGTCAGGTGGGAATTCCCGCTGAGGGCAGGATCCATAGCTGAAGAGCGAGGTAGAGAGCCACGATNCCTGCGGCGAGGAGNAACCCTCCGAGAAAACCTTTCGGTTTTCTGTAATGATTGTCTCCGGACGCTTTCATGCGGTAGTNTTTCTGNAGCAAGATAGCGCCAGATCGTTCTCTCGCTACCAGAAAAGCTTTGCTCTTCTCCGAGGCTCAAAACCGCCCCGGCCGGTGAGCCCCTTTGATACCTCTTTTCCAAGGTTGTGCCGTATTCTTAAGAAGTTGAAGGTCACTTTTGCCAAGAGATCACTCGGGCTTCCTGCATTGCGATCAGACCGCGATCCGCATACGGTGCCATATGATCAAGGTCCTTCGCCTCCTCATCGCAGTCGCAGTGATGGCGACTCCAACAGTATTCGCGCAACACCAGCACTTTAAGAATCTGGAGTGGCGCGAGCGCCAGACCGATCATTTNGCGCTNCGGGCAAAAGGAACCAACCACGATCCAGCCCGTCGCTATGCGGAAAAGGTTTGGGACGAATGCGTCCGGGTTATGCCCGGACTCGANGAGGACTTCGCAAAGAATACATTCCGGACACCGGGAGGCGCTCCCGGCGCTGAAACCGCTCCTTACCGNTTTNCGGTCTACCTCGTTGGTTCGGGCCACGACTACACGAGTGTTCTTGAACAGGAACAACAACGTAGCGGATGGGATGCGAACCAGCTCCAGTCCTGCAGGATTACTCGAAATTACGGTGATCCTCAGAACCGCTACCGGGTGCTCTGTAAAGCTGACCCCGAACGATCAGCCGGAGGAGAGACCGATCTGACTCCAGCATTCGTCCACGGCACTGCAGCGACAATTCTTAAAGGCCGGGGCCTTTCNGGGTCCATGCCCTTCTGGATGACTGCGGGATGGGGCTACTACGTGGAGCACCGAATCTTTCGACTGTGCCGGGTTCACTACATTGATTTCAAGACCTACTACGCTAACGAAAAGGCGGATTTCAAGCGGGGAGCTACCCTTGAGCCTGACGAATCATGGCCCAGCCCGTTGAAAAAAATGTGNCGAAAGGANATCCGGGAAACTCTCGAATCGGTATGTAATGCCCAGATCCTTTCCCTTACCCCTAACCAGTCGGGCTATATTTTCGCCCTTACCTACTTCCTCGTAAGCACTGACGAGAATATCACAAAGTATCAGAAGCTGGTTGAGCGATCCCGCCAGGGCGAAAAGATTACCAAGTCCGTTCTTCTAGACGTCTACGGCTATGACGATGATGCGGCTTTGGAAAANGACTGGTATGAATTCATGGAGGGCCGCAATTTCCGNTAGGCTCCNATAAACTCCCCATCTTGNCCGCTTCNATCCGCTAGTAGTATTCCTGAAGCGGCTTCACCTTGAACTCCCGCTGCTGCAATGAGCAAATCGCCTTCACGCTGGCATCCGCTGCAGCAAGATTCGTGCAGAGGCTGACCTTGTTGGCGACCGCTGTGCTCCGGATGATGACTTCATCTTCCCTTGATTCGTGACTGCTTGGGGTATTCACGACAAACTGAATCTCCCCATTCTTCATCATATCCAGAACATTGGGGCGCTTCCGTTCGGCGAGCTTGTAAAGCCGCTGGGCTTTAACTCCAGCCTCTTCCAGGCGACGGTGAGTCCCTCCGGTCGCAAAGAGCGTAAACCCAGCTTCGACGAATTGAGAGGCGATAGGGATTGCTTGCTCCTTGTCACGATCACTGACGGAGATAAAGACATTGCCCTCCAAGGGTAGTGGATTAAACCCACTGATCTGGCTNTTGGCATACGCCATGCCAAGATCCTCATCAATGCCCATCACCTCCCCTGTCGACTTCATTTCCGGTCCAAGGACAATGTCGATACCAGGGAATCGAGGCCACGGAAAAACCGCCTCCTTGACGTTNTAGTGNGAGGGCACAATACGCTCGGTGAGCCCAAGGTCAGGAAGTTTCTCGCCCACCATGATCTTGGCCGCGATCTTCGCCAGGGGAACCCCGATCGCCTTCGAAACAAAAGGAACCGTGCGGGAAGCCCTTGGATTCACCTCGATGACGTAGAGCTCGCCATCNTTGACCGCAAACTGGATATTCATGAGGCCCTTGACCTTCAGTTCTCTCGCAAGGTTGATCGCTGCTTCCTCGATCTCTCTTTCAATCTGCTCACCAAGGCTGAACGCAGGAATAACACAGGCCGAGTCTCCGGAATGGACGCCAGCATGCTCAATATGCTGCATGATTGCTCCCACAACCGTATTTTCTCCATCAGAAATACAATCCACATCAACCTCGGTAGCCCCATCAAGGAACCGATCTACCAGCACCGGCCGCTCGGGAGAGGCGTCAACCGCCTCTCGCATGTAACGACGCAACTCATCATCATCATAGACGATCATCATCGCGCGTCCACCCAGGACAAAGGACGGCCGCACCAATACGGGGTATCCAATTCTCCCTGCGACCTCTACAGCTTCCTCCTCGGAGACAGCAGTCCCCGCCTCAGCCTGCTGCAAGCCCAGTCCGTCAAGCAGGGCTGAGAAATGCTTTCGGTCTTCGGCAAGCTCGATGGATGCCGGTGATGTCCCCACGATAGGCACTCCATGTCGTTCCAGATCAGCGGCAAGATTGAGGGGGGTCTGTCCTCCGAACTGAACGATGACTCCGTGAGGGTTTTCCTGATCGCAGATGTTCAGAACATCCTCAAGGGTAAGCGGCTCGAAAAACAACTTGTCGCTGGTATCGTAATCCGTGGAGACAGTTTCCGGATTCGAGTTAACTATAATCGTTTCATAGCCCAGCTCCTTCAGCGCAAACGAGGCGTGCACACAGCAGTAGTCAAATTCAATTCCCTGACCAATCCTGTTAGGTCCTCCCCCAAGGATGATTATTTTTTTCGTGTCGGAGTCCCGGGCTTCGTTTTCATCGCCATAGGTCGAATAATAGTAAGGCGTGTAGGCCTCAAACTCCGCGGCACAAGTATCAACAAGACGGTAGGTTGGAAGAATGCCCACCCCTTTCCTTTTTTCTCTGACAGAGTCCTCGGACTCTCCTCGAGCAAGGGCAATCTGCTTGTCAGAGAACCCAAGCTTCTTCGCACGGCGTAAGTCAAGGTCTGCAAGGTTTACACCCTCATCCGCGATCTCCTTCAGATGCACAAGGAACCAGCGGTCGATCTGAGTGGCTTCGAAAATATCCTCAACGCTCCAGCCATGCTCATAAGCTACCTTGATCCAGTATATCCGTTCGCAATTGGGCACATGCAACTTACGCTCAATGTCCTCGCGGGAAGGATTCGCTGGATCTTTGCCGTCCGACCCGAAACCATGGCGGCCTGTTTCGAGTGACCGGAGGGCTTTCTGCATGCTTTCCTTGAAGGTCCGGCCAATGCTCATAGCCTCGCCAACGGACTTCATCTGGGTGGTAAGGACGGGATCGGCAGCAGGGAATTTCTCGAAGGTGAAACGTGGGACCTTGGTCACCACATAATCGATGGTTGGTTCAAAGCTTGCGGGTGTCTCCCTCGTTATGTCGTTAGGGAGTTCGTCGAGAGTATAGCCAACCGCAAGTTTGGCCGCAATTTTTGCAATAGGAAATCCAGTGGCTTTCGAGGCGAGCGCCGAAGACCGGGACACTCGCGGGTTCATTTCGATAACTACCACCCGCCCACTTTCGGGATCCACCGCAAACTGAATGTTTGACCCGCCAGTCTCTACCCCGATTTCTCGAATCACCGCAAAGGACTGATCTCTCATGATCTGGTATTCCCGGTCACTCAAAGTCTGGGCAGGAGCGACTGTAATGGAATCACCGGTATGCACCCCCATCGGATCGAGGTTCTCGATCGAGCAAATGACTACGCAATTGTCCGCACAGTCGCGCATAACCTCCATCTCGAACTCTTTCCAACCCAGAAGGCTCTCCTCGACGAGGACTTCGGTAACGGGAGAGAGATCTAACCCTCTCGCCACGATCGTTTCAAATTCCTCCTTATTGTAGGCAATCCCACCTCCGCTACCACCAAGGGTATAGGCGGGCCGTATAATCAAGGGGAACGTTCCAATATTTGCTGCAACGGTTCGTGCGTCCTCCATGGTATGGACCACCCCAGACTGCGGAAGGTCCAGACCGATCTTCAACATCGCCTCCTTGAAGAGTAAACGATCCTCCCCCTTGGCGATGGCGTCAGCGTTTGCACCGATCATGCGCACGTTGAGCTCTTGAAGAGCGCCACTGTGCCACAAGTCCATGGAAGCATTGAGGGCGGTCTGGCCACCGAGGGTTGGAAGAAGGGCATCCGGCTTTTCCTTCTCAATGATTTTTCGGATAACCTCAGGAGTAATCGGTTCGATATAGGTCCGATCCGCAAATTCCGGGTCGGTCATTATCGTGGCCGGATTAGAGTTCACCAGGACGACTTCGTAACCCTCTTCCCGTAGCGCTTTACACGCTTGCGTCCCGGAGTAATCAAATTCACANCCCTGACCGATCACGATCGGTCCCGACCCGATTAACAGGATTTTTTGCAGGCTCTTGTCCTTTGGCATTCAGCTTTTCTTGCCTAAACTTTCGTTTTACTGCCAAGCCCCCGGCNCGGGGTCAAGACCAGCCCGAAAAAAAGATACTCTGAGGCCACAAACCCTGCCTTTTCTGCCCGAATTGTGAACAACCCCCATGTCTGCCGCACAACCCTGACCCCGCTAGACGCGCCGGCGTTTCCGCTTCAAGTTCAACTGGGCCATCGACTTCGAGATCGATGCCTGGATGGCGGCCACCTCCTCGGCGTTATCTGAACTGTCTATACTGGCGAGGGACTCCTCCGCGCGCTTCATCGCTTCCTCGACTTTTTTCTCATCGATTTCGCTATCGGTCACCGCAAGGTCGGCAAGAATCGTGATTTTTTCCTGAGTGACCTCGGCAAAGCCAGAACCTACGGCGAGCTCCTCTACTTTCCCATCCACCGTGTAGCGCAATTCTCCAGGACTCACACCGGTCACTAACGGAGCGTGCCCAGGCAGGGCTCCCAGCTCCCCTTCCGTTCCCGGAAGGTAGACGTTTTCCACTTCCCCGGAGAAAACCTTCCGCTCGGGAGTAACAATTTCGAGGAGTTCTGGCATTTGCTGGTCGGTGTCTGGTGTCCTTGGCGAAAGGTCTCAGGAACCTAGTCCTTCTCGACCGTATCGATCGCGCCCTTCATGTAGAAATTACTTTCAGGCACGTCATCATGCTTACCGTCGAGAATCTCCGCGAAGCCCTTAACCGTGTCATCGACCGATACGTAGACGCCCGGAGTNCCGGTGAAGACCTCTGCCACGCTGAAGGGCTGGGAGAGGAAACGCTGAATCTTTCGAGCTCGGAAAACCGTCAGCTTATCCTCATCAGAAAGCTCATCCATCCCCAGAATCGCAATGATGTCCTGCAAGTCCTTGTAGCGCTGCAACACNCCTTGGACGCCCCGGGCGACTCGATAGTGCTCCTCGCCTACCACGTCAGGCGCAAGGGCGGTGGAAACAGAGGCCAGAGGATCCACCGCAGGGTAAATCCCGAGCTCCGCGAGAGAGCGCTCGAGGACGACCGTCGAATCAAGGTGGGCAAAGGTGTTTGCGGGTGCAGGNTCCGTCAAGTCATCAGCCGGCACGTAAACCGCTTGGAAAGAGGTGATCGATCCCTTGTTGGTGGAGGTGATTCGCTCCTGAAGACCGGCCATTTCCTCTGCAAGAGTTGGCTGATAACCCACCGCGGATGGTGTCCGTCCCAGNAGGGCCGAAACCTCCGAGCCCGCCTGGGAAAAGCGGAACACGTTGTCGACGAAGAGNAGGACGTCCTGATTCTCCTCATCCCGGAAATATTCTGCCATTGCGAGAGCGGACAGAGCGACCCTGAGACGCGCTCCTGGAGGCTCATTCATCTGCCCGTAGGTGAGCGCAACCTTTGAGCCCTCACTGATCACTGTGGGCATGCCGTTTTCATCGAGCTTGAGCTCCCCGCTGGAGTCCTTCTCCGCGTTNATGACGCCTGCCTCGATCATCTCCATCCAGAGGTCGTTTCCTTCCCGGGTCCGCTCACCCACTCCGGCAAACACGGAGTAACCCCCGTGGTTCTTCGCGATGTTATTGATGAGCTCCATGATCACCACGGTCTTGCCCACACCNGCACCTCCGAAGGCACCNACCTTGCCCCCCTTGGTGAAGGGGCAGATCAGGTCNATNACCTTGATCCCGGTTTCCAAGATTTCNGCAGAGGTAGACTGGTCAGTCAGGGGAGGAGCTGCTGCATGGATCGGGTAGCGCTTCTCGTGAGGCACTGGGCCAAATCCGTCCACTTCGTTACCCGTNACATTAAAGATCCGTCCTAGCACTCCACTGCCTACTGGCACGGTGATTGGATCNCCGGTATCNGAGACGGACATACCTCGCTTCAGGCCGTCCGTAGTTGTCATCGCCACCGCCCGGACCCAGCCATCACCAAGGTGCTGCTGAACCTCAAGNACAAGGGTCGTTTCGGTGCCATAAAGATCGTAGGTGACCTCGAGGGCGTTGTAGATGGCAGGAAGTTTCTCTGCGTTGGAGAAATCGGCGTCCACCACGGCGCCAATGATCTGCACGATAGTTCCGGTATTGCTCATAATTGTGGGCGGGTTGGTCTCGGAAGAGTTTGTTGTATAGGAAAATCTGGGNCTGATACTCTACTCCATCGCCTTCATGGCGGTGGTGATCTCGAGAAGTTCTGANGTAATCGCGGCCTGACGAACCTTGTTATACTCAAGAGTGAGGTCCTTAATCATCTGCTCAGCGTTGTCTGTGGCGGCCTTCATGGCCACCATCCGCGCTGAGTGCTCGGACGCNCGGGCTTCGAGGATCATCTGNTAGACTTGGTAGTTNAGATAAAGAGGCAGCAGGCGNTCGAGTACTCCNTCNGTATCCGGCTCGAAGATNTANTCCCGGGATTNATCAGTTTCCCCGACCTCGGCTCCTTCTCCCATNCCCTCGTAGGACCGCTTCTCGGCCAGCTTGGACTCCTCAACCGGAAGCAGCTGCTGGATCCACGGAGTCTGGGTCAAAGTCGATTCGAAATTGGTAAAGGCTACCTTTACGGAGCTGTATTCTCCGGTGAGAAACTGATCGGTGAGATANCCTCCAAGAGGCTTGGCGTCCGAAAAAGGAGTAGGATCTGCCACTTCCCAGTCGGAGACGATGTTCTGCCCGAGCTTGCCNAGCGATAACCGCAGTTTACGCCCTACCGTGACGATTTCGGTGTCATNGCCTAACTCAGCCCTGACCTTCTTCAAGAGATTNGTGTTGAGNCCGCCACAAAGCCCNTTGTCGGTNGAAATNACCAGCAGAAGTTCTTTTTTCCCNGCAGGCTGCTTNAGCAAGACGTGCTCCTCCTCGCTGAGGTTCTCCTTCAGGTCTACCAGCACCCGATTCAGCCGGTCCGCATAATCGCGACCTGATAGCGCCTGATCCTGCGCTTTTTTCATCTTCGCGGCGGCCACCAGCTGCATCGCTTTGGTGATCTGCGAGGTATTCTTGACCGACTTGATTCGTCGGCGGATGTCGCGAAGGTTGGCCATTCTTCAGGTAACCGTGATCTTTTTCTGTATCTTTTTGCTATTGCTTGAGCAGGCCGAAGGGTGCATCGGGCAACCTTAGCTCCAGGTAGCCTTGAAATCCTTGAGAGCGGTCTCNAGTCCGCTGACGACGGGATCCGTAAGAGCCTTTTCATCGAGAATGAGCTGCAGGAGATCCTGCTTGCGGGTAGCGAGAAACTCTTCGAGAGCCTCCTGGCATTCCTTGATTCTTTTCACCTCAACGTCATCGAAATATCCATTCTGCATCGCCCAGAGAATGGCGACCTCCTGGTCGAGCCCCAGAGGGCTGTATTGATTCTGCTTGAAGAGCTCCACGATTCGCTCCCCCCGCTCGATCTTGGCCTTGGTGGCATCATCGAGGTCCGACCCGAACTGGGCAAAGGCCTGAAGCTCCCGGAATTGAGCCAGGTCGAGCTTGGTNGTTCCCGATACCTTCTTGATCGCCTTGGTCTGAGCTGCAGATCCGACCCTCGAAACCGAGAGGCCGACCGAGATCGCAGGCCGGATACCTTGGTAGAACAGATCAGTCTCGAGGAAGATCTGGCCATCCGTGATCGAGATCACATTGGTTGGAATGTAGGCCGAGACGTCCCCTGCTTGGGTCTCAATGATGGGAAGNGCCGTGATGGAGCCTCCACCTTCCGCGTCAGAGAGGCGGGCGGAACGCTCGAGCAGGCGGCTGTGAAGGTAAAACACATCCCCGGGGTAGGCCTCCCGTCCGGATGGGCGCCGAAGCACCAGAGACACCTGCCTGTAGGCCACCGCCTGCTTGGACAGATCATCATAGACGATTAGAACATCCTCTCCCTGATCCATGAGGTATTCAGCCATCGCACAGCCTGCATAGGGCGCGAGAAACTGATTGGTGGCGGAATCAGAGGCCGCGGCGGCGACCACAATTGTATTCTCCATCGCCCCCGCCTTTTCGAGAGTGGAAATCGTCCGGGCAATATTGGACTGCTTCTGCCCAATCGCCACGTAGACGCAGTAGAGAGGCTTATGGTTCTTCAGGGTCCCTTCCTTCGCAGCCTTATTCTGCTGGGCCTGGGCAATAATCGTGTCCACCGCAATGGTGGTCTTGCCGGTAGAGCGGTCTCCGATAATGAGCTCTCGCTGTCCCCGCCCAATCGGAATCATGGCATCAATTGCAGCAATCCCCGTCTGCACCGGCACGCTCACTGACTTTCTCTTGATGATCCCGGGAGCAATTTTCTCGACCGGATAACTGTCATCAGCCTGAACGTCCCCCTTGCCGTCCACCGGACGACCGAGGGCATCGACCACCCGGCCCAGTAGCCCTTTGCCAACCGGGACAGAGAGAAGCTTTCCGGTCGTGTGGCACTCATCCCCTTCGGAGATATGCCTTGATTCTCCCAGCATCACGACTCCCACTTCGCCTTCCTCGAGGTTGAGGGCCAAGCCAAAGAGATTTCCCGGAAACTCGATCATCTCGTTCAGCTGCACCTCGCTGAGACCCTCGACCTTGGCGACGCCATCACCGATTTCCCGGACAGTCCCCACGTTGGTCTTGGCGACCCCAGCAGAGACGTTTGCGATTTCCTGTTCCAGTTCCTGAAGAATATTACTCATGACAGTGAGAATTGAATTTGAGAGAGAACGTAAGTTAGAGAGTGGTTAAAAGGAGTTGGAAAGGCGCTCGAGGCGGGTTTTGACGCTGCCATCCCAGACGTCATTGCCGACTCGCACCCGCATTCCACCGAGGAGTTCCGGGGTCACCTTGAACTCGAAGGTGAGGTCATCCCCATATTGGCCGGAGAGGCTGGCCTTGACCCTGTTTTGGGACGGGTCGTCCAGAGCGCTGGCGCTCTCGACGAGGACCTGCCGCCGCTCCATCTCAAGCCGGATCAGCCTTTTGAGTTCGTGCAGGATCGCCTGCCAGCCGCGCGGCTTGGATTCCGCGACTTTCTTGAACACCCGCCGCAGCTTCTCATCGACCACGCGGTCTCCTTCAACGCACATGCGGAAGGCTCTTCGGGCGGTAGTTGCTGCTTCGCGGGAAATTTTCATCTTGGTAAAAAGAGTCTGCTAGCTTTCAACTTCGGCCATGGCCTCTTCGTTGATTCGCTGCTGGTCGTCATCATTGAGAACTTTGCCCGTCACCTGAGCGGTGGTGTTTGCAACCAAGCGACCAAACTCTCGCTTGAGGTCCGCGTGCATCTTGTCCTTCTCACCACGGGCCGCCTCTTCGGCCTTGGCGATGATTCCTTTAGCTTCCGCAGAAGCTTCCTGAGTCTTTTTCTCACTCAGGATGACCGCACTTTCCTTGGCCTCCTCAATCAGGCGCTTGGCACGCTCGTTGGCCTCCTGAACCGCCTCCTGAGTCCGCTGCTCACTCTCCGCGATCTGCTTCTCAATCTCTGCAAGCTTGGCTTCGCCATCCGCGATTCTCTTTTTCCGAGCATCCAGCATTTCCCTCACCGGGCCATAGGCAAACTTCTTCAACACCGCACAGACAATGAGGAAGTTGAGCAGCTGGCAGAAGAAGGTGACCGGGTAAATCTTGAACGTGTTAAAGATCTCGGAGGCAACGTTACCGCCTTCGGCTTCAGTCGCAGCCGCTGCCGCGAGGACTAGAATGTTATCGAGGGGCATGAGGGAAGAGGGGAATAGAAACGAAACTCAGACTGGGAGGGAGGGCACTCCGGCGAGCGCCCTCCCTAAATTCCTGTTATCCGCCGAGGAAGATGGAGATGAAGATGAGTCCCTCCGCCAGTGCGGCGAAGATAATCCCAATCGTCAGGATTCCACCCTGAGCGCCAGGGTTGCGGCCTACGGCCTCAGCGGCCTTAGCGCCAACCAAGCCCACTCCAACACCAGCTCCAACGGCAGCAAGTCCAACGTGGATTTTGCCCTCTATATTGGCAAGAAGCTCAAAAAGGGCAGGAACGTTGGCAAGAAATTGCATGAGGATGTCCATTGTTTCTATTGTTAATGTTTATTTCGTTCGTTTTACCGGCTTCCACGTGCTCCATGGTCCAACCGATAAGAGTGTTTCTAGGATTTAGCTGCAGGAGAGCCGGCTGCTGGTTCGGGGTCAGGTTCAGTGTGGCCACTCTCCTCATGATCTTCGTCGTGATGCTCACACATGAGCTTGGTAAACACGGCACACAACAGGACGAAAACGAGGGCTTGGATCAGACCCACCAGAAGTTCCAAAAAGTAGAAGGGCAGAGCCGGTAGCCACTTGAGGTAGTCAGGCACCTTGTCCATGATCATTAGACTCTCCAGCATGTTCTCCCCGGCAAACACATTGCCGTATAGCCTGAACATCAAGGCCACGGGACGCACTGCGATGGAGATCACCTCGATGACCCCGACAAAAAGAAACAGAGGCACCATCAGGACCAACATAAGTCCTTTGAACTTCCCCTTCGGCGCAAAAATGTGCGCGCCGAAATTCTTGGGCCCGATCTCAGTCAACGCCCAGTAAAACCATAGCCCAAAGAAGGTCAACGACATGGCCATGGTCAAATTGAGGTCCGCGTTCGCTCCTCGGAAAAACGGACGAAACTGGTCGCCAGCCGGCGCATTTTCGGCCGTCAGTCCAATTGTTCCTACCCCGGGAATCAATCCAGCCCAGTTGCAGCAAAGAATCAGGATAAAGGAGGTAGCGAAAAACCAGAACGATCTCCTCGCGAGATGTTCCCCCATGATCCCGGCAAAGAAATTGAAGAGGCTTTCCACCATCCACTCCACGAGATTCTGGAGGCCGTTGGGAACCAGTTGCATCTTTTTGGTCGCCAAGCGACACAGAACAATGATTCCGAGTGCAACCACCCAGACCATGATCATAGAGTTGGTGATCGGAATTCCAAAAGGCTTGGCCACCTCCTCCGCATTCTGCGGCAGATGGTCATGACCGGCGGCGGCAAACGCCTCGCCCAGCCCCAAAAAGAGAAAGGGGACCAATGCAACCAGTCGGGAAAACTGGAGGGCCACGAAGCGGGATCTCGACGGCATTTGAGAAAGGAGCTTGGCGCTGCATAGATGCCCCTTCTGAAACGGGCAAGATGAATTTGTGAAATCATTCACAAAGTCTGCCTGGGCGAACTGCTGCCGGCTGTCGCCCTAGCAGTGATGGCCTCCATTTTGCCCCAGAAGGAACACCAACACCCTGTCCCCGGAGTTGGCTACGCTTCTTGAATTTCAGCCCCCGCTAACCTTTATGCAACCCTCGCGGGTCGGCTGGGCCGAGCAGTGGGGGGCCGCCACAGGCCTGATCCCCTACCAGCCGCCTCCCCCTCCCCCTCCGCCGCCACCTCCGGATCCTCCACCACCACCTCCTCCTCCGCCTCCTCCACCGAAGCCGCCCCCCCCGGAGGAAGGTGCGCTGGCAGAGGAGCTCAAGGACCCCGTGAAGCTTCCAGAAAGATCGCTTACAAAGCCACTCATCCCCGCGCCACTCGTAAAGCCTGAATCGCTTCGGTAAAATCCCGGGCTGTNAGAACCNGAGGACGAGTCCACCCCCGACGCCTTCAGGACCTCCTCAAATTGCTCCCCCCACTGCTGCTCACAGCCGAGTGCCACCGCGTAGGGCAGGAACTCCTCAAAGAGCTCAAGGGTCTTCTCCGGAGTTTCCGGTGGAGCGTAGAGTCGAAGACGCTCTTCTTCAGCGACACTCAGGTAGCGCCGGAACCCCTCTATCTCATCCAGCAATTTTCTCCCGAGACGCGTTGGCGCCTTGATGAGGTAGTAAAAGACATGAAACAGCAAGCAGGCAAAAAGAGTGCCCACCCCACCGATCCATGAAGCAGTATCAATCTCCAAATCGTCAGGGTGGATCATCTGCACAAACAAAATAGCGAACCCGCCAAAAATGTAGAAGGGCAACATCAAGCTCATGATCCCGTGTAATGGTCGAGTGCCGTTAAATAATCCAAAGAAGGCAATAAGCCCCCCTCCAAGAATCACCGGAAACATAGCTATCGTCAAATACACCCATCCAAGCGGGAGAACGGCGGCCCCAGCGACCGAGAGGACCACCCCTGGAACAAGCCACGGCAGGTTCCTCTTGAAGGTGACCCCATCTGCTCGTGCCTCGATCGCCTTGCGGTGCTGCTTGCGCGCCTCACCGATCCGTTGGTAATGCTCATCGTCGAGCTCGAGGTCTCTGCTCTTTGCAAAGAGAAAAGCCCAAAGTCGGCCCTCATCCGGGGTCAGCGCTGCCCCCCTGGGACCCGGCTTGAGGTGACCGCTCCGTTTCTTGAGAGTGTAAACTTCTTCCTTCTTTTCGATCACAAGCGCCTTCTTATTTCCCAATCCGAGGACACCCGCACTGAAGCACGTATCGTCATATTGCATTTTTGTGAGATAACGAACAGCTGCCGCTGAAAGCCCTGCTGGAGGACGGTAAAGGGGAACGATGGTATTCTTTTTCGGATCGATTCCCACTCCTGCCCAGGCGCAACAATAGTAGATTAAGGCAACGAAAAGCAGACAAGCTCCCCAGAAGAGACCGGGCGCGTCACGAAGCAGCACGAATCTGGCTTCTTCGTAGACCCTTGCTTCGAGCAGCCCCGGAGGCCACTCGAGCACCAAGGACAGGTTTTCCTTGGGATCAAACGGACGGGTAGAAGCAATAGTCGCCCCGGTCTCGGTCAGCTTGGCTTGGTAATCTTCGCCCTTCTCGTTCAGCTTCCCGGTGTAGCCCCAGATCTCGGTTCCCTTGATCCCCGCCGGCAAGGTCACCGTAGCAGTCACCTCATCGGTCGGAAACNGCCACTCCGTGCCATTGACATTCCAGTAAAGCGCATCCCGGCCTTCCTCATGGTAGAGCTGCCGCTCTGTCCGATAGGTGATTTCATACGTGTAAATACCCGGCTTCAAAATGACCGACCTGCGGCCAATTCGGATTCGAATTCCGCCTCTCCCGATATTCTCGGTTTGATAGTGCTCTGTTTTTCCGTCGCGCGTTACGGCGAGCACCTGAAGCGGATTGCGGGTCTTCCCGAATCTGGTCGTGCGCAGGCGGGGAATATCCCGGTAAATTCCACGCTTCACCTCTCGGCCCAGGGCTCTGACCCGGATCGTTTCCGTCACCTGCAAAGCGCCATTTCGTTCCACCCTGATATCACTGTGAAAGGACAGAATTCGTTCACCTCTGAGACCCCGCGCTCCGGGCCGGCGAGAGGGAGAGGGCTTCGTGTCACCGGCGACACGCTCTCTCGCCTTTCGAGCCATGGCGCTCTCCTTCGTATTACCCCGGGATTCTGCCGGGACCGGACGTCTTATCTCCAATCGCAACGTTTCCCCGGGGCTTAGGGGCCGGGTTGCCTCGATCGTGGTCGCTCCTCTTTTCTGGATCAGCCTGTAGTCCTCCCTCCATTCGTTTGACCCCTGCTCGACGCCTCCGGAGATGATGGCGCCCTGTCCCCCGCTTCCCTCCGGCAACTCCACGTCCGCGCTCACCCGGTCGAAACGCAATCCCCATTCCGTTCCGTTAATAGGCCATGAAAGAACGTCCTGAAGAGCCTGCCGCCCGTCTGCGAGACCCCTCGATGAACCAACCTTCCCGGCCCGAACACGATAGACAATTTCAAAGGTGTGAACGCGCAAACCATGAGCGTCCCAACCCTTGCCGATCCACACTCGGCTCAGCTCTCCTCCCTTGGATCCTGCTGATATCTGCCAATCCTCCTTGCTCCCGTTCCTTTGCACCCGGAGCATCTTTCCCCGCGGGAACGACGGAATATCACGGAACATTCCTTTTAATGACTTTTCCTTTCCCAGCCTGATTCGAAAGGTCTCCGTCACGAGAAAATCCCCGGTGGACTCTACCGTAATATTGCTGTGGAAAGAGAGGACCCGCTCGTCTGCAAGGGCGCCCGAAAAGGCTGTCCCCACAAGGGCGAGGACGATTGCCAGCCATCGGAGCGTCACTCTGCTATCCACTTTAAACATCTGCCTTTCCGTATTCTACCATCCACCGCCGCCGCCGCCGCCACCACCGCCGCCGCTCCCTCCGCCNCCTCCGCCGCCGCCGCCGCTCCCTCCAGACGAGGGCGCAGTGGCAGAGGAGGAAAGAGAGCCCGTGAAACCCCCGCTCAAGTCACTCATCGTGCCGCTCAGGCTGTCCGAGGACCCCGAGTAATAGCTTGGACTGTAACTGCTGTCTCCCGGGGCAATTCCCGCCGCCTGCAGAACCGAATCGAACTTTACCGCCCATTGCTGCTCACACCCCAGCGCAAGGGCATACGGCAGAAAGCGCTCAAAGAGTTCCGGGGTCTCTTCCGGCGGATTTTCAAGATTCAACCGGTCCTCCTCTGCCACGCTGAGATAAAGCCGAAATCCTTCGATCTCGTCCCGCACCCGCTGGCCCAGCTTGGTTGGAGCCTTAATCAGCTGATAGAACACCTGATTCAGGACCACGGCATAGAGCGCTGCTCCGCCCACCCAGAGACTGGAATGGGCGGTCGTGAAAAAAAACAAGACTCCCCAGATCCCACATCCAAGCAACATCCCCAGCATACCCAAAACCCCGAGGTCCTTCCCCCGCTGCACAACGCAGAGCGCCACCGCGGCTGTCAGGATAACCGTCACGATGCTTAGGAAGCCCAGCGCGATTAAGGCCTCCCCAGAGGGGCCGGTAGCAAAAACAAAAACCAGTCCACCAAGCAGGGAGAGGAGGAGGCCCGGAACCCACCAGGCAATATTCCTGACGAAGTGAACCTTTTCCACCTGCGTGGCGAGGAGTTTCTTATGAGCTTCGTTCGCTCGCCCGATCCGAACATGGTTGGACTTCTTAAGCTTGAGCGAACCCCGTCCGAACAACTTTTTGTGAAGACCGTTCTCATCGGCAGTCAGGGGCTCCGCCAGATCCCCAGGGGAGAAATGAGACAACGCCACATGTGTGAGCATCTTTGCCAGGGTCCCTTTCCCAATACCCTTGACCCGCAGGATGTCCTCAACCTTGCCGTAGGGGCGACCCTTCTGGATGCCTGCCGCTCGGAAGGCGGTGATTGCCTTGAGGTCCATGAGATCCTTGATCTCCCCTTCGTTGAGAAGCCCGAGCAGTTCTTCCTCCTGCGCGGGCGTTAGCGAGCTATTGGGGTGCAAAGTATATACGCTTCCGCCCTCCTCCTTCTCAATGACGGCCTGTTTCTTGGCCGCCAACCCAACTACTCCAGCACTGAAGCACTTCTTGTCATGGCCCATCTGGTCAAGATAGCGCACTGCCGCGGCAGAAAGGCCCTCCGGGGGATTATAGCGGGGAATGATGGTCCCCCTCTCAGGATCCTTCCCCACCTTGATCCACGCCCAGAGGTAATACAGGAACGCTCCCGCGAGCAGAATCAGCCCGAAGGCCACCAGCGGGTGGTCCCGGAACAGCGAATCCCGCGCCTGACTGTAAGCTTGATCGTCCAGTAACCCGGGGGGCCACTCGAGCACCAAGGACAGGTTCTCTTTAGAACGNANTGGCCGGGTGGCGGCAATGGNAGCCCCAGTCGGTGTCAGGACCGCNCNGTAGGACCCTCCCTTNTTCCCGCGCGTCCCGGTGTAACCCCAGACTTTTTTTCCTCTGACTCCTTCAGGTAAGAGAACCGTGGCACTCACACTGCTGGCGGGAAAGGGCCACTNCGTACCNTTCACATTCCAGTAGAGCACATCCCGTTCCTCCTCAAAGTAAAGCTGCCGCCCGGTTCGATAGTGGATTTCGTAGGTATAATAGGCCCCGGGTTTGAGGAAAACGTCCGCCCGCCCGATACGAATCCGGATCCCTCCCTGGCCAATACTTTCGGTCTGATAGTTTTCCTTTTTCCCGTCGCGCATTACGGAAAGCACCTCAAAGGGCTTCTTCGCTTTGAGCCCGAATTTGGTCGTCCGAAGGCGCGGGATATCCCGGAGAATGCCCCGCTTGATAATTCTCCCCTCGGCACGAACCTGGATGGTCTCGGTCACCAGGAGGTCCCCACTCCGCTCTACAACGATTCGGCTATGAAACGACGTAATCCGCTCGTCTGCAAGGACGTCCGGAAGGGCCGCCCCCGCGAGAAATAGAACCGCTCCCAATAATCTAACCATCACCCCTTACCAAAATCTGCTATTCTCTGAATTACAATCTTTTACCACCCAGACCCGCCGCCGCCGCCCCCCCCACCACCGGAGAAACCACCGGAGAAGCCACCCCCTGAAGACGATGGCGCTGAGGAGGAGGCCGCCAGAGAAGAACTCAGCGAGCTCCCAATTGAGGACGCGAACGAGGATCCCAGTCCCGAGACCGAGCCGGTGTAGTAACTGGGGCTCCAGTCTGAGCGCCCCGGGGACTGACCGGCGACCCGCAGAACGGAATCAAACTTTTGCGACCACTGCTGCTCGCACCCGAGGGCCAGGGCATAGGGCAGGAACTGCTCAAAGAGCTCTGGAGTCTTCTCCGGCGGGTTCTCCAAATTGAGTCGTTCCTCTTCCGCCACGCTCAAGTAGTGCCGGAACCCTTCCACGTGATCCAGGATCTTGCGCCCAAGGGGGGTAGGCGCCTTGATCAGATGATAGAAAATCAGGTTCAGGAGTGCCGCGTAGACAACCCCCGTTCCCGCCCACGGTCCGGAACCAAAGACGATAAATGCGACGAAAGCAGCCCAGATAAAGAACAATGGAAGACTGATGGCCCCGTGAAAAATTACCGCCCAAACCCGGCGGGCCCTCCAACTAGTCACCAGCTTTGAGAATGAAAGAGAGACCCACCATGTTGATACCAGAAAAAGAGGACCCACGATCAGGGCCGTCCGCCAGGCTCCTGCAGAGAAGCAGAGGACAAGAAACCCGAATACCGTGATGATCGCACCCGGAAACCACCAGCCCATGTTTCGCAAAAAGTGAGTTTTCTTAAGCTTGCGTGAAATACTGCCTTCATGACTCAGGCGAGCGTGCCTGATTTCCTTCCAGTTCTCATCCTCCAAGGTGAGTTCACCGCGCCCGACCAGAGCATCTTTAAGAATTCGCTCCTCAGGGGTAAGCGTGGGCGGCAGAGGGGGAGGGCCTCCCGAGGGCAGCGGGGGGGCCTGCGACCTCGCTCGAACCGTGTAGGAGCCTCCACTCTCCTTGATCGTGACCACGCCCTTCGCGGCCAGGCCGAGCACCCCAGCCGCCATGCAGGTCTCGTCGTATTTCATGCGGTCGAGATACCGCACCGCTCCAGGGGAGTAACCGACGGGAGGAGCAAACTGGGGAATGATCACTCCCTTTTTCGGGTCTCTCCCCACCGCCACCCATGCTATCAGATAATAGATCAGGGCCCCGACAAGAATCACAATGCCGAATACCATCCAAGGGTGAGCCTTGAGGAAGGAATCCTCTTTGTATGCAGCCGCGTCCAGCAGCCCTGGCGGCCAACGCACCTCGAAGGCCGGAGACGAAGAGTCGAGCACGGATACCTCGGCCCCCTCCGAGGTCATCTTCGCCCGCGTCCCAGCAGGAACTGGACCCAACGTTCCCTCGATGTTCTCCGGTAGCGACACCGTCGCGCTTAACTCATCCACCGGAAGGCTCCCTGCCCAGACGGGTCCTCTCCACCGATAGTCACGGGTCAGTTTCCAGCGGAGGACATCCCGGCCCTCCCGAGGCCCGAGTGACCGTCCCATCCGGTAGTGAATCTCATAGGTATGCACACCCCACTTCACGGCCCGTTCAGCCTTCAGCACATTCCCCCGGATTTCATGAGGAACCTTCTCCCCGTTGAGTGTCAGCCCAAGAACCTCGAGCGACCTTTTCCTCTTGAGGCCCCACCGTATGTCATAGCGACGGGGAAGCGCTCGCATCAAACCTCCCTCGAGGCGGACCTCGATACGTTCGGTGACCAGCACGCCTCCGCTGTTCTCCACCTTGATCGCACTGTGAGCGGAGAGAACTCGTTCTTCCTCATAGGCCTGCGGACCCAGCAATCCCGGAGGCCACTCGAGAACCAGCGAAAGATTTTCTCTCGCATTAAACTTCCGTGTTGCCTCGATACTGGCCCCGGCTGCCATCAGCTCCCCGCGATAGTCTTCGCCCTGCTCTCCAAGTTTTCCGGTATACCCCCAGATCTTGGTCCCCTCGATTCCCTCTGGCAGTCGGATCGTGGCACTCACCTTGTCGGCGGGGAATTCCCACTCGGTGCCGTTGACGTTCCAGTAGAGCACCTCCCGCTCCTTCTCGAGATAAAGCGGTTCGCGGACGATATAGGTGATCTCGTAAGTATGAATCGCCTGCTTTCCGAGCAGCTTGCCCTCTTTGCCAATCTTGAGACGAAGCTCTCCCTCAGAGGGCTCCCTCACATAGTGTTCGCCCTTTCCTCCCCTCTTCACCGAAAGCACCTTGAGGTCGACCGTTTCCCACCCCCCGGACGGGGTCTCACGCCGGAGGGGGATGTCGCGGAGAATCCCCCTCTTGATTTTATCCCCTCCCTCCACCCAGACCTCGATCGTCTCGGTCACCATGAGGTCGCCGCTTCGCTGCACCGCAAGATCACTGTGAAAAGACCGGATTCGATCTTCCGCACGAAGCTGCGGGAGGACCATTCCCGAAATCAAAAGAGCACTCCACAACCGAAACATCACCTTCTATTACGCTCTCCTATCTCCTAATTTTCAACAATTTACCACCCGCCGCCCCCGCCGCCACCACCTCCACCGCCGGAGCCCCCACCGCCGCCGCCGCCGCCAGACGAGGGCGCGCCCGCAGAAGAGGCGAGAGAGCTGGAGAAGCCCCCGGAGATATCGCCGACCACTCCGCTGATCCCACCCATCTCGCCGCTACTCCACCCGGCAGCACCTGAATAGTAACTCACGTGTTCGGTTGTCCCTGCAGTTCTCAGGATCTTGGCGAATTGCTCGGACCACTGCTTTTCGCATCCGAGAGCCACCGCGTAAGGCAGGAACTCCTCGAAGAGTCCAAGAGTCTTCTCCGGGGTTATGGAAGGAGGGTACAGCCTGAGACGTTCCTCTTCCGCCACACTCAGGTAACGCCGGAAGCCTTCGATTCCGTCAGCGACCTTCCGCCCCAACCGGGTCCGGGCCATCAGCAGATAGAGGAAGCCATGGTTCAATCCAATAGCCACAAGGACGGAAAGAATGCATAGCCGTGGGTAAATCCGCTCCAGCGCGTCCAAGGAATCAAGCCACGGCCCATTTCTGCTGATGTCTAACAACAACAGGACCGCATCGACTCCGGCGAAAGCCCCAACTACGGTATATACAGCTATCCATCTCGCCCGGTGACTGGCCAAGTTCGGAAGTATCGGCATAACTACCGCGAAGAGAAGAAGCAGCATAAGGAACCCCAATTTCGAGTTCGGCCCAAAAAAGATAGCAAACAGCGAGAGGACGAAACCCGGAATAAACCACCACGAATTCAATCTAAAGAGAGGCCCTTTAGCCTGCGCTGCGAGCGCTTCTTGGTGTTCCTTTCGGGCACGACTAATTACATTGTAATTCGAGCTTTCAAGCTCCACAGAATTCTCATGGCCGAGCAAGGCATCCTTTAATTTGTTCTCGTCGTTTGAGAGTCTCTGCTGGGCGATTGAAGACTCCTGTTTGTCACTTGTGTTCCGGACCGTGTAGCACTTGCCTTCTTTCTCGATCCGGACGGCGCCCTTGGCGCCAAGACCTAAAACTCCAGCCGTGAAGCAAAGATCGTCATAGTGTCCCATCGCGTCAATATAACGAAGGGCGGCTGCCGACAGACCAGAAGGAGGCCTGTAGAGTGGAATAACCGGCCCCTTTTTAGGATCCCTTCCAACCAGCCCCCAGACAATCAGGAAATAAATAATCGTAAGCACATGCAACACGACCGCGACGATGATTAACGGGTAATCTACCCACAGGTTAGCATCGTAGTCTGCATCCGCATCGGCATCCTCATAGGCCTGTGCGTCCAGCAGGCCTGGAGGCCATTCCAGAGCGAAAGTCAGGTTCTCTTTCTTACGGAGTCTCTGGGTTGTCTCGATCGTTGCACCCGATCCGGTCAGGGCCGCTATGTAATTCTCTTCCTGTTTCCCGCGCGTCCCAGTGTAGCCCCAGATCTTCGTTCCCTCGATGCCATCTGGCAAAGTCACGGCAGCACTCACCTTGTCGGCTACAAAATTCCACTCCGTGCCATTGACATTCCAGTAGAGCATATCGCGGCCCTCCTCGAAGTAGAGTTGTCGTCCAGTCCGATAAACAATCTCATACGTCTGGTCGCTCCCCGATCGGAGCATCCTGTCCCTGTGTCCAATCTTAATGCGAATCCAATCCGGAGTCGAAACCTTGAAGAATAACTCATCGCTCCCGTTTCGCTTCACCGAGAGAATCTCAAATCTTCTGGGGTCCGCTTTTCCTCTCCGCCTCGTTGGCAAGTCGCGATAAATACCCCGCTCGATTTGGACTCCCTCCACCCGAACCTTGATGATCTCGGTCACGAGGAGGTCACCGTTTTTTTCAACTATAATCTCACTGTGAAAGGACAGGATACGTTCTTCCGCGAGGGCCACAGGAACGGCCCATAGCAAAAGAATAAAGACCACATGAAGACGCGCCATCCTTCCCCTAATACGCTGTCTAAGTGAAAGATTTTCAACCTTTTAACGAGACAAGCTGACGGATAGTCATTCAATCGCAACTCAAGGCGAAAGAGCTTTCCCATCTCTGTATATGAGCATGCTATCTCCTTCGCCGTCATCCCCAAACGTGGGATTTAGTCCAGTCTTTTTTCCTTGATGGTAGGTTGCGGTGCTGGCGACCGGCCCATCAACCTTCCAAGACCAGTAACGCCCATGTCTTTCCCCATGTCTGTAGTGTATCAGTTCTTTTATGGGCCCTGAATCATGATGGAACTTCACCCATCCCGAATAGGGCTCCGTGGGCTCGCTCAGAACTATGGTTTTTCCGTCAACATCAGTTCCTGTTTGTTTCCCTTCTACGGCGATTTCAATAGTACGTTCTAACCATTCCATGGTTACAGGCATCAGGGTCTTTTGACTTTCGTCTACAAGATCCTCCATTCCCTGTTCCTTGAGGCTTTGGAGCTGCTTTGCAATAAAGTACGACAGCTCATTTCGGTCGTAACGATAGGGATTCCTGACAGAATCCTTTGCCCGGAGAAAATTCGTGCAAGATTCGTAGCTGTCTTCCAGCGAGTCATGAATTTTACCTAATAGAAAGTATGAGTTGTAAAAAAGTATCTCAGCTCTTCCCGTGTCTCTCTCAAATCCATTCTCTTTCCCGAGAGCTAGACAATTTCTAATAAGTCGGCGTGATGCCACAAGTTTGCCACGTGCGAAAAGATACTCTGCTTTCGTGATATTTTTCGACCAGTCGACAAAGAGACTTACTTTTGTATCTACTTTTTCAGGAGTCCTTGATGCTTCCTGCTTCGCAAGCTGATTTCCAGAAACCCAGAACGCTAGAGCCATAATGATAACAATGGAAACAACGATGACTATTGCTCCAAGCAGATTGGACTTGGACTTTTCGGGGAAAATTTCTGCCTCCCGTATTCCCTCAGCAGCAGGTCTCTGGCTTACAGAGCTGCTCACCAACTTTGCCTCTGTTGCTTGTAACGCCTGATGGAACGCTCCGTTCACTGCTAAGACAGAGCCGATCTCAGGCGTCATAAGGGCACCCCTGAATCCGGAAGAGGGCGCCTCGTCCTGTTGCCGCTCTGCAAGCACTTCCTCGAACTGCTGAGACCACTGCGAGGAGCGCCCGAGAGCGACCGCATATGGAAGGAGTTGATCATGATGCGCCGCGTTTCTTACCGGGCCATAGGCTTGATCAGAGGCCCTCATCGCCTCTCCACTCATGTAGCTCTGGAGACCTTCAATGTAATCCTGCACCATGCGACCTTCACGGGAGTAGCGCTTCAGGTGTTTTGCACTGCGAACGTTCAGTATGTAGCCGAACACCATCCACGCAGCAATCCGCAGAGATCCTGGATAGCCGTAAAGCTGGAGCATCAGCTGCACGAGGATGACCCCTAAGAGCACCCCAAGCGTCCCTAGGCCGAGACCGGGCCCCATATCTCGCCTCCGCAGCAGGGTAATGCTTCCATGAAGGAGGAACGTTACCAGCGCAAAGAAAAGAGCAATCGGGGCCCCAAATGCTCCCCTGCCCAGCACGGAGCCTCCTGTCATCTCAGCCACGTTCGTGGCAACAGAACCCTCGAGTAGTGAAGGATCCATGCAAACGAGTCCGGCTCCAAAGAGGGACCCTAAAACCCCGATAAAAACCCACCATCCATTCTTCTTCCGGAAGGCCTTCCCGCGCTTGAACCGTGTATGCAGATTTTGCTCCAAGCCGTCACTCGCTCTCGCAAAAGCTTCCCCGTAGAGCTTTTGACCACTAAGCCCTGAAGTCTGGGTTCTACGTGGGGTAGTAGCAGCTGCGCCCCGGTTGTGAAAAAGCGCATGATACACAATCTCCTCATCTGCCTGTAGCTCCACTCCGTCCAGTCCGTTGTCATGAAGCTGAAAGGTGCTGCCGTTCTTTTCGATGGTCACAGCCCCCTTCGCTGCCAGTCCCACTACTGATGCCGTAAACGCTCCATTGTCATACCCGACCGGGTAATCCTCAATGCTCCAGAGATAACGCAGGGCTGCGGGGGAATATCCAGCCGGGGGTTCCTGTTTCGGGCGGCCACCAGCCTTGTGACGATCCCACCCTACCAGTATCCAGGATATAACGTAGTAGATCACCACGCCGAGCAGAACCACTTCACCTAGAAGCAGGGGAGAATCCTCCCCCCGGAGAAGGTCGAGGTCCGCCGCAAGTGGCGCGAGCATGCTGGACAATGCTGAGTCTATTAGCGACCAAGACATCATTTCTGCCGAACGGTGATTATTCGCTCTTAAGAGCAGAGGCCAGATCGGGAGGTATCCGCTCCCTGACGTTTTCCACCTCAAAGAAATCAGCCACCTTGAACCCGAATCCGCCGGCAACCAAGTTTGCGGGAAAGGATTCCACCACATTGTTCAGGTCACGCGCCGAACCGTTGTAATACCGTCGTGCATACTGGAGGTGCTCCTCGATTTCCACGAGATCCTCCATGAGACCAAGAAAGGCCTCATCCGCCTTGAGTTCCGGGTATTGCTCCACCAACGCAACAATCCGGACCAGATCTCTTCCAAGAGCCCTCTCCGCTCTTCCAGCTTCTCCTGCACCGGATGCCGCCTGAGCCAACCCCCGATCCCGCACCACCTCCTCCAGCAGCTGCCGCTCGTGACGCTGGTAGGCCTTGACACATTCTACGAGCGCGGGGATTAGATCATGCCTTCTCTTGAGCTGCACCTCGATCCCACTCCAGCCCTCCTTCAGCTGATTCCGGGCCTTCACCAGCCGATTGTAGAGGACGATTAACCAGAGAAGCACCATCCCTCCGACGAGTGCCGAGGCGATAAAAACGATTTCCATGAGAATGGGGCAAAGAGTCTTGGCAGCAAATTTGGCATTTCGAAATGCTAAAATAGGCTCTAAACCTCGGTGTGGTCTATTTCCGTCTACTTGGTCGTCTCGTCCTGAGGCTGTTCCTATACCTCGGGGAATTGGCCAGTCTTGTAGGACAGATCTGCGAATCCCTCTTGCAAGGCAGAAAGCGTTGGCGCCAGTTCTTCGAGCAAATCGTCGAAATTGGATATCGATCTCAGGCCGTGGTAGTGATTACCGGGGCCTTCACCGGAGCAGTGCTCGCTACCCAGGCTCTCTTTCAGTTTGCACTCGTTGACATGGAGACCATGGGAGGTGTCATCGTGAGCGTCGGAATGATGCGAGAGCTTGGGCCCACCATTACCGGCCTCATGCTCGCGGGGAGGGTTGGCTCCTCCATGGCGGCAGAGATCGGCACCATGAAAGTCACCGAGCAAGTTGATGCGCTCCGGTCCATGGGTGTCCACCCGATTGATTTTCTAGTCACCCCTCGCCTGCTGGCGATGTGCGTTTCCATTCCCTTGCTCATCGCCCAGTCGATCGCCTTCGGGATAGTTGCTTCCTATGTTGTCGGCGTGCATCTCTTCAAAGTTCCCGGCGCTTACTGGAACTTCAATGTGGAACGTTTTACCGACGGCAACGATATCGCTATCGCGATGATGAAAGGATTCGTCTTCGGCCTTCTGATCGTTGTCATCTCCTGCCACCAGGGCCTGCGGGCGAGAAATGGAGCTGTGGGAGTCGGTCGGGGAACCACTGACGCGATGGTCTTTTCCTCGCTCGCCATCCTGATTTTCAACCTTTTTCTTACCCTGCTCGTGCAGCTCATTTTCCCAGTAGGACTGGGAATGACCTAAGGCCGTTGTTCCGCTCCCATCGGGGGCCAGCATGGTTTTGACAGGATCTGCACCAGGAGGTAGAATTTTGAACATGACCCGAGTCTCCCAGCTCTTCATTTCATTTCTCATTGCCGGAGCCGCCCTCCTCCAGCTTTCCTGCGGTGACGCCACGGCCGACAACAAGGAGCAGGCCTCCCCGGATGAGGGCTCAAAGTCAGAGGCCAAAGCAAACACAACCGCACAACCCACCAAGCCCGTGATAAAGACCGAAGAAGAGTGGAAAAAATCCCTGACCCGTGAGCAGTTTGAGATTCTCCGTAAACATGGCACTGAACGCGCATGGGGGAAGGCTTACGACGAGTGGAAGAAGCAGGGAGCTGGAACCTACTACTGCGTCGGCTGTAATGCTGAACTGTTCTCATCCAAGGAGAAATTCGATGCTCGATGTGGATGGCCCGCCTTCTTTGATTCCTCGAAGCACGAGAACATCAAGACCCTCCGCGATACCTCTTTTGGAACGGTCCGGGTTGAGGTTCGCTGCAATGTCTGTGACGGTCACCTCGGACACGTCTTCAGCGGAGAGGGCTTTGATACGCCTACGGACCAGCGCTACTGCATCAATGGCAAGGTCCTGAAGTTTGTTCCCTTCACGGAGGCCGGAAAGACGGATTCCAAGAAAAAAGCCGAGTAGCGTAGGGCGCCGAGAAGGCGCTATGGATGTGAGAAGAGCCTTTCTACTATTTGGTATCTATCTCGTGGCAGCGAGTGTCAATGCTACGGCTGACCAGCAGATCCTCTCCCGGGACAGCAAGGTCGTGGTGGAAAAAGACGGTGATCTGCCGCGATTGGGGGAGGGCCGGAAAGCTCCTACACGCGAAAAATGGCTTTCGCGCTGGCTTACCAACAGGGAGCACTGGCGCTTGCTGATCCTCATCCTTGTCGCTTCTTTTCTCTCCTATTTCATAGTCTGGCTGTTCCTTGGAAGAGGCTCCACGGAAGAACGAATCGTGCTCCGGAATTTACCTCCAGAAGGGCTATCCGCCGGGGCTGTCGCCTATTTGGCAAGAATGGAACGGTTCGGCAGCTACGATAACACGTGCTTCAGTGCCGGAGTCATCGGGCTTGCAGCGAAGGGCGCAATCCGCATTGAGAAGACCGCCGGGGGTAGCCCCATCCCCGGAGCATCGGGTTACGGTTACGTAATCCATGCTGAAAAAAAACAGCATGAGTCCGACGGAGAGAGGGCGGCTTTGACACCGGACGAAAGCTGGCTTTTGGAGGACCTCTTGGGAACTGCCCCTGATCTTCAGCTGAGCCAAGAAAATCATGCGCAGATTCTCGAAGCCCAGACAGCGCATCAGGTGTCATTGTATTCCCAGCAAAAGGCCCTGAATCTTCGTCTGAACGATAGCTGGATCCTTCCAGGCATCCTGCTTTCCGTGGGCGTGACCTTGATCATCCTTTTTGGGATCGAGCCCTGGGCCGGAGGGTTTCTGGCTTTCTTTGGAGGGCTCATGCAATTTCCATTCAAACTTTGCCCACGGCATTATGCGCTAAATGCGAGTCTATTTGCCATGTTGCTCGTGGCTTTAATAATGTCCGGCTGCGTGTTGTTCATAGACGATGAAGAGCTAGGAAGCTGGTCACGAAGGATCGATTTATCGCTGGCGTTGGCCTTTTCCGCTCTGGTCTATGCAGGCAACCTTGGAGCCCGTTTCCTGTTGAAGGCCCCCACGCGCATCGGCCGTCAGATGCTCGATCAGCTTGAGGGTTTCCGTCTTTACCTCGCTGACGAGATTCCGGTCGAAGATCCCAAGCGCGATCTGCGTTACCGCGAATCCCAGGCCACAACCTTCGAGCGCCCAGAACATACTCTTGGTCTTTTCGAAAAATTTCTGCCTTACGCGGTGGCCCTTAACTGTGCGGAGCAGTGGGCTTCTCAGTTTGAAAACCCTGAGAAGTGCCACCTAGCTAATCCTTTGGGTGATTTCGGGGCCGCGTTCACGGCGGTTCTTGCAGCGGCAGCGGTTAACCCTGCAGGTTCAGGTGGTTCCGGCGGCGGCTAGCCCTGCAGGTTCAGGTGGTTCCGGCGGTGGCAGTGGCGGCTGGTAATTCCTTTCCTGAAAATGGTGAGCGCCCTTACCCAGCCCCCGGTTCTTGGACAGTTTCCACGACCGCCTATTGGTTCCGGATTCCAACCGGAAGATCACGGCCCACGGGAGTCTCCCGACTGCTAACCCAAACTGATTACCCCACCCCGGGGAGATCCTGTGCCAAACAAGCATTCAGCACTGTGATTTAAAGGGTTTCACACTCTTTACGCTGTGGGAATGGACCAGCGAGAAGACTTGCGAACTCGTGCCCTGCGAACAAAAGTTTTAGAGTCAACCGTATCTTTCCCCGGCCCGAGGTTTCTACCACCCTGCCGTCTCCCGGGACGGCCTCCTCGAGCCCCCGGGAAGCCGGTTTCCTGCCATGATCAAACGAGCTGCCTTCGTGCTATTTCTGGGTCTCTCCCAATTGGGGGCAGTCCCCGTTATCAGCGAGATCATGTTTCATCCCTCACATCGGGAACCGCGCACCGGGGGTGAAAACCCCCTCGAAGAGTGGGTCGAGATCCACAACCGCGGCTTTGATTCCGTCAATCTGGCAGGATGGACTCTTGAGGGAGTGGGGTTCACCTTCCCGAATGTCAGTATTCCCGGAAGCGGGTTCCTTGTCATTGCCGCTGACGAAGACGCATTTCGAGCCCAATATCCAAATATTTTGAATATGATCGGGGGGTGGAATGGTCGCCTCTCGAATAGCGGAGAATCACTCCGGCTCCTCAATCATACGGGAGCAGAAATTGATCATGTTGACTATGCGGATAGTGGTGACTGGGCACGGAGAAGGCCCGGTTTCGAAGACCGCGGACATACCGGCTGGATCTGGGACAACCCTGCGGATGGAGGAGGCAGAACTCTGGAGGTTCGCAATCTTCACTCCCGGAACGATCTCGGCCAGAACTGGTCCTTCAGCGCGGTAGAAGGCGGAACGCCCGGAGTTCCAAACTCAGTGCGGCAAGTCAATGTTGCCCCATTTATTGAGGATGTATCCCATCACCCGTCAGTCCCCGGACCACGAGACTTGGTTCTCATCCGCGCACGCTTGAGTGATGACCTCTCTGGCCAGGTGCGAGGGGCGGTCCATCACCGGATGTCCTCACTGGTGCCAACCGCTTTCACCGTGACCGACATGCGAGACGATGGGACAGGCGGAGACGAGGTTGCCAACGACAATATTTTCACAGCTGTTCTTCCGGCACAGCCTGAGGGAACTACTGTTGAGTTCTATATCGAGGCCTTTGACCGGATCCAGAGCCGGACATGGCCAGCACCATCGCAGGAGAATGGTCTGCAGGAAGCAAACCTTCTTTATCAGGTAGACAGTGAACAGCCTGCCAGCGGGGACCCGTTTTACCGGTTTATTCTTTCAGTTAGTGAACTGGACGACTTTCTCAAAATCCCGTTCGACTCGCCTGAGCGAAACACAAATGCACGCTTCAATGCGACGTTCATCGCAAATGTGGATGGTAAAACCATTACTCGCTACCAATGTGCGCTGCGCTTGCGGGGGTCGGGAACCCGTTCGCGCTACCCTAGAAATCTGAAGATAGAACTTCCCTCTTCCACCCCATGGAAGGGGAGAGACGAGCTGAATCTCAATGTTCAGTTTTCCTACAATCAATTACTCGGCAGCGTGTTCTACCGAGCAGCGGGACTTCCCGCTTACGAATCCCGGGCGGTGGCCGTTCGCCTGAATGGTGTCAACCATGCTTCTCCTGAGAACGCCAGCGTCTCAAGGCCCTTCAACCACCACTTTGGCTTCTACGTTCAGAATGAACCCATCAACAACCGGTATGTTCGTGAGCACTATCCACTGGAGACGGGTGGCAATCTCTATCGGATGACGGGCAATGGAACGGGGTGGGATTACTTCCCGGGGAGTAATGACCTCGAGGCCGACTACCGTGGTAGTGGATGGGACAAGGAAAACAACGATGCCATCAACGACTGGTCGGACCTCCACAGATTTGTCGGGGTCATGTCCACGGCCTCTGGCGAGAACTACCTCAAGCAGATCCGCCGCGTCATGGATGTGGAGTCGTGGCTCCGCAATTTGGCAGTCAGCACGATTCTGACCAATGGGGAGAACAGCATATTTACCGGACGCGATGATGATTACGCCATGTATTGTGGTATTGATGGTAGATTCAAACTGATCCCTCATGACCTCGATACGATCCTCGGAGCCGGAGATGGTTCCCGGATAGGAATTGCCAATCTCCCTCATACCATCCTCGACTTCGTGGAAAGAGGGGAATCCTTCCTCCAGCTCCAGAAGCTTTTTCGGGAGCCAGAGGTCCTGCAGCGCTACTACCAGATCCTGAGGGAGCTCCTTGAGGGGCCTTTTGAGCCGAACAGTGCCAATCGCCTGATCGACGACGCCCTGACCTGGACTCCGCGAGGAATCGCTGAAGCCGCGAAAGAGTTCCTCTCCGCACGCCGCGCGGATATTTTGGGCGTGATTGAAAGGCCCCTCGGCATTTCCTCAAATTTGAACATGACCAGAGGCCTGCCGACCTCTTTCACCGTGAACGCTGCGCTCCATGGGACCTTCAATGCGGCCAGAGCCACTCACGTCCTCATCAACGGCGAACGAGCGACCCTCGAGAGCGCCCCTGGAACCTGGACCTACGACCTCAAGGGTCTCGCCCCCGGGATCAATCGTATCACCGTTGAGGAACAGGATACGGACGGCAACATCGTCGCCAGTGCATACATGGATATTCTTTACGATGATGGCGACGTCTCCGAGCTCCGCGGAAGTCTGACCAGCGATACCGTTCTTGATGCAGCGGGAGGGCCTTGGCTCATCTCCGAAACCCTGAACGTGCTCCCCGATGTCACTCTGACAGTAGAGCCGGGGACCTCTGTGTTCTTCCAGCCCGACGCCGGGATCACGGTATATCCTGGAGCGACCTTGAAATGCGAAGGCACCCGCTACCGGCGAATCCGTCTCAGTCGCGAGCCGGACTCCAATCAGGTATGGCAGGGGATTCGGATCGAGGCTCCATCAGGGCAGGAGTCTCTCGCCGAAAACGTGATTTCTTTTACCGATATGGAGCATGGTGATGGACAGGGACAGTCCATCGAATTACGCCGCTCCCGCCTCCTCCTTGACCATGTCTCCTGGAATCACTGTAACGACACGATTCTTGAGGTTTACAGTCCGCAGCTTGAGGTTCGCGATTGTGAATTCCCCCCCGTCTTCGCGTCTGAAGCATTGAAGGGGTCCACCTTGAGGGGCAATGACTTCCTCGTTCTCCACCGAAACGTGTTTAACCCGTCCCCCAACTACAACGACATTATTTTATTTTCAGGAGCTCAACGCCCGGGACCAATACTCGCAGCCTACGATAATATCTTTCATGGATCTACCGACGAGTGCTTCGACCTGAACAATTGCGACGCTCATCTGGAAGGAAACGTTTTCATGAACGTCCACCTCTCCACTCCTCGGAATTCCACTGCCAATGCCGTTGCTATCAACAATGAGTCCATAGCAACACTCACGCGCAACCTTTTCCATGATGTCGACCACGCCGTTCTGGCAAAAAATGGATCCATTTGTCATTTCGAGAACAACACGGTCGTCAACGCATCCATCGCTGCGATCAATCTAAATGAGCCCCTGCGGCCTAACACTGTTCCCGCTGACTCATTAGAGCTCGAATCAAATATCTTTTTGGCGTGTAATGCCATCTTCGCTCATCCTGAGGAAGTCGAAGTCACAGGCTTCCGAAACATACTTCCTGAAACCGAACACTGGATCGGCGAGGGCAATTTCGCGCTTGACCCCTTCCTGCACGACGTGTCCAGCGGCCCCCTTCCGAGGGACAATTGGAGGCCGCTACCTGATTCTCCCGCCATCGGCTCGGGAAAAGCCGGGCGCGACCGCGGAGCACTGGTCCCCGCGGGCGCCACCGTGTCGGGGCTTCCTAGCCCCGTGACTCACCTCGACAGCATCACCCTTTCCGTGAGTGGGGCTGGAGTAACCGACTACCGATTCCGGCTGGTTACCAACGGAAATACCGGAGGTTGGAGCCCCATTCTCAATGTCGACGCCCCGATTCACCTTCAAGGTCTAGGGGCCGGAACCTACCGGGTCGATCTGATGGCCCGGGACTACGGCGGCTACTGGCAGGATGAGCTCCACCCCACATCTTCAAGAGAGTGGCGAGTGGTATCCAGTATTCAGAGTAATGCACTCCTGAACGAGGTGGAAGCTGTCGCAAGACCTGCCCAAGACAGGGTGGAGTTATTCAATCCGAGAAGCCAATCGGTGTCTCTGGAGGGTTGGTTCCTCTCCGACAACCCGAGTAATCCTACAAAAATCGCGCTTTCCGGCACCCTTGCCCCGGGAGCTCACCTGAGCCTCTCCGGCGACGAGGTTCCAAACCTCAGCCCATCTGGCGATGAACTTCTTCTCTATCACAACGGGAACCTCGTCGATTCCATTCGCTGGGGCACTCAGGCGCCGGGGAACTCAATCGGCCGGCAGGGCCCGCAGCGCGCATGGGCCCTTTGTGCACCTACTCCCGGCAGCGAAAATCAGTCCACCGGGCTGACCCCCTCGAGATTTCTTCGAATTAACGAGTGGCTCACAGATCCCTCCGTGCGCTACACTGGAGAGTTCGTCGAGCTCTTCAACCCCGGAGACTCCCCAATGCATGTTGGCGGCATCTGGCTCTCCAACCGGCCCGACTATCCACAGAGGCATCAGATTCCTGCTCACTCATATATCCCGGCGGGAGGCTTCCTCGTCCTGCGCTCAACAGAGGATCGGCACCCGCGGCCAGATGAGTTTCCTTTCCGACTCAACGGATTTCGTCAATGGCTGATGCTTACCAGCGAAGAGGGTATCCCCATCGATCAGGTTTCTCTCCGTGCACAGGCCCCGGATCAGGTCGAAGGGAGAAATCCTGATGGCTCCTCGGAAGTAGAATCTCTCCCGTTCGGAACTCCAGGGCGCTCCAACAACCGGGCTGCCCGGGTTGAAAGGGTCTCCACCCTGCTCCCTTTCCAGCACTCCGAATGGCGCTTCCTTGACAATCGGGACCCGGGGAACGAATGGGTCAACTCTGACTTTGCGGACAGCGAATGGGAAACCGGCCCCGCACCTCTTGGCCGTGAGACGAGCGCCCTGACCGTTCCTCTGGCTACGACCGGGGAGAGCGATCCAGCCTTCGATTACCGGCGGGGCAGAAAAAACTACTATTTCCGCACAGTCTTTGAGTTTGAGGGAGACCCATCACGCACCCAGCTTTCCCTCGCAACCTATGTGGATGACGGGGCAATCTTCTATCTCAACGGTCGTGAGATTCTCCGGCATAATGTTCCGGAGGGAGAGCTGAGCGAAAACACGTGGGCGAGGGAGACGATCACAAATGCTTCTCTTGAAGGCCCTTTTCCTGTGCCAAGCTCCTCTCTTCTCGTAGGCACGAACACTCTCGCGGTCGTTACCTACCAAGCCAGCGCGACCAGTTCGGACATTGTCTTCGATTGTGAACTGGCGGCCTCCGTTTCAATCCCCGGACCACCTGATCCTTCGGAATCCGCGCTGCAGGTATTGCTCGATCACCTTAGAATCACAGAGGTGATGTACAACCCGCCAGATGGGAGTGCCGGAGAGTTTATTGAGGTCCAGAACACCAGCTACGATCTCAGTCTGAACCTCGAAGGAGTGCGGTTCACCGCAGGAATTGAATTTACCTTCCCCTCCGTGATCTTGGAGCCTCGCGCTTATGCTGTGATCGTCAAGGACCCCGAATTCTTTGAACTGATCCATGGACCGGACATCAACATCGCCGGGGCTTTCGAAGATGGCAAACTTCACAATGACGGAGAAGCAATCGCCCTGACTCTCCCGGAACCGGTTGATGCCCACATCCAAAAATTTACCTATGANCACGCTTGGCATCCTGCCACAGACTCCACGGGGTTTTCACTGGAGCTGAGGGACCCCGATCGCAGACTTGAGACATGGAACCAGCGATCTGCGTGGATGCCTTCTTTTGCGCGTCACGGCTCGCCAGGCTTCCCTAACGGCGCCTCCTCGTACCAGAGCTGGGCCAGTGCTCTTGGTGTTCATACTGGAGACAGTGATGGAGACCTCCTCGATAATGCCTTTGAATATGCCTTTGGATTCGATCCCTCCACCAAGCAATCCATTCCCCTTCTTCTCGAGCAGCTGGTTCCTCCCTCAGGCGGCTTGACGACAACCTACCACGCCCCCGCTGTTGCCCCGGAAGATGTGATTTTGAGTATCGAGTCCTCCACTGACCTGAAGAACTGGACGACAGAAGCCATCAGAATCGCTAATGGCTTGTGGACTGGAGAGGGCTCCCTTGAAGCCACCAGCCCAGACGAGGGGCTGAGTATTATCCGCCTGCATCTGCCGCCCGGGCGGACACGTTTCACCCGGATGANAGTGGATATCCTCGANCCGGAAGCTCCGTGATTTAAGGAGCGGCGCACCTCTTAGCGGTCTCAAAAATGCCTAACTCCGGGAAATTGAGAGCCCACGCAGCACTGGCGAAGACGATTCTCGCATGAAACAACTTTTCCCGTCACTCTCTCGCCACACACCCAACCAAGGATTGAACATGAGAACTTTCTTCCTCCCCGCTCTTCTTCTTGCTCTGGCAGCCCTGCCACCGCTGTCCGGCGCAGATAGCCGCCCTAATATCATCCTCATCATGTCGGACGATATGGGCTATTCGGATATCGGCTGTTACGGTGGAGAAATTCAAACCCCGGTGCTCGANGANCTTGCTTTGAATGGCGTACGATTCACCCAGTTCTATAATACCGCACGCTGTTGTCCCACCCGCGCCACGCTCCTCTCCGGACTCTACGCGCATCAGGCAGGCGTGGGTCACATGATGGGNGACTATGGGATTCCTCAGTATCAGGGGAATCTCAACCGGAGCTGCGTCACAATTGCGGAAGTACTCAAGCCGGCGGGATATCGAACCTACATGTCCGGNAAGTGGCACGTAACNCCCTACAAGGCCANTGAAGTCGCTAANCCTGATACNTCAAACTGGCCTCTCCAGCGAGGGTTCGATCGTTTTTATGGAACGATTCATGGAGCTGGTTCCTTTTTCGACCCCAACTCTCTGACCCGTGGTAACCGCTATATCACCCCGGACAACGACCCGGATTACCAGCCGGACACTTACTACTACACGGACGCCATCTCCGACAATGCGGTCCGCTACATTAAGGATCACAAGCGTGAGGCAGACGGACAGCCCTTCTTTATGTATGTCTCCTACACCGCAGCCCACTGGCCCATGCATGCCCTTCCCCATGATATTGCTAAATATGAAGGGAAATACGATGGGGGTTACACCCCCACGCGCAAAGCAAGGATCAAGAAGCTCAAGTCTCTGGGCCTGCTGCCCGACCAATGGGACGTCGTTCCGCAGGTGGGCAAATGGAAAGACGTCAAGCTGAAGGAGTGGGAANCNGCCTGCATGGAAGTTTATGCGGCCATGGTCGACAACATGGACCAAGGAATCGGCCGGATCGTTGAAGCCCTCAAGAGCGCNGGCCAGCTTGATAACACCCTCATCCTCTACTTTCAGGACAACGGAGGGTGTGCCGAAGGTTTTGGACGTGGCAAGGTGACTGGTCCGCTCAAACGTCCTGACAAGCCCACCCTTCCCCCGATGGCCAAGGATGAGCTTCAGACACAGATGATCCCTCCTAAAAGCCGGGACGGTTATCCGCTGCGGCGCGGTGACGGAATCATGCCCGGCCCTCCCGAAACCGAAGTCGGCTACGGCCGTAATTGGGCGAATGTCTCCAACACNCCCTTTCGTGAGTATAANCACTGGGTCCACGAGGGAGGGATCTCGACTCCGCTGATCGCTCACTGGCCCGATGGAATCAAGGGCAGGAACCGCTGGTTCAAAACCCCGGCCCATCTCATTGACCTGATGGCTACCTGCGTCGACCTAGGAGAGGCTAAATACCCGGCCGTGAAGAATAAGAAGAAGATCATTCCGATGGAAGGGATCTCCCTTCGTCCGGCTTTCGAGAATACCGCNCTGAAACGGGGCCGNCCNATCTACTTCGAGCACGAAGGCAACCGGGCGGTGCGTGACGGAAAGTGGAAACTGGTAGCCAAAGGCGTGCGGGGAGCCTGGGAGCTCTACGACATGGAGCAGGACCGCACNGAAATGCANAATCTCGCCACGAAAGAGCCCGGGGTCACNTCCCGGATGGTTGATCAGTATGAGAAGTGGGCCAAGGAACGTGGTGTGGTGCCCTTCGGCTCGTGGCGGAAAGCCCGTCAGAAAAAGTAATCCTACTCCCGCGAGCCGACGACCCTTANGTAAAGTTGTTCCCTCTCGGNGATNGGCAGGACGAAAGTGCCATTGCCGTTTAGCCGGTTAAGAACCGCNCCTGCGGCAGGACTCCAGCCCTGAAGATCAGACGAGGTTTCCAGCTCATAGCTATAACCATCCTGCGCNGAAAACCCGACGGCCAGCTCCCCATTTNCNACCCNGACATCCAGCGGCCCGATCGCGAGAGCACCGGCCAGCGAATTGGGATNGGCGGGATCACTCCCGCCAAGGAACTCCTCCAGNTTGGTCTGGCCNTCCTCGTCAAAGTCCTCGTCNTCGTANNAGAATATATCCCCAAGGTTATCTACTTCCCACTGGTCGGCCATTCCATCCCTGTCCACATCCGTATCAGAAGAGGAAAAATAATTATCAAAGGTCGCGTCGGTTGTTCCCGAATCGCTGGTAGTATTCGTGAAGACCCCGCAGGTTCCTGAAGAGTAGGCGTAATCGGAACCAAACACTACCGCGAGAGGAGTCTCCAGATCATCAAGGGCAAAGACTTCTCCCAAGAGTTGCCCATAAAAATCTTCCGGCGCAAAAAAGCCTTGGAAGACCAGGCGGTATGNNNGTCCCGGGACAAGCGTGATCGTCTCTGANCCAAGGGTGTTGGGGTTCTCGCCACTNACGGATGAAATGTAGAGCCCTTCTCCCCCGGTATCGTAGCTGAAAGCATAGCCATTGGTTGTTGCCAGACCAACGGCTCCCAAGGACCCCAGCAAACCAATGTCCTGCGCGATGTCATTGTCCCAATCCACCAGGTCAACCTCCACCCGGAAAGCTTCATAGACAACATTCGGGCGATAAGAACCNCCTCGAGAAGGACCAAGTGCCCCGGGGTTCGGAGAGGCTGGAGCCTGNACNCGGTAACTATTCCCTTCCGGGAAGGAGAATTCAACAGGCGCTCCGAACGATGCGAGCGGGGAATACCGTTCCCATCCATTGTCGTTTCCATCATTGAAGTCATCCTCGATGATCTGGGCCAAGAGTCCGGGACCCAGCGAGATAAGAATAAGAACGGAGAGGTATCGTTTTATCGATATCATGAAGTGGTAAGGTTACTGGTTGGATGGAGGAAGTTCCTTGGGCTTCTCGCCCAGGTTGCGTTTTGCGAATGCGAGATAAAATGCCCAGTCCTCCGGGGTTACGTCGTGCTTGCCATCCCGGAGATGATAGCCGGTCAGAGACCCCACGCTCTGCCCTGGAACAGGCATTCGTGTAACACCGAGGGAGGCNTTGCGATACAGNTCGTAGACCGGCTGGGCGTGNAGGACGCTCAGAAACTCCCCCCTGGGGTCGGCCCACTTGTCCTTGGTCGCACTGGCCACGTAGACCGCCCGTGGNGCCATTAGAGCAATCAGCTGATGCTGGTCGAAGGCGAGGGCCTTCTCGTTCCCACTGTATTTCTTGAAGTTCCCGTTGAACCAGTGCGGGAAGGANCGGTTAATCCGTCCCACGGTTTCCCCGAAGGCTCTTTTGCTCAGGGCCGCCCCTCCACATCCCGAATTGTTTGAAATGACCACCCGGAATCGTGGATCGGTCGCACCCGCCCAGAGTGACGTTTTGCCAAGTCGGGAATGGCCAATTACCGCGACCCGGCTTGCTTCTACCTCCTCAATTCCCTCAAGGGCGTCAAGAAGGCGGCTCAGTCCCCAGGCCCAGGCTGAGATCGTTCCCCACTCATNAGGCTCGGGAGTCCCATCTGTAAACAGCGGGTGGACTCCGTTCTTCCACCCGTCATCATAATCAGGATCGATATTCCCNCAGCAAGCCGTGGCGAGCGCAAACCCACTCTCAACAATCATTGCCACAGGCCAGCGCCCGGCAGCGCTACCGCGCAAGGACTCCGCCTTTGCTCGCCGGTCTTCCCCTTTTCGCGATCCAACCACATACCCTAACTCGGGCGTAATCCTTGTATCTTCCTCAAGGCATTGATTGCCTCGGAAGTTCAGCCCGACAAANGCAGGAACTGGGCCCGGTCTGTTCTTAGGCAGATATAAGAGCATACGCACCTGAGGTCCCTTACCCTCCGCAAAGCTNACGAGGTATTCACGGCGAACGGCTTTACCTCCAGCCGCATCCTTCACCTCCTTGTCGAGAACCACCTTGAAGCCTTCCGGCTTACCAACGGGCATCCGGCCGTACATCTCATTTTCTATGAGCTTCAAAGTAGCCGGGCGGCCCTTTTTCTCCCACTCGGATGCGGAAGTAATCCTGCCCCCTCCAGCGAGGACAAGAGGATCAGGCAGATCAAAATCGGGAACCTTGGACTCGTCGTAATTCGCTATCAGTTTTTGCCCCTCGACGGAATGGACCAGCGCAAAGACAGCGGAAATGAGTGAAAACGCACGCCACATNATNNCACGCTATGCCACCTCCAGACCGGGGAGCAAGAAGGAACTATCCCCCCTCCAGCACTGCATAAGCTACTCGTGAGTCACGAGTTACCGCTCAGCCTGCTCTTCAAATGGAAGGCATNTCCGCCACCTTCCTAGCGTTGTGTGGAGAGTTTCCAGCTGTCCGTTCGAAAAAGCGAGGCGGGCAGGCCTGCTCCATTAACCAGATTGGCACCCTTTGGATTAGAAGCCCAAGCGTAGCGGACCGCCACCGGGTTGGGAACCTCTTNGCTCGANACGATAGCACTTTCNCCATCCAAGGCGACCTCGGCCCAGCGCCAGATTCGATCTTCCCCCGCAANCTCAAANCGNGCAGGNTTTTTGCCATCGCTTGTCGTCAATCCCCTCGCGTTGTCAAAAGTAATACGAATCTGGCCTTCTTCCACCTTGAACTCACGATAAAGGGGGCCGCTCACAACCAGATCTTTCTGGTCATAGTCTCTGTTCAGGGCCCAACGTGAAAGCCGCTCGCCTACAGTCTTTTTGTTTCTCGGGTGAATATCATTTGCCGCCCCGACATCATTGATAACCGCCATTCCAGTTTTAGGCAGCCGCAGGGTAAGGCGCTGTGCGTTCTGTAATTCCGCCCAGGAGCTTTCCTGTCCCGGTCTTGTCGTTGGCGATTTAAAGTTTGCCAGCTGCGCGAAGTAAAAAGGTATCTCAGCATCCCAGCGCTTACGCCAGTCCATGATCAGCAGTGGAAACAACGTCTCGTATGCCTTTGCCCGACTCGCATTGGATTCCCCCTGATACCAAATCACCCCCTTCATGGCGTAGCTCGCCCATGGGTGAATCATCCCGTTGTATATGGAAGCTGCCCGGCTGGGGTTCAGGGCAGGGGGACGAGGCCTCTGCGGCTTCCGCGGGAGTTTCCGCCGCTTTTTGGGGTCTTTCTCCGCTCGGTTGGAGCTCCGGATCTTTTCCCACGCCGCCATCTGCTTTTTGTAGGAGGCTTCGGCTGCGCCGAGATCGAATCGTCTCATCTCGGCATCCAGATTCTGCAACAGGGCCCGCCCCTCGGGCTCGGTCGCCAATGTCTCCCTACTGGTGAAAGATTCCACAGGCTTTCCGCCCCAGGCGGCGCGAATGATTCCAACCGGGACTCCCAGCTCCCTGTGCAACTTTAGCGCGAAGTAGTAGCCTACTGCCGAAAACTTACCTGCTGTTAAGGGGGTGGCGACGTTCCACTCCCCACCCACGCGACGTCGTGGAATTGCAGAAGTTGTCAGATCGGCGAGGAACATACGGATCCCCGGATGGTCTGCCGCAGGAATGTCCTGCAGGGCCCGCTCCGTAGCTGAGAGGGCCCATTGCATGTTAGATTGTCCCGAGGCCAACCACACCTCTCCCACAAGGATATCCTCCACAATCACCTGCCCACTTTCGCTCCCTTCGACAACGAGAACCTGNCCCTCGGCGGTGGCGTCCAGCGGAGAAAGCGAAAGGCGCCANCGACCCTCCTCGTCAACCGTAGTGCGCTTTATCTGTCCCGCAAAGCGCACCTCAACCTCTTCAGCAGGGGTTCCCCAACCCCAAACGGGCACTGATACCCCACGCTGAAGCACCGCGTGACCGCTGAACATACCTGGCAGCTCAATACCTGAAACCGGGGATACCATAAGGCATACCGCAGCGAGAAATAAAGGGGTGAGTCGCAAATGCATTCTAAGGCTCTAGGGGTTTAACGACGTGGCTCAATCACAAAACCTTGCATCCTACGATGCTCGGGGGGGGAATCTATCGAATTTAAGGCTGCAAGCGAGGTCGCTCTTGCTTTAGGCTCCCCCAATATGAGCTCACTGAACAGACGCCACTTCGTCAAAAGCACTGCCGCGGCAGGCGCCGCCCCCCTTATCATTGGCACAAAATCGTCCGCGAGGGTCAGAGGGGCCAACGATCGACTCCGCATCGCGGTAGCAGGACTCAACGGTAGAGGAGGGTCACACCTTGGAGGCTTTGGTGGCATCAAGGGGGTCGAGATCGCCTATGTCGCCGACCCTGACTCAAATGCCCGGGACAGGCGTCTCAACGAGGTTCGCTCGAGAGGCCACAAGAACTGCAAGGCGGTGGTCGATATCCGGGAGGCTCTCGAGGATCCCGAGGTTGACGCCATTTCCGTTGCAACTCCCAATCACTGGCACTCATTGATGACAATCTGGGCGGCTCAAGCCGGCAAGCACGTCTATGTAGAAAAGCCAATGAGCCATGACGTCGAAGAAGGACGCGTTGCGGTAGCAGCTCAGCAAAAATACGGAGTCGTCATCCAACATGGAACCCAGCGCCGAAGCGACAAGAACATCGCCGCCCTCCACGAAATGATCAAGGCGGGCACCTGGGGGAAGCTGAAGATCGCCTACGGCTACTGCTGTAAGCCCCGGGGAGGGATTGGAACCAAGGGCATCGCGTCCCCTCCAAAAAATCTGGACTGGAATACCTGGAAGGGTCCTGCCGTCATCGATGACTACCATGCAAACTACGTCCACTACAACTGGCACTGGTTCTGGAAGACGGGTAACGGGGATCTCAACAATCAGGGAACTCATCAGCTGGACGTGGCGCGCTGGGCCATTGACGATAACCAGACTCACCCGGTGCGAGCCATGGCCATCGGCGGACGCTTCCAGTGGAACGACCAGGGGGAAACCCCTAACACCATGTTTGGAATCGCTCAGTACCCCAACGGGCAATATTGCTTCTTCAACGTCCGGAACGTGAATTACAACGGTTATCAGAGGCAGGTTAAGAACGAATACTACTTTGAAGACGGGGGACGGATCATGTCCGACACCAACCCTCACTATTATAAGCCAGGTAGCGACAAGGGAGAGAAGATTCAGCTTTCCGGCGGCGATGTGACCCCTGGGGGGTGCTGGAACAGTTTTGTTACCGCATGCCGGGAAAATAAGCCCGAAATGGCAAATGGAGATGTCATGGACGCCCACTATGGATGCGTCGTGGGGCACCTCATGAATAATTCCTACCGTCTTGGGAAGAAGGTTCCCTTCAATAAGAAAGCCGGCACCTTTGGTGACAACAAAGATGCCGGAGAGCACTTTGGTATCCTCCATGACATCATGGAAAAAGGCTGCAAGGTTCCCGTGGACAAGGAGAACTACACGGTAGGGCCTTGGCTCACGTTTGACCCCAAGACCGAGCGTCATACCGGAGAGTTCGCCGCCGAGGCCAACGCTCTTCTGAAAGACCCGAACAACAAGGGCTTTGAGGTCCCGGATGCAGGTAAGGTCTGAGATCGGAAATCTCATCGGACAATCCATCAAAAGCGTGGGAGGGCAACCCCCACGCTTTTTTCCTTTTCCTGCACACAGCTCATCCTTCCCGAGGAAACTCCCCGCCCTGCACGGAAGCCGAATCTGGCCGCACGAGGGTATCAGGCCTCTTCTCCAGATTCCACTGCCGGTCGTCGGCGCATGGTCCACCCCGTCAAGCCAAGCAGACCGGAAATCAGAGGACACAACAGATTGAAAAAGGCGTAGGGCGCAAACAAATGGGGCCCGACCTTCAGCGCTCCGAGCATCGTGGCACCACATGTATTCCATGGAATCAGCGGCGATGTCACGGTTCCCCCATCTTCCAGACACCGGGAAAGGCTTCGCGGATCCAGTCCGGCCCTTGCGTATGCCTCTCGATACATCCTGCCCGGAAGGATAACCGAGAGATACTGGTCTGCAGCTACCAGATTAATTCCAAGCGAAGAAGACAAGGTAGCTAGCACCAATCGGCCACTGGTAGTAGCGGCCGTCAGAATGACCTCGACGATCACCCGTAACATTCCTGTGGCCTCCATGAGACCTCCGAAAGATAACGCGCAGAGGATCAGCCCGATCGTCCAATACATGCTCTCGAGCCCGCCCCCGGTAAGAAGTTCGTCGAGTTGGGCAAGCCCAGTCTCCGGAGCGGACCCGCTCTGGAGAACAGCCACCACTTCACCCGCGGGGACTTTTTGAATCGTGAGAGCGAAAATCACGCCGACGAGGCTTCCTGCAAGAATCGCCCCAAGCGCAGGAACCCGGAAAAAAAGACACCCCACGACACTCAGCGGAGCCAGCCAAAGCAATGGGGATAGTTGGTAGTTCCTTTGAATCGCCTCGAGCAAGCTGTTGATTTCGCTGAAGCTGGACTGATCCCCGGATGAAAAGCCCAGAATCGCGTAAGCCACGAGAGCAATCAGCATGCTTGGGACAGTCGTCCAGAGCATATGCCGGATATGCTGGAAGAGAGGGACCTCTGCTACCGCGGCGGCCAGATTCGTCGTATCCGACAGAGGAGAAAGCTTGTCTCCAAAATAGGATCCGGAAACAACGGCTCCTGCTGTCACCGCGCTGGAAACTCCCAGTCCCTCAGCAACTCCAATCAATGCTACCCCGATTGTTCCAGCTGTGGTCCACGAACTCCCGGTAGCCAAGGATACCACTCCACATATCAAGCAGCAGGCGACGAGGAAGACCTCCGGGGCAAGAAGACGCAACCCATGAAATACCATCAGTGGAACGACCCCGCTGACCTGCCATGATCCAATCAGAACACCAATGCCCAGAAGGATCAGGACGGAAGGAAGTCCAACTGAGATTCCCCGAACNATTCCNTTCTGGAGACTCTCCCAGTTGAAGCCCAGAGCTTTTCCTGTAACCGCGGCAACCACACTTCCCAAGATCAGAGGTAAATGTGCATCCGCTCNCAGCAGGCGAATCCCAAGCACGAGAAAACCAGCCACCGCTAAAACGGGTAGAAGTGCAACTACCAGAGAGGGGGTGCGAGGTGTTCTAATCATAGGAGAGGGGCCCGTGANTTCCCCGTCCGGAAAGCACCACCCGGGGTAACCCATGACCAGTCAAATCGGTGCCTCCCTTTCGTGGCAGGGCCCAGTTAATTAATCTCACCGAACAAATGACCCCCTGCAGGCGTCTTTGGAACTGGACACTCCCCCCCCGTCATCTTAATTCGCTGGGTATGCGATTAGCCATTGCCTGCCTCATTCCGTGCCTGAATTTATTGCAAGTGGCGCCAGCTCAGGATGACTCCCAGCCAAAACCAGCACTCGTAGACCCTGCTCCTGATCAGGAGCCCGATGCCGACGAAATCCCAGAAGAGGAAGAGTCCGCCGGTGAGGAGCTCGCCGCACTCGAAGAGGCGGCGAAGAAGGCCGCGGAAGAGGAACAGGTGCGCNTGGCAAAAGCGGCCACCGAACGAGAAGCGGCAGTCGGAGAAAAGCACGCTTCCCTTACCACCGGGAAGGGCCGGACCTANAACAAAGTGGTGATTAAGGGCGTGGATGAAGTTGGCGTCAAAATCGTCCACGAATATGGAACCGCGAGGATCAAATTTGAAGAACTGCCCGAAGAATTCCAGACAAGATTTGGCTATGACCCCTCGCGCGCTCAGGAAGTCCTCTCCCGGGAAAAAGATCTCGAAGCAGCACGGGCACGAGCTTCTATTGCCGCACTGCGGGCCAATGCCGGACTGCCTCCCTCTGCCCCCACCAGNCCCAANGCTACCAAACCAAGAACCACAAAGCCGAAAGTCACAAAGCCAAAAACGACAAGGCCAGAAACCACGAAGCCGATTGGAGCGGCACCATCTGCACCCTCCGACAATGTGCAGATTCAGCCCATGATGGCGCGAATTNCCGAACTGGAACAGGTGATTGCAAAGCTCAGGCCTGAAGCGCAAGCCCTTGANGATAAGGCCTCTGAAATCGAAGACGATGCCTTCAAGGGGATTGGCGGAGCAGGTGGAGACCCAAAAGTGAGTCAGAAGAAACTGACCGAGGCCAAGTCATGGAGAAACAAGGCCGAAGACGTCTACACGAAAATCAACACCGCCCGCTCGGAAATCAGCCAGCTCAAGCGCAAAATCAAGCTGATCGAACGGAATAGTAAGAAAAAATAGCAAGCCACTTGCTACCCCCACCAGCGCATTAGTCTGGCTGACATCGCATTCTGAGCATTGTGCTGCGCACCAGCGCGTTGGCCCTCTGCCTACGATCTTCCTTGCATGGCTGTGCCCTCGGAGGATCCTCCAGACTGCTCCTATGAATCGTCGTCATTTCCTCACCAGCACCGCCACTGCTGTTGCCGCTGCCAATCAGGCAACCGGCAACACCTCCAGCCCGAGGCCTAACGTTCTCTACCTCTTTTCCGATCAGTGGCGCGCGATGGACCATGGATATATGGGCAATCAGGAAGTGCGCACCCCGAATATTGACGCCCTCGCTGAGCAAAGCGTGAACTTTACAAATGCGGTCTCGGGAATTCCTGTATGCTGCCCTCACCGAGGCAGCCTGCTCACAGGTCAATATCCTCTCTCGCATGGCCTCTTCCTGAATGATTTGCGCCTGAACGACAAAGCGACCTCGATCGCGCAGGCCATGAGCGCCNCCGGCTACNACACCGGTTACATCGGCAAATGGCATATCGACGGGACNGGGCGCTCNGCCTANATACCTCCTGAGCGCCGCCAGGGCTTTGACTACTGGAAGGTGCTCGAGTGCACGCACAACTACAATAAGTCCCGCTTCTTCGATAAAGNAAGCAAAGACCCCCAGATCTGGAAAGGGTATGATGCCTACGCGCAGACCCAGGACGCCGTTGCCTACATCAAGAATCATGGCGCGGCGCCGTCAGAAAGCCGGAAACCTTTCAGCCTCTTTCTCTCCTGGGGCCCCCCTCATGCTCCCTACCGGACTGGCCCGGCTAAGTGGCTGGACCACTANGACAGCAAGGAGCTGACNCTTNGAGGAAACGTGCCTCCGCAGATCAGCAAGCAGGCNCAGTCAACCTACGCCGGCTACTACGCTCACTGTAGCGCTCTGGACGANTGCGTCGGGTCACTTNTTGCNGCNCTCAGGGAAAGTGGACANCTNGAAAACACNATTATCGTTTATACNTCTGANCANGGCGACATGTTNCACTCNCGGGGACANCTCAAAAAACAGCGNCCCTGGGACGAGTCCATTCGGGTTCCTTTCCTTGTCCGCTGCCCGTCNCGNCTGAAGGTGAGACCCACGCAANNTTGANGCNCCNATNAACACCCCNGATATCATGCCCACACTGCTCGGNCTNNCAGGCCTCNAGATNCCGGAAACNGTNGACGGNGANGACTTTTCCGNGGTNGTTCGCGGANAACGNAANCTGGAGGACAANCATGCNCTTATCACCTGCCCGAGCCCGTTCGGCCAGTGGACCCGNGCGCAGGGTGGNCGGGAATACCGNGGTNTNCGNACANNGCGNTATACCTATACCCGGAGCTCTNGAGGGNCCNTGGGAATTGTTCGACAACGAAAGCGATCCCTTCCAACAGCGCAATCTGATCACTTCCCCGCGCCACCGCGCGTTGCGCGATGAGCTNGAAGACAAATTGAGTGCACGTCTCAAGGAAACAGGAGACGACTTCGCAAGCGGCGAGGACCTCGTCAAACGTTGCGGNTACCGAGTGAATGAAAGCGGCACCGTCGGCTACAGGGACCCGGAGGCATGGGGCCAGATTTCGATTCCAGCTCGCATGGGATAAGGTCGAAATCTTACGCACTGTATCAAATGTTCCACCGCTCATTCCCTCCGTCCTGCATGAAACTTCTTTTGCTCGCCCTCCTGCTGGTTTGCTTTAGCCCCAAATCCGGAGCTGCTACTCCAAACATCATTCTCTTTGTGACAGACGACCAAAGCCCCATCGCAGGGTGCTACGGACACACCGATATCAAAACGCCACACCTCGACAGCCTGGCCGCAGAGGGAACACGGTTCACCCATGCATTCGCAACGACAGCCTCCTGCTCAGCCAGTCGCTCGGTGATTCTTTCCGGCCTCCACAATCATCGGAATGGCCAATATGGGCACACGCACGCCTTTCACAAGTTTGCTTCTTTCCCTGCCGTGGCTGCTGTCAGCCTGCCACTCCAGATGAAACAGGCCGGCTACCGCACCGCCCAGATCGGAAAATATCATGTCGCTCCTGTCTCGGTTTTCGAGTTTGAAAAAAGACTCGCTGGCAATGCTCGCAATGCACGGTCAATGGCCGAAAGCTGCCGCGAACTCTTCCAAGAGAACTCCGATCGACCCTTCTTTCTCTACTTCTGCACTTCTGACCCCCACCGCGGCGGAGGCGTAGACAAAACTTCTCCCCTTGAGCTCAAACCGGACCTCTTTGGCAATAAGCCGGAACGGAAAGCCCATCAGGGAATCGAGGAGGTCTTTTACGAGCCGTCCAAGGTCAAGGTTCCCGACTTCCTTCCAGATACCCCCGAGTGCCGCGCCGANATCGCACAATACCATCAAAGCTGCTCCCGCATCGATCAGGGACTGGGGCACCTCGTCAGCCTGCTCAAGGAAACCGGNCAATGGGACAACACGGTTCTCATCTACACTGCGGATCACGGAATGGCTTTTCCAGGGGGCAAGACCACCGTTTACGAGCCGGGCTTACGCGTGCCCTTCATTGTTCGTCATCCCGAGGCAAAAAAAAGAGGGGTTGTGAATAACGCGATGATCAGCCATGTGGATATCACACCGTCCATCCTCGATCTTGCCAAAGCCTACGATCCCGAGAGGCAGGCTCCTCTCAAGCTGATCAGTGTTGCCAAGGTGCCTTCGGGTGAGAACGGCGGNAAGCCGGCAAAGGCCTATCACGGCCGCTCCTGGGTTCCNATTCTGGAAGAAGCCAGCCCCAAGGGCTGGGACGAGATTGGAGCCTCTCACACCTTTCATGAAATNCAGATGTACTATCCCATGCGGGTTGTAAGGGATCGGAAATACAAGCTCATCTGGAATATCGCCTGGCGTCAGCCTTACCCGTTCGCCTCAGATCTATGGCGCGCTTCCACTTGGCAGGCCCAGTTTGCCAAAGGCGCCGAAGCTCCCTATGGAAAGCGCACCGTCGACGCCTATATCAACCGCCCGCAGTTTGAGCTCTACGACATCTCATCCGATCCTGCCGAGGCCCATAATCTCGCAGAGNACCCTGCGTTTGCCAAGGTTCTCACTAGTTACCGGTCCAAGCTCAAGGACATGCAGAAGCGCACGGAGGACCCATGGATCATAAAATGGCACTACGAGTAACTCGCGTTTCCTTACACCGCGATCTATCGCTTTCTGCGATTCTGTACGAAACTTTGCTACCCCTCCCCTATTCATGAAAACTGTNAATTTGTTCCTTTNTCTTTCCCTCCTTCATGTCGCTCCTCCTGTTCTGGCCGCTGAAAGGAAGCCCAACATCATTATCGTATTCTGCGATGACCTTGGCTATGCCGACATTGGCCCCTTTGGGGCAAAAAAACACGCTACGCCTGTCCTTGACCAGATGGCCCGGGAAGGGATGCGGCTCACTGACTTTTACTCTACCTGCCCCGTATGCACCCCCTCGCGCTCNAGCCTCATGACTGGCTGTTATCCGCGCCGGGTCAATATGCATGTNGATGAAAAGAATCTCTGTGTGCTCTTCCCAGCAGCTCGTAAGGGCCTCAATCCGGATGAAATCACTATCGCCGAGGTCCTTAAGGAGCAGAATTACTCCACCATGTGTATCGGGAAATGGCATCTCGGAGATCATCCTGACTTCATGCCTACCAACCACGGCTTCGATCATTACTTCGGCATTCCCTACAGTAATGACATGAACCGCAAAGAGGTTCCCCTGCCCCTCGTGCGCGACCTGACCGTGGTCCGGGATGGCGTGCAAAAAGACACTACAATTACTGCCCAGTATACCGCCGAAGCAGTGAAATTCATTAAATCTAATAGCAAGAGTCCATTTTTTCTCTACCTCCCCCATACTGCAGTGCACCTCCCTCTCGTGCCCGGAGAGCGATTCAAGGGCACCAGTGAAGCTGGAGCCTATGGCGACTGGGTTCAGGAGATCGACTGGTCAATGGGAGAGCTTTTCAAGGCCATCAAATCTGAAGGTATCGATAAGCATACAATGGTTCTCTTTACCTCGGATAACGGCTCCGCCCGAGAAAAGCAGGGAAGCAACCTGCCCCTGCGAGGTCGGAAAGGGCGCACAGACGAGGGAGGTATGCGAGTGCCCTGCGTTATTCGCTGGCCCGGACGGATCCCCGCGGGCAGCTCCCGAGGAGCTCTCACCTGCACGATGGACCTTCTCCCCACGGCGGCCGCCATCTCCGGTGGCAAACTCCCTGCTGACCACCTCATTGATGGTAAAAACATCTGGCCGATCCTCAGCGGTGAATCAAAGAGTCACCCCCGGGATGCATTTTTCTACTATCAGATGGATCAATTACAGGCCGTACGCTCTGGCCCCTGGAAGCTTTGCCTGGCGATGGACTCCAAAAAGCGTAACTGGGGAAAACCCGAAGGTAAGAAAGCGCTCGCTCTCTACAACCTCGCCAAAGATATTCATGAAGATACAAATGTTGCTGCTGAAAACCCGGAGATCGTCAAGCAGCTCCTCATTCATGCGGAAGCCGCCCGTGAAGATCTTGGAGACGTGGGTCGGCCCGGGAAGGGTCAGCGTAAAGCCGGCTGGGTGGAAAAAGCTTCTCCGCGACTTCTTCAACAATGAGCACTTCTTATAGGCCCGCAAAGCTTCCTGTCATTCAAAGCGCACCTCCCAAGATGACAGGGATCACTGCCTTGGCTCTATTTTTCTGTTCAGCACTGCTAGCGCTCCTGCCCGCTAGCGAACTCCCACGGCTCCCCAGAGAGCTGAACCCAAAGGCGCAAACTTACACGGAGCAGAAAAAAATACCCTATCTGACAGAACCTTACCTGAGCAGTTCTCCCGAGGATCTGGGAGATGGCCTGCCAGTTGGGACCTTGAATTTGCCAGGAGCGGAAAAGGCTATCGAGGCCCTTCGCAACGACGACAACGCAGGGAAATATGGCAACCTCGACAGTATCCTGCTCTGGAAAGACGGCAGGCTGATCTTTGAGATGTACAGTCGCCGGGGACGCGTAGATGGACCGCACTATGCCATGTCGATCACCAAAACCCTCACATCCATAACACTCGCGAGGGCCATCCAGCTGGATCTTCTCAGCATGAATGATCTCGACAAGCCGGTCATCAGTTTTATGCCGGAAATCGATCGTTCCAAAATCAGACCCGGAGTCGAAACCATTACCTTGCGCGATGCCCTCTCCATGAAATCGGGCTTGCGCTTCCCAGATAGAAACTTTGCGAGGACACTTGGCGGGAAATTCAAACGTCAGGAATTTTTTCAGGCTCTGTTTGAAAACACCGCTCCTGTGACCCCAGAGAAAAAGCAATACCGATACACCGGTACAGACCCTTCCATGGTGATGATGATAGTGGATACCCTTGCTCCTCGGACGGCTCAGGAATTCATAGCCCGGGAAGTAGCGGGAAAGCTCGGAGCAATCTACCACTGGGACGATCAGCCCTGTGGCATTCCAAAAAGTGGAGCAGGAAGCAGTTTCACGGCACGCTCATTACTGAAATTTGGCATCACGGTCATTCAAGGGGGCAGATACGGTGGCGAACAACTCCTCGCCGCTGAGTATGTAAAGCTCGTCATGAGCAGCCACCGGGGAGAAGGGTATTTTTACCATTTTCACAACCGGCAAAAGAAAGCGGCAGGGCGACGTGTCCACATGGTGAGCGGAATAGGCGCAGGAGGACAGTATATGGCGGCTTTTCCTTCCTTAAATATCGTAGCCGTCGCGACCGCTCACAATAAGGGTGAGATTGGCCGGCCGCTGGAAGCGATACTGGAACACCTTGTGCCGCTCTTCGTGAAATGAAATCATGTCCCTGCTTCATGGATGCTCCCAAGTTGAACACTCCCTCAATAAAGCGACTCCTCCCGCCCTTCAATTGCCGCGGCCTGCTGGCTCTTCTTCTCACAGTGCCTCTCCTCGCAGACACCGAGCGGCCAAACGTCCTTCTTATCTGTATCGATGACCTCCGCCCTGAGCTCAAATGCTTCGGCGCTGAGTATATCCACTCTCCCAATATTGATGCCCTCGCCCGGAAAGGGAGGACCTTCACCCGGCACTACGTTCAGGCCCCAACCTGTGGAGCGTCCCGCTATACCTTGCTGACTGGCCGCTACGGACCGCGCGATAATGGCGCACTATTTCGCCGGGGAAATGATGAGACGATCCGGACTACCAACATGCCCGCGTGGTTTCGCCGCAACGGCTATACCACGGTTTCTGTTGGGAAGGTCTCTCATCATCCCGGGGGCCGGGGAGGCAGGGATTGGAACGATGATAGCCAGCTTGAAATGCCGGAGGCGTGGACCAGACACCTCTGCCCAAGCGGGCCATGGCAACACCCTCGTGGACTGATGCACGGGCAGGCCAACGGAGAGATTCGAGGAAACGCGAAGGAGATGGACGTGCTCCAGGCGTTCGATGGTGATGACAGTAGCTACCCGGATGGGCCGACTATCGAGGAAGCTCTTTCTCAACTGGAGAAGCTTTCCGCGGACAAGAATCCCTTCTTCCTCGCAGTCGGATTTCTAAGACCACACCTTCCCTTCGGAGCCCCGGCGCGATACGTAAAGCTGTATAATGATGTCTCGCTGCCAAGCATTCCACACGCGTCCAAACCGTCGGGAAAGACGACCTGGCATGGAAGCGGGGAGTTCATGAAATATAACCGGTGGAAACGCGATCCCAGAAGTGACCATGATTTTGCAACCATGGTCCGTAAACATTACGCTGGGTGTGTTTCGTATGCCGACGCTCTCGTCGGGAGGTTACTTGCAGGTCTGGATAAGCACGGGAAGTCTGATGACACCATAATCCTGCTCTGGGGTGATCACGGCTGGCACCTTGGAGAGCATGCTATCTGGGGTAAGCACTCCCTCTTTGAAGAATCTCTACGCTCTCCCCTGATTGTCGTCGACCCCGGGATGAAATCCCCCGGAGGCAAAGCCTCCGCTGCCATCGTTGAAACCGTAGACATCTTCCCGACACTCTGTGACCTAGCGGGCCTGGGTCCACCCAAAGGGCTGGCGGGAGCCTCTCTTCGGACCTATCTCGACGATCCGGGCGCTCCAGCACGGATGGCTATTTCCTATAGGAACGGGGCCGAAACGATCCGCACCGCCCGCTTCCGCATGATTCGCCATGCCCGGGGCGGCAAGATCTCTCACATCGAGCTTTATGACCATGAGGTCGACCCCGGAGAGACAAAAAATATTGCTGAAGCCTTTCCTGACCGCGTCCGGGATCTCGGAGAAAAGCTCGACTCCAAACTGAACTGAACCCCACTAACAATGAAGCCTGTTACCTTTTCGCTCTTAATTCTGTTTTCTCTGGTTTGCCCTCTTAAGGCAGCGGATCAGCCGAACATCCTGATGATCGCCATTGACGATCAGAACGACTGGGTGGGATGTCTTGGAGGCCACCCTCAGGCTCGAACCCCGCATATAGATGCTCTCGCAAAACGGGGAACTGTCTTTACCAACGCCCATTGCCAGTCGCCTCTATGCAACCCCTCAAGAACGAGTGTCATGACCGGATTGCGCCCAAGCACAACCGGGGTTTATGGGCTTGCTCCGTGGTTTCGTAGCCTTCCTGAATTCGCCAAGACGGAAACTCTTCCCCAGTACTTTGTTCGTCATGGCAATTACCGCACTGCCATGACAGGGAAAATTTACCATGGCCGCAACGGGCGTTCGATCAAAAGGCCTCATATCGAGTGGAATGAAGTCGGCCCCGGGGCATCGGGCAAGCCCTTCCCATCAGAGAAACTCGTTAAGACTCCTCAGCCCCACCGACTCGTGGACTGGGGGCTCTTCCCCCACAAAGATGAGGACAAGGGCGACTATCAGGTAGCGAGCTGGGCCGTCGAGCGCCTGCAGGAATATGCCCAATCGGGTCAGGAAACTCCCCTGTTTCTCGCCACCGGATTCTTCCTTCCTCATGTCCCGTGCTATGCCACGGAAAAGTGGATGAATCTTCATCCTCTCGAGCAGTTGCAACTCCCAGCCATCAGGATCAATGATCGCGAAGATACGCCCCGATTCTCGTGGAACCTCCACTGGCGACTACCAGAGCCGCGACTTCAATTTCTCGAGGATACTAACCAATGGCACAATCTCACCCGTTCCTACTTGGCGTGCACCACCTTTATAGACGCTCAGGTAGAGAGACTTCTCGAGACCCTCAGGACAAGCGGTCTGGAAAAAAACACCATCGTCATCCTCTGGTCTGACCACGGGTATCATATTGGAGAAAAGGAAATTACAGGCAAGAATACCCTGTGGGACGATGGGACCAGAGTTCCTCTGATCTTCGCAGGACCCGGAATCAAGAGCGGGCAGGTTTGCCGGCAGCCTGCTGAGCTCCTCGACATCTACCCGACGCTTGTCGACCTGCTGGACTTTCCATCCAATGACACTCTTGAAGGCCACTCTCTTGTTCCTCAGCTTCAAAATGCCGAGGCCCCTCGTAAGTGGCCCGCAATCACAACTCATAACCATGACAACCACGCTATCCGGACCGAGAACTGGCGTTATATCCGCTATGCGGACGGATCTGAGGAACTTTACGACATGGCCAAGGACCCCAATGAGTGGAGCAACCTGCTGGCCTCTGGTGATGAACCCCCGAACAGCGCTGCACGAGCAAAGGCAGATCAAATGGCGCAGTGGATTCCCTCTGTAAACCGCAGACCGGCACCTCGCTCTGCCCACAGGGTCCTGACTTACGACAAGTCTACCGGGGCAACTACATGGGAGGGGAAGTCCATTCTCCCCACAGATCCGATTCCGGAACTGCGATGAGGCCCCTCACCCCCAGACACACAAGCCTTCGAGGTGCGTTGCGCACCGGGCGACCCACTCATCCAGCTCAGCGGGACTCTTAAGTTGCCGNCCCCTCTGCCTGTCGACCAGAAAATAGCCGCAGTTAGAAGCGGGCAAGGCCGTAAGGTCTCCCCATAAATGTTCCACTTGAGCGACTGGAAATACTCCCAGCGATCCATTCTCCGCCTGTCTCTTGACCTCCTTGAGGGTGAGATAAGTTGGCATTCGGTTCACAAGAGTACGAATGGCTTCTTGCATCTGTTCTTGATCGTTGGCCATGACCGAATCTCGATCGATCCCAAGCAGGGACAAATACTGATCGATATCGACCCAGCTGGTCATGGAGTTGAAATAGGACAGCCCATACTCAGAGTAGGATGCGGGCATTGCCAGACCCTCCACAAGCCGAACCGTTCCATCTACCCGGGCCAGACCTCCACCCCGATCTGCCAGCTGCCGGCTTATGACTTCAATATTGATCCCCTGCCCGCTCGCAAGATGAGTGCCCAGTATTGCAGGGTCCACAAAAGCTCCCAAGGTGTCCACATTGTGGACGAGTAAAGTCTTCAACTGCGGACGCAGCTGCAGGAGCGTCCGCAACGTCCCATTCAGAAGAAGATTGGGGACCTCATAAAAATGGCCCATGGGATGAAGGCACTGGACCGGTAAGTTATCCGTATAATCCTGAGCCTCGCCTTGCGCCTGCGCCCAATCGATCATCCCCGAGCGCACCGAATCCCGTAGCTTCTGCTGTTGGGGATCGAGCTGCTGTTCGGGGAGCTCCTCCCAGGCAAACTTCAAGTCCCGCACCGTAGGAATCATTCTCAGCCCCACTGTCCGGCCGGGAGACAGGAAAAGGGGGCCTTCGTAATTATAACGGGCGACCTCATCCAGAAACCGGCTGGTGGGCCCATGGGTAAGATAGGAGGTGGTAAAAACGTGTGGAATTTCTACGCCAAGGCTCAATCCCGTCCTACGGGACTTGGCGAGATGAACCTCGAGAAAGNTNCGGTGCCTTCCACCNAGCGNAGCAAANGGATTCAGNGCNTTACAGGTTCCNGCACCGCCNGTCCACCTNGAGGCTGCACCCGCNGCAAGAGTTACTACTGCAATNTCTCCTCCNGCAATNGCAGCCTCNCCGANCTNNGAACTCTCCCTNGACAAATNTTNNCTCCCNGCNNTGCANTCCNNGACNTCAGTNGAANCTGACGTCNNCGATTNGAGNCGTNGATGGNAGCCTGTTGCTCTGCANNCTGACGNGNCCNGANANNACATNNTCTCGCAGCCNGNCATGGGTCTGCCTGATCNAANCCGTGNTCCTNCANNAGNATNTTCAGNGTNTNGGNTNNNCCTNCCNGNTNGANNNCCGNACTAGCCNCNTTNCCNGNAGCAGGATNANNNGCACATCCCNGCTCTTCGGAAAGAGACNTNTCGCTTGCAAGAAGCTCTGCTATTGTTCCNGTGTCATTAATCTGAAAGTCATACACGACTGGGTCCATCGCAAAGGGCAGAGCCGTNTGCAGATGNTCCTTGNCGTCCTTCATNANCTGTCCTAANGCGCTTTGCGCCTCGGATTTCCGGGCTGGATCAAAGATAAAGCCCATTCCNCCTCCGGACATNCCCCCGANCATNCAGAANCCCCAGAAATCNTCNCCGAACTTTTNCTCAACGCGCTCGATCAGGGTNTCCGTGTANAGATTCGTGGCCCANGGNAGAATGGNCTGNATCGGTCCNCGGAAATTTCTAGTGGTNGCCCGGCCAAGAGCCCTTCATGTCNCCNNTCTTNAGGCAGGAGACCACCTCATCAAGNAGTTNCAANGCCTCAAGGCGTCCNNCCCATTCCCTNTTNGANCGGAGCANATATCTCTCTGTCACCATTTCGAGCATGGGNCCCACGTTCTGGGTCATTCCCCCATGNACAAGGACAACGGAATCCTGNAGGGCGTTTCNCGCAGANCTTGNGATCTCGTCTTCNCCAAANACATGGTGANCAGGCAACAGGCGCCCACGCGAAACATGAAACTCCGGGTCCGTCGCGCNCGCAGGAGACTCCCGAGATCANTTTGATTCCGGGCCAGATTCCTCCGCAGTCCTGCCACCCGCCNCCCGANCCACCGAGCCACTCCGCCAGAACNGCCCTCGCGAGAACAAGGCGTTTCTCGCTTTCGCTGAGGGTCCCNCNCAGGGATCTNGTCTGGCCGGTTGACCTCATCAGCACCGCAATGAGNGCCGCCAGAAGATTGGTGGATACTGCCAACCTCGATCCCTTCGAGATCCCGCGAACGCTGGAAACCAACTCAATGCCCNGACCNNAGCCGACCATNCGCTCGAGGAGAGATTCCAANCGTTGCCCCGANCCTTCGATTCCCGGCGGAACAACTCCGGAAGCAATAAGGGCCGCNTTGAGCAGGCCCAGNTCATCTTTNGCGAAATCAAAAACNTCTCCGAGACTTTCNACCCGGGCCGANGCCCTNAGATCTACGGATCTCAAAATNATCNCTGGCTCATCGATGACTCGCACCCGAACCTCGATCGGTGGAGCCGGCTGCTNCTTTCTGNCGTGNACCCCAAGGTCTACCGAGANATTGAGAACCTGTGCGCCCTCTGGATAATCCATGCCCAGAAAAAAGATATCCGACCACCCTGCGTGGGACAGGTCCATCCGGACNGGAGTTCGCTCACAGAGTATCGGCCTGANGCCGTCAGCGTTCCTCTTCAGAAGCTCCTCCGAAACCATCAGTGGATGATCTGCNGGATGGCCCATCCGAAACATCCATTGATTACCNTTGACCTCACNTACTGCCTTGCGCACCTGAGCNCCCAGAGCATCAAAGGCCAGCTCATGGTANCCATGGGCGAGAGCGGACGANAGCGCCTCGCTGGCGCCCTGCTCCCCAACCGCCAGNTGAAACGCATCGATCGCCTCGGAANATCNNCGCTGAAGAAGAAGATCGGTGCCNNCTACGGGAATATGACCNGTTCTATCGGCCGGTAATAANGGAGGAAGATGCAGGCGNTNAATCGCAGAGAGAAAACAGAGAGCNCGCACCTTGGAGTAAAGNTTCCCAGTTTCTCTGCGGAACCGATCGAGGACTGCGCACTCCTCCATGAGCTCCGACANGGTNAACTCCGCGCAAACCTCCGCCANCGCTGTATTACGAACCTCGGGCTCCTCGCTTGAGATAATTGTCAGGAGCTTGGACATGGGGGGCGGGAATAAGCCGTAATCTCAATTATATCNGNAAGCACNTCATCCCGGTGAGGGCCAGCAAGGGCGAGAGAGAGCTGAGCCCTGAGGAGTCCGTAGCGCTCACCGATATTGAAGCGCTGGCCCGCCANCTCTACCGCGAGGTATTTTTCCTCCCCGGCGATAACCGCCANAGTAGGAGAGAGCTCAAGCTTTTGCTCGTCTCCGATCCGNGTCACTTCCTGGCCGAGATGCTCCATGACTCTGGANGTAAGAAGATGCATCCCGAAAAAGCACAGGTAATTCCCNGCTCTTAATCCGGGCACGATCAACTCCTGTTCAGCGAGCGTCGGAGTCGGCTTCTCGATCACATCGTGGATCTCAAANAGNGATGGCGATACGGGCACCCGGCTGGCCGCCACAGCTCCGTAATANCGNAGTTNNCTCTCGTGAGTCGGGTTNACTGCCGAAATACAGCCCTCGTGANCNGCCGCCACTTNNAGCATCTGNCTTACGCAGGATGGCTCATCATTACTNAGGTAGAGGTGATCNCCCACAAGCAGGACNAAGGGGTCATNCCCNGTGAATTNATGCGCNCTCCATACNGCGTGGCCNTANCCCCGGGGNGCCTCCTGCTCNATCAGNGTNAGCCGANCNGCATGCTCTCCTGCAGCACGAAGNAAANNGTCACGGGTTCCCGGATAAATTACTACGGCAGCGGANTCGATTCCGGATGCGAAAAGNTCATCNAGGATGATGGCCAAAGCGGTCTTTGCTACTCCTTCGGAATCCACCAGCGTCTGAAGAGGCAAATGGTATTCCGTNGGNCTGGCCGCAGTAACAACAGCTTTTCTCGGGATCACNCNNGCAGCGTAGGACGCACGNNNCGGGAATAAAGGAAATGTTCATNGGGAAGTCTCCCAGAGTTGCCAACTCCGGNCAATTNGCTCACCGTCCAANGCNCNTTATGNGTNTNNGCCTCTCTATTCTTGCTCCTCTGTGCAGCNTCTGTNACNGCCCTCNCNGGCAGGGCAGAGAATTCAANCCAGCCTAACGTTCTCCTCATTATCTCTGANGACCAATCGTGGGGGGACTACTCGTTTCTCGGACANCCTCACATAAANACTCCCCACCTCGACAAATTAGCNGGCGANTCATTGACCTACNCNAGAGGTTACGTTGCNGCNCCNCTCTGCCGCCCNTCCCTCGCTTCCATCTTCAGTGGCAGNCANCCGCACGAACACGGCATCACCGGGAATGANCCCCGCATCCNNNCNGGAAANAAAGNAGGNCGNACCNACNCCGAGCTCGCNCCACTCTACGANNCCATNNTGGACCGGATCGANGATGAGCCCGGCCTCGCNCATCTNCTGGGCAGAAGCAGGCTACCTNAGCCTGCAGACGGGAAAGTGGTGGGAGGGNNACCCNAAGANNNGNGGTGGCTTNACTCANGCGATGACCCACGGAGANCCCAANCGNGGAGGGCGTCANGGNGATGCCGGACTNAAGATCAGCCGNCAGGGCATCAANCCNATCACNGACTTNATTGCCGAAGCCGGNAANANGAAGAAGCCCTTCTTCATCTGGCACGCCCCATTNCTTCCGCATACNCCTCACAACCCTCCGGCNCGCCTCTTTGAGAANTACCGNNNNAAGTCNNCNTCCCGCTTCATTGCNCGCTACTGGGCGATGTGCGANTGGTTNGATGAGACCTGCGGTGAATTACTCGCTCANCTNGACGANGAGGGNCTGCGGGAAAACACGATNGTNCTNTANNTNACCGACAACGGCTGGATTCAAAGNGCCAACAGCGGNCGCTACGCCCCNCGNTCCAAGCGCTCNCCCAATGAGGGAGGAATCCGAACNCCTGTNATGNTCCGCTGGCCAGGCCAGATCGNCCAGAANTTCGATGAAGANACNCTCGTNAGCTCAATCGATCTNGCNCCNACCATCCTGAAGGCCTGCGGCCTGCCCGTNCCCTCCTTCNATGAAGGGGANNGANCTGCGAGACCGNNAGGCCCTNNTCAAGCGNAACGCCNTCTTCGGAGCCGCCTATGCTCATGACATCTTCGATGTCGCNCGNCCTACNCTCAGTGTGCAGACCCGCTATNTCGTNNCAGGNGANTGGAAATTGCTNCTGCANCATGGCGNANCGGNNCCCGGCANNGCTNCNGAGCTCTATAACCTNANCAANGATCCTGCGGAANAAANCNACCTNGCCNCCAAGCACNNGGATAAAGTCAAGGAACTCAGNGCGCGGNTNGCCGCNTGGTGGCCGGGACCNAAGGTTGCTCCCTGACTCNNGCGCCCTCTTNNGTCNGAGNGNCNAGACTNNTTGAANGNNTNTGGNTANCGNNTNTNNCAGNAANCNNCATGNTTCGTGATTCTNGATNCGCTCCAACTNNTCTCNNGCNGNNAAAACGCNGAACNCNNATGNANAGACTCCTTACCGCCTCCGTGTGCGCCTTGCTATCGTGTCCTTTCGCGCAGCCGTGCGAGGGAGCCCGCCCAGAAGGAAAACCCAATGTCCTCCTGATCGCGATAGATGACCTCAATGACTGGGTTGGCTGTCTGGGAGGACATCCAGACACTCGAACGCCCCATATCGATCGACTCGCCCGGAAGGGAGTGCTTTTCACCAACGCCCACTGCCAGGCCCCGATCTGCAATCCATCCCGGACCAGTATCATGTATGGATTACGACCCTCGACTTCGGGGATCTACATGAATGCTCCCCGGCCTTGGACTGTCCCGGCTCTGAAAAATCACGTGACGCTTGCGCGCCACTTTGCTGCCAATGGATACCTCACCCTTACAACAGGCAAAATCTACCATGGCTCTGGACTTCCTCCAGGAGACTTCGAAGTTGTAGGNCCACGTCCGGGGCAACGCCTTGAGCGGGACGTCCGGCTCATCAAGGACCTGAAAGGGCTCTGGGACTTCGGGCCACAGACTTACAAGGAAGACTTCTTTCAAGACCGTANNGACGCNANCTGGGCAATCGAACAAATTACCGCCGAGCACAATAAACCCTTTTTCCTCGCAATCGGCTTCTACCGGCCTCATGTCCCCTTCTACTCCCCTGCACGGGTGTTCCGGGAGATTCCGAAAGCGGATGTCACGCTTCCCCCTNTGAAAGCTGGCGANCGGGATGACCTCCCGGAGATTGTCAACGAACTGACCATCGCCCCCGCTGCGCCAACACATGATTGGTTTTTAGAAGGAGGCCACTGGAAGAACGCGGTCCGGTCCTACTTGGCATGCGTCCGATCAACAGACGAGCAGGTCGGCCGCCTNCTGGATGCTCTCGAAAAAAGTCCCCACGCCGGAAACACTGTGGTCGTCCTCTACTCGGATCACGGGTTCTTCCTTGGAGAAAAGGAGCGTTGGGCCAAGCAATCGCTCTGGGAGCGCGCTACCAGAGTGCCCTTCATCATCTCCGCACCTGCCATGAACCAAGGAACGCGTTGCACCCGCCCNGCAGAGCTTCTCAGCATCTACCCCACCCTTATCGATCTCTGCGGCTTGACCAAAAGAGAAGGTCTCGACGGAGCAAGCCTTACCCCTCTTCTCATGGATCCAAACGCCAAATGGCAAAGACCTGCCCTCACTACTCATGGTAAAAACAATCACGCCGTCCGAACCGACCACTATCGTTACATCCGGTATTATGAAGGATCTGAGGAGCTTTATGATCTCCGGACCGATCCCAACGAATGGACAAACCTCGCCGCGAAGAAGGAGCTGGCGCCANTCAAGAAGGAGCTCGCTAAATGGTTTCCAAAAGTAAATGCCGATCCAGCGAGGAGTAGCGCATCTCAAAAACGCAAGGCGCCCAGAAAGAACGCCCCTAAATAGCTGACCCCATATCTTTTTTTGACTTCGCGCCACCTCGCGTCAGTCACGATTTTCAACCACGCTCACATTACATGGCAATTTTCCGCATNCCCCTCCTTTGCCTCCTTCTCCCGGCTTCCGGCCTGAGCCAGCCCAACATTCTTTTCCTCTTCGCTGACGACCAGCGCAATCATACCCTTGGGTGCGCTGGACACCCGGTGGTCAGGACTCCACACCTTGATCGCCTCGCCGCACAGGGCGTGCGCTTTGAAAATGCGTTCGTCACAACCTCCACCTGCTGGGCAAGCCGCGCCTGCCTCTTCACCGGTTGCTACGAACGCCGCCACCTCTACCGATCCTCCCCCGGTCCACTCAATCCCGACCTCTGCGCGACAAGTTACTTCGCACTCCTCAAGGCCGCCGGCTACCGCACTGCTCATCTCGGCAAGGAGCACGTCGCGATCGGGAAGGAGAGCGCCGTCGCCATGTGGGACATCCGCCGCAAGCTGGGCCGCGCTCCCTACTTCAAGAAGCAGGCAGATGGCAGCCTCCGCCATACCACCCAGATTCTCGGCGATTGGGGGATAGACTTCCTCAGGGAGCAGAGGAGCGACCAGCCATTCTGCCTTCAGATCTCGTTTAATGCGACGCACGCTGAGGATCGTGATAAGCGGCCAGGGGCCGGGCACTTTCCATGGCCAAGAGTAATGGATGGTAAATACGACGATCTAGAGATGCCTTTGCCCACTCTCAACGACGCAGCCATCTTCGAGTCGCAGCCCGCATTTCTCAAGAACTCCCTCAACCGGGAACGCTTCTTCTGGCGCTGGGATACTGCTGAGAAATACCAGACCAATATGCGCGCCTACTTTCGGATGCTTAGCGGCATTGATCACGTCATGGGACGCCTCGTCGCTCAGCTCGAGAAGCAAGGCTTGGCAAAAAATACCGTCATTATCTACTCGGCGGATAATGGCTATTACCTTGGAGATCGCGGATTTGCGGGTAAATGGACCCACTATGATGAATCCCTGCGGATCCCGCTCATAATATTTGACCCTCGCGCACCGAAGAATCGCCGCGGAGTGATTCAGAAGGAAATGGCACTTAATAGTGATCTAGGTTCCACCATGATTGAGCTTGCCGGCCTTCCCGCACCGGCAAGCCACACCGGCCGTAGCCTTCTACCCATCCTTCAAGGCGTCACCCCGAAAGACTGGCGACAGGACTTCCTCTGTGAATTTATTGCAGTTCCTCGAACTATCCCCCGCTGGGAGGGAGTGCGCGACAAAGACTGGCTTTACGCACGCTACCTCGTGGACGGGCCGGACAAGCCACCCTTCGAGTTTTTCTACAGCCTGAGCGAGGACCCCCGGCAACTGGTTAATGTTGCCGCTCTGCCCGCTCAATTGCAGACCGAAGCTCAAACTATCGCCCTGAACAGACTGCGCCAGCGCTGCCACGAACTGGTGGCCGCTAACGGATTACGTCTGCAGGACCTGAGCCAGAAGGGGAAGTAGCACGGTCCGCCCAGTGCGGAGATTCGAAAGCCGTTACCTGATCTTCTCAATCGCTTCCACAACCCGGGCTCCTTCAGCGCGTATTTTTTTCGGCATCACTGCCTTGACTGTGGCCATCGGAACAGCTCCGTCTCGGCCAAGCGCCTCCAGAGCATTCGCAGCCGCAAGCGACTCATACACGTTCCCTTCGTTCACAACCTTCACGAGGACCGGCAGAGCCTTCGCGCTCTCCCCTAAATGCCCCAGCGCTTCTGCCACCACTACCCGCACGTCATACACCGGATCATCGAGCAGCTCTGTCAGGTCGTCCTTCAACGGAGCCCCCTCCCCGCCTAGCATCAGCGCTCCAGTCACTCCCCAGTAGCGTATCAATGGAGAATCATGCTGCATGCATTTCCTCGCGAAGGAAAACCCAGTACCCAAATCACCACGGACAGCCTTGCTCGCAGCAGAGAGAACCTCGTCGGCGAGATAACTTTCGCTCTGGGCGAATTCATGAATGGTTCCAGATCCAGCAAGTCGGCCATACATCCCCTCAGGAATGAGACCTGTGTCTCGCGTGCTCAGAATCTCGTCCCGCAACTTCGCTCGCAGATCATTTAACACGTCACGGTGATCTTTTTCACCGATCAGATTGCGAATCTGAAAAGGGTCCCTTTTTATTACATAGAGCTCCTCAGCTTTTTTTCGCTGCCAGTAACGAGCTTGATCCTCGTTGCACTTACCCGCCTTAAAGGCCTCATACCAAGAGCCCATGCTGGCCAGAACGCGGAAGGGATAAGTGTAGGCCTGGCCCAGAGGCCGATGTGGGGAAAAATTATGAACGTAGAGATGTTCCTTGGTGCGAACAGCGCGAACAGTGTCGTAGCGCTCGTCCATCCGCCCACGAAAAAGATAGACGAATTCACGCTCCTCAGCAGCAGGACCCAGGAATGGGCGCCCCTCCCAAATCCCGGGAATCTCAAGGCCACAAAGATTCACCGCAGTAGCCGGAAAATCTACAAACGCCACCAACTGATCGGATGTCTCTCCCGGATTTCCAGGCGCAAGATGTTTCCATTTTTCCGGAAAGCGGATGATGAGTGGGACCCGCGACCCGGAATCGTGAATATTGCGTTTCCCGCGCGGGAGCGCTCCACCGTGATCCGCATAATAAAACACAATGGTATTCTCGGCCTCGCCCAGCTCTTCCAGCTCTTGTAATTTTTCGCCAACCCACTTGTCCATCAGGGAGAGATTATCGAAATAGCGCGACCAGTTTTCCCGGATGGCCGGTGTATCCGGATGGTAGGGCGGAAGGATTACCTTGGCGGGCGGCACGACCCGACGAGGCGGATTTTCTTTCATCCGTCCTCGGTAGGCCTTGTCCGTGGTCTGTCCCTCGTGGGAAAGGGTAGTGTTAAAAACAGCAAAGAACGGCTGTCCCTTTCTCCGATTCCTGTAGTGCGCTCTGCCGTTACTCTCGTGCCAACCCACGTCCTTCCAACCCGCACGCTTCCCGTTGATCGACATATTGTAGTCAGTCTTCGAATTGTTCGTGCAATAGTAGCCGGCCTCGCGGAACACCTGCGGGTAGTAAACTACCCCCCGGGGCACGGGCACACTGCTCCGGTGATTATGAACGCCGAGGGTAGAGGCGTTCATTCCCGTTATGAGGGTAGAGCGCGCTGCTGAACAGACCGGTGCCGAGGAAAACGCGTTTAGATACCTTACCCCCTGCTCGGAAAATCGATCAAGATGGGGCGTCTTTGCCTGCAAGTCACCGTAACACCCGAGATAGGGACTGTTGTCCTCGCTCGTGATCCAGAGGATATTAGGGCGATCCGCTCCGTGCGAAAGAAGGGAGCTCCAGAGGAATAGAAGGACAAGGGATGCGATACGGTCCATGATCAAGCCTTAGCTGTACAAAGCGCCCAAGGCAACTCCACCGCAGCATGATCGCTGCTACACGACCCGCAATACACCGAATCGAGAACTTTTTCTTTGTGCGCGCCGCAGTCCCGCTAGCCTTTTGCCGTAGATGAATCGTATCCTTCTTTTCTTTGCCCTGATTGGGTCGCCTCTTGCTTGCAACGGCGCGCCAGACAAAAAGCCTAATATCGTTCTCTTGTTTGCGGATGATCTGGGACGCTACGCCTCTGCGTATGGCGACCCGCAACGACCCTCGGCGAACGACATCGTCTCCACTCCCGTGTTCGACCGGATTGCAAAGGAAGGAGCTCTCGGCTGGAACGTCTTTGTCTCCGCTCCTTCGTGCTCACCCTCAAGAGCGGCTCTGATTTCAGGCCGACACTTTTTCCGAAATGGTTCACATTCCCAGCTCCATTCTCCATGGCATGGGAATCGCGCAGAAGACCCGTGGAATGAGGTCAGAGGCTTCGGCCTCCTTTTGCAAGAAGCTGGATATCACATCGGATGGTCTCACAAGATGCATATCGCCGAAGACCGCATGGGCGGAAAAAAGAACAACTTCCGCTCTGCCGGCAGCAAGGTGAACCAGTTTTCGCAGAACGTCAGCAGGGCCATTGGCGAAAACAGCGACAAGGGATCCATTAAAAAGGCAAAGCAGCAGCTTTATGACGAATGCCGCAAAAATTTTCGATCCTTTCTATCGAAACGCAAAGCCGGGCAGCCTTTCTATTATTCCTTCCACCCAACCAATCCACACCGCAAATGGACCAAGGGCTCCGGAAAAAGGCTCTGGGGCCTGAACCCGGATGCACTCGCCAAGGTCATGCCTCCCTTCCTCCCCAACGTCCCCGAAGTCAGAGAGGACTTCGCGGATTATCTCGGAGAGGGCATGGCCTTCGACCGGAGTTGCCAGGAAATTATCAGTGAGCTCGAGAGCCTTGGCGAACTTGATAATACCCTTCTGGTGATTTCCGGAGATCATGGCGCTCCCGGGTTTCCGAGGGGCAAGACCAATTGCTACGACTTTGGAGCCCGAGTTCTATTCGCCGCACGATGGCCGGGCCACATCAAGCCAGGACAGGTCATCAGNAAGCCGATCTCCCTGATAGACCTCGCGCCTACCTTTCTTTCCGCAGCCGGGCTGAAGCCGGAAACAGGAATGAATGGTGAAGACCTTCTGCCAGCCCTGACCAATGGAGATCACGACAAGCTCCGGGGCTGGGCCCTCATTGGCAGGGAGACCCATGTCAATACCGCACGGGGCGGCCTCCCTTATTCGACCAGAGCGCTGCGCACTGAAGACTACCTCCTGATCATGAACTTGACCCCAGATCGAACTCCGATGGGCGACCCGCTCAAACTGAATGATGCCAACCCTCCATCATACCAGCAGCTGGAGAACAGTACCCGANTTGCCTTCGGAGACATNGACGCCGGCCCAACNAAGGCGTGGATGGTAACAAACCGCAATAATCCAAAATATGCACGACACTGGGCACTGGGATTCGGACCCCGGCCCCCTGAGGAGTTTTACGACCTCACCAGCGACCCCCACCAGGTTAATAACCTTGCCGGCAACAAGGCCTATGACGCCGTTCGCGAGGGCTTGAAGGCTCTTCTCATGGACGAGCTCCGTCGCAACGAAGACCCCCGCCTTAACGGAGACACCTTCGACAAGCCTCCCTACAATAAAAGAACCCGCCCTGGTCAGACTCGCCGGTAGTAAGGCGAAAAGTCCATTGCTCTACTTGCAGACAAGGCCAGCCCTTGCTAAGGGCCCAAGCCCATTTCTTGAGCCTATCCATGCGCTACCTCGTAAAAGTCTTTCTTTACCAGATTGAACCAGAAATCTGGCGCCGCTTTTCTATTCCCTCTGACGCAACCTTCCGCCAGCTCCATGATGCGATCCAGCAGGCCATGGGCTGGGAGGACAAGCAATGGCACGAATTTCGTCACGGTAAGGGAAAGCGTCTTCTTGATGTTATCGGTCCAGACCACGAGGAGGTCGAAAAAGGGGAGAACTTTCAGGAAGAAGGATCGATTTCGATCAGGGAATTCATCGGCCGGCGGCATTTCCCCATCCGCCTGCTCTATCGTTACGACTTCAATGAAGAGTGGGTTCACGAAATCTGTATCGAGGGGAAAACGGAGGAAGGTGAAGGGGACCTTCCCATTCTCATCGAGGGGGCAAGGGCCTGCCCCCCCGAGGATTCCGGGGGTGCCTTCGGCTACATGGCTGCCCTCAATGGCGACCTCATGTGGCTGGACGATGATTACGACCCTGAGGCCTTCGACCCAAAATCCGTGCAATTCGTGAAACGTCGCGCGGGCAAGTAAGCTGTTCAATCACGCGTTGAAGTGGAGAGANATATTATTACTCCTTCGCTCTCCTTCCTCGTTGCACTGCCAATAAGTGCCGCTCTCGACATCAAGAGCGGTGAGCCACTGCCCGGCATAAGCCCGGGTATCAATGCATATCGCGTGTCCCAGATTTGCAGGAACCCCACTCTTCTGGGCCGTGTGACCACACACCATGATCTTTCCGCTGCGGTGGGCAGGCACTTTTCTGAACTTCTCCCAGAAAAGCATGAAGGGATCCTGGTCCTCCAGGGCTAGGTGGGAAGCCGCATTGGCATGGACGAAAAAGTGGGACTCCGATTCATGGAACGGGAGGCCTCCCTCAATAAATTCCCAGTGCTGTCCGGGAATGGCCTGGAGGCTCTCACCCCCGTAGGACGCAACGGTGGAATTACCCCCGACTCCTTCTCCCATCCAGCGGGCCAGAGCAGGGGCTGATTCCCTTGCCTCAAGCATCATGATCTCATGATTGCCCATAAGGCTTACTACCCGGGTTCGCTCGCGGAGCTCCAGAATCGTATCGATTACCCCTCTGGTGTCCGGGCCGCGATCGACATAGTCCCCCAAGGTGACAACCGTATCTTNTTCGCTAATTCCGGCGTAGTCGATCAACCCGCGAAGGGATGAACTGCATCCGTGTATGTCCCCAATTGCAATAGTGCGCATGCCGTGCTGCAACCATACGAGCCCTTACCTCCCGACTTGCAAGTTCCATTCCATCCATCCACTCTTTTCCGCTCATGCCACTTTTCCTGTTCCCCGCACTTGCTACAGGGCTCGTACTCTTTTTCTCCAGTGGAACAGGACGCGCCGCCGACCCCAATATCGTTGTTTTTCTGGCAGACGACATGGGAATGGGAGATACCTCAGTCTACCAGGACTGGACCGGCAACAAGGATGACCGGCAACTCCACACACCCAACATGGAGCGTATTGCCAACATGGGCATACGCTTCATGGACGCTCACTCACCGCATAGTCGCTGCAGCACCTCTCGCTACGCGTTACTCACAGGGCGCTATTGCTGGCGTAGTTCACTCAAATACTGGGTTCTCTTTGGCGTGCAGTGTGATCCCCTGATCGAGAAAACCCGCCCAACACTTGCCTCCCTTCTTCGTCGCAATGGATACCGGACCGGAATGGTGGGAAAATGGCACCTCGGCCTCAGATACCGCCGCAAGGACGGCTCCCCTTCAAAGGGCTGGGCGGATGCCGATCTCACCAAACCCCTCGAAGATGGGCCAACCGACCATGGCTTTGATTTCTTTTACGGGATTTCCCGGAGCCATCCTACCTCCGGACCCAGCGGCNAGCACCCCAACGGGGCAGACCAGCAGCGAGGGCCAGGATGGATTCACAATCGTCGGATCGTAGGAGCAACAGGAAATGGAAAACAGCTCGACGGTTCTTATGTCCTGGAAAAAATTGGGCCCACTCTTCACGCGAAGGCCTTCGATTTTCTTCGAAGTGCGAATACATCAAAAAAACCGTTTTTTCTCTACTTTGCCAGCCCTGCAAATCACACCCCTTATACCCCCTGCAAGGCTATCGCTGGCCAAAAGGTTGTGGGAGCCAGCCGTCACGTAGACGGCAGGCCAACGGGCAGCACGCGTCTGGACTTTATTCATGAGAACGACGTTCAGGTCGGGCTTCTTCTAGACTACCTCCAAAAAACCGCCGACCCTCGCCGCCCCGGCCACAAACTTCTCGACAACACTCTCTTCATCTTTGCGAGTGACAATGGCGCGGAAAACAGGTCCAAGACGGCCACCGGCCCGCTCCGTAGCAACAAGGGGTCCACGTATGAAGGCGGACACCGTATTCCCTTCTTTGCCTCCTGGCCGGCCGGGAAACTGGGCGACGGGAGGCCAAAAACCCCGGGGCGAACCTCTACCCGGCTCCTTGCTCTCAACGACCTGTTTGCAACTTTCTCGCAAATTCTTGGCAAGCCCCTTCCAGACCTTTCGAAGGGAGAGATTGGAGCGGAAGACAGCATCTCGCAGCTGAGGGCTCTCCGCGGGGAAGCGTGCCCTCCAAGATCTCCGGTTTTCCCGAACGACCACAGCGAGGCCTCCAGAAAGAACTCGGAGCAGCGGGCGGTTGTCGCAGTCCGCTCCAATGCCTCTCCCATCGGGGGTAAGTGGAAGCTTTTCCTGGACCATCGTTTCGCCCTTCAAGAAGAACTTCACCCTACCGAGCTCTATAACCTCGAAACAGACCAGTTCGAACAGAAGAACCTCCTGGACGACCCCGCAGCGAGGCCCGCCCTCGACTTCCTTCTGAAAGAGGCGGCCAAGGCGCGGGGAGACAATGGCTCAACAAGGCAGTAAGACGGGCCTCCTATCGCTTCCCGCTTGCAGAACCAAAACTCCTTTTCTTTGCTGAAACAATGAAACGCACCGTCTTTCTTGGCACCTACACGAATGGGAAAAGCAAGGGAATCTATTCCTGCCGTTTTGATGATGCGTCCGGCACACTATCAGATTTACGACTCGCGGCGGAAACACCAAGCCCCTCCTTTCTCGCGCCGCACCCAAACGGCAAATTCCTTTACGCGGTCAATGAGACAGACGATTTTGAAGGGAAGCCCTCTGGCTCGGTGACCGCATACCGCATTACCAATCCTGAAAAAGGGTTGCTCGAAAAACTCAACACCGTCAGCTCCCATGGAGCACACCCGTGTCATCTCATTCTTGCTCCGGCAAATGACGCCATCATTATCGCAAATTACACGGGGTCAACCGTCACCACGGTTGAGGTCAAGGATGATGGTTCCCTCGGCCAAACGCTCAATCGAATTCTCCATAAAGGCTCGAGCCTCCTCAAGCCAAGGCAGGCTGAACCACACCCCCACGCCGTCAACCTCGATCCCGCCAAACGGTTTGTCTTCATCTCGGACCTGGGAATGGACCAGATCGTTCGCTACGAACTGGCAAAAGGAGGTCGTCTCAGCGAACGCCGCGGGTCAACCATGGTTGACCCGGGGGCNGGGCCACGACACTTCGCTTTTCATCCGGGCGCGGAGTTTGGATATGTCCTCAACGAAATCACTCGCACCATCACGGCGTTCCACTACAATGAATCCAGCGGAGAACTCTCGGAATTCCAGACCATCTCGACCGTTCCAGATGGATGGGTCCGAGGTTCAACAGCGGAAATCTTCGTGCATCCGGGTGGCCAGTTCCTCTACGCCTCCAACCGCGGCCATGACAGCATCGCCTGTTTCCACATTCATCGGGGCTGTGGGAAACTGAGCCTGATCGAAATNGAGAAAACAGGGGGACGGACCCCGCGCAACTTCAATCTGGACCCCTCCGGCAAGTGGATTATNGCCGCCAACCAGTCCAGCGGGGATCTCCATGTCTTTTCCATCGACCNGGAGCGTGGGACCCTTCAACCAACTGGCGGACGCCTCGAAATACCCAGTCCCGTATGCGTTGTATTCCTGTAACGCCCCATCTTTTGAAAGGCGTAGTTCTATGCACTCCTATTCTTCACTTCTCTCCATCCAAATTATGAAATTACTCCTCCTCCTTACATCCGTATTGTCGGCGCTCAGCATAGCTGCGGAACGCCCTAACATTGTCCTCATCATGGCCGACGATATGGGCTACTCCGACATTGGATGTTACGGAAGTGAGATTCAAACGCCTGTCCTAGACCAACTGGCTCGTAACGGCTTGCGCTACACCCAGTTCTACAACACGTCCCGATGCTGCCCTACTCGAGCGGCCCTCATAAGCGGGCTCTACTCACATCAGGCCGGCATGGGCCTCATGGAAGGAGACCGGGGCTGGCCCGGCTACCGAGGGTCCATCAACAAACGCTGCGTCACCCTCGCCGAAGCCCTAAGGGGCGCGGGTTACCGTAACTACATGTCGGGCAAGTGGCACCTGACCAGGCACAAGAGCCCTGATGGAGATATCTCAGCATGGCCCATGCAGCGGGGCTTCGACCGCTTTTACGGCACAATCACGGGAGCAGGAAGCTTCTACGATCCCGCCACTCTCTGCCGTGGCAACACCTATATCACTCCCGAAAATGACCCCGAATATCAACCCGAATCCTTCTACTACACGGACGCCATCAACGATAATGCGATCACGTTCATCTCCGATCATTGCGAGGACCGCAAGGTGGCGGATAAGCCGTTCTTTCTCTACGTCTCCCACACCAGCGCACACTGGCCGATGCACGCTCCGGAGGCCGATATCGCAAAATACAAGGGCGTCTATGACGAGGGCTACCCCGCAATCCGCCAGGCGCGTTACAAAAAGGCGATTAAGATGGGCGTCGTCGACAAAAAGTGGGCCATGTCGAAGGGTCACGACTGGGAAGGATTCAAGCATAAGGAATGGGATATTCGCTGCATGGAAACCTATGCGGCCATGACCGAGATCATGGACCCGCGGAATCGGCAGAATTATCAACGAGTTGAAGAAACAGAAGCTCTTCGATAACACCCTTGTCATCTACCTGCAGGACAACGGCGGGNGCGCAGAGGGCTACGGTCGGGCAAACAATTCACAACAGAAGGACCGCTTCAAGTTCAAGCCTCTCGGCAAGGACGGGTTGCAGACCAAGATCTGGCCCCCCATGCAGACACGCGATGGAAGGTTTGTACGGACCGGACCTGAGACCATGCCCGGAGGAGAGGACACGTTTGTGGCCTATGGTCCGGGCTGGGCCAATGCGTCAAATACCCCGTTCCGTGGCTACAAGCATGATCCTTACGAGGGAGGTATCGGCACTCCTTTCATTGTCAGCTGGCCTCAAGGGATCGCCTCGGACCAAAACGGGAGAATCGTTCATGACGTTTCCCACCTCATCGATCTGATGCCAACCTTTGTGGAGGCGGCAGGTGCGACCTACCCTGAAAAATATGACGGTAATGATATCCAGCCCATGGAGGGCATCAGCCTTATCCCGACCCTCAATGGAAAGGCGCTCATCCGGAAGGCCCCGCTCGGATTCGAACATCACGGCAATCTAGGCCTTCGCGATGGCAAATGGAAGATTGTGTCCATGTATCGAGGGAGCCAGCCACGTAAGTGGGAGCTTTACGACATGGAAGCAGACCGAACCGAGCTTAACGACCTTGCCGAAAAAATGCCCGAAAAGCTCAGGGCCATGGTTGCCTCCTGGCAATCTTGGGCAGATCGAGTCGGGGTGCAGCCATGGCCTATTCCAAAGTATGACCCTGAGAAGAAAAAGTAGCCCGGAAACTCCTTCCACACTGCTGACGCCATGCACTCTCTCTTCCCAATCATTATCATTCTCTCTCTTGGGACATTGTCGCTCGCAGAAAAGCCCCATGTTCTCTTCATCGCGATTGACGACCTGAATGACTACATCTCGCCCCTCGACAATCACCCCGGGGTCCAGACCCCTCACTTTGAGCGCCTTGCCAGGCGCTCAGTGAATTTCGCNAACGCCCATTGCGCCGCACCTGTTTGTCACGCCTCAAGGGTCGCGATCATGACAGGTGTTCATCCTGTCCGATCCGGAATCTACCGCAACATGTTCGGGGCGCGAGGCCCCCGCTGGCGCCATGAATCCAAGGCGCTTGAAGACGCTGTAGTACTTTCGCAGCACTTCCGTGATCACGGCTACCACGCTGCTGGTGGCGGCAAGATCTTTCATACCCTCCAGTGGACACCCCACGATTCCCAGAATGATCCGAACGCCTGGGACGAATACCGGGGCGACCCTAACAATCCCATCGCGCCGGACTGGCCAAGGCCAAAGCTGATTGCGGACGAAAAGGCAGGCCTTACCAAGGGCCGTCCGCTTGGCGGAAACTCGCAACTCTTCGGAGCCGCTCCCCTCGAGGTGCCGGATGAAGAGACGGGAGATCATATGGTTGTTGACTGGGCGATCGAGCAAATGAGGCGGGAACAGNACAAACCTCTCTTCCTCGCGGTAGGCCTTTTCCGCCCTCATATTCCCTGGGAGGTCCCACGCAAGTGGTTCGACAGATACCCGCTCGAGAAAGTCAAACTACCTCCTCATCGCGAAGACGACCTGTCCGACGCCTACAACCACGGTCGTACTCACTGGCATAAGTGGGTGACAGAAAACAAGCAATGGGAGAAACTCATGCAAGGCTACCTCGCCAGCATCTCCTACGTAGACCACCAGTTAGGCCGTCTTCTTGACGCTCTCGATGCAACACCAGGCATGAGGGAAAATACCATCATCGTCCTCTGGAGCGATCACGGCTTTCACATTGGCGAAAAGGCCAACTGGGAGAAATTTGCCCTTTGGGACCAGACCTCGCGGGTTCCTCTCTTTATCCACGCTCCGGGAGTTAGCAGGGATGGAGAGAAAACGCGGCAGCCAGCGACTCTCACCGATGTCTATCCCACTCTCTGTGAGCTGGCAGGCATACCCATCCCCGGCCAGTGCGACGGACTCTCATTGGTTCCTCAACTGAAGAAGCCAGGCGCAAAGCGGAACCGCCTCGCCCTTTGCTCTTTTCAGTTCTGGAATGACAAATCTCCCTCACACGGGGTTGCCGATGAGCGCTACCGCCTCATCCGCTATGGCAACGGGTTCGAGGAACTCTACGACTTGGAAAANGATCCCCATGAGTATGAAAACCTCATCAATAATCCGAATCTCGCTTCCATCAAGATGCGCCTCGCTCGGGGCATTCCAGCAAACCCGGCGCCTCTGGCAGCTCTCCCCAAGGACTCCCCGCACCATCGAGCCAACCAGAATGGAAAGTAATCCGTGTTGCCCCGGAGATGGCGATTCATGGTCGCCACCCTCCGGGTCACCCGCATGATGAAATTGGTATTCCGCGGGCCGATCGCTTTCTTCTCTTACTTTTCCAGAAACCGTGACAACCCAAGAACAAGAGACGATTCCCCCGGTGAAATCCCGCCGGAAGGTCCGGGCCAGCCTGATCCTGCTGGGACTGGGATCCATGGTTTTCCTCAGCTTTTCCGTGGGCGACGTGGAGCGGGGGCCGCTCGGAAAGCTGGTCTATAAGTTGTCTGCGTCATTAGGTCTCAACTTCGGAGAAGTCATCACTCGAAGTGGCCAGCTCTATCTCCGGCAGGATGTTCAGCACGTGCAGCGTCGGAGTTTTCTCAAAAGTCCGCGAGGTTCAGCTGGGTCCAAGCGCAACTGGGATCCGCTTCCGGCTATCGTCGACTTTAATCAACAGCTGCAGGAGATGGGAATACGGCTGGTCCTCCTTCCCCTGCCCTCGAAAGCAACTGTGCCGAATGATCCTGGAGAGCCCGTGGTCAACGAGGGCTATTATGAATTTCTTCGCATTTTGAAATCTGAGCATGAGATCGACATCCTTGATGTTGCCCCCCTCCTGGTAAAAATGTCCGCTCAGGGGAAATCTCCGTTTCTCCGGGGTGATAGCCACTGGTCCCCCGAAGGGATGGCTGAAATTGCTCGCCTCGTCGCCGACCGGACTGCTGTGCAGCTTCCTGCCACTTCTTACGAGGCCGTCGACCGGAAGCTGACATTCACCGGAGATCTTGTCCGGTTTCGTGGGCCTCAATATGAGGATGCCATTACGACCACAATGGTCCTCGAATCCAATGGGCAGCTCTGGAAACCTCGCGCGGATGCCCCGTATCTCCTCCTTGGAGATAGCTTTACTGAGATTTACTCGATACCCGGAAACGGTTGGGGGAAGGGAGCTGGATTNGCAGAGGCCCTGAGCCTCGAGATGGGCGCACCAATAGACGTTCTCAGCACGTCTTACGGTGGAGCGTTTAAGACCAGAGAAGCCTTGATGAAGCATCCCGAAAGACTCACCAAAAAATCGGTAGTCGTCTGGCAGTTCGCCATGCGAGAGCTTTCTTTTGGCGATTGGAAACTACTGACTTTTCCTGCAGTCAAGGACCAGCCTTCTGCGAGGAGCTCGGCGTCTCCACAGGCTTTACAGGGCAGGGTGGTGAAACCCGCAGCGATGCCTGTTTTCGACCGCACTCCATATCGGGAAGCCGTCCGGGAAATTATCGTCACAGATATTCNAAGTGGCTCTGGCCTGATAAGCGGACCCNTCATCTTGTTGGGCCTCGCCGTGCAGGACCATCTTCCTACTGGAATAGCCCGGTGGGAGGCCGGGGATCAGGTCGCCATAGAGGTAGTTCCATGGCCCTCTGTTGAATCGGTGCAGGGCCGCCTGCAACGGTTCGGTCTTCCTCGCTCCGACCAGAAGTTTCCCCGTTACTGGATTAAATAAACCTGCGCGAACGGGTTCTACAGAGGCGCCAGAAGCTCTTTCAAGGTTTTCTCATCTGGCGAAGTAGCCTTGTTTGCCCCTGCCAGGAGGTCATCTGCGAGCTTGGCCTTATCAACCTGCAGTTTCTGGATCCGCTCTTCNACTGTTCCCGCACAGATCAGCCGATGAACAAAAACAGGCTTGGTCTGGCCAATTCGATAGGCCCGATCTGTCGCCTGAGCTTCAGCAGCCGGATTCCACCATGGATCGTAGTGAATCACGGTATCGGCTGCCGTCAGGTTAAGTCCGGTTCCACCCGCTTTGAGAGAAATCAGGAAAAGCGGTATCTCCCCCGCTTGGAATTGCTCCACGAGCTCACCACGGTTGCGCGATGAGCCCGTGAGCTCAAGATAGGAGATTCCCTGCATTCGTAGCCTCTCCCTGATGAGGGCCAGCATCGTGGTGAACTGGGAGAACAACAGAACTCGGCGACCCTCTTTGACGAGCACATCCAGCAGCTCAATGAGATAGTCTAGTTTCGCGGAGGCTAGCTCATTGGCTTCTCTCATCCCTAATAACCGAGGATCGCAGCAGATTTGACGTAATTTCAGCAGGGCGTCGAGAAAGACAATCCGACTCTGCTCTATACCCTGCGCGGCAATTGCCTGTCGAACCCTCCGGTCCATGGTAGCGCGAACGGTCTCATAGAGATCCTTCTGCCCGGTGTTCAATTCAATNGGATGGATCAAAATGGTTTTCGGAGGAAGTTCCGAAGCNACCTCGTCCTTCGTGCGCCGNAGGATGAGGGGTGCGATCCTCTTCCTGAGATCCTCCTTCCGGTCCTCGTTGCCTTCTTTCTCAATCGGAGTTCGAAAGCGGGACCTGAATGCCTCCTCACTCCCGAGAAATCCAGGCAGCAGGAAGTGCATCAGCGACCAGAGCTCGCCCAGATTATTCTCGATGGGTGTGCCCGATAAGCAAAGCCGCTGGGCCGCTTTCAGTTTGCAGGCCGCCTTGCTCACTTTCGCCGATGGATTCTTAATATTCTGAGCCTCGTCCAAAACAACCAGGTGGAAATCGATGCTNCCCAAGGTTTCCACATCGCGCTGGAGCAGCGCGAAGGAAGTGAGAACCACGTCCGCATGGGGCACGCTACCGAAGTCTTTCTTTCTCCCTGGTCCCTGCAGAACCAAAACGCTCAGGGAGGGCACGAACTTGGCTGCCTCCTTTTTCCAGTTTGGCACCACCGACGTGGGAGCTACCACCAATGCCGGACGGCCTTCACTCCTGCCCGACACCCTCTCAGCAAGAATATGAGTGAGAGTCTGCAAAGTCTTTCCGAGTCCCATGTCATCCGCGAGAATTCCATTCAGCTGACACTGGGCAAGCCCCTGCATCCACTGGAAGCCTTCGAGCTGGTAGTCCCGAAGCTTCGCCTGCACCCCCTGCGGGGGATCTTTAATGGCAGGTTGCCTGAGATTCTCAATTTGCCGTATCAGGCGGTCCAACCTCCCAGCTGGAGCGAGGGAAAGGTCAGATCTCGAAAGCAGATGGGCCGCATCAATCGGGTGAAGGAAAGGCCGGTTGGGGTCCACCAGAGAGGCGAGCTGCCGTAAGATTCGCTTCAAGCGGTCCACCGGGATCTGGAGCGCTCCCCCGTCGGGCAAGTAGACCAGATGATGCGAATGGTCCGGGAGTTCCTCCAGCATGTCGAGAGTTCCGTCCTCCAGCAGCTTTGCGAGAATTGGCAGGAGGTCCAGCCGCTCCCCATCGAGATCGAACCCCACTGACAGCGAAAACCATCCCCCCGCCTGCTCCGAAAGGGCCCCTTCCCAATCGCCCGGCTCAGTGGCGTAAACAGGAAAGCCGACTTCTTCATCCACCGAAACTTCCCAACCGCGGCTCTCAAGCTTGGGAATGGCTTCAGCCCGAAACCAAGGCCAGTAGAGATCCGGCGTATTTACGCTGGGCTCTGGAAACCATGCCGCCTCGGCGGAAGGCTCCGAATTTCTCTCTCGCTCCAATCCTAACAGGAACCGATAACTTGGCTGAGCTCCCAAGTGAGTTAAACCGAGCTGCGTCAAGTCCCGGGCAGCAGCCCCCTCAGCCTTCAAGTCCCTTACGATTTCGAGCATGCTCTCCGCTGTTTCAATCCTTACGGCACTATCGCCACCGGTATGCAGGGGAAGGTCGTGCCCGTCGTAACTCGCTATCGGCCTGACTACCAACCATTCCTCCCGGTTCGACGCCCTCAACGACTGTAACAGCATCTGCACGGAGCGGCTATTGGCGGGCTCTACCAATACTTCCATTCGGAACGTTGGTGAAACCTCCAGAGTCTGCCGGGGCATCGCCCCGCGAGAAGAACTCTCGTTCGTCGATCCTGCGGCAGGAACCCGAATCTGTANGCTGCCCCCCTCCAAAAGGCGATTCACTACGGTTTTTTTGCCCGCACCAATGAGAGCCGCCGCCGCATGCTGACAGTAGTAGGCATAGGGGCAACTGCAGGAGGCATCTATTTCCCAGAGCCCCTCGCTCTCCTGCCAGACGGAAACCTCTATCTCGTAATACTCGCCCTCGATATCCTGCACCCGTGCGGCAAGCACTCCGCCCCCGTCCTCAAGAGAATCCCACGACATTTCCGAGACCCTTCGTTTCCGGGCCAGCTTGCCCCCGTCCTCCAGCACGAATCCATCGAACCGCTCCTTCCACCCGCCACTAACGAGAAACTCGCGAAGGGATTGATTCACAGCCATGGCGCAGAACGGGTCTCGATATCCCCGAGCCTCGTAACTCGAGCATGCCCCCGGCAAGTGATCCCATCAAGTTCAGGAAGTGTCCCGGCCATTTCCCTACCGATTGTCTGCCCCGCCCCTCCGCACGGGCCTCGTGGTCTGATCAAAAATTTGCCCATCCTCTGTCATCCCCTCGTAGAGAAATTCATCCTTTTTCAGAGTCACCTTGATCAGATGTCTCAAGGCCCGCGCCTCCGCGAGATAGATACGTTTCTTCCAGTCCTTGGGAATGTTTCGNGTCTTTACTCCCCACGAGCCNTCGCCCATGTAAAGAATTCCGTCTTTTTGGTCAGGCTCACCCCCAACGATAGGATGAGTTCTTTTATAGGTGTGGTGATCATTCTCAAAAACACAATCTACCTTGAACTGCTCGAACAATGGGGCCCATTCCCTCCGGATATCTGTGGCGTCGTCCTTTACTCCGGTCCCCCAGGCCGGGCGGTGATAGCAGACAAACTGCCGGGGAATGGTTAACCGGTTTCCGAGGACCCGCCCTAACCACTGGGTCTGCGCGGCGATATTAGCGGTATGCCCCGAATCAACGCCTATGAGGCTCAGGTACTCACCAAAATCGACGGTAAAATTCGCTCCCTCGGACTTTCCGGAAAAGAGACTATAGAAAAATGGGGCCTCCTCTCTCCCGGGCGCGTTCTTGGGACGATATTGGTATCCTTTCACNTCATGATTCCCGATTGCCACGACCATGGGAATGAGCCGGCCGTCGGGAGCAACTGCACATTTGTTCCACGATTCCAGCCAGACCCGCCAGCGCTCGCCATTACTTCCATTCGCGTAGGCAAGGTCGCCTCCGAGCAGGGCAAAAAGAGGGTCTTCCTTTCCGGCTCGGAGGTTCATCGCGTCAAGCCATGCCCGTGTCCCATACATATCACCACCGGTCACAAAGGTGATTCCATCCTGAAAGCGCGCCGGGGCAGTTTCAAATTCCCACGGACCCAAAGGGCGCCCCCACCGGATAATCTGGAACTCATAGCGGCTGGCGGGCTTGAGATCCCGAAGGNCTACGCTAAAGGCGAGGTCCTCCGTATCTCCAAACTTCCTCTCTCGGATGAGGGCAGAAGACCACTCCCGCTCGCCCTTGTTCCGGTAAGAAAACTTATAACGCGTGGCCGCCGTATCACTATCTCCAACACCTCCAATGAGGACCCACCCCGCTCCGGGAGTCCCCCCGGCAAGATACGCCCAGCGCGCTCCNTCCGGTATCACTGGATGCAGCTTTCCGTTGGCCCGGTAATCAATCCGCGGGCGCAGAGTGAAGTCCGAGCTATCGATATTTTCATTATGCCCCTCTATCGCGATTATTCCCTTCTGCCCCGGCTCGGCAGGACCGATCTTGAAATATTCCCACACCTCAGCCTCGTGCTTCTTTACTTTGCTAATACCGGCACCTGCCCCCTCAACCCCTTTTCGAAGGACCTCCTTGCCGTCACGATAGAGGATAAATGCATCGTCGTATCGAATTCCTACAGTCAACTCAGCTCCTTGTGGCGCTTTGGCCGGAACTTCGTAAGGCCGCCGAATATACACCGACCGGTATTTCCCCCGCATCGCCTCGAGCACCGTCTGATCATCATCATCCCCGTAGCCAAATCCGGCAGCGCCAAGCTTCCAATCTCCTCCAGGTCGTTCATCTTTCGAGGCCGCCACCCAGTGTATCGACATGGTCGTGGTGGGGTCGTCATGCCACTCACAGATTGGACCATATTCGCTGGCATGGAGGACGCTGATTCCCAGAGGGAGAAGGAGAAGCAAGATACGAGTCACAAGGTATGGGGATTTGAGGTGGTACTGTCGGCTCGCCAAGCCCCGTTGGCAATGGTCTAGCGACACCATTTCAAAAATGATCCGGAATTCCGCCAGTCATGTTTGCCCCGGGCGAATTCTTCCCTAGGATTGCGACATGTCCCGCGAAGACATCAAGCGCCTGACAGAGCTTTCGTCCTGCGCAGGCTGAGCCTCCAAAGTCGGCCAAGCCGACCTTGCGCAGGTTCTGCGCGGGCTCACCCAGATCGAAAATGAAAATCTCCTGGTTGGAGCCGCGTCCTCAGACGATGCAGCTGTCTACCGGCTTAGTGAAGAACTCGCCATGGTGCAAACCCTCGATTTCTTCACTCCGATTGTTGACGACCCCTATACCTATGGGCAAATCGCAGCCGCGAACTCACTCTCGGATGTCTACGCCATGGGGGGGCTCCCGGTCACCGCAATGAACGTGGTTGGCGTTCCTCTTGAGCATCTTTCACTCGAAGACGTTAACCAGATCCTCAAGGGTGGCGCCGACAAGGTGGCCGAAGCGGGATGCGTCCTTGCTGGCGGACACACCGTCCAGAACCCCGAGCCACTTTACGGCCTCTCCGTCACGGGCCTCGTTCACCCGGACCAGCTGATAACCAATTCAGGAGCGTCTGCAGGAGACTTGCTGATCCTCACCAAGCCTCTGGGCACGGGAATCCTCTCCACTGCAACGAAACGAGGCGTGGATATCGGATTCCTTTCCGACCGATCCATTTCCCTGATGACTACCCTCAACACCCCGGGCGCGGATCTCGCAAAGGCCGGACTGGTGCAGGGCGGGACAGATGTCACCGGGTTCGGCCTCCTCGGGCACCTGGGAGCGGTGGCGCGTGAAAGTGGTGTCACCGCCGTGGTTCATAGCAAGCAGGTCCCCCCGATCGACGATAAGGTTCTTTCCCTGATTGATGAAGGTTGCGTGCCGGGCGGAACAAAAGCCAATCTCGAAGCTGCATCCGGCACCTCGTTCGCCGCTGACGTCCCAGATTCNCTGAAGCTTCTCCTTGCTGACGCCCAGACCAGTGGAGGACTTCTCCTGTCCGTGCCGCCAAAGAGCGCGGACCAAGCCCTCGCTCTCCTTAAGGAAAAAGGCTCTCCATGCGCGGAGGTGATTGGGGAAATGAAATCCCGTAATGAACACGACGTTGAGGTTCTCTAGGGGAAGATTCGCTCCCCTTCTTGCCAAACGCAGAATCAACGATCAGGCTTGAGCGTGTCCTTCTCCGGACCAGCGCGTTTACGGGTCGATGGCAGATTCCTGGCCCTCGGGGACAGGCGCTTGTTCCTGAAAAGTGTTACTTTTGGTCCGTTTCCTTCCGATGCAGGACTTGATCCTGCCCTCGAATTCCCCCGGATTGCCGCCTGCGGATTCAATGCTATCCGGGTTTATACCGGCGCAACCCGGGCCCTCCTTGATTGCGCGCAGGAGAATGGGCTCCTCGTCCTGGCCGGAATCCCCTGGGAGTGGGGCCGGGACTTTCTTGCCGAACCCCGGCTCCGGGCCGANGGCGAATTACGGTTATTGAATTTCCTGAGGGAGCAAGGCTCCCATCCCGCTCTTGGTGCATTAATTGTCGCCAACGAAATTCCCTCGGACCTTGTCAGGTGGATGGGGCCGTCAAAGGTTAGAAACGCCTTGGAGGAGATCATCGATGTCTGCCGGGAAGAGACCGCGGACCTGCCGATCTGTTACGCCAACTACCCCAGCACCGAATACCTCGAGCCCCGGAATGCGGACGTCAGTGCGTTCAATGTCTACCTTGAGGATCGCCAGTCCCTGTCACGCTACCTCCCTCGCCTCCAGAATATCGCCGGAGATCGCCCAATTCTAATCACCGAATTTGGACTTGATACCATCAGAAATCACGAAGAGGCCCAAGCTGAACTTCTCAGGGGCCACCTCGAGGAGAGCCTGATGGCGGGGATGGCCGGCACCACCTTCTTTGCATGGTCCGACCGCTGGGCCAGCCGCGGAATTCAGATGGCGGACTGGGCCTTTGGTTTGACCCGATACGACCGTAGCGAGAAACCGGTCTTGGCCGCGCTTCGCGAATGCCTCCCGACGATCTCATCCGCCCGGAGTGCTCTCACTTTGCATCACGCCCCTCGGATATCAGTAGTTATCTGCACCTATAATGGCGCAGCCAATCTGAACGCCTGTTTGAACGCTTGCTGCTCCCTTGAATACCCGGATTTCGAAGTTCTCGTCGTTGACGACGGGTCCACAGACCAAACCCCTGAGATAGCTGCCAATTTCCCAGAAGTCCGCTATTTCAGGCAAAACCACGGGGGGCTTTCCAACGCCCGTAATTTTGGTGCCGCGCAGGCTTCAGGCGACCTTATTGCCTATACGGATGATGACTGCCAACCTGACGTCGACTGGCTGTTCTGGATTGCACGGAGCTTTGAAAATCCTCGAATTGGGGCCGCCGGGGGCCCCAATCTCCCTCCCTCTCCAGAAGGCCTGCAGGAAGCGATTGTAGCGTCTGCCACCGGAGCACCTTCGCACGTCCTCTCCGAAGACCTCCGCGCGGAGCACCTTCCCGGTTGTAATCTTGTGCTGCGCCGGGAAGCTTTGGATTCCGTTGAGGGATTCCAGCCTCAGTTCGTCACAGCCGGAGACGATGTCGATCTCTGCTGGCGTCTCCTCGATCAGGGATGGGAGCTGGCGTTTGCTCCTGCCGCATTCGTCTGGCATCGCAGACGCACTTCGATTGCGCGCTACCTCAGACAGCAAGGCGGATACGGTCGTGCCGAAGCTTTACTTTTCGAGGCCCATCCCGGGAGATTTCGTGACGGAGGAATTCACTGGGAGGGCAGCGTCTACAGCGGTGGCCCAGTCAGCGCAGACACCCGCTCTGTCATTTATTTTGGACCCATGGGGCAGGCAGGTTATCAGGGACTGGCCAGTCACACCATCCCCCGCCGCCCGCTACACCGAAGTTTCAACTCGTCTGCCTCCCGTTGGCTGTTGAGGCTCTGTGACCGGCTTCAGCCAATGGTCCGGGCCTTTTCCCGGTGGCGTCATGGAGGCCCTGCTCCACGCTTTTACAGGCCTTCCGCCCCACATCAGCCGCAAGGCGAAAACGCTGCCAGCACTTCAGAAATTGCTTTCCTAGCGCCCTCAGGGATCGGCCGCCAGCAANTACTCCAGACACTTCGCTTGGATGGATGGGATGCCTGTGGAGACACCGAAATATGGGATCTGAGGTCCGCGCCGTTTCTCCTCCTAACCGCCGATGAACAGCACGGCCAAGACTACACTCTCGTAAGAGCAAGGCTCCGGCACCCTCCCGCCCTGCGGAGAAAGGGAATCGCCCTGCTAGAGGAAGCAGCACAGCGGGTCGGCCTGAAGAAGCACTAGGAGTACTTTGCGGGGCCTTCCGGTGATTTTGACTGTAGCGAACGGCCGAATTGGCAAAGAGTCTTCTAAATCCGACTTCCCGTGCGCACCGAAGACTTTGATTACGATCTCCCCCCGGAACTTGTCGCTTCTCACCCTCTGACAGAGCGATCTGCCTCCCGGATGATGGTGATCAACCGGGAAAAGGGCACCATTAAGCATCACCAGTTTTGCGACCTCCCTGCCTTCGTCCGGAAAAATGACCTCTTCGTCTTCAACGACACCCGAGTCGTTCCGGCTCGTTTCTTTTCCAACGACAGGCGCGTCGAACTGCTTCGGGTGGACTGCGCAGATCCCCTGCACTGGCGCTGTCTCGTTCGCCCAGGCAAGCGGATGAAGGTCGGCCGCAGCGTAGAAGTGGGCCCGTCAACCGGGACGGTAACGGGAATTGACGAACTCGGCTACCGCCTGATCGCCTGGGACCGCCCCGTGGATGAAGCCATCCATGGCGAACTGGCTCTCCCTCCTTATATGGAAAGGGGAGAAGAGCCCTCCGACAGCGAGCGCTACCAGACCGTCTATGCCAAACAGGAGGGCGCGGTAGCAGCCCCCACCGCCGGACTACACTTTACTCCTGACTTGGTCGCCTCCCTGCCCCATGCCTTCCTGACCCTCCATGTTGGCCCGGGCACGTTCCGTCCGGTGCAGGTCGACAACCCTGCCGAGCACCGAATGCACGACGANGCCTTCGAGCTAAAAGCCGCCTCCGCGGAACGAATCTCCCGGGCTGGACGGGTCATCTCGGTCGGCACCACCGTCACGCGCGTCCTTGAGCACCTTGGGCGCAATGGCCCTCTCCTTGCTGGCCGAGGGAACACCGATATCTTCATATATCCCCCCTACNAATTCCAGATCGTCGACGCCCTCCTCACCAACTTCCACCTTCCGAAAAGCACCCTGCTCATGTTGGTCAGCGCCTTCGCGAACCGTGAACTGATCATGGAAGCCTACGAACAAGCGGTCCGCGAACGTTACCGGTTCTTCAGCTACGGNGACTGTATGCTAATCCTTTGAAGTCTCGCTCGAAGCTCTTGATCCCGNCTCNAGCCGACGCGGTGAGCCTGACCGCTAGGCTGAAGGCTAAAAAAATGAGGCAGCCTTCACAACGGGTGAGATCGCAGAGGCCTAGGTTCTAANTTTTATTTTATGCAGCGCCTTGGATCTCACTCCGTTGATTAACTGCCTGTTACATTTACTACCGTGACGCCATAGCCCGATTTTTTCTTTTTTCAGATTTTCCAGATAAGGGCATTGTCCGGCTCCTATTCCTCTGGAGAGCTTTTCTCNGGACNGGCCTTATCCTCGTGCCTTGCAGGATCATCCGACCGGACCACGATTCGAGCCCNGGACAGGGTGACAAAGGTGATGAGCGCCATGACGACGATCGCCACCAGAGCTGGGGTTATCCCGGCTCTTNTTCCTGAAACCATAGCGTAGAGGGCACACAAGGATCCGGCTGCCACGAGGATCCCGACCAAAAAGGACAGCGAGTAGGGTCGAGGGTTCCCCTTCCACCTCCGGTAGATGCAACCGGCGATGAACNGGATACACATCACCAGAAACAGCAATAGAAGGAGGGGGAAGATGACTGCGATTGCACCTTCACCGAAGACCAGCGCCACCGGGATAGCCGCCACGAAAAAAATCAGGAAGATGGTGGGCCAGCAGCCGGTCCGGAGCGGGGTGTGAGGATGGGGGGCTCCGCAATGCACGCACTGCAAGCGACCTGCCCCGATGAGNCCACGGAAGGTGGTCAGCTCCCCACATTTCTCGCAGGGCATTTCCTTGGGGAGTTCCGGCTCTGTCCAAAGGCTCATGATCTTCCTTTCCGGGATCCGAATACGATTAGAGCACGTCCCTTGAACTGGTGCGACCACATACCAAGCCTGCTGGNTGGACCGTGATCCTGCACCTATATCTGCGAGCTATGCATGAGAGCTATTCCTTCTTGCAAATTTGTCATGCGGTCTGTCTCATGAGGAAATCATGTTTCTCGCCTTTTCACAGGACTTCTGGAGACTCCGAGCGCTTTCGGGCTCCCTCTGGGTGTTGTTCTCATTATCCTGTGGGCCGTTAGTCAATTGAAGCAAGGCCAAGGCACTCAGCAGCCCCAGCCAAGGCCGCCTGCTCCGACAAAGCCAGCCGGTCCCGAGTGCCCCTACTGCGCAGGCCCAATTACCAAAGGGGTTGTGAAGTGTCGCCATTGTGCGAGCGACATCAAATGGTTTGGATTCAAAGGCTCCTCATACCCGATAAAAGCAGATGCGGATCCGACCGAGGCGACAAATGAGCTTCTGAGAAAAGAACAGAAGGAAAAGCAGCGCAGCGCCAAGACTAGGTGCAGGGTTTGTGGAGCAGAAATTTTGGTTGTGACCGCAAACTATTACGATGGCCGTTGCGCTCCCTGCGGCAAGTGAATGCAAGGCGAGATTTCTTTCGCGATACTGGCTGTTGAGACAGAACCAATCACCAATCTTAATTTGGCCTGTTCCCAACCGGCTTGCATGCTCTAGTGTTTGTCCATNATGAGAATCTCCTTCTGCGCGTTGGCCTGTCTGATCCTCCCCGCCGGGCTCACCGGGGCGGAAGAGATCCTTGTGCCTGCGGGAGAACAGACGGAGTGGCGCTACCTTGAAAGTGGGGCCGCCCCGGGTGAGAACTGGAATAGCTCCGATTTCGATGATTCCGGATGGAGAAAAGGCACGGCTCCCCTCGGCTACGGCAAGGAAGGACTGGGCACGGTCATCCGGTTTGGTGATGATCCCGCGAACAAGCCCATCACCGCCTACTTTCGAAAGACCTTCAAGGTGGGGCCCGCGGAGAAACACGACTTCGCAGAACTTGGCCTCAGCGCCACCTACGACGACGGCGTGGCGATCTACCTCAATGGCAAGGAGGTGGCCCGGGACAACTTGGAAGCCGGCAAGCTCACGGCCCGTAGTCGCGCCACCCGCGCTATCAGGGAAAGCAGCGAACTCAGTATCAAGATCCCCGTCGCCCGCCTCAAATACGGGGCATTGAACACCATAGCGGTAGAAGTTCATCAAGCCGGTCCGACCAGCAGCGACCTCTACCTCGATCTTAAGCTCTCCGGACTCGAGGAAGGAGAGAGGCCCGTCCTCGACCCATACCGAGAGGGAATGCGTGCCCTCCAGCGCGGTGATGCCGAAGAGGGTTCCCGCCTGCTTTCGCAGATGCCGCAGGACCACCCCGAGTATGCCCGCACCATGGCGATGCTGGGCTGGCAGGTGTATGCCGAGGGTCTAGGCGAACCGAAACGCGGCTTGCCTTTCGTGAAAAAGGCCTACGAGGTGGCACCCACGGACCGGCAGGTAGTCCGCTCTTACATCAAGACTCACGTTCTTTCCGGTGTTCTCTTTGATCCTGCCGCCATCGCACGGGAGCGGAAGAAGGATATCGCGGCGGAACATAAGTTTCTTGTCACCAAGCCCGAGCTCAGAGAGGCCAAGCTGGTTTCCCGCAAGGACCTGGAGGAAGACCTCGACTACCTCGAACATGTCCTCATGAAGTGTTTCTCTTATTTGGAACTCCGCCCCGTTGACTATCAGGGAGCGCTTGATGCCATTCGAGGTTCCCTTGACGAAGAGACTTCGCTCAACCAGTTCCGTCTTCAGCTGGCAAAGCTCATCAGCCTCTTCTGCGACGGACATGCCCGATTAGCCTCTCCCCCCTCCCAATATATGCCGCGCGGATATGCCCCCTTCGTCGCGGGCAGCTACAAGGATCGGGTATACCTTGTTGATGGAGAGAGCTTCGTCGACCCGAAGCACCCTTACGTCACATCGATCGATGGGCGCCCCATTGCCGAATGGCTGGAAGTCGCCTCCTACACCGTGGTGAAAGAGTCTCCTCAGTGGAGGCTGCGGCAATCCCTTCAGATGCTGGGCTATGTGAATTACATTCGGGCGGAGCTAGGTCTACCCGCCAAGGAGACAATCCTGCTAGAACTTGAATCAAAAAACCGGAAAAGCTCCCGCAAGCTGGAAGTGGAAGTCGCGCGGAGACCACAGAGAGAAGCAGAGTTCCCGGAGGGAAACAGCCGCAGGATTGGTGAGGTTGGCTACATCAGGCTTCCCCAAATGACCGGGAGCAGTCGCTTTCTCGCACAACTCAACCAGTTGATGAGACAGTTCAAGGACACCAGGGGAATGATCATCGATGTCCGGGGCAACCCAGGAGGTTCCAAAAACATCCTTTTGACCCTAATGCCCTACTTCCTGAAGCCCGGAGACCCTATGCGTATCATCGAATTCTCGGCTTACAGGAAGCCTATGGAGCTCCCCAAGCCCATGCCGGACGGATTCAATATGTCCAGCATGTCTGCCCAGCCGGTGACCTCCTCGCATTGGAAAACAGAAGACCAACGCAAATACATTGGGGATGCGATCAAGGCGTTCAAGCCCACGTGGGTGCTCCCGGAGGGAAAATTCAGTGACTTCTACGTTCTCGCCTTTGACTCCACCATGAACCCCGAGGCCTATTACTACGAAAAGCCTCTCATCATTCTTCAGGATAGCGGCTCGTTCAGCGCCAGTGATATCTTCCTCGGTGGCTTCAAGGGCCTGCCCAACACAACCCTGATGGGCACCGCGAGCGGAGGAGGCAATGGCTGGATGGACAGTTACACCCTGCCAAAAACCGGGCTCGAGGTCGTCCTTTGTCAGACCGCCAAATTCCGACCATCCGGAGAACCATTTGACGGCCTCGGCGTTCCTCCGGATGTGGTGATGGAGGCCACCCCCAGGGACCGGATGGGGAAATCTGACAGCGTCCTTGATGCCGCGCTCCTGCGTCTGGCCAAGTAGGAAGATCTCCAGCAAGCGGCAGAAGGCGCTTTACAACTTCAGTCGAACTCCAAGCACGACGTGCTTCTTCATCTGGATCTGAGTTTCCCCGCCAAACTGCCTTTCGTAACTGAGAATAACAGAACAGTTCTCGCTCATGCGGTAACCAGCGATAACCTCGAAGAGGTCCGAATGCTTTTCGGGCAGGTCGGTGGAGAGCCCCCGGTCGCGAAAATTAGTTGAGGTGTCGAGCGCGAAGACCCGCGAGTAGTTAGCTCCGAAGAACCAGGAACCTCGTTCCCAGCACAGCCCTGCGTTAGTCAGGATGGCATCGGTTTCAACGCTCCGCGCAAGAAGATTCTGCCACGTGTAGCCTCCGAGCAGGTGCAGCGAAAGATCATCGGTGAGGTCAAACTTGCGATCGAGAGTGAGGCGAAAGTTCTGGTAAATATCAAAATCTGCCACCTCGTATCGTCCATTGAGGCTCAGTTCATCGGTATAGTTGTAGCCCACGGAGACCAGGAAACCCTCGCCGTCAGCAGCGAGACCAGTTCCCACGACCTCTCCCAACCCATGAATGATTCCGATCGTGGTATGAAACTCCCCAGCGCTCTCGTTTGATCCAATTTCTGCCCGGCTGAAAGTGGAGCCAAGGGCAAGGGCAAGGGCGACGAGGGCAGAGTTAACGGTTTTCACAACAGGAGCGGTAATCCTCATTCAGACCGAGGAAGTAAAGGGGAAAGGGGCCATGGGGATCCCTCCGTCCGCCGCTTTTCCCAGATCGATGAATTTAGCACCTAAAACGAGGGTAACTTAAGAAAGCCGAACTGTGCGCTGTCCACCGCGATAATAACCCCTCCGTCCCGGGTCAGGGCTAGATCCTCTCCCGCCCAGTCTCCTTCCTCGGCTTGGTATGTCGCCTCCCACTCTAGGACCCCATCCGGGCCATATTTGATCACATACACCTCCCACTGGTCGGATACATCTAACCCTATAGTCTCTGAATAGTTGCCATACTCATCTCCGGTCCCAGCAGTAAGGATGCAGCCTCCATCCGGAGTGGCACGAACACCCCACGCCTCATCGTGGATATAACGGGGATCAAATCCGCGGGGGTTTCCTCGCTTGCGCTCCCATTGCAAAATCCCATCTTGATTCAGTTTCATGGTATAGGTCTGCCAGTTGATTGTTCCCGAGAGGGTGTGCCCGGTGAGAAATATTGACCCATCTGCTCCCAGATCCATCCCGAAGCAATGATCATCTCGCCTTCCTCCAAAAAGGCGTCCCCATACCCGGCTACCATCGGCGTTCATCTTAAGCAGCCCGAAATCTAGGTTGTCATCCTCATTCCAGACCAGGCCTGATACAATCAAGGCCTGTTCGTGCTTCGCGATCCGGTAAGCCTGAGCAAGGTCGTCACGAAGACTTCTCCCTCCGGTCTTGTTTCCCTCAGAATCAAGAAACGCCAAGTAGCCTCTACCCTCGGCAAAAAAAGTATTCTCCCGATCTTCTGCGTTCGTGTAGCCAACTGCAACCAACCCGCCATCGGTCTCCACCATGTGCTCATAAGCATCGTAGCCGCCATTGCTGTGAGTTCTGACAAACTCTGCTTCCCCGGTGCCCTTGTTCACCTTAATAGCCGCACTGTTGCGATTGATTGCTCCCGCGATCCAATAGCCGTCGTCAACTTCGGGCACGGAATTCCCAAGGTTGTATGTCCCGTGGCCAGATGCTCCGGTGGACCGATTGGAATACTCCTGTCGCCACTCAAGGTTCCCCAATTGGTCCACTTTGATGGCAAGAATCCGGCTATTGGGCAGAAACCCTGTCTCTCCCACTTGGAGAACTCCTCCATCTTCACAGGCAAGAATATAGTGCCCGTGTGACTCTTCACCGGAACCTCCGTATGAACTGAACCAATCCGGGGTTGGGGGGAGCTCCGGAGTGCGGACCCGAAAAAAGCGACGCTCGAGCTGCCCTAGCGGCGCAGGGACAACCACTTGGGTTAGCTCCCCACTCCCCGTCACACGGGTGAGAATGGAAAAAGTCCTCAGATCCTCACTCCCGAGAATGTCGTAAAGAACACCCGTTTCACTGGTAAACGTGAGTTCTACCTGACCAGGAGAAACCGCTCGGAGTCCGGTAATTTCCGCACCACGCCCGGCCATGCAAAAGGCAAGGTTAAGCACAAATGCCAGCAAGACAGGCAGGGAAAACCGGCTCATGAGAAACGTTAACATCAGGAGGGGCAGACTCACGCTCTTTTGTCATCAGGTCCTCGATCCCCCCGACTCCCGGTTGTCATTTTACTTCGATACGTGGGACCTGCACGCTAGGCTGCGGCCATCTCATGATCTGGCCCACTCCTCTTATCTTCCTCGGCCTCTGCGGACTGGTAGCAGCAGCACCGACACCAAACGTGCTGCTGATCATGGCCGACGATCTCGGCTACTCTGATCTGGGATGCTACGGAGGAGAGATTCAAACCCCGCACCTCGATCGCTTGGCGGATGGAGGGCTACGCTACACCCAGTTTTACAATACAGCGCGATGCTGGCCCACACGAGCAGCACTGCTCACCGGCTACTACGCCCAACAGATCCGCCGCGACAAACTCCCGGGGAGCAATACCAGAGGAAGCAGGCCGGAATGGGCCCCTCTTGTTTCCGTGACTCTCAAAGAAGCAGGCTACCGCTGTTATCATTCGGGAAAATGGCATCTTGACGGAATGCCTCTTCGCAATGGCTTCGAGCATTCCTATTATCTTAAAGACCAGGGTCGCTTCTTCAGTCCTCAAACACACTGGAAGGACGACGTGAAACTCCCTCCCGTTCAGCGGGGATCTGGCTACTATGGAACCGTAGCGGTCGCTGATGCCGCCATTGACCATCTCAAGGAGCATGCAGCCAATCACCGGGATACCCCATTTTTTCAATATGTCGCATTCGCGGCGCCGCACTTCCCTCTACACGCCCTTCCGGAGGATATCGCGAAGTGCGAAACCCGCTACCGGATAGGCTGGGATCGAATCCGCGCCCAGCGGTGGAATCGAATCCAGAAATTAGGACTCGTGGACGGAGCGCTCCCAAAGGTCGAGAAAGAGCTCGGTCCTCCGTATCATTTTCCCAAGCATCTTGAAATCCTTGGTCCCGGTGAGGTAAATCGCCCTCTCTCTTGGAACCAGCTCAGCGAAAAGCAGAAAGGCTTCCAGCAGGCCAAAATGGCAATCCACGCTGCAATGGTGGAACGGATGGACCTCGAGATAGGCCGTATCCTCGAACAGATACGCGCCATGGACGCTTGGGAGAACACCCTCGTAATTTTCCTGTCCGATAATGGAGCTAGCGCCGAAATTATGGTGCGGGCAGATGGCCACGATCCCAAAGCCCCAGCCGGTTCCGCCTCCACTTACCTTTGCCTTGGCCCGGGCTGGTCCACCGCATGCAATACCCCCTTTCGCCGCCACAAGACGTGGGTCCACGAAGGTGGATGTGCCACCCCCTTTATCGCTCACTGGCCCGCAGGCATCAAGGAGCGCAACGCCCTGCGGCGCACACCTGCCCATGTCATTGACCTCGCCCCAACTCTCCTTGATCTCGCCGGCTTGAAGCCGGCTCAAAAAGAGCCCGCGCCCGGGCGGTCTCTTAAACCGACCTTCGACGGTGACGGGGAGCCCCTTCATGAGCACCTCTGGTGGCTCCACGAGGGCCATCGCGCGCTGCGGAGTGGAGACTGGAAGCTGGTGGCCGCCGAGGGAGATCCGTGGGAGCTCTATAACCTTGCTTCTGACCGCACCGAGACACGAAACCTCGCCCGCAACCATCCCGAGCGGGTCGAGGAGATGAAGAATCGCTGGCATGCCACCGCCTCCTCGTTCCTCGAAAACCTTCAGAAGGGGAAATAGGATCCTGCTGCTGCCGGAAACTCGCGCCTTGCATCAGTGCTCCTCGAACCTAGAGTGCCGACGTCAGGGGCCGTGGAGGGTCGGCTGGTGAAATCCGCCAGGTCCGAAAGGAAGCAACGGTAGCCTGTCCGGCTTTGCCGCGGCTCCCTGACACTTTCCCTTCAGGTCCCTTTGCCCAAATTGAGCTCCGCCACGATCTCAAAGCAGGCCGAGGTTTGTTTCAGGAAAGATCCAGCGATCGCATTAAGCTGCAGAAGGTCCGATGCGGGCTTGCGCGGACTGGGATCAAACCAGTCCTTGCCTTTAACCCGGTTAGGAATCGCGATCATGAGCTGGTTATTCCTGAAGGCGAAACGCACCTCGCTCCCACGACTGGTCCGGAATGCCAGCATCCGCTGCTTTAGCGCAGGAGTTAGCAGAGCGGCCATCTCTTCTGGATCGGCGGCATGGACGACAAATCTTTTCTCGAAATCCGAATCATCTCCCTCCTCCATGCTTTCTCCGAACGTCTGAGACGAAAGCGGACGCTGCTTGCTCAGAGGAAGCAAGGACCACAACTTCGAAGAACGGGACTTCTCTGCGCGAGGCCCTACGACCACTGGCGTCCGGAAGGGTTGGGGGAAGTCCGCCATCATGAACCATCCACAAAAGATCTCAGTGAACGAATCCTCTGTCTCCCGCTTCGCCTGAACTTCCGCCATCTGAACCTGCGTGCCCCCGACATGTCCTTCGAGACAGTCTTCAGACCAGTAGGTTGTGTAGTCGTCTCTTGAGTAAAAACCAGCCGAGAGAAAGGTCTCCTCCGTAACGCCATAGTCCGGACGATACTCCAGACCGAGCTCCAGCTTGCTGAGAAGGTGCAGGCCCACAGCCTTCTTATATTCCTGCGCGTAGCGTAGTTTTGCCCCGCCAGTTCCCTTGATCAGGTAAAGCTCTCCAAGGGACAGTCCCAACACCGCGAAAGTCAGGCCCATCGGGCCTCCCACCGGCGGGAGAGTCCTCCATAAAATCAGGAAGAAGACTACGGCGCCTGCAAAGAGTAGCCCTCTCACGCTCCAGTTCCTCTTCCTGAGGCTGATCACCGTGTCCGTGCGAAGGGCCTCAATCCGCTTGAGCTCTTCTTTGAGTTCCTCACGAAGCACGAACTCGTTGAAATGCTTTTTCTTATGAACGGCCATGCCTGCGAGATTCGAGGGAGTTCTCAGGCCACAATGTCTGTCAGAACTTGTCCAAAAACATCAGTGAGCCGGAAATCGCGCCCAGAATGGAAATAGGTCAGCTCCTTATGATCCAGGCCCATCAGGTGAAGTATGGTTGCATGAAGATCGTGCACATGAGCCTCACCCTCTGTGACACGAAACCCGAATTCATCAGTGGCCCCCTGAATGGTTCCACCCTTGATTCCGCCTCCGGCCATCCAAGTCGAAAATCCCGCCGCATGATGATCCCGCCCGCCTGTCCCCACCGGAGTGCGGCCGAATTCTCCCGCCCATACGATCAGCGTTTCATCAAGCAAGCCCCGGGCCTTCAGGTCGGCAAGCAGGCCCGCAATGGGCTTATCGGTCTGCTCACAGAGTTTCTGGTGGCGTTTGTCGTTGTCCCCGTGGGTGTCCCAGTTCGAGTGATACAGCTGTACAAAACGTGTTCCCCTCTCCACCAGTCGGCGCGCCATCAGACAGCTTTTCCCGAAACGATCGGCCTCGCCTGCCCCGATCCCATAGAGCTTCCGAGTGTGGTCTGTCTCCCCGGAAAGGTCCACCGCCTCCGGGGCATGAGCCTGCATCCGATAAGCAAGCTCGTAGGCCTCGATCCGGGCTGATAACTCTGAGTTGACGGGTAGATGGCTCTGGTGCTCACGGTTCCAGGTCGCGAGAAGATCAAGTTGGTCACGCTGTGTTTCCAGCGAACGATCCATCGCAGGATCCAGGTTCGGCACAGGAGTCCCTGAGGTCTTGAACACCGTTCCCTGGTGGCCCGAGGGCATGAATCCCGAGCTCCAGTTCTGGGCTCCGGAATAAGGAGCTCCATTCACAAGCACCACAAACCCGGGCATATTGTTGTTCGAAGAACCAAGCCCGTAATTGGCCCAAGATCCAAGGCAGGGGTGACCCTGGCGGACAAAGCCGGTGTTCATCTGGAGAGAGGCCGCCCCGTGCGCCGCACTATCAGCCTTCGTGGACCTGATAATCGCAAGTTCATCAGCATGCTCCCGGAGGTGTGGGAAGAGTTCAGAAATTTCAATGCCGGATTGACCGCAAGCCTTGAACTCAAAAGGAGAACCCTTGAGCTTCCCCTTGCCTTTCTGGCTGACCCCCTTGGCAGGTTTGAAATCATACTCCTCCCCATGACGCTTCCCCAGCACCGGCTTAGGATCGAAGGTATCCATATGACTGGGCCCTCCCACCATGAAGAGGAAGATGCAGTTCTTGGCCTTGGCCGGGAAATGAGTCGAGGGAGTCACTTCTCCGGCCTTCACCCCATCCCGCGCCAGCATCGAGGCCAACGCGGTTCCGAAAAACCCATTCCCCGCCTGCCAGAGGAATTCCCGGCGAGTCCTTCCGCATGGAAAATGAAATGGGGGGGGGGAGTGCTTCATCGTTCCTAGCGGTAACTGAACTCGTTGGTATTGAAGAGCACCAGCGCGAGTGAGGCGAGCGGATCGATCTTCTGCTCCCGAGCTGCCTTTCCAAGAAATTCCCTCGCTTGCTCCATCTCGCGGGTGCTTGGCGGACGGCACAGGATAAGATCAAAGGCCGCCTTGATCTGAACCTCCTCACTCTCCAGCTCCCGGAGGCGGTTCGCGAGGTGTACGGTCTGCTCATTGATGAAACGTCCATTCATCATCAGGAGAGACTGCACCGCGGTAGTTGAAACCGCACGCTTGGCACAACTGCAGGAAGAATCCGGGTTGTCCAGGACCGCCAGCTCCGGGAGGGGGATGGCGCGCTTGGTAAAGACATAGACGCTACGTCGAGACGCCTCTTCGTCCGTTGAGTTTTTCCAATCCGCACCCGATGAAGCCCCAACCACCTTGTCGGCAAAAGGCGGATAAATGGGAGGCCCCTCCATCTCACGGTTTAGCTTCCCGCTTGCGGCCAAAATGGAATCACGGATTGCCTCGGCTTCCAGCCGGTGCAGGGGCCATCGGGAGTAGAGGCTGTTATCTGGATCTTTTGCAGGTTCCGGATGCGTCGCCGAGAGACGGTAGGTGGCAGAAAGAACGATCTGCCGGTGCAGGGGTTTGAGCTTCCAGCCTCCCTCAATCAACGAGTTTGCCAGCCATTCGAGCAGGGCAGGATGGGTGGGCTCGCCCCCTTCCACTCCAAAATTATTTCCGTCCTCCATCAGGCCTTTTCCGAAATGATATTGCCAAACCCGGTTGGCCATGACGCGCGCAGCCAGAGGTGCCTGCGCCCCGGTGATCCAGTCCGCGAGAGCCCGCCTCCGGCCAGACGAATGGCTGGTAGGCCGGGGTTCCGGTAACCCTTTGGAGCCTAGGACAACCGGAACCCCGAAAGGAATGACTTCTCCCCTCTGATGGACGTCCCCTCTGATTCGAAGGTGCGATGGCTTAGGCTTGGCATTATCGGCATACACCCAGGCCATCATGGGCTGGGGCTTGTCTTTCTCGAGGCTCTTCAACCTTTGCTCAAGCTCTGAGATTGTTTTGCGCTCCTCTTCCGTGGCGACCTCCCGGACCGCGCCGCGAACCCGGTTGCGTTCCCGTTCCAGCATGTTCTGCTGCTCCTTGGAGCGTTGCTCCGGTTCGAGCGGAATTGCTTCAATCGTAAGAGCCAGCTGCTTCTCATTCAGCTTTGCCTTACGTCCCTCCGGCAAACCGTCCCTCGCCCAGCGCTCGAGAATGGGAACCCAGAAGTGCTCCTCAAGCTCGCGCTGTGGATTCAGAGTAGTGCGCTGGTAAACCTCCTCGGCCTCTCGATATCGCTTTCGATCCTCGTCCGTGCCAACCTCTCTCTCCCTTCCGGTAACATTGAGGGGCTCGAAAGACGCCAGAACCCGGTGGTAGTCCTTCTGACTGAAGGGCTCAAACTTATGATCATGGCACCTCGCGCATTGCAGGGTCTGGCCGAGAAACGCCATCGAGGTGGTGGCCACGATGTCATCCAGAGTGTCATAGACTGCAACCTCCCGGTCGGCGGCAATGGTGTCGAAGGTTCCAAGGGCGAGAAAGGTGGTCGCAATCTGGGTGTCCGAGGTCGCCCCTTCAATTTCGTCACCGGCAAGTTGCTCGAGAATGAATCGATTATACGGCTTGTCCTCATTGAAAGACTTGATGACATAGTCGCGATACCGCCAGACAAACTTCTTATACTCATCCCGCTCGTAGCCCTTCGTCTCCGCGTATCGGACCACATCGAGCCAGTGGCGCCCCCATCTCTCCCCGTATTGAGGTCGCCCAAGAAGGTCGTCAACAATCCGGGTATAGGCCTCGTCACCTGGATCCCGGAGAAAGGCTTCCGTCTCTGCCGGGGTGGGAGGCAACCCGGTCAAGTCGAGATGCACGCGCCGCAGCAATTCCCGGGGCGCCGCTTCGGGAGCCGGCTCAACTCCGGATT
>PBAI01000017.1 GCA_002715825.1 Roseibacillus sp. | reverse complement strand
TCTCGACCTATGGCTGCGGCAGCAGAATCGTCTTGGAATACTGGAAGGAGTTCTTCGAAAGAAACTTTTCGAGAGCTGTCCCCGTAAAATTTCCCCCCCTCCTCAACTGAGCAATACCCCCATCGGTGAGGACCGTAATACTAAGATCCACTGACGAGATTCGTCCCCTGCCGAACTCCACACTATCATCGTCATCAACTTTGATACCATTCCCGGTAAAACTGAACGTCTCTGCAGCCTCTTCGCCACCCGTCCGGATGATGGGAATCCGCTCGATCTTGGTCACCAGTCTGCCACCCACCAGTTCGGTATACTCAACCGTGAAAACCACACTTACTTCAAAAATGTTTTCGCAGACGAAGTTATCTGAGTCCCCAAGCTCGGCGTCGTATCGCCTGAACTTCGTATCGAGATCCTTTGGGTCAACCGGGTCATGCTCCAGAAGAAACTCAAAGGTCTCATCAGGATTCACAAGTTTCCGATAAAGGGCGAAAACACTGAACCGATCATCATACGCATCAGTGATCGGATCCTTGTAGAGAAGCTTGTAACTTATACCGGTCACATCACCCCCCTTATCGTTTCTTCCCTCAACATCTCCGTCGTAGCGGTCGGTAGCTGCGGAAAACATCAGGATCCTCGCCGCGTTCGGGCTTTCGTTGTCATTCGGCCCTGGGTCATCCGGATCGGTTTCGGTGTAAAGCCACTCGAAATTTGTTCCCGTCCGCACAACCATGGCTTCAAAATCACGGCTCATCTGCTCAAGGGTGGCTTTGGCCTGCCGTGACGCTCTGACCTTGTTCCTGCTGACTCTCCATCCATCCAAGGCAACCGCAGTCACGGATACAAGCAGGGTCATGAGAATCACGGTAATCGCCATGGCCACCATCAGCTCTGCAAGAGTGAAGCCTCGCGCGCGACGTATCTGAGGAAGGAGGGTGGTCATTACAATAAAGGAAAGGGTTAGAGTTACCGCCTTACTCCGAGGTTACGTGAGAACAGGGGCTTTCCCAGAAGGTCCGGATCACCGTCTCCATTTTCGTCGATCAGGTCGAGGCGCTCTATGTAATCGAACTTGTTACTCTTCAGCGCGTAGAAATCGGCTGTGTAAGCAATAACGGCTCCCGGATAATCTACCACGTTATCAATCGGATCGTGGCTGTGCATGTTTTTGATCTGGCCGTGGGTTCCGGGGATGAGCACGGGATCTTGTGCATCGTCGTAAATCATCTGAGTCATCTTCACGAGGTAGATTCGGCCTTCGATTCTTTCGAGGTCCTCCTGAAAATCCTGATCCGCATCCCCGACCCGGCGTACGGCTGGTTGGAGAATAAAGTCTCGCCCCGACTGGCCAGTGGCTAGAGCAAAGGGTTCCAGCGACGCATCCTCCCTGATCTGGTTGGGGTCCCCACGATAGTTATACAAAAAAACTGCATTATCCTCCTTGCCTGAATCCCGAATCCATTCGAAGGCCTTGTGGAAGGCATTATCGTAGGAGCCATCTGGACCCTCTCTCAAGGTGCTCAGTTCTCTCTCAAGAGAATTCGTAAGGCGGCCTGCTTCCTGAGCACTTAATGCCTTCCGAATACCAGCTGAAGCAGGACCAAAGACCGCAAGAAACGTCGTAAGCAGAACGGCAACGACTCCGATCGCAATCACGGTCTCCATGAGCGTGAACCCATGGCGCTTTTTAGGAATAGGCTGGGACAAAACCATGTTCATCGAGCAAGATCAATCTGTTCAGGGCTTCGAAAAATGGAAGTTCGGCCGTTGCGCCACACCACAAAGCCGACCTTGTTATTCTTCATCAGCTTCGGCTCCTCCACATCTCGAGGTCGCGTTCCGCTGATCAGAATGACAGCAGCGCCTGGATCCAAACCTGCATTCTCACCATCAACGCATACGCCCTCGGGGTTGAACTCAAAGTAGTAGCACTCCTTGAAAGAGTCGGCGCCGCTGGAATCTTTCCCGGGGAGGTCAATCCTCATCGTGCCAGGTTTGCCAACGCCGATTGCGTCAGCTGCCCGCTCACTCTCCTCGGGGCTGAAATACACTCCCGAGGGTAGCTTCGTTCCCCGCGTGATCACTTCCCATCCGCCTCCCTCCACGTCTCCCTCACGGTTCGTGCTCTCCACTGCAACACACATGTAAGAAAGATACCGTTCACGATCAATCACCTCGGAGTCATTGAGTTCCTTGTGAATCAAAAGCCGTGCACGGGTTCCACGGCCGACGGCAGCGCTGCGAGCTTCATCAAAGAGAGCCTCTGTGACGGAAAGTGCAGAGGTCGTTGCCTGCCCGCGGTCAATATTCTGAATTCCCACCGCCGCAACCGATAAGAGAATGGCAATCACCATCATGACNGCCATGATCTCTACCAAGGTAAACCCAGCCCTCAGACTTCCTGAGAGGGAACCTTCCTGTGTTGATGTATGGTTCATGCGCACGGGGTATCGGTAATCGTTGCCAGATTCGGGGCCAAGAATAGAAGTTTCCCCCACCATGGCAAGACATTGTAAGCACATTGTATTCTCATGCGCTCAATTCTGGGTAATAATGCCCCTGCCCCTTGTTTTTTCGACAAATGCGCTGAGTTTGTCGCCTGTTTCCTACCTCGCNGCAGGNAGCGCCCATCCCACTAATTGGGAACGAAACAGGATTTCCCATATTGCGGACCCCGCATTCCCCAGAATAAACTAGTTGTCCTTTCCGTCTTAGACCCATGAAGCCCTTCCTGCCGCTCTCGATCTGCCTGCTTTTTACCATCCTCCTGAGTTCGTGTGTGTATGACCCATATGCTCCTACACATCATGGTGCCAGTCATGACCACTACCACGGTGGCTACCATAATGGTTTTTTCAGCGATTATTATATCGGGATTCACAGAAGCTATTATCGCTATCGCCACACCAGGTGTTCGCATTGCAGCCACTACCCGTGTCGTGGAGGCCACCGCACCAATTACCACACTTACTACCGTGATTACCGTAAGCCGCTTCATGGAAGTGATCGAGGAAACGGCAGCCATAGAGACCAAGGAACGGCAGCCAGCCACAGCCGCTCCATAAAGGAGAGCTCTCGGGCTTCCTGGGGCAGCGCTNAACACAATCTCCCGTTCGCACCGGGAATGCGTAAGGTCCCGCCTGTGTCGTCCTCGAGGAATCTTAAGGAGTTATCCAGTAGTCCTCGCTCGTCTACCTTCAGAACGACGCCCCCGAAAACATACCCCTCTGACCAGCTCAGCTCTCCGAGAATGTCATCCCGTTCCCAACCTTCTCGCAGCAGGCCGGAGAGAACATCGCGCCCTGCTCCTTCTTCCAGTCCAAAAACCTATCCGAAGACCCAGTCATCCTCGCCGAAGTCTGATCGTTCAAAGAAGGACTAGGCGATACGATACGCTCAATGACACCCACTTAATTCCTTAAGCGGTTCTCCTCTTCCCGCTTTTTGCGGGCCTGTTGCAACTCTTCCAGACTGACCGGTTTACCCAGGAGACGACGAGCAAAGAGAAAGCCCACCAGTCCTCCCCCGAGGTGGCAGGGATGACTGATAAGAAACAGGCTGACACCCAGATCCCCATCTCTCGCTACCAATTTTCCTGCCTCTGAAAGACCAGGTAATCCCAACCCGGGTGTGAAAAGAAAAAGTATCAGGGCCGAAAGCATGACCCCGCGCCCGAGATTTTTACCCGAAATCATCAGCGGCCACATCCGCGAATCGGGCGACAGACTGACGAGCGCGATCAGAAGCGCCATCATCCCGCCGGACGAACCCACTAAAGGAAGATAGGAGGGAATCATCCCCGGCCCCAGAGGATTGGCGGGAAACAGAAGGATATGCACGAGGCCTCCTCCCACAACGCCCCCCAGATAGATACACATGGTTCTGCGGCTTCCCAGAATTCGGTTGATGCGTCCCCCGATCGCATAAATGACCCCCACATTGATGATCAGGTGTAATAGTGAGCCATGAAGAAAGGAGTATGTAAAAAGCTGCCACACCTTACCTTCCATTACCCCCGGCAGACTGAGCCCCAGCACCCCGTAGAACCCTTTCGTTTCAACAGTTTCAGGACCACCTAATGCCTCCGTCCCCAGATGCGTCATGACCAGGACCACGGTCAGGGCCGTGAGCCAGTCGGCTCCGGGTTGATGAACCCCGAGGCGCATGGGAACGAGGTGGAGCTTCATACGCAAGTAGTTCAACGCGGAGTGCCATTTTTCTAATCGTCCCGGAAGAAGAAAGCTAGTCCGGCCAAAACGTAATTCATGCCGCGCCCAAACTTGGAGCTGCAAAGCCTAGCTTTCCCCCTTGGCACGAGGTTCGCCCCGGACTCGATCTGACCCTGGGCTCGTCACGAACGGCCCCCCCTCGAGGGGAGCAATACCGCTGAATGCCACATCCGGCATTTCACTGGGCTTTCCTGCCAGTGGAAATTCCTTGCGCAGTGGATGATAAGGATACCCCTCCCACATCAGAATACGCTTCAGGTTTGGATGCCCCTTGAATTTCAAACCCATCATATCGTATACTTCCCGCTCATGCCAATCGGCGGTTTTCCACAAGTGAACCGCAGTTGGAACTTCCTCCTCCTCCGCAACCGATGCCTTTATCCGAAGGTGCTTACGATCATCCGTTGTCGCGAGTTCGTAAACGATTTCGAAGCGGGGATCATCACCCATGTTGTCGACACTACTGACATCGAGAAGCAATTTGTAATCGAGGACGTTTCGGGAATACGCAAGGACCTCCTCGAGGGCGCCTAGCTTTACCACGACGGTAAACTCTCCTCGGAATTCGTACATCTCACGAATCTTGGTCCGACCGAATTGCTTTCGCAGCTTACTCGAGTCGGATCTGCCATCGTCTGCCTTCCGTCCGCTTGCACTCATAAGGTTGCTTCCCGGATACCCTCAATCTGATCCTTGATAGGAGTCTCGCCCTCAATAATCCTCTGGAGCTTCATCAATCCTTCGAGAAGGGCTTCCGGACGGGGTGGGCAACCGGAAATATAGACGTCCACAGGAAGTAGCTGATCAATTCCCTGAAGTACTGCATAGCTCCGATACATCCCTCCACTTGAGGCGCATGCGCCCATTGCAATACACCATTTGGGTTCGGGCATCTGCTCCCAAATGCGGCGAACCGCGAGCGCCATCTTGTAGGTGACTGTCCCTGACACAATCATGACATCCGCTTGCCGGGGAGAGAACCTCATTACCTCGGCTCCGAATCGCGAAATGTCAAAGCGGGCTGCACCCGTGGCCATGAGTTCAATCGCGCAACATGCAAGGCCCATGGGCATAGGCCATAGCGAGTTCTTGCGCATCCAGTTGATCGCAGAGTCAAGGCGCGTGAAGATGATGTTCCCCTCAACCTTGGAGTCGTAGGCAGCATGTGAGAGCATCTTCGCAGGGTTTTCCGTTGCCACGGTCCACAGGATACCGTCGCTTTTTCTCTACTCAAGACCAGCTTGTGAAATTTTTCACAAAGTCACCTCCCGGCCTCTAAGTGCTCGATTTAAAGGAAAGTAGCACGTAAAAACTACCGTGCTTCTTTTTTCCGAGGGTTCATCCACCACAAAACTGAGCGATAAAGACTTGGCCGCGGGCCTGACCTCGGCCCTCGCCCAGCTGGGTGAACGGAACAACGTTCTACTGGTCCCCCCTGATTTTTCACGCTTCTACAGCAAGGCGGGGCCACTGGCCTGCGCCGCTTCTGACTACTACCAGGACAACCTTTCAGACGTTCTTCCGGCTCTAGGAACGCACTTTCCGATGACGGAGGACCAGCTCGAGCGAATGTATCCCACCATTCCAAGAGATCGAATCCGACCTCATCGATGGCGGGACGACGTTGTCACTATCGGAAAGGTCTCAGCCGAGTTCGTTTCTGAAGCCACTGAGGGAGTCTGGAACCAGCCGTGGCCTGCTCAATTGAATAAACTCGTCTGGGAAGGAGGCCACGATCTGATCCTCTCGATCGGTCAGGCGGTGCCCCACGAGGTTATCGGTGTCGCTAACGGTAATAAAAACCTCTTCGTTGGGACAGGTGGAGCGGCCGGGATCAATGAGAGCCACTACATAGGATCGGTCTATGGCACAGAGCGAATGATGGGAAGAACCGACACCTGCCTTCGACGGATCCTGAACCACGCGGAAGATACATTCTGCGGACATCTTCCCATCATTTACGCGCAGACCGTCATTGAGGCTGACACCAGTGGCAATCTCGTGACCCGGGGCCTCTTTGTCGGCGACCGCGAAGCTTTCGAGGCTGCTGCAGAACTTGCAGTTGAGGTAAACTTTAATCACCTCGATGAAGAACTAAGGAAAGTAGTGGTGTTCATGGACCCCGATGAATTCCACAGTACCTGGATTGGCAATAAGGGGATTTATCGGACTAGAATGGCAATCGCTGACGGAGGAGAGCTCGTGATTCTTGCGCCGGGTGTACGCACTTTCGGAGAGGACCCGGAGATCGATCGCATGATTCGTAAATACGGCTATCGTAGTAGCTCTGAAGTCATTGAGTTCGTGGAAAATAACGAGGACCTGCGCAATAACCTCGGCGCGGCGGCTCATCTCATCCATGGCTCACCGGAAGGACGTTTCACAGTGACTTACTGTCCGGGTCATCTCACCCGTCAGCAGATCGAAGATGTGGGCTACGAGTATGCGGATGTCGAAAGGATGATGGAGCGCTACCAGCCCGACGGGCGCAGTGAAGGGTGGCATACAACCGATGACGGAGAACAATTCTACTTCATTGGAAATCCTGCGATGGGCCTCTGGGCGGCAAAAGGCCGGCTCGAATAAAGAGGAACTGTAATCTTACCCGCGGATCACAATGCCGGCGAATCGCTGGATGCGGTCTCCGAGTGCCTCAGACGAGCGAGGTATTCAACATTTCCATCCATTCCCGTGATCGACGATTCGACACAATTTACCCAAACCCCCTTCAGCCCCTCTCGAACGTAGCCTCGAATCTTACTCACCGCCTTCTCGCGCAGATCGGGATCACGCACAATCCCTCCTTTTCCAACTTCGTCTCTCGACAACTCAAACTGGGGCTTGATCAGGCAGATCACCTCCCCACTTGGCTGTAGCACTCTCATTGCTGCCGGNAGAACTTTGGTGAGCGAGATGAAGGAGAGATCCATCACCACGAGGTTTACTTGCTCTCCGAGATCATCCGCCGTGAGGTAGCGACCATTGAACTGTTCCTTTACCCTGACCCGGGAATCGTTCCGCAATTTCCAGGCCAGCTGATTGGTTCCGACATCAATTGCGTGAACGCGCTTTGCACCATGCTGCAGAAGACAGTCCGTAAAGCCTCCCGTTGACGCCCCAAGATCGAGGCAGACATAGCCCTCGGGATCAATCTCGAAGGCCTTGAGAGCACCTTCCAGCTTCAACCCCCCGCGACCTACGTATCGAGGCCTCTGGAGGACCGTGAGTTCTTCCTCGGAACCAATGAGAGTGGAAGCCTTCGCGACACGCTCTGTCCCGCGCATGACCTCACCTGCCATGATCAGGCGCTTGGCCTGTTCACGGGAGTCGCATAATCCCCGTGTCACCAGAATTAAGTCTGCTCTCTCTCCCCGTGCCATGTTGGTTTCCTCAATGTTTCTCAACCATCCTGCTGGTGTTGACCGCATCAATGAGCTGGCGGAGCCTTCCGAAATCACGCCGGCGATGGTGGAATACAAGACGGGTAAGGTCGGACAGGCCTTCTTCATCTTCCTCCCCTTCAAGGGCTGCCCCTTGAATAATCCGACCCTCCTTTACGAGGTCTGAAAAATCCTCCTGAAGGGCAGAAAGCTCATCCTCAGCCAGTGCCGTATTNAGACGTAGAACCAACTTATTGCCAACATAGCGATAGGAATGAAAGTTTCTGTAGAATTGGACAACCTCCTGAACTGCCTCCTCTACATTATCAGTAACGCGGAACAGATGATGATCGTTCTCTGAAATCATTCCGAGCCGTCCAAGATGCTCATCAACGAACTGCTTCCAGAATTTCCAGTATGTCCCACCTGGTGCATCGAGGAGGACGATGGGATAAATTGAGGCTTTGCCCGTCTGAATCAGAGTCAGAGCCTCGAAAACCTCATCCATGGTACCGAATCCTCCAGGGAGTCCGATGGCCGCATCCGCCTCTTTTACGAAGGACAACTTCCGTGTGAAGAAATAATTGAAATTGATGAGCTTCGTATCTCCGTCGATAAATTCGTTGGCAGAGGCCTCAAAAGGCAGGGCGATATTGAGACCGAAACTTTCTTCACGTCCTGCCCCTTCATTGCCCGCTGCCATGATTCCCGGACCCGCTCCGGTAATTGTCATGAAACCCTCTTCCTTCATCCGACGCGCAAATTCTACCGCAGTCTGATAGGACGGCTCCTCCGGTTTGGTCCGAGCAGACCCGAAGACGCTGACTTTGCGCCGGTCCAGATATGGATGAAATACCTCGCTTGCCACCCGCATCTCCTTGAGCGCCCGATTCATCAGCTTGAAGTCACCTCCAGCAACTGCCCCCCCACAGGCAATCCGCACCCCGGTGATCATCATCTCTGCTAGAAGGCAATGATTTCCATCAATACTGATCCTCTCCGCCATCGCAAGAATCTCCTCATCGAGCTTCTTGTCTCCGGTCGATCCCACGTATGAACAGGAAACCGGGGGAATCATACCCCCCGTAAAATCCCTGTTTGGTGGGGCCTTTGCCTGCGTTAAATCATTCTTCATGCAGACAGCGTAAATCTAAAGCACGGTTTCCCAAACCAAATTCGCCATCCGCTCGAACCGATCAGGTTACACCAGATGGAAATGCCCTTGCATCCAAGCATCAGCGCAACCACGTTCCTCTCGTGCAGACCAAAAGAACAGATGACCTTCGGATAGGGGCGATCGACCCCCTGATCTCGCCGGCGGTCCTGTCTTACTACTTACCTACCACCAAAGAAGCAGCCGATCTCGTCCACAACGCTCGTGTAGGCGCTGAAGATATTCTTGGAGGTAAGGACGACCGTCTGCTGGTAGTCATCGGCCCGTGTTCCATTCACGATCCATCCGCCGCGCTTGAATACGGCTCACGGCTCAGACCGTTGATCGAACACTTTTCTGACGACCTTCATGTGGTAATGCGGGTTTATTTTGAGAAACCCCGAACCACCGTTGGCTGGAAGGGCCTAATCAATGATCCTCATCTTGATAACTCATTCGATATTAATCGTGGATTGCGAATCGCCCGAGANCTCCTTCTCGAACTTGCTGCTTTGGGAGTTCCAGCTGGAACAGAATTCCTCGACACCATCTCACCTCAATACATTGCCGACCTTATCGCGTGGGGAGCTATCGGAGCACGCACCACTGAATCACAGATTCATCGAGAACTCGCCTCCGGACTTTCCATGCCCGTAGGATTCAAGAATGGAACCAGTGGATCTAACCAGATTGCCCTCGACGCAATCGGAGCCGCTCGTGAATCTCACCACTTCCTCTCGGTGACCAAGCAGGGCGTCTCCGCCATTGTCACCACCGCTGGCAACAAGGCCTGTCACATGATTCTACGGGGCGGGAGAGACGGCCCTAACTTCGATCCAACGAGCATTGCGGAGGTTGAGTCCCAGCTGAAACAGGCAGGACTAGCCCCACAGCTCATGGTCGATTGCTCCCACGGAAACTCCCAAAAGGATTACCGGAAGCAGCCTGAAGTTGCTGCTAAACTTTGCGAGCAGATCGCTGGAGGATGCCACTCCATCGCGGCGGTGATGATCGAATCCAACCTCGTGGAAGGCAACCAGCGACTCGGAGATGACCTCACCTCGCTCGTTTACGGGCAATCGGTCACTGACGCCTGCATCTCNTGGCAATCCACCGAAGCCGTTCTCGAAGCTTTTTCACAAGCCGTCAGAGCAAGGCGCGACAGGTAAGCTGACCGGGTTCAGTCAAGAAATACGATCTTCCCGGCGGCACCGTCCTCGCCACCCTGCGCCTCCGCCTCCATCCGTGCCTGTGCTTCGTGCTGCTCGGGAGAGCAGGAGGTATCGATTGGAGCATCTGGCTCAGCCTCGCTACCCTTCACCAGACCATTTTCCACCATCCAAGCCTCTACTTCTTCGCCACTGACGTCTGGTAGCATTTTGCCGTTGATTTCCACGCAAGGTGAAAGTGGCTGCCCCGTTTTCTGTTCCATCTCCCAGCGAAACGCCGGGTTGGCGATAATATCCTTCTCCTCGTAGTCCAGCTCATACTTCCGCATGATGGCTCGCACTCCTTCACTCCACCCGCAATAGGTTTTCAGATAGCAGGTGATATTTGGGGACTGGTCTGCTGTTTCACTCATATCGTGCTGGGGATCTTACCCCTACTCTCTCCTGTCGCAAAATGCATTTTTCTAAATTTGCACTCTCGCTTGGGACAAAACTACGCCAATCTCCCCCCGACAAGTTGGCATGACGCGCCCGACCATTCTCATCAACTTTGCCATCAGTGCCGATGGCAAGATTTCCACGGTCAACCGAAACCCGTCCCAGTTCACCTCTCCGCAGGATCACAAGCGCCTCTTGGAGATACGGAAGCGAGCAGACGCTTTACTCGTCGGGAGGGGCACCCTTGAGGCAGACAACATGTCGATGACAATCCCGGTCGAAATGCAGCCACTAAGTCAACCCCTGCGTTGCATCGCGTCGCGTTCCGGCAGGTTTGACCCTGAACACCGGGTTTTCCAAACAACAGGGGGAGCCGTCCACCTTCTGGTCACGGATCCCAACGAGGTTAACGAATTTGGCCCCCTTGAAGCTCTGGGAGCATCAGTCCACTTATGTTCCCTTGAGAAATTCCTGGAAATTCTTGTCGATGAACATGGAGTTAAAACCCTTCTCTGCGAAGGGGGGGGAACGCTGGTCCGCTCCCTCGCAAGCCTCGAGGCTATCGACGAGGTCCATCTCACATGGGCAGCACATACCCTCTTCGGTGGCGAGGATGCACCCACGATCACCGGGGAGCTGAGTAGCCACCTGCCGGCTTCAATTCAATTTGAGCTCACCCATTTCGAGCCCCTTGAAAACGGCGAATGCTTTCTGTCCTACCAGAGGATCTCGCCTGATTCCTAGTGGTCCTTCTCCCCGTCGTGCCCGTCACCGTGCCCGTCGTATGCCTTATGCTCCTTGTAAAGACGCTTGGTCCCTCGCTCATTCTGATCGATCACTCCATCGCCGTTCTCGTCCACGTCTTCCCAGTGATGTTGCTCGCAGGCACCCACAAAAAAAGCGAAGACCAGCGCCAATAGGCTCACACGTTTCATACCGCACACCGGTAGCGTTTTCCCCGCCAAAAACCAGTTAAAACTCTCCGCGAAAGACACACCGGGCTGTAGGAGTTTCGAAGATCACAATTTCGCATAGCCCGGGCAGATCTTTCTCCAGCTTTTTCCAGAACCAACCAGCCATCCGTTCAATCGTTGGACTCTCGAGCCCCTCGATATCGTTGAGGTAACCATGGTCCAGCTCCGCCAGCAGGGGCTCCATCGCTAAGCTGATTTGCTTATGATCATAAACCCAGCCGATCTCCTCGTCGACCGCCCCCTCCACAGAAATCTCCACCTTGAAACTATGCCCGTGCATCTTCCGGCACTTGTGGCCCTCAGGCAGGCTCGGCAGGGTATGAGCTGCTTCAAAGCGGAATTCCTTGGTCAGGCGGGCACGCATCGTCCCCGGACTCAACCACGAAGATCTCGACTTGTCGACCAATCGTCCTTTCCTCCGGACGCCCTCTCGCTTATTTCTCCGGTGGGATGAGCAACCGTATCGACGCGACCTTCGAAAAATTAAGGAGCAACGGCGAGAAAGCCTTTGTCGCCTACGTGAGCGCCGGCGACCCTGACCTTGAACGCTCCCTGCAGATTATGATCGCACTGGCGGAAGCCGGAGCGGACATTCTTGAGCTGGGGGTTCCTTTCTCTGATCCACTCGCTGACGGGGTAGTGAATCAGGCTGCCGCAGCTCGCGCCCTGTCTGCAGGGAGCAACTCTTCAAGAATTTTCGAGCTTATCCGCCGTTTCCGCCAGGCCCATGAAGTGCCAATCGTGCTCTTCACCTATCTCAATCCGGTCTACACCTACGGCTACAGCATCTTTCATGAGGACGCTGCGCAAGCTGGAGCGGACGGCATTCTACTTCTTGACCTTCCCCCGGATGAGGCAGCTCAGAACTGCGAAATGGCCCACTCAGCGGGCTTGAAACAGATTCGCCTTATTGCGCCCACAACCCCCCCGGACCGTGTCGAATTACTCGCCGGTATGGCGGAAGGTTTCATTTACGCACTTTCTAGGACAGGGGTGACGGGCTCCCATGGAGGGCCCTCCGCCCAGATCGGCGACCACGTTGCGGCGATCAAACAATTTACAGATGTCCCCGTCTGTGTCGGATTTGGCATATCTACCCCGGAACAAGCCGCCCTTGTCTCCTCTGTTGCGGATGGCATTGTGGTTGGGTCAGCAATCGTAAAGCAGGTGGAAATTCACTGTGACGCTCCCGACGTCGCCGACAAGGTTCGCGCCTTCGCCGAGCCACTAATCGCGGCTGTCAAAGAGAGCTGAGCTTCACCTCATCAGGTATCAGACTGAATCTCTAATCATAGCCAGCCCAGAAACATGCGTCTTTCCTTCACCAAAATGAACGGAGCCGGAAACGACTTCGTCGTTATCGACAACCGGGACCTCTCGATTCACCTCAAAAGCGGGCAGATCGCCCGGATTTGTGATCGGCACCGTGGCGTTGGGGCGGATGGTTTACTCGTGGTGGAGCCTCCCCGGGGTGATGCTGATTTCAGATTCCGTTACTATAATGCCGACGGCAGCGAAGCTGAAATGTGCGGCAATGGGGCTCGCTGCTTCGGTCGCTACACGTCCCGCATGGTAAGCGGCGGGCAGGACGTCCTCAGCTTCGAGACCATGGCCGGTGACCTCAGCAGCCGAATGATCGGGGACGAGGTTGAAGTTACGATGTCGGATCCTTTTGATCTGCAGCTTGATTCCGGAATTTCTGTTAAGGGACTCGACGGGCCAATTCATAGTCTGAACACAGGGGTTCCACATGCCCTGTCTTTCGTGCATGACCTCGCGAATTTTGACGTCAGGGAGGTAGGCTCAGCCATCCGTCACCACAGTCACTTCCCAAAAGGCACAAATGCCAATTTCGTTGAAGAGCTCGACCCGGGACATCTTGCGATTCGAACCTATGAACGTGGAGTTGAGGATGAGACTCTGGCCTGTGGCACGGGCATGGTGGCTTGTTCCATTGTTTATCACCTGCTTAAGGGGATTCCTGCTCCAATCAAGGTCAACGTTCTCGGTGGCGACACGCTTGAGATCAATTTTGAGGGGAACCAAGACACGGGCTTTAGCAAAGTTACGCTCACAGGCCCGGCCGACTTTGTCTTCGAGGGAGAGATCTCCCTGTAAGATCCCGGTATTTTTGCCCTTGCCACTGCGATCATCGCTCCCCACTACTCTCCTCCCATGTTCGCAGGAAGCTACACGGCCCTTGTTACCCCCTTCCGAGACGGCCAAGTTGATTATGAGGCCTTCGAGGCCCTCATCGAGCAGCAGGTCAGCGCAGGAATTGACGGGATCGTCCCGGTGGGAACCACAGGGGAATCACCCACCGTCAACCAATCTGAGCACATCGATATCATCAAAAAGGCCGTCAATTTTTCAGGAGGCCGTCTCAAGGTCATTGCCGGAACTGGAGCCAATTCGACGAGTGAGGCAATTCACCTCACAAGAGCCGCAGAAAACGCAGGCGCGGATGGATCTCTGCAGGTGTGTCCCTACTACAACAAGCCTTCTCAGGAGGGACTCTACCAGCATTTCAAAATGGTGGCGGAAGCTTCCTCTCTTCCGCTCATGCTTTACTCAGTCCCCGGCCGAAGCGTTATTCAGATCGACGTTGAAACCGTATCCCGGCTGGCCGAAGACTGCGAGACCATCGTCAGCATCAAGGAGGCCGGTGGCTCATCCGAACGTGTAAACAAACTCGTCCAGGCGGTTCCTGATTCCTTCAGCATCCTTTCCGGAGATGACCCCCTTACCGTTCCCTTCATGTCAGTGGGGGCTTGCGGAGTCGTGTCCGTCGCAGCCAACCTGATCCCTGATATCATCGCGCGTCAGGTCAAGGCTGCCTTGGGCGGCTCATTCCCTGAAGCATTAGAAATTCAAAAACACTACTACCCGCTCCTCAATGTGTTAATGACTCTCGACACCAACCCGGTTCCCATCAAAAGCGCCCTCGCCCTCTGCGGTCGCTGCACTGCTGAGTTTCGGCTTCCNCTCGTCGGCCTGACGGCCGAAAAAAATCAGACGCTGCGAGAGATCCTAACCAGATATAAACTCATCTGAACGGCCTTCCCTCATTTTCATGAATATCGTTATTACTGGTCGCTCGGGGCGTATGGGCCTCGCCGTCGCAGAGGCCGTGGACAAACATCCCGATGCCTCGATTCACGGAACGCACGATGCAGACGAAGACCTGAATTCTGTGCTTGCCGGCGCAGACACGGTCATTGATTTCACCATTCATTCCTTCACGGCTCACCTCATCGATAGCGCACTTGCCAATGGCACAGCGTTAGTAATTGGAACAACCGGACATAGCGATGAGGAGAAAGCAGATATCAAGGACGCGTCACAGAAAATTCCGATCGTTTGCGCTCCAAATTTCTCGGTGGGAGTAAACACTCTCTTCTGGCTCACGCAACGCGCGGCTCGTATCCTAGGTAACGAGCAATTNGATATTGAGGTGACCGAAATGCACCACCGGCACAAGATTGATGCCCCATCCGGAACCGCCCGTCGCCTCCTCGAGATCCTGAACNAGGAAACCGCAACTTCCTACGATAAGGATGTCTCACATGGTCGAGTCGGAATTACCGGCGAGCGACCCTCAACCCAGATTGGAATGCATACCCTGCGGGGTGGTGACGTTGTGGGTGATCACACCGTTATGTTCGCCGCTGACGGGGAGCGGATCGAACTGACACACAAAGCCTCAAGCCGCATGACTTTTGCCTCCGGGGCACTACAGGCTGCCCTCTGGCTGAGAAACAAGGGACCCGGCCTTTATGACATGCAGGACGTTCTGGGGCTCGGGTAGCCTCTCCGCGTTCAGCACCGACTGGTCTCCCCAGTGAAACAACGTTCTGATGGATTCTGACGCCTCAAGAATGGTCCGCGCCGGAATCGCGCTGGGGTCAAACCTCGGCGATCGGATTTCCAATATCTGTGCTGCCCGCGATCTTCTCCGGAAACTCAAACCCGGGGAATCATCTTGCATACAGGCTCCAATCTACCGTAGCTCCCCGGTGAATTGTCCGGAGAATTCTCCCGACTTTTTTAATACGGTAGTCGAAATCAACTACAGCGGGACTCCTGCACGCCTCCTCGAGCAGACTCAGGCTATCGAAGTCGAACTCGGACGCACTCCCGGTAGTCCTCCGAACTCTCCCAGAGTCATCGACCTCGATATCCTGTATCTGGGCGAACACATTACCGACTCCCAAGACCTTCTCATTCCTCACCCTCGCATGACGCAGCGACGCTTCGTCATGCAACCACTCTCAGACATACGGCCCTCCATGACCTTACCCGGAGATTCCGTTTCGGTTCTCGAGCACCTGAGATCCCTTCCTCCAGACGAAGCCCAGCTCACACTCGTTGAAAAAGATTGGTAGCGGCTGGAAATTCCCGGATGACCCTTCTCCTGTAGGATCTCGCAGAAGCCGTGCCTTGAAGCGGAAAATTTCGAGATCTTTTTCTCACGGGGACTAGCATCCCTCAAGGACAGTGGTATGACAGAAACGTGGATGCTACAGATAAGTGTGCCGCGCTAAGGGTGCGAAAGACAGAAGGTCCACCCATCGCAGCCCTGACTGCCTGGGACTACCCCACTTCCCGCCTCCTGGATGAGTCAGGAGTAGACCTGATTCTTGTAGGAGACTCTCTGGGCATGGTCGTCCTCGGTTTCCCCGATACGACCCATGTCACGATTGAGCACATGACCCATCACGTTGCCGCCGCCGCAAGGGGCTGCCAGCGAGCTCTGCTCGTTGGAGACTTGCCCATTCATTCCTATGATACTGATTACGCTACCCTCAGGAATGCTCGCCTCCTGATTGAAGCTGGTGCTGAGGCTGTTAAACTCGAAGGTGGCGTGGAACAGTCTGGAAAAATAAAGGCTCTGACAGAGGAAGGGATTCCGGTCATCGGTCACGTGGGAATGCTGCCACAGAGAGTTGTAGAGGAAGGCGGCTATCGGAAGAAAGGCAGATCTGCCGACGAACTCGCGATTCTCATCGAGGGGGTNTCCGCTCTGGAGAACGCTGGGTGCTTCGCTATCGTCCTTGAAAGCGTCGTGCCTGAATCTGCGCGGCAAATTACGAAACAGGCTAATGTGCCAACCATCGGAATCGGGTGTGGACCGGGAAATTGTGATGGAGAAATTGCGGTAACTTCTGACGTCATCGGATCATACCCGTGGTTTGTCCCNCCCCTTCGCCATCAGCCATGCAGATGTTGCTGGCGAGATCAGAAAATCGGTAGCGGCCTACATTGCTTCTTGCCGTGAGGCGACGCCATCATCGGCGAGTTCATGATCGGTCAAGAAAAACGTGAGGCCCTGAAGCTGAGGATGGCCAGCCTTGGGATCCTCGAGGATGACATCGTCGAACGATTTATCAGGGGCACTGGTCACGGGGGACAAAAAATCAACAAGACCAGTTCCTGCGTCTACCTTCATCACCAACCAAGTGGAATCGAAATCAAGTGCCAAGCCCAGCGCTCCCGGGAGATGAACCGCTTCCTCGCTCGNCGGGAAATNTGTGATCGTATCGAGGAAATTGCAGAGGGACGACGGTCCAAGAGGCAGCAGAGAATCGAAAAAATCCGCCGCCAGAAACGNCGNAGATCCCGCCGCCAGAGGCAACGGGATGTCGGGCTNAAGCGNCAGCATGGACAAAAAAAAGAACTCCGTAGAAAGCCCAGNGGAGANGATTCCTGATTTCAACAGGCTCANGGGAGGCAAAGGGTTCTTTTTGAATCTGCAAAGTNTGTGNGANTTGAATTTTTTTAGCGTCTTTCGATTCATAAATGATTAAGAACCGGGNCGTGCACCAATACCTGAACCTTCTTCGCGATGTGCTGGAAAACGGAGAGGAGCGTGCCGACCGGACTGGGACGGGCACNCGGTCGGTCTTTGGTCGTCAGGTGCGCTACGACCTCCGGGAAGGATTTCCCTGCCTGACTACNAAAAAGCTCCATTTACGCTCCATTATTCACGAACTTCTCTGGTTTTTGATGGGAGATACCAACATCCGCTACCTTCAGGATAACAAGGTCAGGATCTGGGACGAGTGGGCAGACGAAAATGGAGACCTTGGNCCCGTCTACGGACAGCAATGGCGATCATGGTCTCGAGAGGACGGAGAACCGATCGACCAGATCGCNATGCTGATCAATGATCTCAGGAAGGAACCGCATTCACGTCGCCATATTGTTTCGGCGTGGAATGTCGGAAAGGTGGACAAGATGGCCCTCCCNCCCTGTCACCTTCTCTTCCAATTCTACGTCCATGAGTCGAGNGATGGGCGCCCCGGCCTCTCGTGCCAGCTCTACCAGCGTAGCGCNGACCTCTTCCTCGGTGTTCCNTTCAACATTGCCAGCTACTCCCTTTTTACCATGATGATTGCACAGGTTCTCGATTATGAACCTCGNGACTTCGTTCATTCCTTCGGAGATGTGCATCTGTATGCCAATCATATCGAACAGGCTCAACTGCANCTCACACGGGAACCTCGACAGCTCCCAACCATGCGAATCAACCCGGANGTGAAAGATATCGACAACTTCANATTCGAGGACTTCACACTCGAAAACTATGATCCGCACCCNCACATCAANGCGGAGGTTTCAGTATGACTCTTGCCGCCATCGTGGCCATGACTCCGGAGCGGATTATCGGGNGCGATAACAGCCTCCCATGGCACTTTCCCGAGGACCTCAAATTTTTCAAGAGAACCACCAGTGGCCATCCTGTGGTGATGGGNCGCAAGACGTTCGAGTCNATCGGAAGACCNCTTCCCAACAGGCAGAACATTGTCATCACCCGCGACCCATCATGGTCTTCGGANGGGGTAGAGATCATCCATTCCAAGGATGAACTCTCTCAAATTGAACTCCAGAACCAACATGTCTTCATCATAGGAGGGGCCGAAATCTACTCCCTCTTCCTCGAGGATCTTGATGAGATGTTAGTGACATGGGTTTATCAGGCCCACGAGGGCGACACGACCTTCCCCGAATTCGAAAACCTTTTTGCTGAATTCTCTCTGGTGGAGAGCCACCAAGATTTTGAGGTTCGTCTCTATTCCAAGCCTTAGACTATTCGCCAAGACTCAGGCGCACAAAATTGAGAGCAGACTGGCTGACCTGCCGCTTGAATGTGGCGCGAGCCCACGGATGAAACTGCTGATAAACCCGGGTCTCTTTCCCGTTTTCAGCGAGCGCGAGGAAGACCGTGCCGACTGGCTTGTCTGCACTGCCGCCTCCGGGCCCTGCAATCCCCGTCACCGCCACCGCGACATCCGCCTCACCGGCCTTGAGAGCACCCTCTGCCATTTGCCGCGCCACCGGATCGCTGACTGCACCATGGTTCCGNAGGGCCTCCTGACTCACTCCCACGAGNTCCTCCTTGGCTTCATTGGCATAGGTCACAAATCCATACCGGAACACTGCGGAGGAACCTGCGACATCGGTAATTCGGGATGAGATGAGACCTCCNGTACAACTNTCCGCGATCGCAAGAGTTTTTCCCTGCTTTGACAGAAGATCTACCACCACNTCCTCNAGGTTGGCACCATNATCGCTGACNAGCTCCTTCCGNAANGTGCCCTGAACGANNTCCCTTGCTTCACGAAGNCGAGCAGCAGGTCCNATCAATCGCAGGTCAACTTCTCCCGGCCTCGCACAATATCCATGCTCTAGACCCGGGATTGCCTCCAGCACCCTGTCGACACCTTCATGAAAATCACTTTCCCCGATACCGACGAACTTGAGCTCCTGAAACCCCGGCACCTCNTCTATCCCGCTCANAGCCTGTAATCGGGGCACAACCTCCGCCTCAAACATTGGATAAAGCTCTCTGGGTGGACCTGGCAGAAGAAACACCNCGCAGTTGAATGATCCACTCAGTCTCGGAGGCAGGTAGAGGCCTGGAGCAGTGCCATTGGGATTCACCAGAATATCTGCTCCCACCGGCGCCTGCGCCTGCTTGCGATTCGCCTNTGCCATCACACGCTGCCGGCTTGCAAAAAACTCTTCGATCGCACGCATGGCGGCCTCATCTTCGATCATCTCCAGTCCAAGCACCTCCGCGAGTGCCTCGCGGGTCAGATCGTCACTGGTNGGCCCCAGCCCTCCCGTCACGATAAGTGCTTCCCCATCCTCAAGTCCTGCACGCATGGCCCGGCCAACAGCTTTGCCGTCAGGGACTGTCACCTGCCTCGAAATCCTGAGCCCTATTCTCAGAAGNCGCTGGCCGATCCATGCTCCATGGGTATTCTGNGTTGTTCCAAGGAGCAACTCCGTACCGGTAGTGAGCAATTCAATCTGCACGCGGGGGACAATCCCCTCGGGAATTCAAGATTTCAAATTTAAANCTCTACGAAGTCGNATTCTCAGTCCTCTCCGCTGAATCAACTTTCCCACTGAACGGATACAGCATCACCCCACAGGTCTTCAAGCGCGTAGAGCTCCCGCATCTCCTGGTGCATGACATGCACCATGACGTCAACGTAATCGAGAACCACCCAGCGACTATCCACCCGGCCTTCNGTGTAGAGCGGCTTAGCCTCAGTCCACCCGTGGACTTTAGCNTCAACCTCNCGTAGAATCGCCTTGAGATGCGGCATTGAACTTCCTGAACAAACGACCATGAAGTCCGTTAGCGATGACACTTCCCTGAGGTCCAGAACCTTGATGTCCTCCGCGAGAATTTCCTCAGCGGCCTTTGCACATGCGACGGCAAGTTTCTGTCCCTCAGCAGCCATTGGTCTTTAGTTCGCGGGTAAGATTGGGATAGGGGCTCTGGAGAGGATTAATGCTGAAGAAACATCGATCAGGGCNTGAGGTGCTAGTTCATCCCAGGGGTTGATCCTCTGGAAACTCAACTCTTTGAGCCGGGTGAGGACTGGAGCATAACGGAGTCGAACCGATGACCTCTTCAATGCCATTGAAGCGCTCTACCAACTGAGCTAATGCCCCTTAATCAATCCTCGGGCCGGGAGAGATACGCGGGGACTCTCTCCGCATCAAGGCAATTTTCAGCTGGATTTTCCGCCTTCATTGGTCTTCAGCGCTTTTGCGCACCAGATCCGCAAAGGCTTCCGCCACCGGCTTGAGTCTCGCTCCATTCCACCCAGCGTTGCTCTCCCCAAGGGCATCTGGGACCAGCGTGGCCAGATGACTTTCGCCCGCGCGGAGAACTTCAACCGGCGACTTACCCGGAACGTGCTTTTCGAAAAGCTTTGAAGGGTAAAAGACGAAGCGAACCGTTGGCCCAAAATTCTCATCACGCAGATCCCGGGCAACAGCAAGGACAACAGCGATCGCGGCAGCACCCCCGTCATAGGGAGCGCAAGCGAGTAACACCCGCGATGGAGCTTTATCGCCCACGAGGTCAACCCACACCGTAGGCCACTGGTCTCCTTCGTAGGCGAGTGACTTGCCCTGTTTGACCGCAAACCCGTAATTTTGAGGGCTCAGAGTTCCTTCGATTAAGGCGAGCGTCCGTTTCATGTTCCGGCGTGCCTCCGGCGACTCCCAACCCCGAGACCCGAGAATCCTCGAGAGTTTGTAGACGGTATCCTCCAGCTCCTCGACCTCGGCCGCAACGGAAGCCAGCGCTAGCCGCGGATCCACCGAATCATCCTGTGACTTTTTCCACCAGATCCACAGCGCGACCCCGGTTGAAAGCAAGAGAAATGCCGGAATTCCAACCATCGCAACCTTCCAGCCAGGATTGGGCCTTGCTGGCTCCTTGGGAAGCCCATCACCGTATTCAGTCGCCATCGTCACGTTGTTCAAGCAGGTCCATTACTGCCCCGGCAGCAATCTCTGCAGCTTTTCCATTCCCGAGTCCTGCGGACACTTCATGCAGGTCTCCTTCAATCTCTTTCCAGAGATAAGAATCGGTCATAACCGCTTCCAGGAAAGAAGAAATATTACCCACGTTCGCCTCATGCTGAATGAACTCATGAACAATCTTTCGTCCAGCGAGAATATTGGCGAGGCCAAGAAAATCGATATCAATCAGGGCTCGTCCCAAGAGATAGGTTGGCCATGCCACCTTGTAGACAAGGCAATAAGGCAACCCATAGTAGGATGCCTCGAGAGTCGCGGTGCCACTGGTCACTACCCCACACCACGCCCGCTGCATCAATTCATGACTCCCTCCTTGCCTGATTACGAGCCGCAGAGGTTTCTGTGCGTGAGTGTCCACTATCTCACGCATTTGATTTTCCAAGAGGACCGAAGCTGCAGCGGTTTCAAACTTCCAATCAGGAAAACGCTCCTGCAACTGAGCAACCACCTTCACCATGAGCGGAAATATTCGCGAGATTTCATTCGCACGGCTCCCTGGCAAAAGCGCCACCAGATTCTCTTCCCGTGGCTTGCTGATGCGGTGCTCCTCCAGCTGCTCCACCATGGGATGCCCCATGCAAACGGCGGGCAGTCCGGCGCGTTGGAAGAGCTCCGCTTCGAATGGAAACAAACAAAGCATCAGATCGAGGCAAGTCGCCATGTCTCTGATCCGGCCCTTATTCCATGCCCAAACCTGCGGACTGATATAGTAGATCCTTCGCACCAGGGGAGCCTCCTCTGCGAGAGCTTTGGCCAGACGCATGTTGAAACCTGGATAGTCAACGAATACGACCGCATCCGGTTTGAGCTCTTCAATTTCGCGCTTGGTGTCCTCGAATCGTTTTTTGAACCACCCATACCGCTTGAGCACCTCCCAGAGGCCCAGAACCGCAGCATCCTCAACCCAGTCTGTCATCCCGGATCCTGCTAAATCCTTCATTCTGGGCCCTCCCAGGCCCCTGAACCTCCAATCAGGGCGCTCCCTCTTCAGGGCCTTGATTAACTCGGCCCCACGGATGTCGCCGCTGTGCTCTCCAGCCACGAAATATAGCATCTGGGCCATCTGTGGCTTCAAACTAACCCGGTCTATCCCGCCGACAACTCTGAAATCCGCGACAATGGCTTGATTCAGCGGCGCTCTCGCGATAGTGACACGGCTCCGCTGAACCATGGCCGCTACACAAAAGCCAGAAGATACTGGATCCCCGTCTGCCCCCGGGCTACCGGACGGATCCGAACCTGCCACTCCCCTTGGCGAAATCGACCAGGGGCCCTCTGCCGTAGATCGGTTCATGGAGGCGCATCAGACGAAGCTACTCATCGCTCTCGCTCTGCTGGTCATCGGAGCAGCGTTCATCATCGTTAAGTCCGGGATGGAGGATATTCGGGAAACGGAAGCTGGCGAAGCCCTGGTTGCCGCCAACGGTCCCGGCGACTTGCGGAACCTCATCAAGGAATTTCCGGGAACAGCGGCTGAAGGAACCGCAAACTTACAGTTGGCTCGATCCCTCTGGGACGAGGATGAGCGCGAAGATGCCAGGGAGATTTTGGAGCAATTCATCGAGAAGAATCCGGCTCACCCGGCTCGACCAGCGGCCACAATGACTCTTGCGTCATTCCTCAGAGAAGACGGGGATGAAATTGCAGCAGACGACAAGCTCCTGGAATTGGCAAAGAAACCGGAAGCCAAATATCTTGCCCCACTCGCTCTTTTGAGAGTTAGCGCATCCCAAGAAAAATCAGGAAAGATCGACGCCGCGCGGGGCTCCCTCGAAGACGCACAAGGACTGGGCGGCAGCTTCCTGTCGCNGAGAATGGTAGAGTCCCGCCTCGAGTCTGTGGGAATCGTTGCACCTGTCACAATTCCTCGTCCCAAGCCTGCGCCGCCTAAGATCAATGTGCCCCTCTTGGCCACTGATGCTCCCGATAGCCTTAACACTCCGGAGGGACCAGCTCCAGAACCCTCTCCGGCACCAGCTCCAGAACCATCGCCGGAACCAGCTCCAGAACCAGATCCGGAACCAGCTCCAGAACCAGATCCGGAATCGGAGTAAGCGCGCTTCGTCGCCCAGAAATCTACAGGAGACTCGCTCAGGGTTTTCTCGGACGGAAAATTTTCGAGACCACAGTCTCCCATCAGAAGGGTGCTCTATGTCACAGGCCACTTGTTCACATTTCCTCACAATTACGTGTTTATCGAAATTTGACATGCCCTTAATGTTCTGCGGTATTGAGTTACCGTGTTTGAGAAAATTATTAGTAAGAGCGCACCAGAGAGCAGCCATGGGGTTCCCATACCTCCACATCCTCAGCCGGAAGCTTCCACTGGAACTATAGCTGGCCCTTCGTCACCCACCGCTGTCGGTAAGAGAAATATTCTTGGTAGTGACGTAGAGATCCAAGGCGAGGTCAGGTTTGAGGGAGACCTCGTTGTTGATGGCACAATAGAGGGCCGGATCGTGTCGGACGGTTCCCTCACCATCGGAGAGGCGGCCCAGATAAAGGCCGAGATCCAATGTGGCTCAGTAACTGTCCGGGGTCGGGTAGAGGGAAATATTGTCGTTAAGGACCGGGTGGAGATCTGCGCCCGGGCGGAGGTTAATGGNGATATTTCAGCTGATTCCCTCGCCATGGAGGCTGGTGCTGTTTTTGTTGGGAGTTCCACCATTGGAAAGGCGCGCAACACTCCAAAAATTGTCGAAGCGCCCTCTGTGGCAGATGACTCATTGCTGGAAGTTTCCAAGACGAGCGAGCAGGCGCCCGCCGCCTGAAGAAGCGTCNATAGAGGTCAACAAGGAAACCGGCAAGTCATCGGCGAGGCCTGCTCTCTCCTGAGTTGACCGCTGACATCAGCAACCAGGGGCCATCCACGGNCCCCTTCGAACAAGCCTGAAAGCCGCCAGTTTTAGCCCGGGGGGAACCAGCTCCGGGCTTGGCGCGATTTCTTCTTTGCGCTGACCGCCCTCATCGGCGATTGTCACGGTGTGGCCACCGCTTCTCCAGCACTCGATCTTCGGGAAGAGATTCTTCGTCTCAAGGCCGAGCGAAACGCGGTGATCCTTGCCCACAACTACCAGATCGGTGTGATTCAGGATATCGCTGATTTTGTGGGAGATTCCCTGGGCCTAGCCTACCATGCGCAGGAAACAGATGCGGAGGTCATCGCTTTCTGCGGTGTCCATTTCATGGCGGAAACCGCAAAAATCCTGAATCCGACCAAGACCGTGGTGCTCCCTGACAAGGACGCGGGATGCTCGCTGGAGCAGAGCTGTCCCGCACCCGCTCTGCAAAGCTACCTGCAAGACAACGCCGAGCGGAACTATTACGTAATCGCCTACATCAACTGCTCAGCAGGAGTGAAGGCCCTCTCAGATGTCATCTGCACCTCNGGCAATGCCATTCGTATCGTCGAACAGGCTCCAAAGGACCGTCCAATTCTCTTCGTGCCTGACGCCAACCTCGGAGCGTGGGTGATGGATAATTCCAATCGTAAAATGGATCTCTGGAAAGGGTCCTGCTATGTTCACGTCGAATTCACTCGAAACTCCATACAGAGTATCAAGGACGAGCACCCGGAGGCATTGGTGGTTGCCCACCCTGAGTGCACCTCGGCGGTTCGGATGTTGGCGGACGAAGTCTGCTCAACCGAGAAGATGATCAGCTACTGCCGTGAATCCCCGGCAAAGGACCTCATCGTGGTTACCGAGGGAGGGATGCTTCACCGGCTCCGCAAAGAGGTTCCCAACAAAAATTTGATCGCAGGACCTACCGAAAACTGTGCCTGTGCAGATTGCAGATACATGAAGATGAACACTCTTGAGAAGCTCCATGCGTGCCTCGATAAGCTTGATCCGCAAGTTGAGATCGCTGAGGAAACTCGACGACTTGCCGAGGCGTCCGTCATTCGCATGCTTGAGCAGTCAAGATAGTGCGGTGATTACTCTCCCCGTTCAGTGAAGCGGCCCGATCGAGGATCGCCCCTTTGACTCGACAGCTCAATGCTCCGGGGTTAGGATCTCCACTCCACCAAAGACCATGAAGCTCATTAAAAACGCAGCGATTCCTGCCGCCTTTCTTCTCTTCACCGGAAGCCCTTTCGCTCAGGATACCCCCTCTCCAGCCAAGAGCACTGGCCCCGAAAACCCTCAGCCGGCCCCCGCTGGTCCCACAAAGATTGCGGAGCCAGAAGTGACCATGGCGGCTGAAGAAATTAGAACGAAAACATCATATGGCTTTGGATATCGGAACGGTCGAACTTTCGTAAATCAAACTGGCCGTTATGGACTCCAGCTGGACGATCTGGACCGGGAGCAATTCTTAAAAGGACTTTTTGACGCGCTCGAACTGAAGGAATCCGAAATCGAGCAGGAAAAAATCAACGAAGCCTTGAATCAGCTGAGCCTTGTCATNAAAGAGCGCGAGAAAAAGGTGGCAGCGGAAAATCTGTCTGCGGGCGAAGCCTTTCTGGCTGAAAATAAAAAGCGAGAAGGAATCATCACAACCGACAGTGGGCTTCAATATAAGATTCTCAAGAAAGGGGACGGTGAAATTGCTCCAGCTCCCCCGAGTGGCCAGCGCCCGACCAAGCAGTATATGACCATTTATCGGGGCACCTTGCTTGATGGAACCGAGTTTGATTCTTCGCAGGGAAAAGCAACCGCGATGTCTCTCAACGTGATTCCTGGATTCAAAGAGGCACTGACTCAGATGCCGGTAGGCTCCAAATGGAAGCTCTTCATTCCGGCTGATCTCGCCTATAAGGAAAGTCGACGCAGCGCGAAACTTGGGCCTAACAGCACACTGGTCTTCGAACTTGAACTCACCGAACTAAAGGATCTTCCCAAACCACCTTCCCGGCCCCTGACTCGTCCGACACCTCAGGGAGGCCGCTCCGTCTCTCCTCCGACTCCCGGTCGTCCCGGGGCCAGAGCAGTGTCACCCCCTGTTCGGATTCCAGCGAAACCCGGAGCTGGGAAGGCTCGTGCCGTATCTCCTCCGGTAAGAATCCCGATTCCTCCTTCCAAGCAGCAGCCAGATCCGCCTACGCCGGCGCCCCCAAAACCTGGGTCAGGAGTGCCAAAAACGAAATAGATCCCAGATCCAGAAGGATTGCATACTCATCAAGAAAGCACCCCAGCCTGGTGTATTTCTGAGAAAAGAATGAGATGTTATCTGCCGTATAAAGCCACCACCCTGGTAAGTCCGGAATCATCAGTGGCATGAGCCGTTGAAAATTTTATTATTCGTCCTCAGTTCCGTCCTGAAATTACGTGGGGGACCTGTCCATGCTTGCAGGCTTCTGCCTGCTGGCGCTTCTTTATCGCTGGGTGTTCTGCTATCCGGATTCGTCGTCTCCGGATGCAGTGGTCACTCGCAGCCATGTGACCGGACTTCCAGTAACGAGGTTGCCTATCCAGAAAAACCCTATCTTGCGCCTGAGTTCTACTCGTCTTTCGACCGTTCTCATTTCCCATTTCAAAAATGGCTCCCCTCGGATGGCTCGGAGCCATCCGTAATAGTCATTGGAATCCACGGCTTGTCCGGTGCTTCGCAGGACTTTCAAAATCTCGGCAACCATTTTCAGGAGTCGAGGCAGGGAGTTGCTGTCTATGCTCCGGAGCTCCGCGGTCAAGGCAATGATCCGATAACCTCTCGCCATGGAGATATTCGTTCGCGGGAAGACTGGCTTAATGATTTAAGCACCTTCACTCATCTTCTTCGACAGCAACATCCTAATGCCATTATCATCTGGCACGGTGAAAGCATGGGTGCCCTTATCGCCCTGCATGGCCTCGCAAGTTTTCCGGATGAGCAATCCGGATGTCATGCTCTCGTGTTATCATCGCCTATCGTAGGGGTTCACGAGGAAGTCCCCATCTGGAAAAAAAATATTCTGCGTCTCGGCTCCGGAATCCTTCCCCGGCTAAAAATCTCGCTTGAGACTCTCGGGGGGAAAGACGAGGTCCTCGTAACCAATGACTCCATCCATCAAGAGCAAACCTCCAATAATTCATATCACCTCCCTGCCTTCACGCTGCGTCTACTCAACACCCTCGGAGGTATGATTGAGTCNTCACCACAATGTGCACAAAAAATAACTCGACCAGTTCTGATTTTGCACGGAGGGCATGATGTCTTCTCCCGACCAGACGCCGTCGAGACGTTCTCTGGGCAATTCTCACAGTCAGACAGCGTCAGCCGGAATTTTTATCCGGAGAGTTATCATCTCCTCTTATACGGGCATGAAAGGGATAGAATTCTCGCAGATATCAGCCAGTGGATCCAATCCCTGAACCTGCCCTGAGGGGTCCAAGATTACGATTGCATTAATGCATGAATATGGAGAACTTTTATCCGGTTGGAAGATGAGTAAATCATTGAGCATCATACTCAGTATAACCGGGATGGGTTTTCTCGTCTGCTCGTGTGCGCGATCGCCAGCCGANAAGGAANAGTGGAAATTCCCACTCGAGCAGACCGGNGATAAAAAAGANNAATCACCCGCTCAACCTTCTATCACTCNCCCAAANGGAGATCCTTTTCGCTCTCCCGACGTCACGAGAACTCTCCCGGGATCGTCACCTGTCTTCCGCNCTGCACCAAAACCGNCGGCACCCCGGATTCCCGCANCTGTCCCACTCACCCAGCCCGTGCCTGACGCGGATCCATCAGATTTGAACGANTGACCTGATGGAANATAGGGTCATCGATAAAAACGCCCGCTCGTAAANCGNAGACCCCTTCGTGGAATTCTCTTGCCGGGGAAACCCGAAGACCTTTCATAAATCGCCGTGTAGCGCATTCCGCTCCAAAACCCATATCTGGAAAGACCCCAACTGGAGTACCTTTGCCGAAATCGAAATCCCCTGCGAATTGCCCCTCTCTGAGATCTCGTGGCTGAGTTACGCTCGCGGACTATCCACGCAGGCTCCCAATCCAGCAATACCCCTTCCGGCCGCGATTCCTTCTGCCCCCCCACTCGCTTGACGATCTCCCCTGAAGCATCATACCACACTTCCTGCTGGGAACTTTCCGCCATAACCGGACCAAAATGGACCACAGAAAATACGAGGATTAACGGCCACAATCTCATCTTCGAAGTGTATTAGTGCCGGGTAAACCTAGAGTCCCAATCTCTTTTTGACAATCCGAAGTGCCTGGTCGAATGACTGAGAGTATAAAACCCCCAAGAAAATTCCGGCCAGAACCCTTCAGCTACCACGAAGTTGTGGAGCTGGAAGTTGACTCACTCTCCAATCTTGGCGCTGGAGTCGGAAGGGTGCAGCTCTCAGGACTATCCAGCGAAGAAGGTAAAAGAAACTGGGTGGTTTTCGTCCCTTTCAGTCTCCCCGGCGAACGGGTAAGAGCTCGAATCTGGAAAAACGAAGCAAGCTGTTCACACGCGGATCTGGTGGAAGTTATTAATCACAGTCCCACTCGCAGGCAGCCACGTTGCTCCCTCTTTACCACCTGCGGGGGCTGCCAGTATCAGCACTTGGATTATCACGAACAGCTGCGGTGGAAACAGCAGCAGGTAACCGAGCTTCTCGAGCGCATGGCCGGCATTACTCACCCTGTCGAGAAGACTATTCCTTCTCCACAGCCGTGGAACTATCGATCTAAGATCACTCCGCATTTTCAAAAGCCCCGTCCTGATCGAAACCTCAATATTGGATTTCTGGCGACGGGATCACGCAACCGTATTATTGATGTCCCTCAATGCGCTATTGCAATGAACACACTCAATGACGCTCTGCCGGAAGAGAGAATTCGGATCCAGCAAACTGCCGCACAAGGCAAATTCCGCAAAGGTGCAACTTTGCTACTCCGAGCCGCTTCAGCAAGTGTCCATACCAATCCCCGCGAAGTCGTAGAAGAACAAGTCGGCAATCTCAGATTCCGCTTCCTCGCCGGGGATTTTTTTCAGAACAATCCCTTTATTCTTCCCGCCTTTGTCTCCTATGTCGCTGGAGAAGCCGCCACCACCAACCGTTTTCTCGTCGACGCATACTGCGGCTCCGGACTTTTTGCTCTCTCGCTGGCCCAATATTTTGAATCTGTGGCCGGAGTAGAGGTTTCCGAATCCTCAGCGGACTGGGCTCGACAGAACGCCTTGCAGAACAATCTTGAAAACGTGACGATCCTCACAGCTTCCGCTGAACGCATCTTCGAGCAGGTTACTTTTCCTTCGGACCGGACCTCTGTTATCGTTGACCCTCCCCGGAAAGGGTGCGGTGAAGATTTCCTGCAGCAGCTCTTTTCCTTCAAACCTCAGAGAGTTGTCTACGTGTCCTGTAATCCATCAACCCAGATACGGGACCTTCAGGTATTCAACGCGAACGGATACTCATTGCGCAAAGTTCAGCCCTTTGACCTCTTTCCCCAGACCAAACACCTCGAATGTGTCGCAACCCTTGAGCGAACCACTTCCTGATCAGCGTGCCTTGGCAACCTTGACCGCATAGCGCCTCATTCCCTCTTCCCGCTCCTCAATCTGCCTTGCAAGACACAACTGGGTTCGGGCTCGATCCAGATTCTGCCCCTCCCGTGACACGCGAAAGTAGACATCTCCATTGAGATGATCAGTGAGAAAGCGCATTCCGAGCTCAAGAGAGATCAGNCGCCCTGAAAAGGCCATCTGGGACACCTCCTCCTCTGTCAAGACCGGTCCCGCCGACGCGAGGTATCCCTCGACCAACGACTCGAAAATTCTGACACGAAGTTTGACCTTGGTGAGGTCGCGTTCATCTTCTGCCGCTGGGTTCGTGGCTGTCCTTACCAGATCACCAAAATCATAGAGGCTAAGGCCAGGCATAACAGTATCGAGATCGATCACGCACACTGCCTCATCAGTTTCCTGATCGAAGAGGACATTGTTGATCTTGGTATCATTGTGAGTGATGCGAATCGGCAACAGACCCTTCTCCACAAGATTCAACAATCGATCGAACGTATCTTCACAACCCAGAATAAAGGCCAACTCGCTCTGCACACCTGCGNCCCGCCCATGGCGATCTTCCTCAACTGCCGCCATGAGCGCTTCAAAGCGCTTCCTCGTATGGTGAAAATCAGGAATCGTCTCAACGATCTCCCCGGGGGGAAGATCACTGACCAGGTTCTGAAAGGCACCGAAAGCGCGTCCGGCCTCATAGGCCTGTCGAGTGTTCTCCACAACATCATAGGTCTGACAGCCTTCTAAATANTTNTAGCAGCGCCATATGCCTCCNCCTTCGCCAGACCCGTAAAATCGACCGGTTTTATGTGGATACAAGCTCAGGGTCTGACCTCCGAGGTCCCTNTTCTTTCTGAGAGCCTTCCAGTTGATGTGGGAAGTCACGCACTCCACGTTGCGCATNACGGCAAGAGGATCCTTGAACACTTCATCGTTGATACGCTGTAGGATATAGCGGCGCCGCTCACCGTTCTCCAATTCGTAGGTCACCCGGAAGGTTGAGTTGATATGCCCACTGTTCACCTCTTCACCGACAATATATTGCCCTTCTATGGCGAACTGGTCGGCAATGCCCTCAACCAGAGCAGCAGTCTTGGACGTAAGTGCCTTGGTGTGGGATCGGCTTGGCATCGGGAAAAGGTGACAGGATTCAAGGACCTACATGATAGACACGTCAACTCAACCCTTGAATCACCACGAAACAGTATTTTAATCACGCCTGATGGCTCTGAACCCGAATGCACCGTTCCAACTGGAAAACCTGTCCGAAGACATGGACATTCTCGGCAAAGCGCTCAGGGAAAGCCTCCTTGGTGTTCTGGACGCTCCGGCAGGCCGGAGTGAACGGCGTATTCTCAACCTCGCCTGCGGCCGTGCCGATGAGACCGGGGTCCTTGCCGATATTTTTGGAGGAGAACACAGNTTGGAAATTGTGGGCGCTGANATTCGGAACGCTGAAATTGAAGAAGCTCGTCTTCGCTGGAAGACTCTACGCCATGGCGACGTCCATACTCGCTTTCATGTTGANGANGGAAAACGTTTCCTTGATGCCATGTCGTCAACCGAGAGGTTCGATCTTACTTTCATGCGACATCAGAATTTCTGGAACAATCCGAAGCTCTGGTCCCGCATGTTCGAGGGTGGCCTGCGGCAGCTGGATGAAGATGGATTATTTGTGATTACCTCTTATTTCGACGTTGAACATGAACTGGCCTGCCGGAAACTCGCTGCGCTGGGAGCCGTAAAAGTTGCTGATCACCGNAACCTCGAATCCCGAGTGCTTGCTGATGCGCCGGGCAAATCCGTAGACCGTCATATTGCGGTATTCCGAAAGTCTCCATCCGGAACCCCGNGGCGATCATGAATCGTTCTTACCGGTCTTCGGTCAATCCGTTCCATCCGTGCGGATGCGCTTGAAGCAGACGGAGCCGGCAAAGCAGCCAAACCTACACGACTGCTTCACCGGCCTCCACCGATTTACCGCTCATCAAAACAAGGNAGAGTTCTCAGTTCTGACCAACGATTTGTCGCATTGACTGATCGTTTTCCTGTTCCGAGATGCGCCCTGCCCCTCTGCCGACCTGCTTAAGAAGCGCGATCAGGTAGGCNTTCAAAAAATATTCCTTGAGAAGCAATTCNCGGCTCTCTCCCCGGGCGGTTTCATCTTGAATCTTCATAGCGGTCAAATTGTTGAGTTGTTGTCTGTTAAACGTTCCATTGAAGATTTTTATTCAATCATCATGGACCCTAACATCCTCATTGAAGACAGCGTCGGCGGGAAGCACTCTTGTGTCTCAAAGAGGTTACCCTACCTCCTTTGCGTTATTGGCGAAGTCAGTGCAGGCCTGCCCGTTACCCAGGCGCAGACCACATGACCTTCACGATCGCAATCTAAGCGGATTCAACAATACCCACTACGATCTTCATACCGTCTTGTCTGAGAACGCGCACCTTGGAGCCCTTCCTTATAAACGCTCCATCCGCTATTACGTCCAGCTCGNCACCTGTGACCGCAACCTTCCCCGAGGGTCGAAGGTCTGTGAGAGCCTCGCCCGTTTGACCTACCAGATCCTCGGAGCCTGCCGAGGACTCCTGAGTCTCGATGGATGCCCCCCCAACGAGTTCCTGCTTGCTGACGAAGAACCGGAAAAGGGGTGCGCTGGGAAGGAACCTCATCAGAAGGATCACAAGAAAACTCCCTCCAAGAAGGCCTGTTCCCAGCGTAAACGCAGGCCCACGCAGCAGGTCTAAAAGATTCCCGGAGAAATCCCCAACTTTCCAATCGTTCCAATCAATCTTATCCACCGTGCCGAGAAGCAGGGCTCCAAGAAGGCACAGAACCCCCGCTATTCCGGTGACCCCGGTGCCGGGAATGAGGAAGAGCTCCACCGCGATCAGGACGATTCCGAGGACGAACAGGGCAACCAGCTCATAGTTGGCGAGATTACCGGCCATGTAGTTGCCGAAGAAGAATGTGCCAAACGCCAGAAGGGAAATCGCTCCTCCAATCCCAAACCCGGGTGCTTTCAGCTCGGCGTAGGCCGCCGCCATGCCGACAAGGATCAGTAAAAACGACCACTTCGAAACCCACCAGGCAACATTTTCGAAAGCGGTCGCCTCGGCCCGCACAATGGAAGTGCTGTCGATCCCCTCTAGCTCCGCGATTTCCTCGATACTGCTCGCAACTCCCTTTGCGAGAAGAGGTCTTCCCCCCCTCATTGAGGTGGCTTCACTTGCCGTGAGCGTGAGAAGCTCTCCCGCCCGGACAACCACTTCCCCAAAAACTCGATCCCGGTCCTCAGGGATCATCATGGCTCTTATAAGTTCAGGATCGTGGCCCCTTTTTTCGGCGACACTGCGGATCTGTGCCTCAAAAGAACTGTGAAGTTTTTTTCGCATCATTTCTCCAATTTCAGCACCGCCTCCACTAACCAACCCAGCGGCCCCGATCGTACCCTCGGGGCTCATGTAGATCCCGTTGGTAGCAACCGACATAAGCGCTCCGGCACTCAGAGCGTTTTCGTTCACAAACGCATAACTGGGAATCTTGAGCCGGGTTATTTCTGACATGATTTCCTTTGTCTCGAAGGCATACCCTCCCGGGGTATCCAGATCAAAAAGAACAGCCTTGGCCTTCTCATCCTCGGCGCGACGCATCATCCGTCTCCAGAATTTGAAACTCTGTTTGTTCATCAGGTCATCCTTACCGACCGTTAGAACCACTAATTTTCCTTCAAAACTCTCCTCCTGAATCTTTCCCGGGAGCTCCGGCTCTTCCTGCTGAATTTCCAGATCCTCCGGTTGATTAATCGAAGCTTCCTCTTTGTTTGAAGGCGCAATCCCAGCTGCGGCCGGCCCAGACACGGAACGTGCGCTCACAAGCTCTACTCCGGACAATCCAACTTCTGAAAGCAGATCTCGAGGAGCTCCAACCACAGCGGCGGCAAGTAGGGATTCTCCATCGACCTGGGACACTGCTTCCTTCGCAGTCAAGGTCAGAACGGTTCCAGCCGGCACCAGCACTTCGCCGAAGCGACGTTCCCGATCACCCGGCTTGAATAAGGCCTGTATGAGCTCCGGAGAATGCCCCTGACCGCTGGCCACACGGCGAATTGTGGCAAGGAGGCGGCTGTGATGCTGCTCTCGGTCCCCGGTGTCGCCCTCCTCCTCGCTGGAAAAGAGCCCAGCGCCGCCAATAATGGAATCTGGCGCCATAAAAATAGATGTCGCCGCAAGCGCAAGAAGCGCGCCCTCACCAAGAGCTTGTTTCTCGATGAGGGCATAACTCGGCACCTTGAGACTAAGCAGTCTCTCCATCAGCTGTTCCGTTTCTCTGAGGTATCCCTCAGCAGCATTGATTCGAAGAATTACTGCTCTCGCCTCAGCATCCTCGACCTCATCAAGCACTTTTCCCCACTGCTCGAATTTCCCAAGGTCCTTGAGATTCTCACCCCCTATCTCTATCTCCACCACGTTCCCGGCATAGGTGGCCTTATTTGTGCCATGTGGGGAACTGGTCCCAGATACCACGGAACTGGACTCCGTATTCTCACCACTCCGAGCAACCGCCACCGCGGCTGAAACCACCAAAGCGACAACAATGATACCTTTCATGGATTTAATATAGACCCGATTTCTGTGCACTTGGCGAGAAAATCACATCTCTTCACAATTCCCTCGGTGTTGATGGTTTGGCAAGACTCCACGCAACGCTACACTTCTGACACGATGCCACGCATCCCCGATGAAACCGTTCAACAAGTCCTCGGCGCGACGGACATTGTTGAGCTTATCGCATCATATGGCCTCGACCTGAAGCGAGCAGGCGGAGATTTCAAGACCCACTGTCCTTTTCACAACGAAAAGACTCCTTCCTTTAATGTCAGTCCGGGAAGGCAAACGTATCGCTGCTTCGGTTGCGGCGAGGGCGGAAATGCTGTGGGGTTCGTGATGGCATATGAAAACCTTCCATTCCCAGAAGCTCTACGCAAGCTGGCTGCTCGCTCTAATATCACGATTGAGGAGGGTGAGTATGATCCACAGGAAGACCGGCGGCGACGGCGCCTGAGCCGTCTGAAACTTCTCCACAATCAGGCGGCACGCTTCATGCATTCGCTGCTACTCGAGGATCCGGGCGCTGAGCACGCCCGGAAGTATCTCAAGTCACGCGGATATGACCGAGGGATGGCAGGCCGGTGGTCACTCGGCTGGATGCCCAGGAATACAGATGTCTTTCTGGACTGGGCGCGAGAAGCAGGCTTTACCGGGAAAGAATTGTTACATTCTGGCATCACCAGGCTCAGAGACGAGAACAACCCACGTTCCGGACTCTGGGTTCGCTTTGGGGACCGCCTGATGTTTCCAATCCACAACGAACGTGATGACGTCATAGCGTTCAGTGGCCGAAAATTACGGGAAGAACAGGGGGGTGGGAAATACATCAACTCTCCCGAGACTCCCATTTTCAAGAAGTCCAACGTCTTCTTCGGCCTGCACAAGGCGATTCGCCATATGAGGGACTATGCCGTACTCTGCGAGGGTCAACTTGATGTGATCGCGTGCCATGAGGCTGGCGTTAAGAATGCGGTCGCCACTCAGGGAACAGCATGCACCAATGAGCACGCTCGACTGTTGAAGCGCTACACCGGATCTGACAAAGTTGTAATCTGTTTCGACTCCGACTCAGCCGGGCACGACGCCGCCACCAAAGCGTTTCTAGAAATGGCCGCGCTCGGCATGGATGTCAGAGTCGCCACCATGCCTCCGGGAGAAGATCCTGACTCCCTCGTCAAATCGAGAGGCGCAGACGAGTTTCGAGTGATCCTCGAAAAGTCGTCAGAATTTTTTGATTATCGGCTGAGGTATCTCGGAGCAGAAAATAATCTCGACGACCCTGGCACCAAGGCACGCGTGGCGCGAGACCTCTCTCCTATGCTTCATGCGATCTCAGACAAGAACGCTCAGGAGGCCTCGATCAACTTTGTAGCAACCCGTCTCGGTCTGAGCCCGGATGGAATCCGTCAGACNGTCGTTGATGCTGCAAAGCGACCAACCCGACGGCGCAACCAGAAAGATGATTCGGTTACGGTGACATCAACACCAGTCGACCGGGAACTTGGAGTCCTTGCCGCCCTCGCCCTGCAGTCCCACGAAGTACTGGACTTTCTATGTGACCAAACTGAACAGGTTCTTCTAGGGGCAGAAGGCCGGGAAGGAGAGGCCCTCCTGCGCAACATTCTCAGCACACGCCCCGAGGTCCCAGATCCAGCAGCCGTTAACACCTTTCTCCAAAGCCTCTCCGCTGGGGATCGAACCACGCTACTCACCCTCCTGGAGGAGCCCACGCCCTCGGCACCTCTCACAGCTGCCACAGAGATTCTTGGCATATTGGCAGAGCAGGGCATTCTGCAAGAACTGGGCGCTCTGGCTGCACGATTGAAAAGCCCCGACCTCAGTGATGACGAGTCAAAGACAATCATGGAGCGGATTACGGAACTTCAAAGAATCCGATCCGAGGCCAAAAGTCCTTGACCTAGTGTGAAACCTCAAGAAGAGTCCCGCCTGCTTCTGGAGGATGATCTTCCAGCTTGCTATAATGGGATTCCTGTATCTGGGTCCCTGCTACTCCGAACAGGCTCATGGCGAAAAAGAAAGTCGCGTCTAAGAAATCCGCTAAAAAGGTCGCCAAGAAGGTCGCTAAGAAAGCTACCAAGAAGGTAGCCAAGAAAGCCGCCAAGAAGGTCGCCAAGAAGGTCGCCAAGAAGGTCGCCAAGAAGGTCGCCAAGAAGGTCGCCAAGAAAGCAGCCAAGAAGGTCGCCAAAAAAGCCACTAAGAAGGTCGCTAAGAAAGCCACCAAGAAGGTCGCCAANAAAGCCACCAAGAAGGTCGCCAANAAAGCCACCAAGAAGGTCGCCA
>PBAI01000016.1 GCA_002715825.1 Roseibacillus sp. | reverse complement strand
CGCGGTTTTCCTTGAGATGCACAAGCATTTCCTGCGCGTTGTCCGCTGTCATATTGCTCAGGAACTGATCAAAGGCCTTACGCCGCACCAGAGGATTTCCGTTTCGAAATGCATCCCTTGCAACAGCTGCAATCTCCGCCTCACTCAATACCCTGGGGCCTCCTCCCCCTCCACCCGGTAGCTGACCAGCTGCCGCACCAGCCGACACCGGTGGTCTAGCCCCTCTCGTTCCGGAGCTTCCGGGGGCATTCCCACCCACGTTCCGCGAGCTCTTGGCACTCGGAGGAACCTTGACGGACGGCCCAGCTGATCCACCGGAATTTTTCTGGTCGAGGACGAGCCCTGCCGCAAAAGCTCCGGCAGTTACCGCAGCCCAGCAAGCATGCCCAATCACGGATTTTCCCTTCACGATGCCAAAACTTACGTTGCAAAAAGACAAGAACGAACGAAAAAATGCACAAAATAGCCAATCCGGCCGTGGGACGGGTTAATCAAGGCCTGAAGGCCTTTCCCATTGCGAGCATGGAAAATTTGCGGCACACACCTGACAAGGACACTATGAAAACAATGCAACGCGCCCTCGCCACTCTTACCTTCTCCGTCTTTCTGACGAGCAGTCTCGCCTTTGCAGATAATCCATTCAACGGAAGGGACCTCGCAGGATGGTCCTTCAAGAAGAAGGGAACTCTCGAGTCCAAGTGGGTGACGGGGACTCCTCAACTGGACACCGCGAATCCAAAAGCCCTGAAGGCCAGAGGAAGGGGCGGTGCGATGGTGAACGTGGTCACCGGGCACGGACAGAGCATTGACATTTACTCGGACCAGAAATGGGGCAGTTCCAGAATCGAACTGGAAGTTCTCGTAGCCAAGGGAGCCAACTCAGGGATTTACGTGATGGGTGAGTATGAGGTGCAGGTCCTCGACAGCTACGGCAAGGAAAAGCTCGGCGGTGGTGACATGGGCGCTATCTACGGGGCCCAACCTCCTCGGACCAATGCCTGCAAGAAACCCGGAGAGTGGCAGAAGTATGAAATCGACTTCCTCGCACCCAAGTTTGACACCTCAGGAAAGAAGACTGCCAACGCGAAGTTTCTGGTCGTGAAACTCAATGGCAAGATCCTCCACGAGAATGTCGAAATGAAGGGCCCTACTCCCTCAGGAGTCACCGGACGCGAAGCCGCTACCGGCCCCATCATGTTCCAGGGTGACCACGGTCCGGTCGCCTACCGAAACATCAAAATCACTCCGCTCAAAAAGTAGGTCTTTTCCGGGATCTTACTTCGCCACGTGGATTGTATTCCAGATCTTGGTCACGATCTCCTTTCCCTCCTCCGTTTCAAGGTCCAGATCGATCTGCATCATGTGAACGGGCTGCAGGTTCTCGACCTCCACAAACACCGATTTTCCGTCAGGAAGAAGTCGGGCGGATTTGACTGGGAACTTAGTGCGGCCCTTCGGAGGGCCTGCTGAGGCCCGATGCCCGACCTGAAACTCTCCAGTTCCATAATCCTGGGTCCAGCGCAGGTCGGATCCCGAGAGATTGAAGCTTTCCGGATCTTCCGCCAGTTCTTGGTCCAGCTTCTGGGTGAATCCAATCTCGAGCCCTCCGTCACGAACCTTGAGACTGCTCGGCATGCTCACGGGCCTGCCCGTGTAGCGCACCCGGTCAAGGCCTCCTTCCCGACCGGCATTGCTCTGCCACCCCTTGAGGCCAGCAATGTAGAGCTGTCCGTCCTTACGATTAAACTTCCCACGCATCGCACTGGAGGTTGGGCGCACCGGAATCTTGACCACTCCCCCCTGCATCAAGGCTCCTTTTTTCTCCTTAAGCACGACATAGATCGCGCTCTGCCCATAACTGAAATGCAGCATCTCTCCCTTATAGGGACCCCACCTGTCACTGGTCACCCAGACCTGCCCCCCGTTGGAGTTATCCACGTTTTTGGGTAACCAGGCGAGGGGCTTGGGAGCCTCACTGGGATCAAGGTTCTCCTTCCGGCTGCCTCGGCGCTGTCCCACCGTGGGAGTAGTCTTCATAGTGGCGTAGTCCGCCGCCGAATCGACCACTCCGAGAAACTCGTCTGGTTCGATCCAGTGAATGGGACAACGTGGCACGAAGGTCCCTTCGTTGTCTCCGCTGGTGAGCTGGCCGCTGGGACTCACCCCGATCCCGTTCGGAGCCCGCAACCCGGNGGCATAACGATCGAGCCTCGAACCATCCTTTGAGACGCGAAGGATCGAGCCATGATGTCGACTCATTCTCTGAAAGCTGCGCCCCCCACCCCGCACCGGACTACCAAAGGCGAAATAGAACTCTCCCTGCGGACCAGTCTGCAGGTCAAAACAGAAGGCATGAAATCCACTGGTAAGCTCCCAGTCGTTATTGAAGTTTTCGTAGTAATCGATCTCTCCGTCACCGTTAAAATCGTGGTAACGCGTGATCTGATCATCCGCCACCGTGTAGATCACATCGTCTACGATAGTGAGCCCGAGAGTCTCATGCCCGCCAGCGGCAATGCGCTTCCAGATGAGACTCTCGAGCTTCTCATCGATACCGCTAACGACCCAGACGTCGCCATCCCAAGTGCACACCGCTGCCTTGGAAGGGTCGCTGAAAAAGTCAAATCCCCCGATCCGCATCTTCAACCCATATGGGTTCTGATAAGGCACAGTCAGACGATCAAGGACATAGGCTGACTTNCCATCGTCCTTGGCCACCTCGCCGACTGTCGTCACCTCCTCCGTCCACCGCGCAGGACCACCTTTTATCAAAAGGGTCAGATCCTCGAGGGCTTCGGGGACGCTCCCACTTCCATAAACCACCTTGAAGTGAGCCATTCCCGCCGGGACTTTCAGGACGATCCGACCGTCCATCGTCGCTGGCTTCTCCTGAGAGCCCAAGACCTGAATCTCAGGAGCGCCCTTCTCATCAGCAAGCACTACCACCGCGGGAGCACTGAACTTCCCCTGGATGGTGCGGGTGATGATCCCATTCTCGAAGGCCGGAAGCTCCAGANCCGGGTCCTTGCCTACCGCATAGCGCAAANCCGTCTTTTCCCCATGAACATACAAGCCCTTGTAATGGGCCTGCGTTTTCGGAAGAGGGCCGAGAGGCGGATACTTCCCATCCTCAGGCATCCGGGTTTCCGCAATACTCCCTTGGTTGTCAGCCCACCCTGGGGCCGCCCGGTTGGTAAACACCTTGGCTCCGCTATGAGAGGGAAAGGCCCCGTGGCCCCCGGTAAAGGGAAGGCCCTCCAACCTCAATCCTCCCTGGGTCCATCCTGCCGCCATGCGCATGGTGTCCGCATCAAAGGCCACACAAACCGCACCCTCGGGATCAAGACGGATAATGCGGGAACGAAAAGCAACATTATCTCCCTTCGAGTCCTTGCCAACACGCAGTGCTGTACTCACGAAATTTCCATACTTCTCCGGCAGGCCTCCCGAAACTGGCTTGGCCGGAGGAACGTCAGGGCTGACAGCCTTAGCAAAGGCCTGCTCATCCCATGAGAGCCCGTTGAACTTTGCGACATCGTGAAAAAGAACCGAGGCGGGGATCGCTTCCAATTTCCCTCCCGGGGCCATCCATTTCACAATGCAGGCAGCCCCTTTGGTTCCATTCTGGTAGATCACCCGGACAGGATGTGATCCCGCCTTCAGGCGAATCGTCCCACTCTGCTGCTTCATGGAGTGAGGACCCCAGTTATCAACCACCAGCTTGTCTCCGAGATAGAGCCGAGAGCCATCTTTGGAACTCGTCGCGAACAGATAATTCCCCGCCTTCGGCACGGTAATGGCCCCGCTCCATCGCACCATGAAGTTCTCTGCCAGCTTTGAGCCATGAAAGTCTCCCGTGGATTGAGAAAAATTCACCACCTTGTCGACCCGCACAAGCCAGGGCGTCAAATCCACTGGGACTTCAAATTCGTCTCCAAGTTTATCCTCAAGCTTGAAGTATTCCCCGATCAGGCCCGGCGCTGCCGCAAGAGGGAGCGCGGAAAGAAAAATTACAACGAAACTAAGGGTTCTTTTCATCATTTTGATTTCTGGAAAGTGAGCGCAGGTATCGAAGAATCGCTTCGAACTGCTTACGGGAGTCACCGTCGTAGTACTGAGTGAGGGGCGTTTTCCCGTCCAGCGCATACTTAGGCATGATCGTGCCGGGCCAGACCCGGGGTGGGTCATTCATCCACAGGTGAAAATATTCAGATGTAAGCCGCTCCCCCGAGGCTCTCAGGTTGGGCCCCTCTCCTTCGAAGACCGCGATCGCCGCCTTATCTCCGATGCCATGACAGGCTCCGCAACTCAGTCCAGCCTCTACCCCCGTCATGGCCCTTCCCACCCCGATTGTTTCAGAATCGAGGACCATGGGCTCACGGTCGATACCAGAACGCCCTGCCGCATGACTAAAACCCAGTGCCAAATCGCTGGATCGGGAATGAAAAGCAGGCATACGATCAGGTAACCACCTTCGCACCTTCGGCCGAATCTCTCCCGCAAAGAGCCGTGTCCGCCAATCTAGTTGCAGCTTGAAGCCCAGATGGTCCAGTGGAGGGGGGCCGGTCAGTCCCGCGGGCTTAGCCTCATTTAGCTCCTCAGAGGTGGCTCCTAGGCCAGCAACTTCCTCCAGAAAATTACTTCGCAGAGAGTCTTCTCCATCTCTGGTGTGGCAGGCATTGCAGCGTAATTCCTGATACTGACGCTCAGCATATTCCGCAGGGATAAATTGGGCCAGAGAGTCCTGCCCCGATTTGGCTGTCAGGAATACCCGAAGCTCTGCGGCCATCTCACTCGAAAGCTCAAAATCAACCTTGGAGCACTCGGAGGAAGTAAGATCAAAAAGACTTATATTACTCAGGCTCTTCTTTTGTTCCCCTTCTTTTTGGTGACAGTTGAAACAGCCCGCTTCTTGCGCCAGAACTCGCCCCTTCGAGGCATCTCCCTTCACGGGCTGAGGAACCGTCTTTGCTCCCAACGAACGAAGGAAAGACGCCACTGAGCTCGCTTCCTCCTCATCGAAACCAAAAGCAGGCATACGTGTCCCCTGATGAAATTCTGCCGGATCCTGAAGAAACTTCACCAAAGCCTTTGGATGAAACTTCTTCCTCACGCCTCCGAGCCCGATGCGCTGTCCCTCACCGGTATCTGTAAGAGTATGGCAGGAGATACAGTTCTGCTGTCGAAAAAGAGTTCCGCCTTTCTCTAACACTTCCTTTTCAGGAACGGGATCCACTCCTCCCGGGTGAGATCCTGCAGAAAGAAAGGCTGCAACGTGGGCCGCCTTCTCCTTTGCACCCTCACCCTGAAATACAGCTGGCATATGGGATTGAGGACGGATCTTGCGTGGATCAAGAATCCATCGGGCAAGCCAGTCATGGCGTAGTCGGTCTCCAATCCCATCAAGCGACGGTCCCTTCAGCAGCAACTCTGGCATCAACTCCTCTGTCCCGGAATCATGACACGATCCACACCGTTTCTGGGCCACGAGAGATCGACCCCGGCGCAGCGCTGTGAATTCCTTAAGAGTCGCATCACTCCCATCGTGGCGAAACACCTCAGGATCAATTGGCTCCTTGGAAAAATCCCTGCCCTCCCAGAGCAATCTCAAAGTCGCGTCACTCCCAACCGGGGATTTGTAATCCACAACGATATTGTGTTCTCCACTACTGAGACGCTTTGACTCGCTTGGCGTTCCAATTGCTGAAACTATCAGGTCGTCATCGATAAGTAGCTTTGCTTCTCCTGTCCCCTCCAGGTGAAACACAAGTCGGCTTCGCTTCTCGAGAAGTAATTTCCCTTCCCAGCGGGCGGTAAAGTCACTGCCGCGCAGAAAAGGCGAAGGGCTTTGCCCCTTTGGAACGTGTAGAGCAACCGTTCGTGATTCGCGGGTATCGCTTTTACCTGACGAGTTCGCGAAACTGAGAATAAGGCTTTTTTCATCCGCCGACCGTGCCTGCATGGCGACAAGCACAAACACACCTATCCCACACGCCAAACATGACAAAGCAGCTGCATGGGTTCTTCCTTGCATGTGGGTTTCTGCGCCGGGTCCGCGCACGACGAATTCTTAATCTGCTGGCAGGCCCATTCCAAGCGCGACCTTTCTGTTATTGGAGGCTTAACGAGAAACAGGATTTTGCCTGGCAGAATACCTCTTACTGGACACCATTGCGCTTTTTGCAAGGGCATGAGATACCCCACTCATGAAATACTTCCCGGCCTTTCTGCTTCTGCTCACATTCGTGCCGCTCTCATGCCTTCTCGGGGCTGAGCTCTCGGTTGCTCACTTCTTTGGTGACCACATGGTTATTCAAAGAGACAAACCCATCCGGATCTGGGGTACNGCTCAACCTGGTGAAAACGTCAGAGTAAGATTTTCTATCCGGGATCTCACCGTCAAGGCCGACGCGCAGGGACACTGGCGAATGGAACTGGAAGCTCTCCCCGTCAGCTCTCAGGGAAAGGCTCTGGTTATTCGGAGTGGCGACACCACGATCACATACGATAATATTCTAGTCGGTGATGTATGGATCTGTGGCGGTCAGAGCAACATGGAAGATGAAATCAGCTACGTCTACCACGGAGACATGGAAGTCTCTTCAGCCAACCACCCCATGATCCGCCTTATGACTGTCCCTCAGCAAGCCAGCCCTGTGCCTTTCAAGGATATGGCGCGGATTAACGAGTTCAACTCCTGGACCCGTCGTCATGAAAAGAAAGGCAGCTGGTCACAATGTAGTCCAAAAGCGGTCGAACGCTTCAGTGCCATTGGTTATATCTTTGGAAAACGACTTCATCTTGTATCGGGCGTCCCCATTGGTCTGATTGATAATTCATGGGGAGGCACAACCATCGAGGCGTGGACCTCAAGGAGCACTCTGAAGAAAATTCCAGCAGCACTGGGACTCCTCGACGAATGGGACCGAAAGATTGCCTCCTATGATGCTGCCGCCAGTCTACAGGCGCGCATCCAAAACTGGGAAAAGGACAGTGCGCGCAGAGAAGCGCGGGGAGAGAAACCCAACCCCAAACCGACTGAACCCGACCAAGATCCTGCCTCCGATCGCAACAACCCCGGAGCCTCGTTCAACGGAATGCTCGCCTCATTCAGCGAAGCCAATATCAAGGGGGCGATCTTCAACCAAGGCTACAACAACGCACTGGGTAATGCGCGACCACGCCTCTACGCCTCAGTCATGCAGGCCATGATCGAGAACTGGCGGGAAACGTTTCGCGATGACGCAATGCCCTTCGGAATTATTGGCCTGACCCCGGGAGGGCAGCCGCAGACACATGATAACTATGAAATCCGTATGGTCGATGCTGCGCCTTTCATCCGGGAAGGGCAGTTCAAGGCCGCGCAAGCATTAACCCATGTGTGCTTCATGCCGGCCTACGATCAACAGGTTCCTTTCTATCATCCCCACAAAAAAGTCCTTCATGGTGAACGAATGGCCCGGTGGGCTCTTGCTACCCAATATGGACAGACTCAGCTGAAGTGGAACCCCACGACCCTAGAACAGGCTGAAATTAACGAAGACCATGTCATTCTCTCCTTCAACGGCATGGTGAGGGTTCACGATGGGCGCCCTTTCGAGGGATTCGCCGTCGCCGGAAAAGATCGCCATTTCGTTCCAGCCCGGGCCGAATTTGTCGTCAAGGGAAAGGACGACCGCGGTCGTGAACAAAAAGATGAACGTAAGCTCAAGGTCTGGAGCCCTCTCGTTCCAGAACCAGTGGCGGTTCGCTATGCCTGGGCGAGAAACCCCCTCGGAAATGCAGTCAACAGTGGACATCATGAACGCATTATTCCCATCCCCTCTTTTCGAACCGACAATTGGGACTGGCCGGAGGCCCCTTTCGAAAGCGACCGGGAAGAAACAAGAAACGCACACCGCGAAGCGATCAGTGTGATGCGTCGGAAGGCCCGCGAGTGGTCCGAGTTCCGTCCGGTGCGAGAAGCCCGGATGCTCCTCGGCCTCAGCGAGGAGGAAGCGGAATAATAGAATCGAGTCGGCTCTCTTGGAATCCCGACAACCTTCCAGAATGCGTTGACGGCTTGGACTCGCACACGGTTGACTACGGAGTGTCCTCACCATCGCGAATCCACAGGAGCCTTCTGGTGCTGGGCGCTTACGTGCTTGCTGCTGGTCATTGTATCGTAACGTTCAGCGTTGGNGAACCGTACCCCTCTCTTCAAGGCCCAATGTTCGCAGGACACCTCCAGCAGGGAAGAACCATCTATGTTCCCTTTTACAGGGAGACAGAAAGCATTCCGACCCTTCCGGCCCATGACCAGCTTCTACGCCATGAAACCCTCGGAGTTCCTGCCCAGCGGNACNTCTCCAAGCTTGCCCCAGGGCTCAAAGGAGCAGCTTCACGGCAGTTTCTGATTGGGCATTCTGTTCGAACCAGCAGCCCCCGGTCTGGAAACCCACGAGATTTCTCGGGAGTTAATTGGTCCGCCTACCGGATTNATGCCCCACTTGACAGCCCTCCGGAATTCATCGGCGAGGAAGATATAATCGATGATTAGACTTCCACCGCTGCATCGTGATGATGCCCTTCTCCTGAGCCGGTGCTTCTACCTCGGNCTGATCGTTCTTCTTTTCCCTCTTAAGTCCGCCTATCCGATTGCCGGTCTGAGTGCTGATCATTTCCACCCACCGCTAGGACCCTTCACTCTCCTCGAAACGTTTCCTGATCCATGGGTTATCATTGTCATTGAATCTGTAACCTACGCGCTGCTCGCCCTCTGGGTAGCGGGCGTCGGTCGATGGCGGGTCGGCGCCCTGCTAAGTTGCTTTCTCATGGTGACGAGCGGCCTGACCTACTCGACAGGTAAGATTGACCACGATTTGGTCATTCTTCTTTGCCCTTTGCTTCTGACCCTTGGGGGCAAATGGCCCGAAAAAAGCCTGACCTTTTGCCTCGCTGTTTACTTCGCCTCTTCCGGTTTCGCCAAAATTTCATGGCTCAGCTTTGACTCCCAGGCCTCTCTCTCGTGGGCGCTAACCTACTTTTATGGTTACGGTAAAAGCGCCCCTCTTCTTGCTTGGTCCCTGTCAAACTTCCCTGGATGGATCTGGGAGGTGTTCGATCAACTCACCGTCTGGTTTGAGCTTTGTGTCCCTCTTGTAATCCTTCGCCCCTTCAGGCGCTACATCTTCCTTTCTATTCCTCTCTTTCATCTCACCACGATACTACTCCTCGGAATTGATTTCTCCCGCCTCCTGCTGATCTATATTCCTCTCGCCCTGCTCTTCTGTGTTCTTCCTGCTGACTCTCACTGGGTGGTTCCCCCGCGACTTCGTGCGATTCTCGTCCCCTCCTGCCTGCTTGCGCTCGCATTCTATGCGGCGCAGGGCTGGCTTTTTGGAAAATCGTCCCAGTCCCTCCTCTATCTGGAGACACCCGGACTTTTCCTTTTCCCCGCACTTGAAGTCATCGTGATCGTCGGATTGCTCGCTCGTCCAAGAGCCCTCTCAGCAGAAGCACCACAGCCTTCCGAACCCAAGCTTCCATGAACTTCTCCGGAACGAGTCCCATTCTGGCTCGACAGCAAAGTCCTCCTCCTGTTTGGATCCGCCAGTTTTCCCTTCCACACCAGACGCCCTTCGCGAGGGGGCAGAAAAGCCGTATCAATGAAGACCCGGATCCCATCAAGAATCGTAATTCTGCTCGCGCTCATCGCATGCCTGACAACCTTTTCCTGTAGCAACCAGCCCAATACCCAAGTCAACGGACCTCTCGTCAGCACAGTCCAGATCGGAGCCATGGCCGGTCGGGGAGCAATTTTAGCAAAGGTTCGTAGCCCTATCACCTCAACGAGNATGGGCCTCGCGATGCTGGCAGAGCGGACCGAGGAGCTGTTCCGCGGAAACATCCCCTTTCCTCTTCAACCCGGCCCTCGGACCGAAGGACTCCCCGGCAGCGTGGAATTCTCAGCGGGACTAACGCGGATCGGGCTGCCTGCCCCTGAGCTTGGCACCGTTGAAATTCTTCTCGACGGAAAAGAATTTTTTCCCGCTCTCGAAGAGGAGCTTCGTCTGGCCCGTGAGTCCATCGACCTCCAGCTCTATATCTGGGATAATGATGACATCAGTGTCGCTTACGCTGACATGGTGAAGCAACGGGCAACGGTTATCCCTACCAGGATTCTTCTGGATGATATTGGGTCTACAATTTCTGCCAGTCTCAAACCGACCACCCCGGCTCCCCCGGGATTCCGAGCCGTTCCGGATATAACCACGTATCTTCGACGCGACTCCGAGCTACAGCTCCGCCGCATTCTGGATCCCTGGGCTATTATCGATCATTGCAAGCTGCTCGTTTTCGATGGAAAGACCGCCCTTCTGGGAGGAATTAATATTGGGCGGGAATACTACTCAGAATGGCATGACCTCATGGTCCGAGTCAAAGGGCCAGTGGTAGACCACCTTCAGGTCGAATTCGCNAAGAAGTGGCATGCAGCCCATCCTCTGGGAGANCTCTCCCTCCTCCTGCGTCCTTCACCCCCACCTTCAAGAGCGGGATCACCACCTCCTGGATCGTTTCCAATCCGTATCTTGAGAACCAACCTGCTTGAAGGTCGCAGGGAACCGCTCGAGGCCATCCTCGAAGCCATCAGGGCGAGCCAGAACCGCATCTGGATTGAGAACGAGTATATTACCAGCGACCGAATCCTTGATGCACTTCTTGCAGCCTGNCGACGTGACGTAGACGTCAGGGTGATAATCCCGAAACTCCCCTTCGAGGAAATCATGGAGATTGCCAACCATCAGGCTGCAGGCGAACTCCTGCGGGCTGGAGCCAAAGTCTATCGCTACCCCGGAATGACTCATATGAAGGTCGCGATCTGCGATGGATGGGCCACGGTTGGTGCCACTAACTTCGACACTCACAGCCTGCAAATCAGCCACGAACTCAATATTTCTTTTTCTGACCCTGAAACTGTCGAAACCCTCGCAAGACGGGTTTTCAAGACGGACTTTGCCATCTCCAAGTCTCTCACGATTGAGGAAACCAGACACTGGCTGAACCCGATTGCGGAAACCATCGCCGATCAACTTTGACGAGCACCCGATAGCAACGCATCAATGCCTGACGGACTAAAGCGCCGGATGGAAAATCAGGACAGTTAGCGAACGATACAGGTCTCTACTCCGTGCTTAAGTGATTTGAAGGGATCTTCCCATGTTGGGATAAACTCCTGTGCGACGTAATCCGTGAACCCCGTCTTGATAATCTCCCTGATAATCGGTGGATAATTGATCTCCTGACTGGCGTCTATCTCTCCTCTCCCCGGATTTCCCGCCGTGTGATAATGCCCTATGTAATCCTTGTATTCCCGGATCCGCCGAATGACATCCCCATTCATGATTTCCACATGGTAGATGTCAAAGAGTAGCTTGAAGTTCTCTGAACCCACCTGCTTGACAAGATCCACGCAGAAATCGACATCGTCTCCAAAGTAACCGGCATGGCCGGTCATCTTCCCCTCCGTGGCTCTCGAGTTAAGGTGCTCAAAACAGATCGTGATTCCCTTCTTCTCGGCAAGAGGAACGACCTTTTTCCACGTATCGACACAGAGCTGAGCGGCCTTTATATCGTCCATTCCATCGTATCTCATTCCCGTAAAGGTAATGACTCGCTTCGCCTTGATCTGGCTAGCGACCTCGATGCCATCCTTCAGTTTTTGGATCACCATATCCGTGTATTTTGGATCACATGGTCCTTGCGCAAATCCGTGACTTCCAACCAGAGAAATCTCAAGACCAAGCTTCATCACATCCTTGTAAGCTGCCTGCGGAATCCCTTCCATACCGTGCATGCCAAGCTTGACGCACCACTCTCCCAGCTCTCTGGGCTTTACCCCCCGCCCCCCGAAACACCACCCCATCACTGAGTGCTTGAACGGCGTGTCGATCTTTGCAGGCGCCGAAAGACCTTGTCCGGCAGACAGGCCAAGTCCCCCCGCGGCAAGAGCCGCCCTGCTGATAAAATTACGTCTCGAGGTCCTCATGCAGGCATCGTAAGGCCACGACAGGCCAGTTTCCAACTCACAAAAATGCTTAGGACTTTGCGAGTCCCCTAAGACGAGCTAGAGAAGCAGTTAAAACCCTCTGTCGCCGTGCCTGTTTATCCCTTCTTTATTGCCCGCACCGCAGTGCATCTCGCTCTGATGTCCTCAATCTTCTGCAGCTACGCGAACGGAGAACAGGAGCGCGGAAGGAAAGCGAATCGCCCAAATTTTGTTGTTATGCTGGCTGACGACCTCGGCTGGAACGATATCGGAGCCTTCGGCAACACGAAGGTCCACACCCCGAATCTTAACAAACTCGCCTCGGAGGGAATGTGCTTTGATCAGGCGTTTCTCACCTCCAGTTCATGCTCTCCAAGCCGCGCAAGTATCCTCACTGGCCGATATCCCCACCAGACAGACGCTGAGCAGCTTCACTGGCCGATTCCAGAATCACAGAAAATTTTTCCTGAGCGACTGAAACTCGCGGGATACTTTGTGGCGGCCGCGGGAAAATGGCATCTTGGTGAGGCCATGCGAGAGCGCTTTTCCGTGGTGCGGGAGGTGGACACTTCAGGCTTCCAGCTCCCCGCAAATTCTGGAGTCGGAGCCAATGACAAGTTTGCGGAATCCTCGAGCGGTGATGACCGGAGTGGATGTAGCGAGTGGGTGAACCTGCTGCGTGAAAGAGATTCACAAAAGCCCTTTTTCCTCTGGCTTGCAGCTGTCGACCCTCATCGTCCCTATGAAGATAAGATCTCTGCACGACCTCACCCCCCGGAGGAGGTTCTTCTTCCCCCCTATCATCCGGATACCGATCTGGTGCGTCAGGACTACGCCAGATATTACGATGAAATACATAGGCTCGACCGCTTCGTGGGAATGGTTCTGGACGAGCTTGAGGTACAAAAGGCCGTTGATAATACGGTGGTAATCTTCCTCAGCGATAATGGACGGCCCTTTCCCCGTGATAAGACTTCTCTTTACGACAGTGGAATCCGGACGCCACTCATCATCCGCTGGCCGTCTACGATCAAACCTGCTTCCCGCTGCCGCCAGCTTGTCAGCGCTATTGATATTGCTCCTACCATCCTTGCTCTTGCTGGATTCCCGGCCGGACCGTCCTACGTGGGCAAAAGCTTTACCTCGCTACTGGAGGGAAAAGAGGCCCCGACCCGTGATGCCGTGTTTGCAGAGAAAAACTGGCACGATTATGAAGACCGCTCACGCGCCGTACGGGACCATCGCTTCAAATACATCGTGAACCACTATGCGGACCTTCCGGCGACCCCGCCCGCCGATGCGGCCCGGAGTGATACCTTCAAGGAAATGCAACGTCTGAGGGCAGAGGGACTTCTTCCGGAAACGCAATCCAGCTGTTTCCTTGCACCTAGACCGCGGGAGGAGCTTTATGATCTCAAAGAGGATCCTCATGAACTCAGGAATATTGCAGAGCTACCTGCTCATGGGGATACGCTTGCACGCTTGCGCGCCGAATACCGACAGTGGAGAGTCCGGACCCAGGAAAAGACACCTCGGATAAGAACGCCTGATGAGTTTGACCGTGTCACCGGCAAACCAACTCCCGCCCGTATTCGCCCCCGTTGGTCAAAACAGAAGATGATCGAGGAAGGCATTATTCTGCCCTGATTTCAATGGAGGAATCTGTCTCCTACCCGCCAGAATCGATTTTCTGCAGGTCCGCCCTCGTCTCGGCGTAACTCCGGTCATACGCAACTACCCGGGGATCCGGCTCGTCTCCCCGGTTCCTGCACACTTCCCTGTAANGATCAGGCCACCAGTTATGGTGCTCAGTCAACCCTTCTTCCTTCCACTGTTCCCACTCGGACACGACCTTGTCCCAGCAAGCATTCCCGTATTCTGCTGCAGCCTCGGTTGTTTCAAAATCTTTCACATACCATTCCCGTCCGATCCGCGCATGGAGCACCTCATCGGCCCAGTCAAAATCCTGAATCAGTTCAGAAAATGAATCACCTGAATCCGTTCCCAGCTCCCATTCGAAACGTTTACCCTTCTTTGACATGAGCCCCTGCTCAATGAACCAGAGAACTGCGTGACGCTCCCGCGGGGTCAGTTGCTGGTTCAACCCCTTCGACCACGTATAATTGACCCGGACCGTAGACGGCCAGTTGATCCCCGAACGAACAAAGCCCACTTCACCCATCATCGCATGCCGGGCCTCGTCCCATAGTTGGCGGGTCATGTCCCGATAAAAGCCCCAAGGTCGTTTACTTCCCTCTGCCTCGCCCTTGCCTGTCACTGTCTCATAGAGGATTGAGGCCATCATTTCCGGGACATCTATTTCCCTCAAGCGCTTGAAGAACATCATGAAAACCTTGTCACGGCTCTCAAATGATGGGTCGTGCAAGAACTCCTCTGCGTGGACTCCCATGTTATATGGATCGGGAAACCTCTCGTCCCTCTTCGGCGTACTGTCGTAGACGAATTCTTGGGACGAGTAGCGGGGATTTGGAGCAGCAGCTGGATCACACGTNGCCGCTACCCCTCCCGCAGCCGCGAGCCAGCCCTTCAGTTCCGAACGCCACTCCAAGAGATCCTCGTGCTGGTCAGGGGCAGCTTCTTCCAGCGCCTTGCAGGAGGCCTCTCCCCAAGCGATCATATCCTCCAATTCCGGCAAGATTATCCGTAAAAGGCGGAGGCTTGGAGCNTCAGTCAGCGGATTGGTCTCTTCCGTGTATTCCTTTATGCTCTCGGACAGCGCGGGAAGGGCCACACGATAGAGACCTTCCATGAGCATCACGCAATCCGGGGCGTTTCGAATCTCATCAAAGAGAACCTGGAGGTTCTGGTCAGGAACGCGATTCAGACGCAGGGGCGGATGGCGCAACTCCGCAACCCGGTCCCTGAGCAGGGTAATGTGTTCTGCAATAAGATGCGCATGATAACTATAGCCCATCTTCAGCTCATATATCGGCTCACACGCAATCCGCGTCAGGAGCACCTGCCACGTGCGTTGCAACACGTAGTGAAAGCACTTTAGTCGATCTACACATTCCTGAACCCCGATTCCCGATCCAGCGGCACCAGCGAAGGTCGTCACGCCGGCAAGCTCTGGGAGTCCATGGAGAGAACGGTATTTATCCATTGCTTGATGATTCATCAGTTACACCTCCAATGTAGCGATAATCCTCCTTCACACAATACCAAGCCACGATTCNTCCAGCACCACCCCGCGGCTTTCGAATACCTGCCCCTCCCGGACCGCCCTCACGACTGAGGTCTACCCGGATATTGCGCGCCTCGAACTTATTTGGATTCGCGAATCTTGAGATTCCGCCACGCCACCGTAAAGGGCCCACGGTTTCCTACGCCATGAACCTGCAGGCCGATAAATCCACTCGGGTGACTTTCAAAGGCTTTCTCGTGGACGAGGTCGGAAACTTGCTCGCCGTTAACCCAGACTTGGATTCGAGAGCCTTTCGCTTTTACGAGATACTTGTTCCACTCGCCGTCCTTAAAGTGCTTGTGAGGCTTGCGGCTATTCTCAGGAGTCATCCATCCATAGCAGGCCTCGCCGTAGACGTAACCGGCTTCCGCCCCTTTAGCCCCACTCGCCTCGATCTCAATTTGCGGACCATTCACCCGTTGCTTGGGATCATCATTCTTGGTCTTGGACCGGATCTGCACCCCCGAGTTCAGTCGGTTGTGACACTTGACCTCAAACGTCAGTTCAAAATCTCCATATTTTTTGTCTGTGCACAGAAACGAGTTGGGACTTCCCTTCGCCGTGGTTCCAACAATGGTCCCGTCTATCACCTCATATGTGGCAGACCCATTGCGCTGGGTAAATCCACTGAGGTCCTTGCCATTGAAAAGATCCTTCCAGCCGGATTCCTTATGATGATCCGCCACACATGGAAGGACCAGAAGATGGGAAAACAGCAGAATGGTAGCGGCGATTGGTTTCATGATAATGTCTTTGTCCTCTTACGCTGGATGCCTCATTGATATATCACTATCCGTATTCTCCAACTCTCAAATCAGGGTTCTCTCACTCGGCGAGGTCTATCCGGATGAGCTCCCTGTCGTTTCGGAGGAAAACTGAACGCATGGCAAAGGCAGGATGACTCCAGAGCACCTTCCGTGAGCCAGAAGTGTTCGTTGGCTCCAGAACCCGTGCACGACTCACCTCGCGATATCCTTGCGGCGAAAGCTCTGCCACAATGAGGTCCCCCATTTCTCCAAGGATCCAGAATTGCCTGTTTCCGGGATGATAGACCAAAAAGGCGGTCCCATACCTTGGAACTCTTGAACGGCCCGCGATTTCCTTGGAAAGGCAGGGCGCACGATTTTCCCAGAGGCGCTTTCCTGAGTCCATATCTACCGCCATCAACGCACTCTTGTCGACGTCAACGCCATAGATGATACCATCAAGAAGATAGGGTGTGCTATTGACCGGGTATACCCCGTCTTTCGGACCACTCCTCCACAAAATNCTCGCCTCAGGACGCTCATTACTTAATTCAATCATACCGCCGATACGATTGTATCCACTGACGAAAAGCCTGTTGCCCAGTTTTCTTGGCATCGCTATCGCTGAACCATTCGTCGGCTTTATGGGCACAGTCCAATATACCCTGCCAGTTTCTGGATCGTGNCCCGTCACCCCGGCAGGATGCCAGGCAATTAGCTGCTGGGTTCCTCCATGGTCNACAATCTGAAGAGGACAATACCCACAGTGACCTGCAGANAGCCCCCTCCAGACCTCCCTGCCTGTCCGGCGATTNAAAGCCACTATCAAGGATCCCTCACCTCCAACCATGCAGATGAGTAATTCGCCATGAACCAAAGGAGGTGAGGAGTGCCCCCACATTGGCAAAGGTGCTCCGTATTCGNCCTTCAGATTCTTCTGCCACTGAACCTTTCCCTCCGTTGAAAGACAGGTGAGGTGGCCCATCGTACCGAGGGAAAAAACCTGGTCNCCTGCAACCGTAGGCGTCGCCCGTGGGCCACCGGGATATGANACNTCATAGTGCCGCCGNTCTTCGTGCGACCAACNGATTTTTCCCGTGAAGGCATCCAGACAAACAACCCTCTCCATTCCTGATAGTTTTGCCTGCGCNCCCGCATTATTGACGATTTTTCCCTCTTCGATGACAAGGTCCATCAGGTAGACCCTTCCATTGGAAATCGCTGGACCGGAATACCCGGTATTCACTGGTGCCCGCCAGAGAACGGTCGGTCCTGCCTCAGGCAATCGCCGGACCACTCCTTCCTCGCGCCATGTTCCGTCTCGACCTTTACCGAGCCACTCGGGCCAGTCATCAGCCTCGAGGGGGCTGATTCCGCACAGAAGTNCTGGCAGTAAATAAAGCAATCGATTCATATCGTAAAACATCGGGCCGCAAGCCACCCTTCTTGTCAACCCTGCCAGTATATTACTCGATCACNATGATCCGGCTTGTTCTACCTCTGCTGATTCTTCTCAGCTCTCCTACTTTTGCCGAAGAGACTGACACCCCNAATTTCATCCTCTGCATGGCTGATGATCTAGGATGGGGAGACTCCGGGTTCAATGGGCACCCAAGGATTGTTACTCCTCATCTGGATGAGATGGCCGNAGCGGGGGTCCGCCTCACCCGNTTTTACGCTGCCGCTCCAGTCTGCTCCCCAACCCGCGGCAGCTGTCTCACAGGTCGTAATCCCTTCCGCTACGGTATTCCGACCGCCAATACCGGGCACCTCCGAAANGAGGAGATNAGCCTCCCGGAGCTTCTCTCCATGAAAGGCTACACCAGCGGCCTTTTTGGCAAATGGCATCTCGGCACNCTNAGCCCTGAATTCAGTGGCAAGGGAGCCGGGCGAAAACCGAAGCAGAACTTCATGACCCCCCGAATGGCGGGTTTCAACGAGTGGTTCGCCAGCGAATTCTCGATCGCCACCTACAACCCCTACGATCCTGAGAATGGACATTGTGCGGCCGCTCGCAAGGGAGACATGCGAGCCCTTTTCTGGCACAATGGAAAACCCCTCGCTGAACCCNTGAAAGGCTGTACCTCTGAGATGGTCATGNACAGGGCTCTCCCATTCATCAGTAGTGCATCCGAACAGAANACTCCCTTCTTTATCGCGATCTGGTTTCACGCTCCCCATCTTCCGGTCGTCGGTCACCCCAAGTATATGAAGGCCCACTACCAGGGGCTGCCTGATAATCAGAAACAGTATTTCAGCTGTATCACGGNTCTCGATGCCCAGATGGGTCGGCTTCGTGCCCACCTCCGAAAGCTCGGAATCGAGCGCAATACCCTGCTGTGCTTCTCAAGTGACAATGGTCCCGAGGGGAATCCGGGGCCACGTGGAAATTCACAGGGAACTGCCGGTGATTTCCGGGGACGTAAACGCAGTCTCTATGAGGGAGGATTGCGTGTCCCGGCTCTCATCGAGTGGCCTGGTATCCTGCAGCCCCGTGAAGTCCGGGTCCCATGTGTCAGTAGCGATTACTTTCCAACAATTTCTGCCATCGCTGCCCTTCCGCTTTCCAGACGTCCCTACGACGGCATCAATATTCTACCAATTCTCAAGGGGACACAGCATCAGCGGAATCACCCNATAGGCTTTCGCTTCGGCAAAGACCGCACCCTCGTCGACGACCGCTANAAGCTCGTCCACAACGCTGGAGGCCTCAGTCGTCGTCGCTCGGATAATGGCAAGACCCCCGTGGGNGAATTTGAACTTTATGACCTCGAGGTCGATCCCTTTGAGACGCAAAATATCGCTCCCGAGTCTCCTGAGGTAACGGCCCGGATGAAAAGCGAGCTCATGGCCTTCATCAAGTCCTGCAATGCAAGCGCCGAGGGTTCTGACTACCGCTAAGACCCAGATCTAGCTGCAGCTGGCAAACCTCCGCTCTGAGATTCCAGCCACATCCTGAAGCGCGATTNCAGCAGCAACGTATAATNTCCTCTCCGCCACTNAGAAAATCTCGAAGATTCTTCGTGCTCTCTTGCTCAGGGAAGGGTAAACCCCGNTGNCGATCCTTATTGGACGAGCTTTCAATCCACCANCTTTAAGAATGGCAGTCGTTGCGACCAAATTGAACAAGGGCCAGTGCATCCGCTACGAAGGAGACATGGGCGTCGTACTTCACATTGAGCACAGAACTCCNGGCAAGGGCAACGCCCTCATCGCAGCGACCATCCGCTCCTTCAATTCCGGAAACAAGAAAACCATCCGCTTTGCTTCCTCGGAAAAGGTCGACATTGTGGAAACCCAGNGGCAGAAACTGGAATTTTCATACTCCGATCCATCGGGNGCACACTTCATGGACTTGGAGACCTATGANACNATTACCCTTGACGAGAGCCTTGTCTCGGACTGCCGNAGCNTTCTCAAGGAAGGGCAGGAAGTCGAAATTCTCTTTATCGAGGCAAATGCCGTCAGCGTGAGCCTACCTGCCACTGTNGAGTTGAAAGTGACGGAGTCCTCGGAAGGCATCAAGGGCGACACTGCTAACAACCCCACCAAACCTGCCACCCTTGAAACCGGAGCTACAGTGCAGGTTCCACTTTTCGTNAAACCCGACGATATCCTCAAGATTAATACCGAGGACGGGAGTTACGCAGGGAGGGCCTAAGGTTTGGAGCCCTCCGGTCGCTGATNNNATCCCCTCAGATCATGGCTTCTCTACACGGAGCCGAATAAAATTCTGGTCCCCCGATAGGAAGACCACCGTGGGCAGGACCTCTCCAACCGGAACAGGATTCTCAAACCCGAGCAGGAGGAAGGGATCCAATGCAGTCCATCCGGCCTGATTGAAATTTCCCTCTACGAGGATTGGCGCCCTGATTCCTGCTGGACCGTGCTCTACGANGATGTCCACCTGACCNGGAATCAGGGGATCNGGTGCAAAGAGGGTGGGTCGCGCNTCGACATCATACCCGAGAGCCCAGAGGAGTCCGTTTGGCACTCCGTCCCCATCGTGATCTCCTGAGAAAGGAGCATTAGGAATACCCTGCAGTTCCGCCCACGCTGCAAACGGATCCAGCGGAACCTCTATCTCACCTTCAAACTTTACTGTTGAATTCACTCTCACATCCACTCCCTCTTGAAGCGGATTGCTGAACTCAACCGGCAAAATCACGACGACATTGTAGGTTACNGTNTTGCCCTNGATNCCTATTCGGGAAAGCGCCACCTCTCCTGTTCCTGATCCAGCTCCCGAAACCGGACTCTCGGAAAAGTTTTCGTTGACCTCGCCAACAACGGATGACCCCGTGATTACTCCTTCATGCAAGGTGACTTCATGCTCCCCGGCATCGAACTGCCCNGTTGTGGNGTCCACCCACCCTGCCTGTGAGGTGTCAATCGTAGCTTCAATTCCGTTAAGGCTTACCTCAGCCACGCTGATCTGACCAATCGCCAGAGAGAAGCTCATATCTGTTGCGGTAAGATCTGCCGAATTGATAGTCAGTCTCGAGACCTCGTCCGTCCTGGGATTTACCTCAAGAGTGGCCTCTACTGCCCCGGAGAGGTCACTACTCTCTTCATCTTCAATGCCAAAAGCAGAGAGGGTTACATTGAGAACGTTAGTTGCGGGCTCCTCCGAAAGNGAGAGCGATGTCGTGATCCGAACTTGGGCCGGAGCAAGTCCAGAAAAGGCTCCGAGGAGGATTACGCCTATCGGGCGGAGGTAAAAGGACAAGAGGGTAGGCATAGGATAGAGACTTGGGTTTCTCATCAGGCCTACCCGTCCAAAACTCCACGTCAATCAAATCCCAGACGCAGCCCTACGGTGAACATCGCCGCTATTTTCCCTCGGACCACGATATCCGGGTCTTCTTTCAAGCGCNGAGTGTGCAAACGCAGCAGCCCCCGCCCAATATTCTTTAACTTTCATGAAATATCTATTATCTCATCGCCAGCGTGGCAAGACGCCGAAAACAACTCCATCTCAGACGGGCAGCCGAAAACCTGAAAGCGAACCATCCCTCGCTGCGGGAAGCACTCCGAGAAGCAGATCGAAGAGCAAGACACCGGGCTAACCAGCGCTCGTGGCGCCGGCGTGGACTCACCTCTGTAAAATCTGCTATCGCCGAGTCTCATTACAATGAGACCCAGCTCGGCTGGCCGACGAGAGCACTTCGCATTCTAGCCGGAGTGGCTCTTCTACCGCTCTGCTTCATTACCACTGTCACAATACTCAACCCTCACCTTCATCTTGCGGGAGAGGCTGGCAACGAAACTTCTTTCTGGCTCCAATTCTGGCGCAGTAATGCGTTTCTCTACTTCACCGTAGGCTTCGTCCTCTATCTGGGCTGGTTTTTCACCAGGCTCCTTCAACCGGTTTTTCTCTATTTCTATGTATTGGGCCATGAGCTGACCCACGTTGTCTTTGTCTATCTGTGCCTTGGCCGGGTCAGCGGCTTTCGCGTTGGACTCGACGGCGGGCACATCGTGACTAACAAGTCCAATATCCTGATCGCTCTTTCGCCCTACTTCATCCCTTTCTGGTCAGTCGTAGCCTTTCTCCTCATGGCTGGCCTCGGACTGATCTTCGCGTTTCCTCATCAGGAAAAATTCCTTTATGGTCTGATTGGGGCGACATGGAGTTTTCATCTGCTGTGGACACTCTGGATCATTCCCCGCGATCAGCCCGACCTGAAGGAAAACGGAACATTTTTTTCCCTCTCCCTGATTTACCTCTCAAATATACTACTGCTCTCAGGCTTGCTCTGCCTTGCCTCTCCGGAACTTACGTGGCGTCACTTCGTCTACAACTGGGCGAATAACTTCATGGACGTTATCACTTCCGTCCGGGCAGCTCTTCATTGATCAGAGACTCGCACAAGATGGGCACTTTCCTGAAAGCCTCACTTGCTCTTGCCCTTCTGATGGGCGGGCCGCTGATAGAGGCTAGCCAAACTCGTGTATGGCACTACACAGACGGCAGAACATTCACGGCAGCATACCAATGGTCGAATCAAAAGACCCTCTACCTCAAGGATCGCAAGGGACGCGAGTTTCAAGTGGAGCTGGGTGCTCTTTCCAATGCTGATCTCGAATACACCCGGGCCCTGCGAGCCCGTGATGTTGCAGCGGGGATTATTTACCACGCGCCACTGACGTGGGAAGAGTATCGGTCAAAGAAAATCACCACATCCAAAGCGAGAGAACTTGGCTACTACCCCATCAATTCCCAGCCTAGCAGCGAAGGAAGCCTGCGGCTTCAGTTCCGCCGGTTTGGCTCTCCGCCCCCGATCGCGGAAAATCAACGGGTCGTCCTGCGCGTGACCACCCAAGCCCGCGGAGGAACAAGGAGCACCATAAGGGTTCAATCTGGCGGAAAAACCATTGGTGCTACTAAGGGAGCTCCCTCTGGCGCCTCATTCGACATCCTCCTGCCTCCTGACGTTCTCCGGGGCTCAGAAAGCATTGTTTTCGATCTCACCGGCGGAAGTGATACTATTCTGGTTCGATCCACAGAGTCAGGGGCCGGACCCCGTCTTCTTATCCTGAAACCCAAACAAAACAGCCCGTGATGGGCTCAATTTCTTGACACCTGCATGAGATCACGCATTCTCCCCGCCCGCCACTGAGGGCGCTATTTCATGAAAGCGGATCTCCACCCAGAATATAATCCGGTCATCTTCCAGGATATGAGCACCGGTAAGCAGTTCATTACACGGTCTACCGCCAAGTCCGATCGTGTAGAGCAGGTCGACGGGGTGGATCATTTCGTCATTTCGATCGGCGTCACCGCGGACTCTCATCCGTTCTTCACCGGTCAGAAGCAATTCGTTGATACTGAAGGCCGCATTGACAAGTTCCAGAAGCGCTTTGGCGCCGTACGTCGGGCGAAGAAGCCCAAGGCGGACAACGAGGAGTAAGGCCTCTTCCCTCGCTGCAAATCACTGCAGCCGGACACAGGGAGGACCGGCATCAGGGTCGGACCCGTATACGATCTTCTCCAGAAGGGATGGGTTTCCGTGGAGTATTCTCTTATACGAAAACGCCCCGAGGCGCTGTTAGGCACCCCAGGGCGTTAAATTTCTGAAAACGCAAGCTTTACTCGGGCTTCTCTCCTTCCTCTCCAGCTTCGGATTCCGGGGCTGCGCTCGGACTCCACTCTTCCTCTGACGGAGCACCCGTAGCTGCTGCCAGGTTGAAGGCCTGCTCAAGTCCTACGAGATCGCTGGATGGGCGCAGTGTCTCGAAGCTCTGAGACTCCTTCTGGAGCTGCTCTGCGCTGTATTCAACCGCCTTGATGGACAGTCCAATCCGACGCTCGATCTTGTCAACCTTGATCACCCTGGCTTCCACCTCATCAGCAACATTAAGGATATCTTTCACGCGCTCGACGTGCTCCTCACTCAACTGCGATATATGAATCAGGCCATCGATATCTCCATCGAGGCTGACAAATGCACCAAAGCTGGCAATCTTGGCTACGGTTCCCTTAGCGACGTCTCCAACCTTGAACTTGGTATCAATATCAGACCAAGGATCCGTATCGAGCTGCTTGATTCCCAATGAAACCCGCTGATTCTCCTTGTCGATAGCGAGAACGATGGCCTCAACCTCTTCGTTCTTCTTCAGAATTTCGCTGGGGTGGTTAATCTTACGAGTCCAACTGAGATCCGAGACGTGGATCATCCCGTCGATACCTTCCTCGAGTCCTACGAAAGCTCCGTAGGCGGTAAGGTTGCGAACCGCACCGTTAATCTTGGCGCCGATCGGGTAGCGGCCCTCAATCTCATCCCACGGATTAGGCTCCAACTGCCGGACTCCGAGAGAGATTTTCTGCTCCTCGATGCTGATTCCAAGCACGACCGCCTCAATTTCCTGATCCAGCTCAAGCACGTCACTCGGTCGAGTGATCCGCTTGACCCATGAGAGCTCAGAAACGTGAACGAGACCCTCGACTCCACGCTGTAATTCCACAAAAGCCCCATAAGGAAGCAACTTGGTAATCCGACCTTTGACGTGTGATCCCATCGGGAACTTTGCTTCGATATCCTCCCACGGGTTGTCGGTCATTTGCTTCAGTCCAAGCGATACCCTCTCCTTCTCGCGGTCCACATCAAGGATCTGCACTTCGATCTCCTGGCTGATTCTCAGCATTTCACTCGGGTGGTTGATTCGACCCCAGCTCATATCCGTGATGTGCAGAAGACCGTCCATACCCTCGAGGTCCACAAAGGCACCGAAGTCGGTGAGATTCTTGACCTGCCCTATGACCTTGTCCCCAACCTTTACGGTCTGCAGGAACCGCTGCCGCCGCTCCGAGCGCTCGGCCTCGATAACCTCGCGGCGACTTAATACGATGTTTTGCCGCTCGTCGTTTACCTTGACGATCTTGAACTCGTAGATCTTGCCGACGAATTCATTCAAATCTTTTGGAGGAATAATGTCCACCTGAGAGCCAGGCAGGAAAGCCTCGACGCCAACGTTCACCATGAGGCCACCCTTGACCATGCTCTTGACCTTGCCTTTAACCAGTCCCCCGTCCTCAAACACCTTGACGATCTTGTCCCAGTTCTGCTTGTGCGCGGCCTTTTCCTTGGACAGGACGATCATGCCCTCGTCATTTTCGAGACGCTCGAGAAGAACCTCTACCTCGTCTCCTTCCTCGATCTCGTCATCTTCAAACTCAGAGGCCGGGATTACCCCCTCAGATTTATATCCGACATCGACAATCACTACCTGTGGGCGGATATCGAGAATTGTTCCATTAACAATGGACCCTTCTTTAAATTCGCGGAATTTGGAATCGATCAGTGCGTCCAGTTCAGCACTGATCGTCGCGCCCGCGACGGCTTCGTTACTCATTTTCTGTTTGTTAAGGTTGGTTGTTGGTTGATTTGCCTTCCGACAGTTGCCCCATTCTGCGACGACAATGGGGCTCCAACAGCCGTCACATTTCCTCGAACTCTGCGCTCGAGGGAGGGCGAACCTAGGGGCATAACCCTGAAAATCAAGGGAAATGTCGCAGACAGCGATGTTGAACGCACCCACTCTTCAAAAGAAAGACAGGTGGACTGATGGAACAGCACGAGGGGGCGTCTTGGTGGGCAAGCCCACTTGACAGAACTCTGCAATTCCCTACCTTCCGCCCTCGCCATCACTGGTATTTGCGCCCGTAGCTCAATTGGATAGAGCGCCTGACTACGGATCAGGAGGTTAGGGGTTCGACTCCTCTCGGGCGCGCCACTTTTCCCAGACCAACGGCAAATCGGCCCGTTCTACCCGGTATTGAGAAGAGCTGTCGCGAAATCAATCTGGGGGTATTTTTGACCGAACTGCTCGCACACGAGGTTTGAGCTTATCCTACCCGATTCGTATATCGTCGGCAGCCCAGACCCGGGGTGCGTTCCTCCCCCAACAAGATACAGGTTCTTGAAATTCCGGTATCTGTTGTGCGGGCGCAGATACAGCAGCTGATTTAAGGTATGCTTGAGATTGAAAGTGGCGCCGAGATAGACGGAATAGTCGTCCCTCCAGTGCCGCGGTGACACAATCCTCTCCTCAACAATGTGATCCCTCAGATCCTTCATCCCGGTCCGCTCTTCGATTCGCTGCAGGATCCTGTCCCGATATTCCTGCTGGATTTCATCCCAGTCCGATCCGTGCCGCAGATTGATTGTTGGAACCAGGACGTAGATACCTGACCCTCCGGCAGGCGCTACATGCGGATCAGTGACAGAAGAATTGCGCACATAGATCGACATGTCCCGCGAGACATCCTCCTCATCCTGCACCTCCGTAATGTTGCGACGGTAATCGTCAGCGAACAAAATGTGATGGTGCGGCTCTTCCTCGTAAATTTTATCCAGCCCCAGATAAAGCATGAAGGTGGAGCATGAAAAACCCTTTCTGCGCATTCGCCTATCAGGCACGCCATGTCCATTCAGGAGCTGGGTCACCGCTGTACCGTAATCAGCATTCACCACGACTGCGTCAGCTTTTATGATCTCGCCGGAAGAAAGCCGCACCCCCGTCGCCGTCCGGCCCGCCGTCAAGACCTCTTCAACTGGAGAGTCCAACCGAACTTCCGCCCCATCAGTTGCAGCCACCTCCGCCATTTTCTCGGAAATCTGACAAAGACCTCCCTGCACATGGTAGACGCCGAACTGATACTCCAGATACGCAAGAATACTGAACAGTGCCGGACATTTCCAAGGAGACATCCCGAGATACTTGGACTGGAAGGTGAACGCCAGTCGAAGCCTCTCATCAGTAAAATAGCGCTCGAGCAGTTTAAACACGCTGTCCCCGGTAGCTACGTAGGGGAGAGCCCGGAGCAACTTCGGACTCACAAGGTCTACCGCGCGGGTGTAGGGCTTTTGGAGACAAGGGAAAAGAACCCGGAGTTTTGCCTCATGATCTCGCATGAACCGCTGAAAACCAGCGCTCTCTCCGGGGAACTTCCGCTCAATTTCCTCCGCCATCTTGACAGGGTCACAACTGGTCTCGAGGCTTTTTTCCCCCCAGCTCAACCGAGTCATGGGATCAAGGAGAACAAGGTCTAACTCCTCGTCGAGATCCCGCCCTGCTTCTGCAAACACTTCATCCAGGGTGAAGCGCTGGTGAAGAAACGTTGGGCCGGTATCAAACGAAAACTCACCAGCTCGAAGCTCCCCGTTGCGTCCTCCCACTCGGTCCCCTTTTTCGACGACGGTGACTCGAAAGCCCCGGTGCGCAAGAATCATCGCGGAGGTCAAGCCCCCTGGGCCGGCTCCAACGACTACAACGTGACGCGAGTTGTTTTTAAGCTGCATAACCGGTGTGTCTCTTTACCAGACAAGGGGTGGATAGTCTCGAGGAGAAAAAATTTCAAGCCGTGCGAGGGGACTGTATTTCCTGGCTGACCAACCATTGGTGAGCTGGAGTCACGATCGCAAAGAAGATAAGAAGAATGATTGCCGTCCTCTCAGGCGACTGGAGGCTTCCAGTGCCCCAAGCGAGCATCCCGATCACCACGAGAGACGGAAAGAAAAATGGTCCTGATAACCGGTAAAGCCATCCGAGTCCGGCCCCGGGATTGCTGAGCTCCCGAAGGTGGGAGATGTGGCGCAGACTGTGCCAGCAGAGGAAGTAAGCGCCTAGTGCGAACAAAGGATGGAGAAAAGCGAAGATCGCAATAAGAAGAAAGGTCTCGAGGGCCAACCACCCGGCGGCCCGCGGGTTTGACGATCGCCACAATGCCAACATGACCACCATAGAGGCAGAGGCTGAAAGAGCAAAAATCCCAAAGATGAGCCCCTGGAAGGCGCTACTGTAGTCGGAGGGAATCCACGAAGAACTGAGCATTGCGCACCACGCCTCGCAGGCACCGAACATATCATCAAATCGAAATACAAATGGAGACGTAACAATTAGCATTCCCCGGGACACTGCGGTTAGCCCAAGAAGACTACGCCGGGTCTTGAGTTGAAATTGATCCCCGAAATCATGAGCGTCAGCGCCCCCGAAGTGCCAAGCGGAAACGACAAGAAAAAGGGCCAGCCCCAAGGGCGGAGTGACAAACACCAGAAAGGTAGAGGTAAGCAGCAATGCGCTGTAAATTCCTATCCCTCTAATACTTCGCGCCCGATCCTTCCGTGCTACCAGCCTGCAAAGCACACCCCAGTCCGCAGCCCCATGTGGCAAGCCGATTAGCACCGCGGAAATGAGGAAAGGGAGGAACCACCAAGTATCCACCCACTCGCTGGCGAAGGCCCCACTGCCGGCCAGGAGAAACAAGAGTAGCGGGGGAAGGAAATACATCTAGAGCGGTCTTGGCGGAGTTTTACGGAAGAGTCGGCGGTGACAGTTTTCACCGCCGACTCAATACCGTCACAATAATTCAAATATCAATTAAAAGGAGATCTAAGCTCCTTTTTGCTCGACTGCGCTCATCGTCTTCACAGCGTAGTAAGCAACTAGTCCAAAGCCGACTTTGTTGATAACGTCAGCAACGTTGTATGCGATCTCCCTGATACTTCCTCCATCTTCACCCGCAAGAGCAAGAAGGAATCCGACCGGATAGATGATCCAGCCGACAGCGATGAAGAGCCGCATTTGCCGGAGTCCTTTTGCGATAGGCTCGGCGGCACCTTCGATGGCTCCCCCGATACCCGTGAAGAGCAGGCCAATGATAGCGGCCCACGCGACAACTGCGACGAGGAAGAATGTCCACCACGAGCCGGAGCCAATGTCAGAGACTTCGGCTATGTAAGCTGTAACAATCATGATCAGATCCAGCACAACGAGCTGTGTGAGCCACTTTTTTCCCTTCGCGCCAAGTCCNAGCAGCATGGGGAACTTGATGAGCATCAAAGGGGTTGTGATAATCCAGTCGATGTATCTGTACTCAGTGGGAAACTCACCACTTTTGTAGACGTTNGCCATCGTGAANTAATGGTAGGCAGCAATACCTGTAATCAGGCCAGAGACAATCAANGTGCTCCGGTATTTCGGCAGAACATCATTCTTCGAAAGCCAGAAGAAGGCCGTTCCACTCGCCATTGCAATAAAACCAATCCAGAAGAGATACTGGGTCAGTTCATTGACGGATAGTCCGCCTGCGGCGGTATTCGCTAGTAGTGTGTGATCTAGGTTCATGTGTTGGTTTTCATTGGTTTATCCTGACGGTTTTTGAGCGGCTGGCNCCNNNCTCCCTGAANCNTNCCTTTTGAAGTGCCCCTAGACCGAGTTGGTTATGATCTAAACAGCGTAAAAAAGGACCTGATCGTGGCGAAAGGCGTCAAGTAGCACAAATTCCATTCAAAACATAAACACCTCTTTCTCAGGACTTTATTATTTCAACCTTTTATCAACAAATTTTTTTTCTGCCACTTATGTGTATTTTCTGTAGAGAAAAACAAGTTCCAGCGTAAATTGCNNNCGTCATGCAAAATGGATCACGGCAAACCTTTGGTATCGGAGCTGTTGCTCGGAGGACAGGACTGTCCGCGTCCAACATCCGCATGTGGGAGGCCCGCTATGAGGCTGTTGTTCCTGAACGCACCCCCTCAAACAGGCGACTCTACGGTCGGGAGGATATNGAACGGCTTGCCCTCCTGAGAAGTTTGACGCTNCGCGGCCACTCGATCAGCAGCATCGCTGACCTTAGTTGCGAGGAACTCCAAGAGCGTCTTGCCGGCGATCACNTTCCGCCCGCCCCCTTGGCCCCGAGGAAGCGNATCGTCATNGTGGGTTCCTCTGTCGCCGATACGCTATCCTCAAATCCTGCGTTCGACCTTGAGATGGGGGAGGTTTTTGGAGACTTGAGGGCAGCCTTCGAGGCNCCGCGAATCGCCGAAGCNGATCTGGTTGTNATCGAGGCAGAGACCCTCTTTCCGGAGACCATNACCTCCGTCAGAGAATTGGTTCGCCGAACNAAGGCGCCGCGCACGATCCTCATTTATCATTTCACAGCCAGCAACACCGCTACCGCCCTGGCTAAAGCCATCGATGGCGTTCAGCTGCTCAAAGCTCCGGTTTCTGGGGAGCAGCTTTTTCGTCATTGCATGATTCCACAAGGGGNCCCGGGTATTCCGCTNGATCAAGGCCCGGTTCCCGCACGGCTTTACAGCCCAGAGCAACTGGGTCAGTTNGCCAANGTATCCACAACCGTGGAGTGCGAGTGNCCGCAGCATCTGGCGGGACTTCTTCAGGGTCTCGCGGCNTTCGAAAAGTANAGCAGTGAATGCGAAAGTAGAAATCCNGAGGANGCTCGNCTCCATGCTTTTCTGCATCAAACGACCGCGCGGGTCCGCCGCACCATGGAAGAGGCTCTTCAGCACGTCGTCCTTGCCGAAGGCATCACCGTCGAGTGATGATCGCGGCCGACCATGATTGAGGCAGGAAAGGTTGTCATAGTGGGNGGTGGACTGGCGGGNCTNGCCTGTGCGGTTCGACTCCATGAAGCNGGAATNCACGTCCTTCTCATCGAGTCNTCTNGCGACCTCGGAGGAAGAGTNCGCNCCAGATCGCACGAGGGNTTTATCCTCGACCACGGATTTCAGGTATTTCTCGATGCCTACCCTCAGGCCACGAAGCTCTTGGATCTCNAAGCACTCGATTTGAAGCCTTTCCGGCCGGGAGCACTCGTATTCCGTCGCGGCAAACTCCACCGGCTGATGGACGTTTTTCGATGTCCGCAATATGCACTCTCAACCCCGTTCCAGCCCATTGGAAATCTGTGGGACAAACTACTGGTNGGGAAAATGAGACTTCAGGCGCTCACGCCGTGGGGAAATCGTCTCAAAGAGGACGTCACAACAGAATGCTATCTCAGAAAATACGGATTCTCTGAGGATATGATCGATGGGTTTTTTCGAGCTTTCTATGGCGGTATCTTNCTCGAAAGAGATCTAAGAACCTCCAGTGNGATGTTTGAATTTACATTCCGGATGTTCGCAACCGGAAACGCCACCCTTCCCGCCAAAGGTATGCANGAAATTCCCCGGCAGCTTGAAGCCCGGCTGCCGCCGNATGTGATCCGAACCAACACCACCGTGGAATCCCTTGCCGCAAACCGGGTCACCCTCTCCGATGGAGATCTCATCCGTGCAGATCGGGTCGTGGTGGCAACCGATGCGGAATCTGCATCTCGAATCGTGCCGGGACTTGAAGTCGATCCCGTAGCATGGAGATCAGTCACGGGCCTCTACTATTCCGCACCCCGGTCTCCGNTGAAAGAGGCCATCATTGCCCTCAATGGAGAGGAGCGTGGCCTTGTTAACAACGTCTGCGCGCTGTCGGACGTAGCGCCATCCTACGCCCCTGAAAATCAGNCGTTAATCTCGNTTTCNGTTCTAGGCCTTCATCAGGGANTTCGGTTTGAAAGAACTGTTCTTTGCGAGCTNCAACAGTGGTTCGGAGAACAAGTGCAATCGTGGGAACTCCTNCACACCGACCAGATCAGGCGCGCCCTNCCCGAGCAAGGCCCGGATCAGGGCAGCGGGAAACAAGACGCATTCCTGCGTCAGGATGGGATTCTTATCTGTGGTGATCATTGTACCAGCGCTTCAATCGAGGGAGCCCTGACCTCTGGCCTGCGCACTGCTGAGTCGATCATACAGGAAAATTCGGATTCACGACGCCAATGATTAGCACCCCTGAACGAGCCCGCGNTTCGCATCGCACGGCTTTCACTCATGCTCCGCCCAACCCACCGCAAAACGCGGTTTATCTCACGGTAGATTGATAGTTGAGCANCACNGCCCGGTAAATTAACCAATGATTGCAGGAGTTGACGGATGTAAGGAAGGGTGGGTCGGAGTATGGCTCAACGATTCTGGNGCCGTAGCCGGAACGACGTCCTCGACCTCTCTGAGGGAGGTCCTCCAGGCCATNCCGGAACTGAAAATTGCCGGGATCGACATGCCGATTCAACTGCTCGATGCACCCACCAGACCGGCNGACACTCAGGCAAGGCAAGCATTGGGCCCGGAACGCGGAAGNAGTATTTTTCCGGCACTGCCNCAGTTCACAATTGAAAAAGGGTGGCTTGAGGCAGAGTTCAACGAGGTAAACGCAAAATGCCGTCAAATTTATGGAAGGGCGTTCTCCCGACAAAGCCTTCATCTTCGTGCGAAAATTGCAGAGGTGAATCGAATACAACAAGAAGGGTTTCCCGTCATCGAAGTCCACCCTGAGCTCTCTTTTACTGCGATGAACGCCGGGCTACCGCTCACCTTTTCAAAAAAGACGTGGGGGGGATTCCGTGAGCGAATTTCTCTCTTGGAGGGAAACGGCCTGCAGCTGAGCGATCACCTGCTCTTTCCGGTGCGGCACCTAGCCTCTGATGACATTGTTGACGCAGCAGCAGCGGCGTGGTCGGCCTACCGTTACTCTCTCAAAGCTGCCATTTCCTACCCTTCAGACGATGGGAACCCAAAGGAGCCTCGAATCTGGGCNTGACCCCTTTTTAAAAGNANTCCGTGCAAGATCGTGAGTNTTGGACGAGTGAATGTATCTTCGATNGGCGCTCTCAANACCTCCCCGTAGGCGAATGCTGCCTTGTAAATTTGTAGTGTCTGNTTTCCNCANNTGAGCCCAATANCCCGTTGCCGGTAGTAGCGCGATCCAGATGGAAAAAGNGTTCGTCGCATGTGGGCGNAGGTTTCCATCAGGCGCATTTGCCATGGNGCAAAATTCCGTTTCACNGTGGGAGCTGTTTCAGGCATCTGGCACCCGTCCACGGGACTCTTTTTTCATCAGCGGCTACCAAGGGATTTANGAAAAGTCATTAAGTCTCTTGCACTATTGCCAGGCGGGGCGATGTGTTATCCCGGGATGTTTGCAGTGTGACTCTCCCTCCNGGATAGCGGATCTGTGAAAGCGTCAAATCCATAATCAGCAATCCACNCTTCCTCATTACAAGCCCGATGACCCGTTCCCTTTTCCCTTCAGATACAGTCCAGTTTGCGTCCACCCGCTCAGAAGCCCTTCAGCGGCTTCAGGAATTTATTCCCTCCGCCGGGCGTTATTCACGCCACCGAAATCATGTAATACCGGGGCATCAGAACGTTTCTCGCCTTTCCCCGGCTATCAGGCATCGCCTTATTACCGAAGAGGAATGCGCTAGAGCACCCTTGGAACGTTACGCCCCTTCCACTATTGAGAAGTTTACTCAGGAAGTCTATTGGCGTCGCTACTGGAAAGCGTGGCTTTCCCTGCGCCCGCAGGTATGGCGTAGCTACCTCAATGATTTACAATTGATCGAGGATAGTCCCAACTACGCGAAGGCCCGGGAGAGGGCGGCTCTCTGCCAATCTGGCAAAGGTCCGGTGGCACTGATGAATCACTTCGCGGAGGAACTGCGAAACACGGGGTATCTGCANAATCACGCCCGGATGTGGTTCGCNGGCTGGTGGATTCATGTCGAGCGCCTTCCGTGGCAACTCGGCGCTCACTTTTTCTTCAAGAACCTCCTCGATGCTGATCCAGCATCAAACACNCTCTCCTGGAGGTGGGTCGCAGGTCTGCAAACACCGGGGAAGACCTACCTGCCAAGGCGGTCCAATATTGAAAAGTTCATGAGCCCTGAACTCCTGGATACACTGCAAGAGGGCCTTGAGATCCTTGAAAACCCCGGGGCCTTCCATCCCGGAGCTGTCGAGAAGGATCCAATCACTCATCCGAGCCTTGAAGAGGANCTGCTGCCCGATAACCNAAATTTTGGAATCTGGGTCCACGAGGAAGACTTACTCCCAGAAGACAGCCCCCTTTCCTCTCTTACGCCAAAGACCGTGTTGATAAGTGGAAATTTCGATGCGTGGGAGACATTTGACTTCTGCGAACCAAAACGGAAATGGCTGACGACCGCGTTGGAAGACGCTTGTTTTCGCGCGGAGAAATACTTTCGGGTTTCGCCCGAGATNGTGACTGAGGTCCAGCAGATTCAAGCACTCANACNATGGGCAATTCGGGAGAAAATCTGCCAAATCGTAGCACTTCGTCCTGAGGTCGGACCTCTTAACGATCTCATACCGGGCATCCGTCAGGAATTAGCCNCTCATGGCGTGGAGCTTGTTCTTCTTGATCGAGAAGCAGATCGNGCGNCGCGCTCCCTCGCAACGGGCGGCTTCTTTTCTTTCTGGAAAAAGTGTCAGAGAAAATTTCCTGTACTCTCCGCATAGCGTTTTCGAAGCTCGCACCTTGGTAGTCACTTGCCGCGTCGCAAAGGAGCATCCCCGGACTCCTTGAGACTAGCCGTCAAATTATCAAACACCCTGTCTCGAAGTAACCGGGCTCGCTCAAGGTCCCCCGTTTCTAGCGAGAANCGGAGACGCNTGGAGAAAGGCCCCTGATGAACGGTAATCTGGCACCACCAAGTGCCATTGTTATTTGTCAGATGATGGTTGGGATGTGACTCCCTTTCCCTGCTTACCAGTTGCATTGCTGGCCTTNTGTTTGAGTAGCTCATGATAATGGTGTTTCGCGGAGGAGAGACATCCGCAGTCGCAACTCGAAACGGTGGAACGAACACACTGAGAGCTTTCTGGAAGACCTTCGTTCAGCCATTTCGGGCCGCGCATCGTGCCAGCTGGCACANGCACCTTGCCGTCTCCGCGACAGGTTGCCGGTCTTCTCAACCTGACGGCCGGGAAAACACTCTGAATGCTCGGAAAGACTGCAATAAAGCTCTCAGGGAAGCAAGACAGCACCAAATTAATAGTGACATAGCNCCCGGCACCTCGGCTCCGGAATTCTGAANAAGNCCAGATGAACCCCTCCTCCTGTTGTCCCTCCTTCGAAGGTGAAGATCCCGTTTGCGCTATTGTTGATAATTCTTACCATTCCCNCACCTATGAGGCGCTTCGTCGGTCTAATTCTCACTCTGGCATGCTCAACCCTCCCGGGGGCCTCCAGCGCCGAGGAGGAAACGGATCGGCCCACCGGAATCAATCTGGTGCAAGGTCGCGAGTTCTGGTCTTTCCAGCCCCTAAAATCAGCAAGCCCACCTCAAGTGAAAGATAAGTCGTGGGGCCACACGCCCATCGACCACTTCATTCTAGCAGAACTCGAAAAGAGCGCGCTGCGCCCAAATCCTGAGGCCTCCAGACAAACATTGCTGCGCAGGGCCATGTTTGGTTTGTGGGGTCTGCCGCCCGAACCCTCTGANATCGAGGCCTACCTAANCGATGAGTCCCCCGGGGCTTACGAGAAGCTTGTCGACCGACTTCTCGNCGGAGCTCACTACGGTGAACGATGGGCACGGCATTGGCTGGATCTTGCACGGTTCGCNGAGAGCAATGGCTACGCCTTCGACAAGGACCGGGGCGAGGCCTACCACTTCCGTGATTTTGTAATCAGGGCTCTGAACGAGGACATGCCGTATGATCGCTTTGTTCGTCTGCAGATTGCAGGTGATCAAATCGAACCGGAAAACTACATGGCACAAGCTGCTACAGGGTTCCTCGCTGCAGGACCTTTCACATCCCAGCAGACCCAGAAAGAGAGAGAGCGAAGCCGCTACGAGCAACTAGATGATATTGTCCACACCATGGGTACTTCAATGCTCGGGCTGACCATCGGCTGCGCGCGATGTCACGACCACAAATATGATCCCGTGCCAATTAGTGACTACTACCGGTTGGTGTCGTGTTTTTCTGAGACGGGCTTCCAGAATCATGCCCATGATCCAGACCCAGTTAGAACAAGGGAGGAGAAACAAAAGTTCGATGCNGCCCACGAGAAAATCGTAGAATCCCGTAAAGAGTTCGAAGAAGCAGTCCTTCCCTCACGTCTGGCCGACTGGCTTGCAAACCGGGAGGAACCCGAGGAAGCCGAAATTCTCAGCCCTTGGAACCACATTGGGCCCTTTGGAGCACCGGATTTTAAAAAGGCCTACCACGAAGCGTTTCCCCCGGAGAAGAACGTAAACCTTTCCGAGGCCTACGAAGATCGCAAATGGGTAGCACGCCCCGAATGGAANGACGGGGTNNTCCACAATACGCTCAAGGGTGACAACAGTGCNAATTATCTGTTCCGAACCATCGAAGTCTCCTCCGCGCGGCCTCTTCCCGTCTCNTTCGGGAGGGATGACGCCATCAAGGTGTGGCTCAATGGAGAGTCCGTGCTNGCCAAGGAGACCCAGGGTGGAGTCGCCAAGGATCAGGACAAGCTTACCCTTGAGCTCAGGNCGGGATCCAATCAGCTCCTGGTAAAAATTATCAACGGAGGTGGTGGATCGGGATTCTACTTCAGCACCTCCCCCGAGGTGCCGGAAAATATTAAACCCATCCTCGCCCTGAAAAAAGACGACTGGAATGACAAACAGAAACAGGANNTACTGAAGTGGTATGCACCACGGGACCCGGACTGGACCAAGCTGAACAACGCCGTTGATGAGCATGCAAAGAAAGCGCCCAAACCCTCCCTCATTAATATTTATGCCGCGAGAAAGGGAGGGGTGACGTANAACTTTGGAGCNGACACCCGGAAGGTTTACTTTCTCGAGCGCGGGGAATCGAACTCCAANATCGGACTGGCCACCCCGGCGTTCCTCCGCGTCCTGCAATCCGAAAATCTCACTGAGGATTACTGGCTCGCACAAAATGAGGGGCGTCCACCTAGGGTCGCGCTGGCTCATTGGATGACGGACGAGAAGAAGGGTGCCGGACATCTTCTCGCACGAGTCATCGTAAACCGCATCTGGCAGCATCATCTTGGACTCGGTATCGTGAGNACTCCAAGTGACTTTGGAGCACAGGGTAGCCCCCCAACTCATCCCGCCCTTCTGGACTATCTCGCGGNCGAACTGATCAGGAACGAGTGGCGGCTGAAGCCCCTGCACAAGATGATCATGATGAGTGCCGTCTACCGCCAACAGGGAGGTTCCAATCAGGTAGCGAGGGAAGTGGATCCGGAGAACAAACTCTGGTGGCGGAGGGGAGCCACACGCCTAGAGGCGGAGGTAATCCGNGATTCACTGCTGTCGGTAAGCGGGANACTGGACAAACGAATGTTCGGCAAGGGGACGGTCGATCAGCGACATCCGCGAAGAAGTATCTATCTCACCGTCAAAAGGAGTAACCTCATCCCCATCCTGCAGCTGTTCGACGCCCCTGACGCCATGCAGGGAATAGGGCAGCGCATCGCCACCACCGTTCCACCTCAGGCCCTCGCCATGATGAATTCATCTTACGTGCGGGAGCTCGCTGAAAAGTTTGCCCTTCGAGTCCGCCCGGATAAGACAGTCGCGATCTCTGAGGTCATCCANCGAGCCTATTCCCATGCATTATCCCGGCCTCCATCCACTGCCGAAGAGCAACAAATGAGCGCTTTCATCGAAGGACAAGCTGAATCCTATGGCAATACGGAGGAGGCTATGAAAATGGCGATTGCCGACTTCTGCCAGACGGTCATCTGCCTCAACGAATTTATCTTTGTCGACTGATATGAGTAATTCCCACTTCTATGCTTCCCGCCGCAATTTTCTCCAGAAGGCTGGCCTGGGTTGTGGCTCCCTCGCCCTCACCAANCTTCTCACCGAGGAGGGACTATTGGGACAGACTGCCACCGAATCCGATTCGTCACCAACAGTCCCGGGGCCGCATTTCGCACCGAAGGCCAAGTCCGTGATCTGGCTTTTCATGCCGGGCAGTCCCTCTCAGGTAGATACCTTCGACTACAAACCGGAACTCCAGAAACGCAATGGCGAAAAACTCGTCGGAGCGGATCCCAAGACAGGATTTTTTACCACGAGTGGCAAAATCCTCGCTTCCCCTTTTTCGTGGAAGCAGCACGGAGAATCCGGAACCTGGGTCTCAGAGATTTTCCCAAGCATGGCGCAGCATGTGGATGACATGGCTTTTCTCTATTCCTGCTACTCTCAGTCTAACAATCACACCCCGGCCATGCTGGAGATGAATTCCGGAATGTTCCTGCAAGGACGCCCATCCATGGGTTCATGGGTGACCTATGGACTGGGCAGTGAAAACCAGAACCTCCCTGGATTCGTTGTCCTGCACGGCGCCATGCCGCGCGGTGGAAAGCCGATCTGGGCACCCGGCTTCCTGCCGAGGAAGTTTCAACCGACTGCTATTAATGGAACCAATCCCATCGGTAACCTTGCNCGAAGAAAGAACATGGGTGACCANCACCAGCGAGCCCAGCTCGATATCCTCAGATCGATGAACCGGGCTCACGGAGAGCCCCGCTCCCTCGAAAGAGATCTTGCCGCCCGGATTGAGTCCTTCGAACTCGCCTACCGGATGCAAACTGCNGCCCCGGAAGCCATGGACGTCGACAAAGAATCGAAAGCCACTCAACAAGCCTACGGCCTCGACCAGAAAGAGACTCAACTCGTGGGACGTCAGTGCATAATGGCACGGAGGCTTATCGAGAGGGGCGTTCGTTTCGTACAACTCTACGCGGGCACCAACGGAGGAGGNGGTGGTGTAGCGGACGTCCCATGGGACGGGCACAACGACATCGGGGCCAATCACCGAATCGCTGCTAAAAGCGTTGACCAGCCTATTGGCGCCCTTCTTTCCGATCTCAAATCCCGGGGAATGCTTGAAGATACCCTCGTCGTTTGGGGCGGTGAATTCGGACGCACCTCAGACGCACAGAGTGGCAAGGGACGGGATCACAATCCCAACGCCTTCACCATGTGGATGGCCGGAGGAGGAATCAAAGGAGGAGCNCACTACGGCGCAAGTGACGAATTCGGCTACAAGGCTGTGGAAAATCGAGTTCACGTCAACGACCTGCATGCTACCATCCTGCATCTCCTCGGTATCGACCACGAACGCCTCACCTATTTCTTCAATGGGCGCGATTTCCGTCTCACTGACGTAGCCGGAAAGGTAATCAACGAGATTCTGGCCTGAGGGAACTCAGGCCAACATGAGACCACCGGCTCAAGATCCAGGTCGGGAATTCCTCTTCCTCTTTGGGCGGCTGACCTTCTCCCTGTATTCTGGAACAGGGAGTCCATCATCGGGCTGATTTAAGAGCCGGTAAGGATCATCAAGGCGACGCATCTCTTTCAGAAGAAGCGCCTCCATTTCTGCCAATTTCCCAGCGGATCCCGGATCGTTCGCTAGATTGCGCTGATGCTGCTCTGGCTTGTGGCCAGAGAGAGAAGTGACCGCCTCCTCATGATGCTCGCGGATCAGCTCATGAGGGTTTCGGGCGAGATTGAAGAGTTGAGTTTTCCTTATCTTTCCCTTGTCTGACTGATACTTGATCAGTTTCCAGTCTCCCTTCTTGACGCATCTCATTCCCGGCCGGGCACCCCCGCAGTAAACTCCATAGAGNACGTCCCTGACGGACTGCTTCTCTCCAAACAGGACNGGCGCGAANCTTTTTCCCTCATTGGTGCCAGGAATATCAATACCTGACAGGTCGCACANTGTCGCGAGAACATCGAGGAGGTAGATATTACCCCTAACCCGCGAAGCAGCCTTGATCCCTGGCCCCTTGACGATAAANGGAATNCTCCAGGTATGCTCATAAAGATTCTGTTTTCCCTGCAGCCCGTGCCGACCAAGCGCCATTCCGTGATCTGCGGTATAAAAAATGTAGGTGTTCTCGAGTTCTCCCATGATCTCTAGCTTGCGGAGAACCCGGCCGATCTGAATATCGATATTCTCACTACAGGCAAACTCACGACCCAGCTCATTCCGAATGGTGCGCTCATCCCTCTTTTCCCAGACGCCAGGAACGGCCACTTCGTCGCGGACGGTCATGTGGGTGTTATCAAAAGGATGCTTTGGCAGATATCCCACCGGGAGTTTCGGCTGCTTGGGATTGGCCGGCGGAAGAGTGTCCCGAACCGTGTGATTCACAGCCCCATACTTGGCCAGCAATCGCGGTTTTCCATCGCGGACATCATGGGGATGCGAGAACCCGAAGTAGATCAAGAACGGGGCCCTGTCCTTTTCTGATTCCCTGCCAGATAGATAATTGAGGACCTGCTCAGCGTGCCAGGCGCTTCCACNCTCATCAGTACCTCCCCTCTTCGTCGCATCGTGACAGACCTTAAAAAGGGCGTTGGCCTTGTCATAGCTGTTGCCCCGCTTGCAGGTCCGCATAGTGTCATANCCAGCCCGGTTAAAGACCGCCGGGATCGTCTGCATNGCGAGATCNGNCGGAACCATCGCCGGATTGGAGGCATGAGGGTTCATGACCCGGTTCAGTCGGTCCGGTATATGCCAGACNGTGCGACCCGACATCACCATATGCCTCGAGGGCGTGCAGACCCCCCCGACCCACGCTCCCATGTGGTGAGCTCCATCAAAGACCATGCCCTCGGCTGCCAAGGAATCGAGGTTTGGAGTCTCCAGAATCGAATCAGGATTGTATATCTTCAGGTCAAAAGGAGATTGATCATCAGCAATGATGAACAGGATGTTGGGCCGCTTTGCCGCTACGGAGCATGGAAAAAGAAAAAGGTATCCTACCAGCATGAGGAAGAGGCCCAGAGGACGGGAAATAGTTAAATATGTCATTAGTTGAAATAGGTTAATTCTTCTCATTACTCTTCTTCCGCCTCCGTCTACGGTCCTCTTTTTCCGTCCCCTGGTCATCCCAGAGCTCCATGGCGTATTCGTTTTTCTGAACAGGACCGGCCGTGCTACGGCCCCGCTCGATGNANCGCTGCATCAGGGCGGTCAACTTTGCAGAGACCTCGCTTCTCGATGCACCGAGATCCCTCGTCTCTCCGATATCCTCCCGCAGGTTGAACAACTCCCTTCGTCCATCCCGGTGGAAGATCTGCTTCCACGGACCCTGCCGAATGGCCAATCCTCCGGAGGCTTGATGAACAATCGCTTCTCTTACCCGTTTCGAGCCTCCCTCCAGAAGTGGTAGGATGCTCACGCTGTCCTCCCCAGCCCCNGGAGGAANATTTTCCTGGAGAATGTCCGCGCAGGTCGCAAGGAGNTCGTTCAGGCAGACCAACTCTGAACACACTGACCCGGACTCGATCCGGGCTGGCCAGCGCGCTACAAAAGGCTCCCGATGCCCACCCTCGTAGATGCTGCCCTTATCCGCTCGCAAGGGCGGATAGGGGCGNCCCGCCGCGCCATTATCCCCGGTCGCGATGACAAGGGTGTTCCTGCTTAGCCCCTTCTTTTCCAGCTCATCAAGAATCAGTCCCAGCATGTAATCGCCTTGGTNGACCCAGTCCGCATATTTACCTCCCTTACCNGCACCNCCTCCCTTCCCGGCAAATTCGGGTGCCGGGGTNATCGGCTTGTGCGGTGGACANATCGGAAAATAGAGGAAGAACGGTTGCATTTCTGAACGTGACCGCTCGTCGATATATTCAATTGCTTTCGCAATCATGAGCGGCTGGTTCTCAATCGCTTCCACGTGCGAAACAACCACATCCTGTTCGAGGATACATCCGATGTTGCGNGCATGAGTAAACCCATAAAAGTAATCAAACCCCAGAGCNTTCGGCCCTTCCTTGAAGCGGGTNCCGACCGCCGGANTTTTCGGCCGGGTCTGCTTGTCTCCTGGCCAGGTCATCCCGAGATGCCATTTACCGATACAGGCAGTATGGTAGCCGTTGCGATTGAGGAAAGCGGCTACNGTCAGGCGTTCTTTCGGGATGATGGGTCCGGAGTAGGTATTCAGGACTCCGAACTGCCCGATCCGGGACGGATAACGCCCGGTNAGGAGGCCATACCTGGTNGGTGTACANCTGGCTGCNGCCGAGTGCGCGTCCGTAAAACGCATTCCTTCCCGAGCCAGNCGATCGAAAGAAGGAGTCTTGAAGAGCGAATCCTCCCTGTAACTTGGTGGCTGACCCCAGCCNANATCGTCAAAGAGGACAAAGACGATGTTCGGACGTTCCACCGCCGCNTCAACCGNACATGCANCGGTGAACGATACCACCAGCGCGAGGAATGAGAGTCTGAATTTCATTCGNTCTTCGCTCCAGGNANTTCNGAGGCCGCGATCCCGACCTCTTCGATCTGTCGCTGCAGCTCCACCTCAAGCTTCGCGACGGCGTCCCGATACAAATCACGGTCAGCCACATTATATAGCTGCTGCGGGTCCTCTTTGCGGTCAAACAGCTCGGCCGGATGACCGGGGATCTTCAGATAGGTAAAGCGACCGGTCCGGATACCGTAGTGGGCCGGGATTCCCCAGTATGTGTAAAACTGGGACTTCCTCCAATCCGCCACTTCCTGNCCCTNGAGCAGGGATACCANGCTGCGCCCCTGCATGCTCTCCAGCACCTCCACCCCGGCAAGTTCCAGCAGGGTCGGGGCGATATCGACGTTGATACACAGGTCCTTGTTCACGCTTCCGGGCCTGATCAACCGCGGATAGCGGATGAGGAAGGGCATGCGCATGGAGGTCTCCAGAATCAGCCGTTTGTCGTAGAGCCCATGCTGACCCAGCCAGTAGCCCTGGTCCGAGGTATAGACCACCACGGTGTCCTCAGTGAGATTTTCGGCATCGAGATAGTCCAGAACCCGATTCAGGTTGTCATCGTTACCGGTGGCACAGCGGATGTATTTNTGGATCATGTGCTGGTAGGCCACCCGGATCTTGTCCCGATCACTTTCAGNATCATGCTTCCACATCTCGTTGGGCGCNTCGTCCTTCAGGTGNCGAGCATAGTAATTCGTGGTCGGGTCTCTCCTGCTGTCCGTCTTGGTGGAATGGAGCATGTGAAACTTGGTCCCCTGCAGGAAAAGCCGCTTCAAGTTNGAATCGCTCTTGCGGATGTCCTCATAGAGCGAGGGTGGCTCGGGAATGGCCACCCCCGCCAGAAGATCATCATATCGCCTTGCGTGGCCATAGTCATGATGGGGAGCCTTGAACTGAAGGCTCAGCAGGAACGGCCTCTTCCGGTCACGTTCCCTCAGCCACTTTAGGGCGATGTCGGTGTAAACATCTGTAGAATATCCCTTCACCGTGTGCCGCTCCCCTTCAGTGCCACTGAAAGTCGGATCAAAATACTTACCCTGCCCCCNCACCGTCATGTGTTTCTCATAGCCCTTGGGCTTGCTCCGAAGGTGCCATTTACCAACCAGCCACGTCTGGTAGCCCTCTTTTTGCAGGGCGACGGGATACTGGGGCGAGTCCTCGTTNATTGAACCGTTGAGCCCACGGACCCCATTGCGGTGACTATACTGTCCTGTCAGGATCGTGGCGCGACTAGGTGAACAGATCGAATTGGCACAGGTAAAATTATCGAAACGCATGCCTTCCTTCGCCAGTCGATCGATGGCTGGCGTCTTCGCGTGGTTCTTGAGNNAGGTNCCATAGGANGAAATAGCTTCGAAGGCATGATCATCGACAAGAACGATTACCATATTTGGTCTGGCTGCNTGCGCGGGGNTACCACCAAGCAGGCCGATAAGCAGAATAGCAGAGAGGTATTTCATGAAAATTTTCTGTCCTGNACGCCAGAGGATTCGGNAATCAAGGCAGGTCACGAACCTAGACTTTGGCGCTGCTCAGGTCCAGCCTTCCTCTCTTGTTNCCACCATCTCAAGAGTTCGTCNGATCTGAAAAATTGACCCGGGAGGTTTGCACGATTCAACTCACCACGGNAATTCTACANATCCAGNGACTGGAGGAGTGAAGGCAGAACCTTCTAGTCTTCACCTGAAACACGGGCGGCAAACCTTTGCNTGGTTGTCGCGTGTTCCGGCCGACCTGCNAGGTTGTTCCACTCATTGGGGTCTTCCTGCAGATCGTAAAGTTCCTCTTCCCCGCCGGCATATCGGATATAGCGCCAGCGGTTACTCCGCAGGGAAATATTCCCACGCCCAAAGGTGGTGGTAACCACTCGCCCCGTGGACTGCAAGGGTTCCCGCAGAAGCGGAACCAATGACTGACCGTCGAGGACGNCAGGCCCCTTCAAGCTGCAGAGTTCCACGAGGGTCGGATACAGATCCAGNAGACTCACCGGCTCATGACACCGCGAACCTCCTGCCGCAAAATGTCCAGCCTGCGNCCGGGGAGGAACGACCATGAGCGGAACCCGGGTTGACCGCTCCCATCCGGTCCACTTNCCCCAGTGCTCCTTCTCCCCGAGATGCCAGCCGTGGTCAGACCACAGTATGANCCACGTCTTCTTNCCCATCTCACTCTNGTCGAGAGTCTCGAGCAGTCGTCCAATTTCATNATCNACGTAGGTCGTGCAGGCAAGGTAGGCCTCTACCGCTGCCTGCCACTGGCCGAATCGTATCACTGTGGCATGGCTGCCTGCCGTAACTGCCTCCCGGGCCCACCTGCGACCCACTGCCCCGAGATCATTGAGGTCGGCTTCCTTGACCCGGGGCAGTTCCCCGGGGTCATCCTTGAACCGGTCGAAATATCGCTTGGGAGCCCAGAGGGGAATATGCGGACGGTAATAGCCCACGGCGAGAAAGAGGGGTTTTTTCCCTGCCGCCTTCATTTTACCAATAGCCCAATCCGTGATCCTCGTATCTCCGAAGTCCGTATCCGGCACGTCCCAACCTCCCCAGTCGAAGGACTCTCCGTCAGTCTCCATCGGCTTCCGGTCTGAAGGCATGCGGTTGAGCGGAAGAACAACTTTGCGACCAAGGCTGTCTCTGGNGNGGTGGCGGGGGTTAGTCGTTGACTTGCTGGGAAGTTCCCTGCGCGTGTATTTCACGTCCTCTTTCGACAGGGGACTCCACCGCTGGTTCACTCCATAGTATTCTCCGAAGGACTTCCCTCCCCCGGAGTGGAGAAGTTTACCCGCTCCAAGGGTTTCNTAGCCTGAATCCGAGAAGGTGGTGCTAAGGAGATCAGCCTGNGGGTAGCGGCGCGCGAGGGATCCACTTTGATTGGACCAAACTCCCGTTTCATCCGGCCTCCGACCGCTGAAGACCGCTGCCCGGGACGGATTACAGGCAGGGGCCACACAATGGGCATTAGTGAAAACGATACCCCGNGCAGCAAGACGATCCATATTGGGGGTAAGCGCCTGTGGATGCCCCTTAAGACAGCCGATCCAGTCGTTCAGGTCATCTACCGCAATAAAAAGAACGTGTGGGCGCCCGGCGCTNAGGGAAGACGTCAAAATCAGCGAAAGAACAAGGGAAACAGGAAGACGCATGACAAAAACCGTNACGGTTTTAGCGTNAGTCCTGCTGGTAATCAAACACATGTGCTGATCTTTAGAATCATCTCCTGCACTGGAATTGACCGGGCTGCCTCTGATGGTTTAATCACCACCCCCCATCAATGCGAATACGCCCGACACTTATAGGATTTTGCTGCGCCCTCAGTGCTTTTGACAATCTATCTGCTGCTCCTGAAGATTTTCCGATAGTCGCAGATGACCTCACCGTCTCTCTTTTCGCCCGGGAACCAATCGTACGGAATCCCTGTGCTNTCAGCTTTGATGCTCAGGGTCGACCCTGCGTGGGAATGGGCCCACAATACCGCTCTCCTAAATCTGATACAGCCCCTGACTCAGTATGGATCCTTAAAGATTCAGACAAGGATGGAGTGGCCGACACCCGCCACAAGTTTGCCACTGGTTTCAATTCCATTCAAGGCCTCGCNTGGAAAGGAGACTGGCTCTGGATCGCCAATGCTCCTGATTTAACCCGCGTTCGCGATNCCGATGGCGACGACGTTGCCGATCAATACATTCGCGTCTACACCGACCTTGGGAACCTTGAGCATGGGCTACACGGACTGAACTTTGGTCCAGACGGACGGCTCTACATGTCCAAAGGCAACTCAAAGGGCTTGTCCATCATACCAGATCGTCTCGCCCCTCGATCTTTCCGTGAATTGTGGGGCATAGAGGTCCCACCCGGGACACCAGAGCCTCGAGCAACTATCTTCACTGCTGCGAACTATCAAAAGAACTACCAGAACCCCCGTGACGACTGGGGCATCACCGGAGGTATTCTCCGCTGCAACGATGATGGCTCGAATCTAGAGATCGTCTCACGAGGATTCCGGAACCCATGGGATATGGCATTCGACGATCACTTTGACTGGCTTGGCACTGACAATGACCAGACCATGGGTGACAAGATCTTCACCCCATTTTTCGGCTCTCACTTTGGATGGGGTCATCCATGGAGTTACGACTGGAAAGGTGATTATCATCTTCCAACCGCTCCTTCCAGCGGCCCACTCTTCGAGGGTTCAGGAACAGGTGTGATTCACTGTGCCATCCCGGGATACCCGGCTAAGTATAACCATGTGTTTTTCATCAACGACTGGCTCAATCGTGAAATCTTCATCTACAGGAGTCGATGGGACGGGGCGTGGCGCAAGCCGGACCGACTGGAACTCGAGGTTCTGGCTCATGCCGGAGGCGGACGCAGCATGCCCCTGAGCAAGGGACGTTCTTTCGATCCTGTTGACATCGAGATGGGCCCGGACGGCGCAATCTGGATCACCAGCTGGGGCCGTCAGTATGGAGCCCACTATGCGGACGGAAAGCTCGCCAATGAAGGTCGTGTCTATCGCATCTGGCCCCGTAACTACTCTCCCTCCATTCCGTCGAGGGATACCCGGACAGTCGAGGGACTCATTGCCGATCTGGGAAGCCATCTACCGGCGTGGCGCACCAACGCGCAGGAAAAGTTGATCCAACGCGGCAAGGGTGTCGAACCCTTCCTCCGAACCGCTCTCCAGAATCCAGAACTTTCCGACGCCCTCGAAACATGGCTGGTCTGGACCATTGGTCGAATCAATCCCGGAGCATGGTTCGAGGGCAGCACCAATCAGAAAATCCAGTCAATCCGCGTTGCCACTTTCAACAGAAGAATGTGCCCGGCTATTCGCAAGGCCCTTGCTGATAAAGAGCCAAGGGTTCGATTAGCAGCCGTGATCGCTCTGAGAGAGCTTGGTGCCTCGGACTCAGCAGAGGCTCTTCTTGATCTGGCCAGTCGTGAATCGGACCGGATTGTCTACTATGCTACGTGGGGTGCGCTGATGGATCTGCTTCCTCAAAATCAGCGCAAAAAACTTCTGAATGATCGGCGTGCGCCAATCCGGCTCGCGGCTCTTCTAGGCCTTCTGGAAAAAGATGCTCTGTCGAAAAAGGAAATTGAGATCCACACCATGGACAAGAATTCTGCCATTGCCGATCTCAGCACCCGACGGCTTGGAGGAAAGTATCAATTCGAACATCGGGGTCGCCCTCTGGCTGCAACGGGTCAGGTCCATCCGCCAGATTCGCTGGTCATTCCTTTCTCAAATATTCGGGCCAGTAGTGGCCGAGCATATCGAGCTGCAACTTTGCGTCGCGGCGCAGCTTGTTACACCGACCGACCCTATCTCCTGACCCGCGTGCCGGAGGAGCTTGAAGGCCTGACCTTTCTCCAAACCGCATGCGAAGATGCCAATTCGGAATCAGGCATAACAGTCAGTCTGAACCTGAAGTATCCTTCAACGGTCTATCTTATTGACGACGCCCGCGCAGAGTCCATGCCTCGGTGGGCGCAAGTGCAGTGGAAACCCACTTCACTCGTAATCGAGGGCAACGATCCCAAAAGAATGAAGGTTTACCGCGCTGAGCTTCCCTCGGGGCCACTTACCCTCGGGGCGAGTCGAGATGGTATCAAAGCCAGGAAGGGGAACTATATCGTCGCCGTTCAGCCCAATATCCTCTCTCCTGATGGGACGGTAGCCACCATCGAATCTGTTCTACCGCTTCTTGACGGAGCTAACCCAGAGGGTGGTCACGATCTCTTTTTCAGCGTCCACGGCGCCAATTGTGCCTCTTGCCATCAGGTCAATGGGCGCGGCAACAATCACGCGCCCGACCTGAGCGAAATCGGTTCACGCGCAAGCGCCAGAATACTCCTGGAATCCATTCTCAATCCTAATGCCAGCATCGTGGAAGGATTTGCCGCAAAAGCCATTTCCACCCATGACGGTGAATCCTATACCGGAGTCGTTCTGGAGGAGACAGGCAGATACATCACCATCGCCATGCTTGGAGGGAAAACTTCCAGAATTGAAAGAAATAACATCTTGAGTCAGGAGAGCCTCCCTGTTTCGGCCATGCCTCCAGGATTCGGCGCCATAATGAATCGCCAGCAATTAGCCGATCTCACGGCCTGGCTCATGAACTTAAAAAAAAACCGAAAACAATAGTCGATGACATCCGGAATGGATCATCCTAGCTAACAGCCACAGGAAGTCCGACAGCAACTCTCTCCTGCAGAACCTCTCCCTGAAGATCGATACCCGGCTACCCGCTGATGAACCGACGAACAGGCATAACGATTTCCGGATAAAAATCAGGGCGGAATCGCAGATTCTTTAGCGCTGCCAGAAGTATTAGCGTTTGTCCGAACAATCAATCCCGATAGTCGCGCGGGTATACGCGATCATCTAAAGGATTATCAATATTTGACGGGGTGCCTGAGGGCCCTTTGTCGGATTTCAATCGTCCCTAACCGGAACGTAGCCAAACTCCTCGGAAACGAGCCGCTTGATTACCGCAGAATCTAAATTCACTCCCATACAAAGGAGGGAGGAAGGGATGCTCGTTGCAGCGGGAACAGGTAGAGGCGAGGGAGAAACCTCATGACCACATCTCTCGAAGAGCCACTGGCTACCCGGATCTTCAACAGTCTTAACCAGGGCTTTGGCCCGGAGCACACTGGTAGGAAGATTCATTAAAAGCTGCTCAATGCCCGCCCGGCGCACTTTGGGAGGCAAGGGGATCTCGCATCCTCGAACTTGGTGCGAAAGCAAGTGCACATGGTCTTCACGGAGCCTCGCGGTGGCAGGATGAGGTCCTTCACGAGAACCTGAAATTTGATCTTCCGTGGCTTCAAGAGTCACGGACACGAGAAGATCAGCCAACTGCCTGGCATCGGTCTGGCACGCATTGGGGAAAGCGTCCGTTACTACATTTTCGACTGCTTCAACCTCTGACTTCGCAACCATGTCCTGGTGCGATAAAAGATAGAGACCCGCACCTCTCATCTGACGCTCCTCTAACGCGGTGAGTTCACCGCGTTTACCCCAGTGCCGGACATCGATCACACATGCGTGAATCATGGGAGAGAGAGACAATTCCTTACCGAGCGAGGCGAAAGGTTCCAAAACTCCGAGAGGATCAGCTGTGCCGTTCAATTCAATCAGGAGGAGATCCCCCTCACCTTCGTTTGCCGTGCGGCAGAGGGAAAGTAACTCCTCTAAGCTCTCGCAGCAGGCACAGCTGGCGGCGAGAGGAGAGATGCTGGCAGCATGATCGGGGTTGATACTCGCAGCATCAACAGTCGCATTGGCTATATCGTTAAGAATTACGTCGGCCTTGATTTTCCTCCTGAGGAACTGCGCGAGCAGAGACCGGATCAGGCTCGTCTTACCGGACCCAAGGAACCCTGCAACGAGCAGAAGCGGCCTTGATGAAGACATGCCCTGTCCGAATTACAACTGTGTCGGATTGGGAGTATCCCCATAGACGGCTTCGGGATCGAACGACTTTTCGGATTCGATAAACCGGAGAGCAGGCCCCTCCTGTCCATCAACGATTTCCCGATAAAAGCAGCTTCGATAGCCAACGTGGCATGACGCTTCTTCGCCTCCCGCATCTGGGCTGGTGAGTTCTACCTCAAGAACGAGACAATCCTGATCATCATCGATCAAGATTCTCTGGATATTCTGGCGCATCCCGGACGTCTCCCCTTTCTTCCAGAGCTTCTGCCGTGACCGTGACCAGTAATGAGCCTGTTGGGTATCGATAGAGAGCCTGAGAGCCTCTTCGTTCATAAAGGCGAACATCAGGATCTCTCCAGTAGCAGCATGGCGAGTGATACAGGGCATCAGACCGTGCTCGTCAAACTTTGGAGCAAGAACATCTCCCTCCTCTACCTGTTCGACGCTACTGCGGAGGGCAAATTGCCAATCGTCTTTCATGATGGAGAGAGCAATACAAACCACCGTTACTTCAAGCAACCGCTTTCTCTTTATCGCAACAAGCACAACGGCACAGATTGCCAATATGCGTGGCGATCAGGAAAAGCCCCCCAATCGTCGTAAGGATACTCGCCAAAGGAACATGGAGCTTCCACCCTCCGTCTGCGGTCGCCTGAATAGAAGGGCAGCAGGCATCAACGCATTCTCCCGCCTCTGAGTCTGAATCGCCCCCCTTTGAGGCCGTTTCCGCAGACGATGAAGACTCCTGAAAGACGCTCCCCTCCGATTCGGAGAGTCTCGCCGGGGTGTTGGAATCGTCACTAGTGCCTTTCGATGCGCTCTCAGGTGCCCCAGCAATGGAGAAATTGCCCGTATTCTGTCCCGAATTCGATTCAAAACTCGGTGCCGCCGCCCCCAGAAGGACAAATCCGATTCCAAGTAGTGCGCTGACAATGACCCACCTTCTGCGGTGCTGTTTATAGCCTTTAGCTACAGTCACCGCAGCAAGCGGAACCACAAGGAGAGCCATGATCCAGTGCGAAGCCGGATGCGCCCACACTTTCCCGAATACTGGGAGAAAGAGTAAAAGAAAGGGAGTCGCCGCACAGTGGATTGCGCAAAGCACCGAGGCAAAAACCCCAATTCGATCTCCGCCAACCGGCCAAAATGACCAAGGCGTGAGGAAAGGAGTATTACGGATATGTTCCACTGGCGTGGGATTAACATCAGAGACAGGTCGAGATCAAATGCAAATTAATTGCATTTCTGCAGTCGCACCGCAAGAGAGCATACGATGCGAGCAATTGATGAATTCCTTCAAATAGGCCGAACAATTCACCTTCTCCGGCCCCAACAGGTATTGGCAGACAATAACAAACAGCTGTGATCACCTCTAATGTCTCTCTCGCAACAATCTGCCGATAGGTGGATTTCACCTTGCTCGCCTCCGGATAATGCGCATCCTTCGCGCCCCGCCTTCGGGGTGTAGCGCAGTTTGGTAGCGCGCGTCGTTCGGGACGACGAGGTCGCAGGTTCAAATCCTGTCACCCCGACCAGAAAACCACTTCGCCTGGCGACTGTTTTTATGCGCCCGAAATCGCGCTTTCGCCCTCTTCGGATACGTGAATCTCGGCGCTTAGACGACCAGTCATCTCTCGGACCAGCTCTTCGAATTTGGTGGTCTCATCCTGCGAGAGTCCAGCAGGATCAAATCGCGCTTTCCAATAAAAAGCCAAAGCCCTGTGCAGATCAGGAGCAAGTCCGGGAAAAAACCTGAGAAGGCCAAGAATCCAATCACTTAAAGTCCTGCCTTCCTCCCTTGAACCTAGAAGCTTTTCTGCGGGAGGGATCAATTCATGAAGAGGGGTATACCTTGTTTCTCCCTTCCAACGATAACCGGAATATTCTTCCCGGTGTGTGCGACCCGTCCATAGACGCATGGTGAGGTAGGCCACCATGACCACCCCTGCGATCAGGAGCACCCAGTTAATTTTCCCGGCATTCCCTGGTGAGGTTCTCCAGATAAGGGCATCCTCTCGAATGTTGTGCCACCAGTCGACTAACTGCTGCGACCATTTTTTCCCCGTCCCCTCCAGCTCAGGCCATCTGGGAGTAGTTGCATCGAAGTCCTTCCAACGCCCGTAGGACGAAAGATCTGTTCCATCAGGAATTTCATCGGGTGGAATTCTTCCATGCCATACTCGGCACCACGCATGAGCATGGCTCCCCCGCAAAAGCCATTCTCCATCCTCGGTCTTCTCCTGCCCGGAATACCCCACACAATAACGAGCCGGGATGCCAGCCTCGCGAAGGAGCAAAACTGCAGCAGTGGCATAATACTCGCAGTGCCCAACCCTTGTATCCGAAAGGAACCTCGCAACAGCCGAACTCTTCTGGCTCGGGTGCTCACCCCTCAGGAACATACTGTAGGTGAACTCGTTCCCAAAAAACTTCGCCCTGATTACCTCAATCGCCTTACTTGCGGACAGCCCTCGCAGCCCCCACGCTTCACAAACGTCGCGAATGCCTGTTCGCGCAGGATCTTCGACCCACCGCTCATTACTGTCGAGACGCCCGGGAGCACGCTCAGCCAGCGGAACCTGCAAATCACGCTCAGGGTCAGGTAATGCTTCATGGAGAGGGCTGCCCCCAACGAAGACCTCAAAGGAAGCGACTCCATGATCTGGGTTTTCGAGGCGGACGGTGCCCAGAGAATTGACATCTACCCCCCCGTCCGTGACTTGGAGTCCTGAAATTCTTTGTGCATCTTCCGGAAGCGGAAGGGGTGTCTTGGTATCGACCTTGCCTCTGATCGTAAGTTTGCGCCATATGTCTGGATTGTGCGCAAACTCGTTTTCGTCAAAGGCGTACTCACGAATCCCATCCTCTGACACGCGGTCCCATAACGCCTCGTAGTCTCCCTCCCTTTTATCGACATCACTGCTCTCCTGCCTACCCTTTCCGTAGGCCTCTATTCTCTTTCCCTCGCCGTCTCCCCCTCTATCAGGAACCGGCCGATGCCACCACTGGGCGTCCGAGTAGTGGTTGTAGACTGCTTCCCTGAAAAGGCGTGGCCCCTCCGCCGGAGCCTCCTTTACTCGCCACCGGATTGCCTTGGATTGTTTGAGTGTTCCCAGCTTCCCAATCGCGGTCTGGGATAGGTCCCCCGAGGTAAACCCAGCGCTCATCCGACTGTAAGGGCCATCGAGGCGCAGCCACAGGCTCTTCAAACCAGCCGAGCCTCCTGCCCCAAGGATAATCACAAGGAACAGTGCAATCACGGTTCTGTTTGGGCGCAACCGGCTGACTGAGCTGGCAAAAAACAACGCTGACGCTATCAATATCCCCGCCCCTACAAAAAAAGCTATCTCGTCAATGCGAGTCATTGCTGAAGCAACCATGACAAAGCAGAGGTAAGGATAGCCGATGTGAAATTGAATTGGCTCTACCTCCCGACCTGCCTTCCGATCAATTAGCATCTTTCGCCGTGCGACTACCGAAAAGGTATTGAGTGGCATGGTTGACTCTGTGGCGTAATTCTGGGCGAGAATTACCGGCAACAGGCAAACTGGAATCCAAACGAGAGCCTCAAAAAGAAAGATTGGGCTCGCACTCTCCAGCCAAACCCAGGAAGAGACCACCAACCCCATCCCAATGGAAAGATACCACGCGCGAACGAAACCGCGCTCGCCAAATGTCCACCGAAGGCCTGTCCATGAGCGGGCCTCGACCAGAAGAGCACAGAGAAGTCCAATGACCGGATGACCCGTCACCCCACCCCAGAAAAGGAGAGCTGCACCCTCGAGAATTCGGGGTGGCTCATGAAAATGCTGGAGATTATCTCTCATATTTGGATTTTCAGTAATTCCTCCTCGATGGCCGGAGGCTCAAGCAGGTAGTGCCGACAAGGAAGTGGCCTCCCCGCGATTATGGAGCGGACAGCCGAAGCATCCCGGCAGAGGATCAGCGCGGTGATTTCCAAACCCGTCATCGCCAGTCGTCCCAGAAAATCTGCACGGGCGTGATTCCATCCTGTAAAAACTGCGATACCTGCGGTCAGCCTTTCGCTGTGACGAATGACTACCTTTTCAAGATCTTCGAGACGTTCCTCCGGATCACCTGCGATTTCCGCGAGCACCTTCATGATGTTTTCCGACCGTCCCACACCCTGTCCTTCCCGAACGACGATGGCTTGATCTCTCATTGTAACCAGATCGACCGTATTGTGCCTTGCATCAATAGCCCTCGCAAAGGAAGCAGCTACGGAAATGGAATCCTCCAGAAGATTCTCGTCTCCATGCTCCACAAAGTTATCGAGGATCAGTGCATAGTGAGGCAGGGAAATATCCTCAAACTCTCTTACGATCGGACGCCCGGTCCGTGCCCAGCCCTTCCAGTGAATTCGGCGCATGGGGTCACCATTCCGATAATCTCGAAGCCCAAGGAAGTCTCCTGATTGTCCAGCGGTATGCGAAAGAGCATCCCCACCGTGCTCAAAACACGCCTGACCTGAAAACTTCATGGGAGCAAGACGGTAATAACGCGGAAAGACTGTAACACAATCATCGCCGCTGAGCACTTTACGACACCGCTGGAACAAGCCGAGAGGATCAGGCAGGCGAAGTCGAAGGTCACTCAGCGGGATGATTCCTCGTTTTCGTGGGAGGATCTCCATTCTCACCTTGAGGGAATTACCTGAACCAACCATCAACTGTCCTCCTCCTCTTCCTGCTTCAAAAAGCAGCCGTCGTTCCATCAGCCAGCGCCATCGATAATACACGAAAACCCGGTCAAAGGCGTTTCTTTGTTCCTCGCCCGGCTCTCCGATACGCGCAAAATTCATCATCGTGGGCCTTGCATCTGGAGGCCATTCATCGAGGAAAAATCCTCGTAGGGCATACCGCCCCAGATTCGTAACTGTCACGAAATAAGAAAGTCTCTCTCCTACCGTCGCATATCTTGGCAACTCACGCTCCACCATCAATCGCCCACGACGACACCACGCCCATCCCAGTGAAACCGCCAAAGCGCCCACGATAAGAGCAAACAGCTGGTAAAGAGTAGACTTGGAGAAGTCGACTCCAAGGATCGCAGTCAGCAGGAGCAGCGAAAGAATTCCCCATCCCACCGGAGTGACTCTGCGATTGAAGAACAGGGAGACGATCGTCCCGAGGGAGTAACTCCGGTAGAGAGCACGGTAGAACCACGACACCTTCCCCCCCCCCTGAGAGGTAGTGGGGCGGCGAAGCATTGACCTCCCTCTTTTCTCTGAAACCAGATGCCCCATCAGGAGGGAACCGGAATGGTCTGCAGTAATTCTTCTACAATCACACGGCCAGACCGCCCGGAGTATTCTGCCTCCGGTTCAAGCACTAGCCGGTGGGCGATGACATCAACCGCGATCTGCTGGATTATCTCTGGCACAACAAAATCACGTCCCTCGAAGAGAGAGAGAGCCTGCGATACTCGCATGAGAGCAAGAGAAGCGCGGGGGCTGGCGGCCAATCGGACTTCCTTGCAGACCCGGGTCCCAGAGACCAGTGCGACTATGTATTCCTTGATCTCCTCAGCAATTCGAACTTCGCGTGCCGCAGCTACAAGTTCCAGCAACTCCTCTCTGGTCATTGCAGGCTCATGGTGATCAAGAGGGTGGTCATGTGTTTGGCTGGAGATTATAGCAACCTCTTCCGGAGCGCCCACATATCCAAGAGCGCACTGCATCGTAAATCGGTCCATCTGAGCCTCTGGAAGAGGATAAGTTCCCCGGAACTCCACCGGGTTCTGTGTCGCCACCACAAAGAAAATCCCATCCATCTTATAGAGCTTGCCATCTACAGTCGCCTGACCCTCCGCCATGGCTTCCAGAAGTGCGCTCTGCGTCCGGGGCGAAGCTCTGTTGATTTCATCCGCAAGAAGAATATCGGTGAATACAGGACCCGGCATGAAACGAAACTCTCCGCTCTTCTGATCATACACTGAAACCCCGAGCACGTCGGAGGGCAGCAGATCCGGAGTAAACTGAATCCGTGAAAAATCTGCTCCACCAATCGAGGCCGCTATTGCCTTGGCGAGAGTGGTTTTCCCAGTTCCCGGAAAATCCTCCAGAAGGAGATGACCCCCTGAAACAAGGCACCCTAAGACCCTGCGAACCACAGGGCCATGCCCCACGACGACTCTTCCAACGGAATCCTCCAACCGGCGAGCGGCCTCAAAGGCCTTCTCGAAACCCTTACGGCTCAGCGTCCCTGGTCCATCGTGTTGCTCTTCATCCATGCATCCAGATCAGTCTTACTCCGTGCAACATGTCTCTCAAAAAGCAATCGCACAAGAGCGCTCTCCTCTTCCTCCAGGAACAAGTCGATCCGTTCCCAAACCCTCTCATTCAGGACTTCGCGACCTTTATTTGTTGCGAGACGCAAACCCACATCTACCACGATACGGGGACCTTCATCGGTAGCGACCAGAAGATACATGGGATAACTCGGGCTACTTCCCTGTCCAGAATCAACACGGAGGGTAACTGCCGCCCAGCTTTTCCTGGACTGTACGTGGACCTGCTGATCGAGCACTGCCGAGCGCTTAGCTCCTCGATATTCATAGCTCATTGCATTCAAGGCCTCCCACATACCATCGCTCGAGTCGAGTAGCGCACCACAGGACAGCAGCTCCATAAGGTTTCCCTTTCGTATCAGACTTCGGAACTTACGCACCAGTTCGCCTGCCTCTTCGGCTCTTATAATTCTCCCTTCCACCGGAGCAGCTTTGCCAAAGCGGCTCCGGAGATTCGCCGTGGCCTTTTTCGTCAAATCCTCGCGCCGGCTCTCAAAGCGACGATACACTTCAGCTTGCTGCTCCTGACTGGCCTTATCCAAGTTCACGAAATTTCCACCAGTGGTCACCCCCGGCGCTATTGACCATCCTTCCTTGTCCCGCATGAGGATAAGCGGGTTGAGCTCCAGATGTGCGTCCTGAGCAGTAGATACGATTCGAAAAATTAGGGCCCCAGCATCTCCATGCTCGATCACATCCAGCAATCTCCCGTCAGAGGCAGCTTTCATGTCTTGATGGAATTGGTTCCAGAATGCTCCGAGATATCGGTAACAAGCACGCCTTTCTGGTTCAGCCAGCTCTGAGCTGCGATGAGCGAAACGTAAGAAGTCCTCCAGTGATCCCTCCCTCAGTATTTTTTCTATCTCCTCTGCGGCCGCGGCAATCGTAGCAGACCTCAGCGGAGCATTCTGCTCTTCGAACTCCTTCTCAAACTTATTTCTCAGGGCATCATCCTCGTCGTAATTCTGGTCGCGAAGAAGCGCCCTGCGAAAAGTCTCCCGGCTTTCGTTGGAGAGACGCAAGCCACTTGGTAACTCGATGGTCCAGCGCTTTCCGACATATAACAGAACAAAACGGATGAGGCTTACCGGCCTTCCCCGGCGGGGATCAAAGACGAGAAGGGAAACTTCGGCATCAAGGTCATCACCTCCCTCTTCCTGCACCACCACCCGAACCACATCGCTCCTTGTCAGAAAATGCCAGTAACCCCGACTATCGAGACCCTGCAAGCCGAGGGATACCACTCTTTGCAGACGTCGTTCTTCCTCTGAGAGATCGCCCTCAAACTTGCCGAGAAGGACCATCGCGGCTGGCAGATCGCCCCTCTGGCAAGCCTCCGAGAATGCCTTAACTAGTTGACGGGGACTGACTGCAGCCTCCAAAGCTGCTGGCTCTGCCTTCTTCATACGCATGCGCAGGCCTTCCAGAACCTCATCTTCTAGTTCGCGCAATTTTAGCAGCCTCTCCTTTCCCATCCATAATTCAAGAGCATCAGCCCGCTCTTCCAGAGCCTGATCAAAACCAAGATCTACATTGTCAAAACTCCCGGGAACTGGCGCCACGGCCCAGCCATCTGCACCCCTGTTACACAACCCGAGACCGAAGACATCGACCTCTAGCGGATCCTGGCTGCTTACCGCATTAATAGTGACCGCTGCCAGATCGCCATCACGCTTTTCACTGGAGACCTTGAGCTCATACCGGTTGTTCCGAAGATAGCGCCCAATAAGCGAAAGACGCTGAGAGATTGCAGACCGGCGAACCGCTCCGGTATGACGGGACAGGACCGTAGCTTCCAGAAGCTCATTCGGAGCACGCTGCTCGTCACGAAGACCCAACATGAAGTCAAGCGCCTCTTCTCCGGGACCAGCCGACCCCGAGGCGAAACCTGCTCCCGACAGAAAGACCATCGAGGGAACCAGCCGGAAAAACCATGCACTCTGCTTCACAATTCCTGATGAAAGCTATCCCGAGCCCGCAGAGACATTACAAAGCCCGCCATCAAGTTAATGGTATTCTGCACGTCACCAAGGTCAGCTGTCTCGACTACTGAGTGCATGCAGCGCAAGGGAAGAGACACGAGAGCGCTCGGCACGCCCTCCCTTACCGTAAAGATCTTATCGGTATCCGTACCAGTAAACCGGCTGGAGGCCTCATGCTGGATCGGGATTCTCTTCGAGCGAGCTACCTTTTCGAGGCGCTCAATAACGAGGGGGTGGTTCGCACCTCCATGCGTAAGAGTAGGCCCTCCACCTAATTTCACGTGCCCATGCTGAGCATTATCGATGCCCGGGGTATCCGTCGCATGAGTGACGTCGAGACAGAGGCTGATATCCGGCATGAGACGATGAGTCGCCATCAGCGCGCCATTCCCACCAATTTCCTCCTGCACTGCATTGAGACAGATCAAACGGAAAGCCGTTTTTGACTTTGCGGCTGCTACCTTCTTCATGACCTGGGCGATTATGAAGCCCCCGATCCTGTTATCGATGGCACGGCTCACCACTCTCTGCTTGGTCAACTCCATGGGCTCATCGGCGTAGACCGCTGGGTGCCCGACACGAATACCAAGATCCGCTACCTCGTCTGCCGAACTCGCTCCCACGTCAACCCACAACTGATGAGGTCTAGGAGACTTTTCATTGGCAAGATCGCGTCGCAGATGGATCGCAGTATTGCCAATAATACCAGCCACCTCCTTCTTATCCCCGAAGATACGCAAGCGGCGACCGCGAGCAGTAGCGCTATCACTTCCCCCAAGGCGGTCAATCCGCAGGAATCCATCAGGCGTTACCTGCTTAACCATGTAGCCTATCTCATCAGCATGCGCTTCCAGCATGACACTCTTTTTTCCTTCCCCCAGAGTTCCCCAGGTTGATCCGTAAGCATCGCACTCCACTGCGTCGGCTGTCTTACCAAGATATCGCGCCCAAACCCTCTGGCCTGGCATCTCGAAACCCACCGGGCTCGGGGTCTGCAGCAACTCAAACAAAAAGTCCTTGTCTCTTCTGGTCACGAGAGGACTCAAGCACAACCAGCCATCCCCGCAAATCCAGAAAAAGATCAGTATGCGTCACGGGTCAATGTGACATCAGTTTCGCCCGCAGGCCGCGCGGCCTTTCCGCTTAGGTCTTGATATCCCTGATCCTGAAAGCCATCCATCCAAGCACAAACAGGGTCAGGTCGAGACCCACCAAAGCCGTATAGCTCTCTGCCAGCTTGGCCCACGAGATGTTGTTCTCGAGGGCAAACACCCAGTTACTCATCCGATGGGTAAGCAAATGCTCCCGATATGGGGCCATAAATGGCAGCATCTGCAGGACCGAATCCACAAAAAGAACGCTGAGGGCCAGAATGGTGGCAGCTGCGGGCTTGATTTTGAGGCAGGAAAAAGCGAATCCGATCGAGGAGAGGGTGCACATGCTGAGACTTAGGAGGAGAAGAGCCAGGCAGAGACGCCCGACGCCCACACTCAATTCAGGGAAGAAGGCAAAGACTTTGAGCTCATAATTCCATACAAAGAGGCCACCGTCCCAGCCCAGTGCGATGGCCGACATCAGGTAACCTGAAATGCCTACAAACCATACAAAGGTCAGGGTGTAGACGAGAACCGCCACATACTTGATGATGAGGACCCTGAGCCGACTGATAGGTCGCGCCAGAACCATCCTGAGATTTCCGTCCTCGCTTTCCTTGGCGACGATGTCTCCGGACACAAGAGCGAGATAGATCGCGCCAAGCATCGCCATGCTAAAGCCGATCATCCAGTAAGTCACAGTCAGGGCTGAGTAATAGTGATCAACATCCAACCCTGCGTCTGAAAGAAGCTTCGCCATTTCCTCTCTTGGCTTATCAAGGTGAAACACCCACAGGATCACCAGCTCCAAGATCAGGAATGCACCATATCCAATGTAAGTCCGCCGGCGGGCAAAGAGCTTTTTCAACTCACTCCGAATCTGGATGAGGAAGAGACTCATTCCTCCGCCTCCTTTCCGGAGTCCCTGCTGCTGACCTCGAGATACACATCCTCAAGTGAGCGCCGGACGGGAGTAAGTTTTCGCAAGGCCACTCCTGCGCCGACAAGCTCGCTGGCGACAACAGAAGGATCCGTTCCCTCTGGAAAAACCACTCGGGAGGAACCCCTCTGCTTCTCTCCTCCCAGCCTCCCATAACAGAGCTCCGCCTGCGCAGATGGATCCGCCTCGATCTCGAGCGTTACCTGCTCGTCCGCAATTCCACCGAGCTGACCATCATAGACCTTTCTTCCCTGTCGAACGATTGCAACCCGGTCACACATCTGCTCCACCTCTGGAAGAAGGTGAGAGTTGAAGAGCACCGTGATCCCCCTTTCTTCGCGAAGCTGTAAAATAAAGTCCCTGAACCACTTGATACCCTCTGGATCGAGCCCGTCGGTAGGTTCATCAAGTAAAAGGAGGCGGGGTTCCGGAAGCAACGCCTGGGCGAGCGCCAGTCGCTGGCGCATGCCGTGGCTGTAGGTCGAAACCCGGGAATGAATTCGGTCCTTGAGGTCAACTTCCTCCAACACCTGCAGGGCGGCTTCTTTTTCAAAGCCCCCGGAATAACTCATCAGGACCTTGAGATTGTCCCAGCCACTAAGATAGTCATAAAAGGCAGGAGATTCAAAGATGGCACCAGCGTAGCGAAGAGCGTTCGCTCTTTTACGCTGCACGGAGTGTCCTCCAATTCTGGCTTCACCGCGGTCGGGCTCTACCATGCCCAGTAAAATTCCCAAGGCTGTACTTTTGCCCGCCCCGTTATGTCCCAGTAGCCCGAATATCTCTCCCTCCCGGACGGTAAAAGAGAGATCTCGCAGAGCAGGCTTTCCCCCAAACGACTTGGACAGGTTCACCGCCTCCAGAATTACTGGGGGATCCGAATCACTTATCACCTCGTGCACCCTCCCACTGTGGGATCCGCATCCGCTGGATCAGCTCTCCCGCAATCTCAATCAACTGGAGAAACTCCATGATTTTGTCTGGCTCTTTATTCTCCATCGCTGCCCGCCATCCGATTTCCCCGATATTCTCATGCTCTTCCTCAGCATCCAAAAGCTCATATTTGTCCCGCAGTTCCGATGGCAACTCTTCTCGCGCTGCCTTCACAGCCCGCTTTACCAGCTTCCGACGTCGTTCACCCGGCAAACTGTCAAAAAGCATGATGTAAGTATCGAGTCCCTCCAGCAGGCTGGTGACAAACACTTCTCTTTCTCCTTTAGACAATTTGGAATAGAATTGGGTTCTAAGTTCAATGAGACGAACTTTCGTATCAGGGTTAAACTCCTGCGCGGTGAGGCCCGACACGACTTCTCTGATACGCGTGTTCCGCACCTCTCTCTCTTTTCCTGAGGGCTCTCCTGTCTTCCCTGACCAGTCCCTGAACGTGCTCTCCTCTACAACCTTGCCTAGGTTATCAGCGGTTCTTCTCATCCCCCGGAAGTAGCCCTGTGCAGCCAGTACCAGGGTCCAGATCATAATGCAGATCAGGATCCCGCTAGTGAAGACTCGCACTTTCATTGGTTGGACCCTAGAAACCTAGGCGTCCTGTCCTTTCTCGCAACCGCGATTTTTACGAGTTCCCCCGCCCCCTGGCCGCCATGAGACTCGAGCGCAGGGCAGACACTGAAGTAGCACCAAGTGACAGGGCCAAGACTCCGTAGACCGTTATTCCTGTCCCTACGATCAGGGCGAGCGCAACAATCCTCTGCCACAACATTCCACTCAACCACGATTCAAGTGCGTGACCCGCAAGATAGACTACTCCTCCCATCAGCAGACTCGCTAAGGCCATCCGCAGAAGACGTTTCCACTCCGCACGCGCAATCGTCACAAAGCCATCCATCCCCCGCCACAGAAGCACTACATTGACCCAGGCAGAAATTGCAGTCGCAATTGCAATACCAACGTGCCCATAGCCCGCAGGGCGCAGCAGGTGAAAAAAGAGAAGGCTGCAAGCGATGTTCACTGCTACAGCCACACCAGCCATCATCATGGGTCTCTTTGTATCCTCTCGCGCAAAGTAAGCGGGTTGCAGAACCTTGATCAGGACATAACCGGGCAATCCCAGCGCAAATCCCGCCAGAGCCCACCCAGTCTTAGCTACATCCGCTGCAGTGAACTTCTCTCCGGCGAAGAGACCCTGAATCAGTGGCTCGTGAACAGCCACCATCGCTGCAGCCGCGGGAAGAGTAAGAAGCATTGCCAATTCCATACCGCGGAGAATGCTGTCAGCCGCTTCTGAAGCCCGGCCACTACGAAGACGGCGAGTCACTTCCGGCAGAAGCACGATTCCAAGGGCGATTCCGATCATTCCCAAGGGCAGCTGGTTAACCCGGTCCGCGTAATAGAGAGTCGAAATCGCTCCCTGTTGAAAAGACGCGATAATCCCCCCAACCAGCAGGTTCACCTGCTGAATGCCAGCAGCGATGACTCCCGGCCCCATCAGGAAAAGTAGCTTTTTCAGTTCCGGATTCCAGAGAGGCTTTCGAGGCAACATTGCCGCCCCGGCCCGACTACAGGCAGTCCAGAGGACCAGGAATTGCAAAAATCCTGCTAGAGCGACTCCCCACGCCAGGGACTTTCCGATCTGGAGATCTCCCTCCCAGCGCATGAACCAAATCAGTCCGAGAGATCCCAGCATCACGAGATTCAGCAGAATTGGAGCTCCGGCGGGAACTGCAAAATGCCTGAAGGTGTTCAAGACTCCGCTCAAGTGGGCAACAAGAGCCATGAAAAAAAGGTAACAGAACATGATCCGGGAAAGAGCCACGGTGAGATCAAAATTCTCAGGGTGGTTCCGGAAGATACGCAGGGTCGACTCCCGGATCTCAGCACTCGCGTCCACCGCTCTGATCGCAACCCTGACAACAAAGGACTCCATCCCGTGATCAGGCGGCAACTCGATCCGTGCCAACCCCTTGGGATCCATTCCAAAAATAACTGATAACACCTCTTCACCGTCTCTGGGAAAAAACCGTTTGCGCGGATCGACATCGCGCCCGACCCCACTGTGCTTGTCACCACTAAGGCCGAGCTGGGTCAGGATCAGTCCCTCGGAGGCGATCTCCTTCTGTCCGCTGGTAACCATCGGAAAACCTTCATTCTTCAATGAGACCAGTAGCTTGCGCTGTTTTCCCTCAGGATCGAGGAGGTGCATGTCCTCGACTCTCGTTCTCGCGGACCAGTGCCTTACCGCCGCTTCGGACTTACCGGTAATTTGAAAGTAAATTTCGCGCGCACCCTTGACGTCTACCCTGCATTCATAAAAAGCGCTCTTGTGTCCAGATCCTCCAAGGTCCTTTTCAAACTTCGGCAAGAACCCTGGAACTACCGCCATCATGATCCAATGCATGCACGGAATCGCAATCAGGGTCAGGCCCCCTACCACCCAGACCAGTGCTGAAAAAGTGTTACGGGCAAAATCTACCGCTGCTTCACTTCCATGTTCTTCACACTTGCGACCGAAGAGCGGCACAAAAGCTGCATTGTAGGCTCCCTCCCCAAAAACCCGGCGAAACATATTGGGAAAGCGAAAGGCTGCCACGAAGGCATCCGCCACAGGCCCGGTTCCCACGAACCGAGCGATCATTATATCCCTCAGGAACCCAAGGATTCGGCTCACTAAAGTGAGCCCGGACACCGTCATCATTGCCCGTAACATCCGCCCCTAGAATGCCTTATTCATTCCGAATATTCAATGCCTCATCGAAAGACTCCTCAGGAGGCCTTCAACGAAACGCAGCCCGACGCAAACGGTCCATAATCGCCGAACCAAGTCCTACATCACTGACAGGCTCAGCCACGATGGCATCGATCCCCTCCGCATCCAGATTGCGCAGGGAGTGAAAGAAACGAACCGCAGCCTCTGCCAGCTTTCCCTTGCCGGGGCTGAGGACCTCCACCCGGACCCAGTCATGGCGGTCGAGATAGCCATCCCTCGCCTCTCCCCTGTAACTCAGAAGGGCGTAGCGCTTACCATCCTCGGGCTCAAATTCTTCCGGGCTATCATGTAGTAGAACCGGAATCTCCGGAGCGTAATGAGAATCGAGGCTTCCAGGAGCCTCTGGCCGATCATCCGTCACCCGGCCTGCTCTCGGAACCTTGCCAAACTTCTGGAGTTCCTCGCGGGTTACCGGTCCGGGACGCAGCAACCGCAGGACAGGACGTTTCTCTCCCACCTCCACTGCGATGATCGTGCTTTCCAATCCATTCGAGGAGGCGCCCCCATCCACTATCAGGGGAATACGCCCCTCAAGCTCGGCCAACACCGCACTCGCCGAGGTAGGACTGATCCGGCCAAAACGATTCGCACTCGGAGCAGCGATTGGCCCCAGTTCCTTGGTAAGCAGTCGCATGACCTCGTGCTTGCTGACACGCACCGCCACAGTAGGGAGGCCACTAGTCACGAGATCAGGAACATCCTCGTGCTTAGGCAGGACCATCGTCAATGGCCCCGGCCAGAACGCTTTTGCCAACTGCCGAACAACGACCTCGAGTTCCCCGGAAACTACCGCTACCCGCTGGAGATCCCGGATACCCGCAATATGCACGATGAGAGGATCGAAAGAGGGCCGCCCCTTGGCCTCGAAAACCTTGGCCACCGCATCAGCATTAAAGGCGTCAGCGCCTAATCCGTAAACTGTCTCGGTGGGTAATGCGACTAGTTCTCCTCCTTTCAGGACCTTGGCTGCATCCTCCGCAACCGCTCTCCAGTTTTCAAAGTCAGCTATTTCCACCCGTGTCTGCACACCGGACCATAACAATTAATTGTTATGGTTTAGAATTTAGAAATTCACTTTAAACTACCGCCCAGATGAGCGGCGGAGAGACATTTCCCAGCGAAAACATAATTCTGATCGGATTCATGGGCTCCGGAAAGTCCTCTGTTGCCCGTGATCTCTCGACCGCGCTGGGATACCCGGTGGTAGATACCGACTCCCTGATCATCGAAAAGACAGGCAAGTCAATTCCTGCTATTTTTGAACAGGATGGCGAGGAAGAATTCAGGGACCTCGAGACTGCCGTTCTTACTGAACTGGAACAATCTGGCCCCAGCCACCGGATCGTCGCTACTGGTGGCGGCATCATAGAACGCCGTGCCAACCGCGACGTCCTGAAAAAAATGGGCTTTGTTGTCTGGCTGGTGGTGTCTCCGGAGGAAATCCTGAGGCGTACTGCCAAGAACCGCGAAAGGCCCCTTCTAAACACCGGCAATCCGGAGGAGACGATCCGCCGTTTGCTCGAGAAGAGAGTAGATTTTTACCGGGACACTGCACATCAGGAGATTGAAACTGATGATCTCACCTTCCCTGAAATTACCACCGGAATTGTTGAATCCGCCCGCTACTTTTTCTCTGGTTGAAGAACCGCCCTTTCCCTGTCACGCCCTGTCCCTGTGAATCCCGTCATCGCCAAGCGTAACGTAAAGTTCATTGCCTCCAAGATAGGCTTTGACGATTGCCGGGTTGCTCCTGCTCGCAGGGCAAGGCATGCGGATGATTTTCTGCGCTGGGTCGCGGAGGGGAAAGCCGGTGACATGAAATGGCTGGAGCGTGATCCCGACCGCCGAACCGACCCCTGCAATATTCTTCCCGGTGCGCAAGCTGTTATCTGTCTTGCACTCAACTACTACCCGGGACCAGTCGACCCGAATCCCTCCTACCAGATCGCCCGCTACTCCTGGAATGAGGACTACCACGACATCATCGAGGAAAAGCTCAAGGATCTCGACCTCGCCATGCAGGAGCTCGGCGGCACTCAGCGTTACTACGTGGATACCGGCCCGGTCCTTGAACGGGATATGGCAACCGAATCGGGGCTGGGATGGAATGGAAAATCCTGTGTTCAAATTCACCGCCAGCTGGGAGCCTGGTCCTTCCTTGCTGAATTAATCACCACTCTCCCACTAGAGCCCGACAAGCCGACCCGGAATTACTGCGGAAAGTGCACTGCCTGTATCGACACCTGCCCCACGAATGCCATCACTCGTCCTCACCATGTGGACGCACCTCGGTGCATTTCCTACCTCACTATCGAACACAAGGGCTCCATCCCTGAGGAACTCCGTCCTCTAATCGGAAGCCGCCTCTATGGATGCGATGACTGCCTTGCGGTCTGCCCTTGGAACCGTTTTGCAAAAGCCAGTCGTGATATTCGTTTCCATGCACGAGCGGAAGTATTCGAACACGAGCTTCGTGATTTTCTCGCTCTCACCGACGAGGATTTCCGCAGTCTCTTCAGGAAATCACCAATTAAGCGCATCAAGAGAAATCGCTTTCTTCGCAACGTCTGTGTTGTTCTCGGGAACGTTGGCGATTCGAGGGATCTCCCCGCACTGGAGGCTGCTGCAGAATCAGAGGACCCGCTCATTGCCGAACACGCCTCCTGGGCAATCAACCAGATCGAAGACCGGAAGGCTCAGGCTAAGTGCACTTCAGGAGCAGGCAAGGTCTCCGCGTAGTTTACGCCGCATCCAATCAGAAAGAACGTCTCCAGCAAAAATCACGGAGACACCAAGGAGAACATAAAAGAGCATCTCATCGTAACGAAGCCAGTTATGTGCGATCGAGACATAGTAGCCCAGTGATGAGATCCCGAGCATCCCAAGAATCGTCGCTTCTCTGATGCAGGTCTCCCATCGATAAAAGAAAAAGAGGAGAAAGCGATTGAAGGATAATGGAGCCAGGCTCCCACAGTAGGATTGGACGCGCCCCGCACCGCCTTGAATCCAATGGCGCGGAACCTCGGGACGCTGATTCTCCATCACCTCTCCCCATAATCGCCCCAGAATGCCAAGGTTATGGAGCGCCAAGGCCAGAACGAGAGGCCACGCACTCGGCCCAAGCAGCCCAACGAGGAGAAAGGCATAGACATATTCTGGCACCGCCCGGGCGAGAATAAAAAGGCTTCGGGTCAAAAAACCGATTCCACTCCACCACCAATGAACCCATCGGGAGGCGGCCCCGAGGACCCCGAATGGTTCACCCCGGGCGAGCGCCCTACTTCCAAGAGGCAGAAGCAGAGCGGCTCCGATGGCAGAAAGAATAATCGCTGCGCTAGCGATTGCTACGGTATTGAGNAGAGCCNCTGCTCCGTTTCGGGACCACAAGTCGAACGCCCAATTCTTCATCTCTTCACCTTTTCCCTNCAGCGCTTCGATCCGCTCNCTTCCCGACGCGGTTGCACTCTCCGGACGNGCTGGGGCCGGGGTCAACTTGGTAAGAAACCGGCCTATTCGCGCATCGCGTTGCTCTGCCGACATGGTTGTTCCGAGCTCTCGTCCACTACCCCACGAGATCAAAACCAGCACGATTCCAGCGAGAAGACCTCCCNGGACAACCCAGTCGCGCGGCGCTGTTCGCCGCAAGCGCGCCTCGGACTTTTCCAAATCCAGACTACCAATCACTGGCACCGACTTACGCGTTATGCCCCGGTTTAATCGGTCTCGGAGACGAGCACCCAATGCATCAACGCCGACCACCACAATCACCAGAGCGTAGAGCTGCGTCCAAACTTCTCCATAGTAGAGGTTCTCATAAGACTGGCGTATCCCGAGCCCGACGGTTTCGACACCAATGAAGCCGAGAACTGCCGATGAGCGAAGAGCGCATTCGAACCTGTATACCGTATAGGTCAGCATCTCAGGCAACGCGGAGGGNAGAAGGGCATGCCCGAAGGCCTGCAGTGGAGAGGCGCCCGTAGCCATAAGCGTGGAACGCGATTCCTGAGATTGCTCATCAATTAATTCGGAGAAGACTTTGCCAAGTGTTCCAGCGAAGGGAAGCGCCAGCGCGCTACATGCCGCGATCGGAGCATCTCCGAGAGCTGAAAGGAAAAACAGTGCCCAAACCAGCTCATGAATCGACCGTCCAAGGGTGATGAGAAAGCGGCAGCCCCACCGGAGCAGCCGCAACATCCCCCGCATCATCATCCTTCCCGCGGGCGCCTTCCCATACCGCATTCCTCCGGGCCACCACGCGGAAGAGGCTAGAAACCCCAGAAGCAGTCCTGCAGGTACTGCGAGGCTGATTGCAATTAGTGCNTATCGAAAAGTACGAAGCAGGCTCTCTCCGAGGCGGNCGAGGAACGGGCGAGCATCCTCGGGAAGAGAAGGGTTNTCATCCACAAGAGCAGGCGACAGGGCCGCTCCGAAAAAGCGTCCCGCCTCAGCAAAGGGATCCGCGCCCTCACTCAGTTGTATTANCCGGGGTCCCAGAACCCATCCNGAAACCACGAGCACCGTGAGGAACGCCACTACCACCAGCCGCCTTCCCAGCCAGACTGTAACTGGCACCTTCACGAGTCAGCCACCTTGTCTCCGAGCTGAAAGAGCGCTGAGAGATCGTCATCCTCCAGCTCGTCCGATTTCCCATCGAAATGAACTTCTCCATTCTTGAGTCCCACAAGGCGCGGGAAAAATTCACGTGCGAGATCCAATTGATGCATGGAGACAAGAAGGGTCAGGCCTTCCTCCTCACTAAGACACGTCAGGAGATCAAGAACATCACGGGCACGAGCAGGATCCACGGCAGAGACAGGCTCATCTGCAAGAATGACCGCCGGCTCCTGAAAAAGCGCCCGCGCCACCGCAACCCGCTGCTGCTGCCCGCCGGAAAGGGTATCCACCCGGTCATACATTTTTTCCGCAATCCCAACCCGCTCCAGAAGCTCATAAATACGCCGGCGGACTCCTATCGCCGGCAGGATTAAATCACGCAGGCTTCCCAGAATTGACCTTCGCCCGCATCGCCCTCCGACGACATTCTGAAGAACTCGCAAATTGGGCACGAGGCCCAGATCCTGGGGGAGATAACCTAGCCGCGAACGTAAGTCCCGGAGCTTTCGCTCCCCGAGAACGAGGGGATTGCAGCCCAGCACCCTGACCTCTCCCCGGTCCGGTGCGAGCTGCGCTCCAAACAGGCGAAGAAGCGTTGTCTTACCGCTTCCGGAGGCCCCAATCAGGGCCACTCTCTCGCCCTTGGCAATCTGGAGATCGATGCTCGAGAGCGCATGCACGGCTCCGAAACTCTTGTGAGCTTGAGAAAGCTCGAACATCGTCTCCATGACTCTCGGACCTTGCCCTCGCGGGTTCAGTCAAACTTGACCTTCTCCATCACAGCCGCAATACCGGAGAAAGTCTCGTTGTTCACCTTCACCAGTTTTTCCCTACCAAGCGCCTTGAGAGCCGCTTCGTCCTGACAATCCACCAGCGCCTGCTGCAGTTTGTCCAGAAATCCCTCCCCGAAGGTATTCTCCAGATCCGGGTGCGCAGTCATATTGTAATCGGCATACGTCGGTGTTTCCCAGATTTTCACACACTTTTCCGGGTCTAGCTTTCCAGCTGCCACAAGCTTCTCGTAAGTACCAAAGCTCAACGCTCCAGCTTGGAAGGATCCATCTTGGACCAGCATCGCAGTCTTATCATGAGCTCCAGAGAATCCAGGCTTTTCCTTGAAGAACTCCCCAGGAGTCTTCCCGGTGTTCTCGATTATGAAATGGCTCGGCATGATACATCCCGAAGTGGAACTGGAGCTACCATAGGTAAACTTCAGGTCAGCTATGGCAGCGGGAAAGTCCTCGGAGGCTTCCAGTCCCGTAGATACATTGGCGATAAAGTAGGATTTAAAGGCGAGATCTTTTTGACCAGAAACGAGCGCGCGGGCACCCTTCACTCGGGTCATTGCCTGCACTCCTGTAACTCCACCGAACCAGGCCAGCTGAACATCATTGTTTTCAAACTTCTCTACCGAGGCTCCATAATTAATTGATGGAACGAACTCCACGTCGATTCCCAGAGCCTTGGAAAGATAATCTGCTACCGGTTGAAACCTCTCCTTCTGCGCAGTGGTATCTTCATCCGGGATCGCGGAGAAACGAAGCACCTTAACTTCTTCCCCGTTTTCTGCAGATTGCTTTTCATTTCCACTACAGGCGATGAGAAGGCCGGCTATTCCTGCTGCCGCGAGGCGTGGTAGTGTTGTTTTGATCATGATTCGACGTTTGTTTCTTGTTTTTTCGTTAGGGTCAGGGGAGAGCTCAACGGCTCATCAGGTACACAAAAAAACCGCACGTCCACCTAGCGAAAGCGAGACCATGCGGCAGGTTGCCGTTTCGCTGAGCGCCGACCGACGCTCGGTAGTTATTTCTCGTTTTCGTCTCATGGAACCGCAATTTTCTGCTGAGGTTCGAAGAATATCAGCTAATCGCCCTCCCGAAAAGGAAAAGGCGACGCATTATCCGGCACTCCCTCCGTCCAGTCCAAATATCTGCTTGAGGCACCGGAAAGCCATCGCTCGCCGGCTGGAGAAAGGCCGGCCAGGACGGACAGTTTCCCACCCTCTGCTTTCCGCAACCTCCAATAGCTTCTCTCCAGGATTCACAACAGTGACCTCCTCACACAGTTCCAGCATAGGTAGGTCCACCATGCTGTCTGAGAAGCCACTGCTATTCTTCTGGACCTCGTTCTCGACGATCTCCCCCTCTTCAAGGAGTCGAGACACTTTCACCTTCTGCTTATTGTTTCCTCCCGTGAAATCCGGAAAGAGCGGCATGAAGCCTTCGAATTCAACTCTAGTACCATAACTTGCGTCAAATCCCAGCGCCTCTCCAAGAGGCCGGGCGTAGAACTCAGGACTCGCCGACACCAGAACCAACCGGCGCCCCTTCGCACGCTCCTCTGCAAGCACCTCCAGCATTGATGGGTAAAAAGAGCGCGGCACATGGTAAGCCACGAATTCCTCTACCAGGNCCTCGAGTTGNTGCCGTGGCATTCTCCAGAGGAAGGAGAGNAAGATTCTCTTCATTCCCTCTGATCCAAGCACTNTCGAAAGGACGAGAAAGGGAACAAAGACAACGAGGTAGAGCCTGCGCAAAGGTTCCTTCCGCAGCACCCAGTTGCAGAAAAGAAGCTGGGTGTCCCAAGCGATCAGAGTCTGATCGAGATCAAAAAGGGCGAGTCCACCAGTTCTCTTTTGTTGAGTCATGAGCAAAATATACAAAAGGGNGGNTCCAACCCAGTCGACTCACGGTCTTCACGAGTTCTCCTTCTGGCAACAGAAATCGTTACNCAAAGTTCACCGATATTAACCTGTTTATCAGAAGACCGGTATTGCCATACGATCATGCCTCGCATTTGCTGGNTCCTGTGACACGTGTGTTTTCTATCCTGAGGGTCATTGCCACCACCTTTATCATGNCNGGCTTTCTTNGGGCCGGAGATGACCCTACGGATGTCAGGGTCGCTACGCCTTTTCTCGCTTCGACCTCTATTGAGGTCGCTTGGAGCGATAACTGCGATGACGAGACTGGATACGAACTGCAGGTTCGACCCGAAGGGCAGGACTGGTTCACGGTCGCAGTGTCCCCAGCGAACAGCACCCTGTTGTCTCTCCGAGGAGGCAGTCCGGGAAGCACCTTGAGTTTCCGGATCCGAGCGCTGAGAGACGAGGAGGACTCCGGCTGGACTGAGTCGCCTGATGTCANTCTGCCCTCGGGATTCGCGATCGAAGCAGGAAGNTTTATCGGCGGAACTGTTGGANCCCCACTCACCAGCCCACTCCTGACNGTCTATACCCTCGAAGGAGAGGGAAACGCCTCAAGTTTNGAGGTGTCAGACCTGCCAGAGGGCTTCGTGTTTGATGCCAGTATTGGGACATTCTCNGGCAGCCCCATCGCGCCGGGAATCTACCGGCCTATGATTTCGGCCACCGACGGCACTACGGTGGCCACGACCTTCATCACCTTGAGAGTCAAGCCCGCTACTGCCGGCCCTGAGGAACTCTCTCCTCTTCCAAGCTTCCTCTTCTTAAGCCCTCCTATTGCACCNATTCGTCACGANCTCGCTCCTCACTTTCACGACCCAGACACCTCCACCGCNATCCGCTTCCAGACCAATCTCGGAACCATCGACTCTCTTCTTTACCCCGAGGCCTGTCCCGCTCACGTCGAAAACCTCCTGAACTATATCAANCGGGGTGACTATGATGGTGCCATCTTTCACCGCTCNGCGATCACNGCTACCTCCGGAGTCNNCGTCGTTCAGGCAGGACTCATGAAATTGGATGCGGAAGAGAACTTCACCCGCATCGTCACAGATCCATCCGTGGTGGATGAACCCGCCCTCTCTAACCTCACCGGGACTCTCGCCATGGCCAAGACCGGCGCCCCCGACAGCGGGTCCAGCCAAGTCTACTTCAACACCATCGACAACCTCAACCTTGATGGACCCCAGTCTAACGGTGGCTATACCGTCTTCGGCAGGGTAACCNCGGAATCCCTTTCNGTAATCGCCGATATCTCCGCCCTGCCTCGTGGGACCTACACCGCTAGCATTGACAGNCTTCCGCAAACCCTCAGCGACTGGCCGACCACCGTCGTTCCNGAGGACAGCATCCCTGCCCCCGCAGAGCTGGTCCAGATCACCGAGGCCACTCAGCTCGAGGATCTGCTCTCCTACCGCCTCGGGCCAGACGGAGACTCATCTCTGGTCTCCAGCTCCCTCACCGATACCGAGCTCACCCTCGCTCCGGTTCCCGGTGCCACCGGCACCACNTCGATCACCATCGAAGTANAAGATCTCGATGGCACCATCCTACCGGCCCTGATCTNCTACTGTGTCCTTGACCTCGATTTTCGTCCTTTGCTCTCTCCGGCTGGTCACCCGGCGGTCACCTTCCGACACGAGAAGACCCCGGCAGCCCTCTCCTATGAGGTGCAGAGTTCACTGGATGGGCAGCAGTGGAGNACCGTCTGGAGAACCGAAGAGGGCATCGCGAGCCCAGCTGTGATCGCCCAATCGGACCTTGGAAGCGCATGGCAGCTTACCGTTGAAGATTCAGCAATCACNTCCCCGNCTNCAGGAGTGGCCCTCCTGCGCATTGCCGTCGCCAAGTAACCCAGCCAGGCGCCCCACATCACCTCCAGACGCCTACGACCCACCTTCCCTCCATGCTTCGTTNTGNNATCCTGCTNNTNNTTGTCNCCNNNNTCANNNCCACCCGGGGNCAGATNCTTGCCGACTTNGAAATTTCCCTGCANGACNAGGAATTTGGCCGNTTCACTATNCAGCTNGATCAATACAACTCCCCCCACGCCACCGCCAATTTCATTCGTCTCGCTGAGGGGCTGGTCCCNTGGGTNGACANCACAGAAGGACAGGTGCGCCAATCCCCTTTCTACGACGGGCTCTCCTTCCATTCGCTCACCGCAGGCACTGAGATCGCGAGCGGCTCCCGTAACGGAACCGGAAGGGACGACGCGGGATGGACACTCAGGGACGACTTCACCCTGCCAGGAAGCGGAACCTATACCGTCTACATGGAAAATAACGGACCGAACTCCAACGGAAGCCGGTTCTTCATCAACATCCCCAGCAGTCTCAGCGGTAATCCCAGCCGGGCCGGTAAAGCCTACACCGCTTTTGGAAGAGTTCTCCAGACCACCTTTCCTCCGGGAGATAACGGTCGGCTCACCGTGGCCGCTCTCTCCAACAGTTTGCCCGGTTTTCACATCATCGATTCCGTACGGATCCGCTACCTGACCCAAGGGGACCTCATTTTCCGTCGTAACCTTCTCGATCCCGATCATTTCTCTCTTTTTCTTCTTCCGTCTGCACGCCCTCCAATCTTCAGCTTCAGACGCTCCGGTAGCACCACGTTTCTCGACTGGAATTCCACCCCGGGCTCCAGCCTCTTTCTGTGGAGCTCTCTCGATTTACGCGACTGGATTGGACCCCTCTCTCTTAGCCGTGCTCCCGGAAGCGAATCCGGGGGCTATGATCTTTCCTCCACTCAGGCCTTAGCCTCTCGGGCTTTTTTCCGGGGCGGAGTGGTGGAATATCCCCACTGGCCTTCCACCGAGCGCAATTTTGGGAATGCGGCCATCCTCCTGAACTTCCGGGATCCTAACCGGGGAATCGTGAACGCCAGCTGCTTCTTCGACGAGACCGGTTACGCTGGCACTTATCAAGGAACCTTCGGCACCGGCGAATTCATCATCTCACGGGAAGAAACCAGTCCCTATGCTCGGGAATTCCAGCTCACATCCACCACCGGCAACCAGCCTACTTACCGCCTCGTCCTCCACTACGATCTCGCCTGGTCCAATGGCTCCCCACCATTCTCGATTCCAGTGCTAGCCAACCCCAGCCGCCTTGAAGGCTCCGATCTCCTGAACGCGGCAGATCCTCTCGAGAATGGTAGCTGGCGGTATGTGCGGACCCCTTGATAGCGACGTTGCTTCAAGGCTTGCATGCTACAAAGAAAAAAGCGGCTCCGGTTTCCCGGAGCCGCTTGGAAATTTATTGAGGAATTAGTGTCCTCCTCCATCGCCGCCAATTTCGACGGGCTTATAACCTCCTCTCGACTTAAAGTAGAAGATCAACCCCAGATAGCAGAGCAGCATAATGGCCGGGAAAATCGTGATTTTCGCCAGAGCACCCTGCTTTGCGTTTGTGCTAACCTCCCCGATCTTGTCTTGATCCGCCTGCGGCAGGGTTTTCAGTTTGTCGCCATCAATCGCATTATATTTCCCGAGAAAGTAGGTATCTTCCTTCGATATTTTGGCGTATGTCCCCTCTGCCATCTTCTCCTGAACCGCGGTTTCCACAGACTTCTCCTGCATCGCTCCAATTAGCGGGCCTCCAACGATCCCTACGCTAAGCATTCCAATGCCAGCGATCGCATTTAGGGTCAGAGCTCCACCCTTCGGGAATTGCTCCGCTACAACCCCCAGAGTGGTAGGCCAGAAGAATGTTTTACCGATACCATACAACGTTGCTGCGGCAAAGATTGCCACTAAAGTGGTCGTCATAGACAGGAAAAATAACCCAGCAATCGCTAACAGCGCACAAGTTGCCAGGAGTCCCAGCGGAGTAAGTTTGTGAACGATAGGCCCTGAGAAAAATCGCAGAACTGTCATAATGGCAGAAGTGTAAATCAGCACCCATAGAGGATTCTGCCCAATCTCTTTCAAGGGCCCTTCCATTATTCCCGTGATGGCCCCGTCCGTGCCCAGCTCGGTAGTGGCCAGCGGAAACATGACGATACAGAGAAAGATCATCATGGGGCGGCCGGGAGATTTGCAGTAAAGACCGTAGGCGATCACTAAGACTGCCACGATTGCGATAACTGTAAGGTCGGCCCACCCAAACACTTTTCCGAGCTCCTTGGTAATCAAGTATGCAGCAATGGCCGCTCCAATTGCTCCAAATTCTCCAAGCATCTCACGGTAGGTTGCCCCAGCTGCGACCCGCTCGTTAACCGGAAACTTTGCCTTGATCAACATGAGCAGGAACACAATCGCAGGAATCGCAATAATCACGATCAGAACCCGCCAGTCGTCCGCCACCTTAGCGCCCAGAAGAATCGTAAGAATACCCCCGAGCACCAAGCCGCCCGGCCAACCCGCATGAAGGATATTGAGCCACTTGGTCTTGTCCTTGTTAAACATCGTGGCCACCACCGGGTTAATATAGGCTTCCACCGTGCCGTTCCCGAGACCAAGGATAATTGAGCCTATGTAGAGCAGCTTATAGGCCTGAGCCTGAGCGTCCTTAAGAGCTTGGCCGTCCAGCCCTTCCGCGTTGACTGTCCCGTAGGCCATAAACGCAAGAATGGCGTAAGCCGCATAGCAGACGAAGCTGAAGACCATCGCAGACCGGTAGCCGATTTTGTCAATAATCAGGCTGAAGAGGATGATACTGATCGCAAAGGGCCAGATACCCGCCTGAAACAGCTCCTGACCTTGAACCGCATTGAGCCCGAAGGTCTCGGGCCAGAGTCCGGGATCATTTACCATGAACGCCCTGGTAATAAAGGCGAAGGCAGTCGTGATGAGGGCGATGAAGCACCCCCAAAAAACTAACTTGTCGTTACGGTCTTTCATATTGTGTGTCTAGTAGGTTAGAAGCTTGGGTATTATGAAGATCAATCTTCATAACACAAGTCCTTGGTAGATAGCCAGCTGCCCACCGGTTGAGGCGCCGTTGGCGATGTGCGAGCTTTTGCGTAAAAATGCAAAAGCCGCCTCTATCATGGAGAGGCGGCTTAACCTGGGTCGTCGCACTCCGGCGAGAGTCCGCTGTCAGAAAGCAGGAACAGCCGGGTGGCTACTTCGTTCTTCTGGTTATTTTGAAGTCGAAACGTAGCTGGCCTGGCTCACTCCCTTACCCACAGTCTTGGCCTTCTTTCCAAGCCAGGTCATCATTCCTCGCAGCTTGGCACCGACCTTCTCGATACCGTGCTTCTCCTCGGTCTTGCGGATCTTGTTGAAGTTCTTGCACCCCGCTTCGAACTCTCCCACCCATTCCTTGGCGAACTTACCACTTTCAATGGTCTTGAGTTGGCGGCGCATCCGGTTCTTGACCGACTCGTTGATAATCTTGGGTCCTACCGTGACGTCGCCATACTCTGCAGTCTCCGAAATGGAGAATCGCATTCCAGCAATTCCGCTCTCATTCATGAGATCGACAATGAGCTTCAGCTCGTGGAGACATTCAAAGTAAGCCATCTCAGGAGAATAGCCTGCTTCCACCAGCACCTCGTAACCTGCCTTCACCAGAGCGGAGGCTCCCCCGCAGAGAACGCACTGTTCACCAAAGAGATCAGTCACTGTTTCCTCCCGGAAGTTGGTCTCGAAGACACCCGCGCGAGTCCCTCCGATCCCCTTGGCCCATGCAAGGGCGGTCTGCTTCGCCTTACCGGTCGCATCCTTGTCGACCGCAATCAGAGTCGGAACTCCCTTCTTCTCAACGAACTGGCTACGCACCGTGTGTCCGGGGCCCTTTGGGGCTACCATGATGACATCGATGTCATCCGGAGTATCGATAAGATCAAAATGAACCGCAAACCCGTGAGAGAAGAGAAGGGTTTTTCCTGCCGAGAGATTAGGAGCAATATCCTTGGCGTAGACCGAGGGAATCACGGTGTCAGGAGTCGCGACAAAAATCACATCCGCGTGCTTCACCGCATCTCCGGTATCCATGACCTTGAATCCAAGTTTCTTGGCAACGGGACGGGATTTTGACTTCGAGTAAAGTCCGATGGTCACGTCACAGCCACTCTCCTTGAGATTAAGGGCATGGGCGTGTCCCTGTGATCCGAATCCGATCACGGCAAGCTTCTTGCGCCGGATGGCATTAATATTGGCGTCCTTATTGGTATAAATCTTGGTGGCCATGGTGGTATGAGTCAGTGGGCCGCGGAGACTGGGGTAGCGGTGAGCCCTCGTCAAGCCGCGAGGTGCGCCCCCCCACTGGTAGTCAGCTTCCGTAGACCACCACGGGCCCAACTCCGGGTGGACCCTGCACGCTGCGCAGCTTTATCACTGCCGCGGCCACTGCGCCCGCAGCCTCCTCCACCTCTTCGTCGGTAGTGAAGATCGAAAGAGAAATTCGCAGGCTACTCCGGGCCTTCTCGTCGGAAAAGCCCATGGCCTTCTGGACATGGCTGGGTTGCTGCTTTCCGGTCATGCAGGCACTTCCTGCCGAACACTGAACTCCTGCCTCATCAAGAAGGATGAGCAGACCTGCCGCCTCACAGTGATCAAAGGACACATGAATAATATTCGCTGCCCGGTGCTCCCGGGAACCGTTCAAAGTCACTCCCTCGATTTCGCTGATCAAGCGATCCTCGAATCGATTCCGGCGTTCGCGCACTCCGGCATGTCCATCCCGGTCGAGCTCGCTCTTCATGATTTCAGCAGCCTTTCCCAGACCCACGATGAAGGGCACATTCTCAGTCCCACTTCGCCGCTCATTCTCCTGCCCTCCGCCACGCAGCATCGGTTCAAAACGAAGGCCCTCCCGGACGTAGAGAGCGCCCACTCCTTTGGGAGCATGAAACTTGTGCCCGCTCAGCGAGAGATAATCGACTGGCACCTCCCTGACGTCTACCGGCATCTTTCCTACGGCCTGAATAGCATCGGTATGGAAGGCCCAACCAGCGTCCTTGACGACCTTACAGGCCTCGGCGATCGGATGAGTCACTCCGGTCTCATTATTAGACCACATGACCGAGGCAAATCCCGGGCGCCCACCATCGACGAGTTCACTGAATTGATCGAGACGGAGTCGGCCATCATCATGAACACCACACATGGAAACATCATAGCCCACCGCCGCCATCGCCTCACAGGGTCTCAGAACAGCACTATGCTCCGAAGCTACGGTCACCACCTTTGACTCTTTCCGACCCACATGGCGGGCCAGCCACTTCAGGGTCATGTTATTGGACTCGGTCCCCCCACTCGTGAATACGATCTCATCCGGATGGGCATTAATCAGGGTAGCGATCTGCTCCCGCGCAGTCGCGAGAGCGTCCCGAACCGTGCGAGCAGATCGATAGCCACTTGAAGGATTATGCCAGTAGTCCGTCAGGTAGGGCATCATGGCCTCTACCACCTCGGGATGAATCTGGGAGGTCGCGTTGGAGTCGAGATAGATCATGAAACTGGTCTCGAACCGGCACCAGGTGGCGGGTGCTTTCTCACTGCCGCAGGAAGGCCACCAGATCGCGCACCTCGCGATCCGTCATGGTCTGAAAGACCGCATCGGGCATGAGCGAGTAAGGCAGAACGTCTACATGAGCGACCTCTGACTTTCTCAGCTCGAAGCGTCCCACGTTGGAATCAAGAGTATAGGACTCTGAGTCTTCCTCTGCAATCACTCCCAGAACCACTCGTTCGTCGGTAAGTTCAAACTTATAGTAACGGTATTCCTCATCAATTTTGCCATCCGGATCCAGAACGTGGGGAAGAAGGTAATCCAGATCTGCGACCTCTGAACCGTTAAGGACCGGTCCGGACACTCCCCCCTCACCATTTACTGCATGACAGCGTCCACAACTTTCCGAAAACACCAGATGCCCATGCTCCAAATCGGCACCACTGAGGCTTTCCTCAGAGAGAAGCTCACGGTAATGCGCAAATAATTCTGGCGTATTTTCCTCTGCCCGCGCTCCCTGACTTGCCAGTCCCACCGGCTGATCGGAAAGGCGGCTTACCTCGCCCGCACTCAGGGCACGCCTGTATATGCGAAGCTCATTGATCCCTCCACTGAAAAACTCCTCCTCCGAGGGAGCACCCCCGATCCAGAGCGCACCCTCACCATCGGCAGCGACTGAACCTGCACCGTAAGCGGCGAGATGGCCGTCAACAAACAGAAACCGCTCGCTCGTGCCCTGGGTGATACAAACGTGATGCCAACCCCTTGTCACCCTCGGACCCTCCACGTTGGAATTCTGTCCGCCCATGATCCAGTGACCTTGTTCATTGATCCAGACGCCATACCAATCTGATTTCGCCCGGGACTTGTTCACCAATGCCTTCCACCCGGGGCTACTTCCATCGATATAAACCCATGCGGCCAACGAATAGGCCTCATTTTTTTCGAAGGAAAGATCCTCACGATGGGCAATCTCAAGACGGTCATCTGCCCCATCAAACTTAAAGGCCCGACGCCCGCCCAGGGAGGCTACCACCGAGGGACGAAAGGCTTTTTGAGGCTGGGATGCTCCGCCCCACTTTTCGCTGTGTTCTATATCTTCAGCCTTGAGATGTAATACTAGCCCTTTTCCGGAAACCGACTTGACCGGTTTGGCCTTGGGTCCCTTGGGGCGGGGTTTAACCGCTGCCGCCTTACCGCCTGCCTTTCTTCGGCGGGCAATGTATTCGCTCACTTTCGAAATTTTGCAGGCGTCAACGACTTCCGCTGTCCGTTCTTCATCAGTGACAACCAGTGGCTCGAGAGCGTACCAGATCAGAAGAGGAAGATTGTGATCACTCTTATCCCCTTCATGCCCGACCAAGGCGGTCAGGACATCCCAGCGCTTGGCGTAATCAACACGCTGCATTGCCGAGGCGAGAAAGAGACGAACCACGGCGCTCTTATCCTCTTTTGCCATCACTGCCCACTTCTCGAGGATCGCATCAGGAACCCGCTTGTCCTCTGCGATAAGCTGAATTGCCCAGGCCCGGATATATTCGGCCTTGTCGTTCAGGAGAGGAGCCAGCATGACATCCCCTAGACCACCCACGAGCTGCAAGGTCCAGAGAGCTCGCAGACGACGAGCCGGGTCCTCATGTTCGTCGAGAATCCTACGCAATCCCCCCAGCGTTGCCGGTTTGATATCCCCAGCAAGAGCCCGCTCCTGCAACAGGCGACGGGACTGCCGGACATACCATTCATTGGGATGAAGATGCATTTCCACCAGCTCTTCATCTGGCAGTTTCGTAAGATCCATTCCCACTGGGAAGCTTTGCTTTCCCCAGCTGTATCTCCAGATCCGCCCCGTCTTGCGGTGCAGGACCTTGCGCCCGCAGATATCAGAATCATGCCAGTCGATGGCATACAGAGACCCGTCGGGGCCAATCTCCATATTAAATCCAAGCCACTGCGGATCGTTGGACATCGAGAACGTTCCCCCAAACTTTGGGTCACTCGCGACATACCCGGACCCTTTCCTCTTAATCTCATCAACCAGCACGCCATGCATGTGGATATTACACATGAAGAGCTTCTTTCGGTATTTCTCGGGGAACTGGTCCGCCAGGTAGAATCGTGCGCCCCCATGAGCAGAGGGATGGCGATGATCCGCGATGGTCTTGATATCGTCGTAGACGTAGGGGTTGAAGTGGCGACCTGCCTGGCGATGGTAGCGCCCACCCTGAATGATGTGAAACATGTGCGGGATGACGCAGGCGGTCACGAACGCCTGACCGTTCTCATCAAAATCCAGTCCCCACGGGTTACTGGTGCCGTAGGCGAATACCTCGAACTTCTCATTGAGAGGATGGTAGCGCCACACCCCGGCGTTGATCTTCTGGCGCTCACTATCAGGCGCACCGGGTTTCCCCACATTGGAATGAGTAAAGACCCCATGGGTTCCATAGAGCCACCCGTCGGGTCCCCAGAGAAAACTATTCAGGGTCTCATGACGGTCCTGTCGCCCCCATCCGTCCAGCTTGATCTCAGGCTCGGCATCCGGGATGTCGTCGCGATTCCTATCAGGAATAAAGAGGAGATTAGGAGGAGACCCCACCCATACCCCACCATGCCCCAACGCGATCCCAGTGGGAAACATGATCTTGTCCTTGAAGACCTTCCGTTCATCCATCTCACCATCGCCGTCGGTATCCGTGAGGATCACGATGCGGCCCTGTGGCCCCAAGTCGTAGAGGTCTGACCGTCTGGTCTCATAATTGAGATTCTCGCAGAGCCAGATTCGTCCTCGCTCATCAAAAGTGAAGGCAAAGGGTTGCTGACAATCTGGCTCAGCGGCAAAAGCATTTACCACGAACCCTTCGGGACTTTTCATCTTGGCGATGGCCTCATCCGGAGAAAGATACTTGAATGCTGCCTCCTTGGGAGGCTCAGCATGGGCGAGGGACAGCAGGAGCAGGAAAATCGATACTCCTCGCGGTATTAGGCGTTCGCTCATAGCACAAACTGAGTCCCTCTTACCTCCTTCGTCAAGACACACATCCCCGGGAGCGGCCCCGTCTGTAAGATAACTGTTGATCTATCCAGATTTTCAGCGGTCCCGGGACACTCTGTGCCCCCTCATCGATAAATGCCTTTTCCACTGGGCAGACCTGAATCAGAGGCCTAGATTCGGCGTCCCGCAATGAAGACTTACCGCAATCTGCTAGCTGTGTTTTTTGCTCTCATCGCTTCGAGCCTCCTCTCTCTCGCTCAGGCTCCAAAGATCGTCTGGGAGCTTTCCAAAGGCGTCAAGGCCCCCGAGAGCGCCTACTACCATGAAAAGTCGGGAAACATCTACCTGTCACAGGTTGGTGACGGCGGCGGTCTCGGCAAGGATGGAGACGGCGTGATCTCTGTTCTGAATCCTGATGGAACAGTGGTAAATCCACGCTGGTTCGCCGGGCTCAACGCTCCCAAGGGACTCCGTTCCAGTGAAGGAGTGCTCTGGGTTGCCGATATTGACCGCTTGGTAGGAATCACCATTGAAACTGCAAACACCGTGGCAATCCACGAAGTGGCAGGAGCGAAATTTCTCAATGATGTCGCGGTGACGCCGCGCGGCACAGTGCTGGTATCCGACATGCTGGCCAGTTCTATTTACGCCCTGCAGGCCAGCAAGATATCGAAAATAGCCTCTGGAATCGAACTCGACAGCCCGAACGGGCTTCTCGTGAACGGCAATACGCTCTACATCGCCGGGTGGGGACGCGATATTCAGGACTCTTTTGAGACCCTGACCTTGGGCCGGCTTCTCGCCATGGACCTCCGCACTCGCAAGGTGAAACCAGTAACCTCGGCAACGGTTGGAAATCTGGATGGCGTAGAACTGGACGGTAAGGGTGGCTTTCTGGTTACCGACTGGATTGAAGGTGCGGTTCTCCATATCAGCGCCAAGGGAGCAGTGACCTCTGTTCTAGACCTCCCCAAGGGTTCAGCTGATATCGCCTATATCGCTAAGAAAAATTTGCTCATTGTTCCCCAGATGCTTGAGAACAAAGTCACGGCCTTCGATCTCTCCGGTGTGCTCAAGTAATGGGGAAACAACGCACTGGCCACGGCACGGTTCCACCCGCTGGAAAAACCGGAAAACAGCTGCCTCCTTTACCGCTCCTGCAGTCTGTTGAATGTGATTGGTTCTGCCAGCTTGAGCCCTACGCTACCGTAATATGAAGCGGCCGGTTCTTCTTCTCTGTATTCTTTTCTGCAGCTACGCTCCAAAGCTCACCGCGACCGATCTCCCGCAGTATAACGTCGTCTTCCTCATTTCCGACGACCTTACCTACACGGCGCTTTCGTGCTACGGCAATAAGATCTGTCAGACTCCCAACATTGATCGTCTTGCCGCACGTGGGACGCGCTTTACCCGAGCCTACTGCCAAGGCACATACTGCGGTCCATCCCGTGCTTCCTTCATGTCGGGCTACTACCCCCACGCCACCGGGGAACTGGGCTACCGGAATCCCCGGCCCCGAATCGGAAACCGTGCCACATGGTCCCAGCACTTCATCAACAATGGATACCACGCCTCGCGGGTGAGTAAGATCTATCACATGGGAGTCCCCGGTGGGATCGAGGGAGGAGGCCACGGCGCTGATGATGAGGCCTCCTGGACCGAGCGATTCAACAGCAAGGGTCCCGAATGGAGAGCAGCCGGTGATGGAGAAACCCTTCAGAACAATCCTGACGGCAAAAAACCCGCCGTAGGTGGGAACACCTTCGTAGTTGTAGAGGCCGACGGGGACGATCTTGTCCACTCTGACGGAAGGACTGCCGCCAAGGCCTGCGAGCTCATCGAAGCGCGGAAGAATTCGAAGCAACCCTTCTGGCTCGGGGTGGGATTTGTTCGCCCACACGTTCCTTTTGTCGCTCCACGTTCCTATTACTTACCCTTCAAGCCTTACAGCAGGATGATCCTTCCACCCAAGATCGAGGGTGACTGGGAAGACATCCCAAAGGCCGGCATCAATTACTGCACCAGCGCCAATATGAAGATGGACGTTCGTCGGCAGAAAAAGGCCATCGGAGGATACTATGCCTCGGTCGCCTACATGGACGCCCAGGTGGGCAAGGTCCTTGATGCGCTGGACAGTGCAAATCTCATCGACCGCACCATCATCATCTTTACCAGCGACCACGGCTTTCACCTCGGTGAGCACGATTTCTGGGCGAAGGTCAGCCTGCGGGATGAATCCGCCGGCGTTCCCCTCATCATCTGTGTGCCGGGAAAGAAACCTGCAGTCTGCCATTCCTTTGTTGAACTACTGGACCTGTATCCCACCACCGCCGCCCTCTGTGGCCTTGAGGTTCCCGAACGCCTCCAGGGAAAGGATATTTCCCGCATGCTCGATGACCCGGAACACGAAGTCCGCAAGGATGCGTTTTGCGTGGCTCCCATGAGAAAAGGATTTCTTATCCGTGATCGAAACTGGGCTTACCTTCAGTATGGTGAACAGGCTGCCGGGGGGCGTGAATTGTTCAATATGGTGAAGGATCCAGGACAATTCACCAACCTTGCTGACGATGCTTCACATGCAGATATCACCCGGAAATTCGAGGATCGTCTGGCCAGAAAACTGAAGTCTGTCCGCACAAATGATCTGGGCGTTTCCTACAGAAGACCTGGAACCGGCAAAAAGTAATTCGTGTTCCTCCAAAGCGCTGGAAATCGGTGACAGGTAGCTTCTTGCTCCCGGGCTTCATCATGCCTACACTCCGTTATTACGACTTCCCTCAATGATCCCAATGCCACCATGGCGGTCTTTCTCGATCTGGAGAACATCGCCATTGGCGCCCGCGATGCCCGTTATCCAACCTTCTCCATCACAAAGGTCTTTGAACGCCTGTTTTTGCGGGGGCACATCGTCCTGAAAAAGGCCTACTGCGATTTCTCAAGATTTAAGGAATTCAAACGCGATCTTCACGATGCCGCCTTTGAACTGATCGAGATCCCTCACTTCCGACAGTCCGGGAAGAATTCTGCTGATATCCGGATGGTGGTGGACGCTCTTGACCTCTGCTATACCAAGAGCCACGTCGACACCTTCGTGATCATTTCGGGAGACTCTGATTTTTCGCCTCTTGTCAGTAAACTAAGAGAAAACGCCAAGACCGTGATCGGGGTTGGCGTGAAGAATTCAAGCTCGGACCTCTTCATCAAAAATTGTGACGAATTTATCTACTATGATGACCTCGTCCGTAAATCACCCACCAAAAAGACTGTTAAGAAGAAGGCAGCCAAGAAGGTCACCAAGAAGAAAACCGCAGGCAGGAAGTCTTCGGACGGCCCTCCCACCGAGGACGCCCTTGAACAGGTTGCGGACACCTTCGAAGCCCTTCTTGAGGAGCGGGGCAACGATGAGGCCATCTGGGGGTCCATGATCAAACAGGCCCTTAAGCGTCGTAACCCCGGATTCAACGAACGTGCCCATGGTTTCAGGTCCTTTAACGAAGTCCTGCTGGGCGCCGAAGACCACGGCTTCCTGAAACTTGAGGCTGATGAGCGCTCCGGGGGATACACCGTTCACCCTGTATGACTCTCTACCTCCTGCCGCAGCTTCAGGCGATGTTCGTATAGACCGCCTGCACGTCCTCATCATCCTCGAGCTTGTCGATGAGGGACTCGATCTCGTCCAGCTGAGTCTCGCTGAACTCCTGGGGATTATTGGAAATCCTCTGCAGACCAGCCCTGCTCAACTCGATGCCGAGTTCCTCGCAACCCTGCGACAGAGAGCCGAAATTGGTGAAATCTCCATATACGAAAACCATTCCCTCGTTCTCTTCCATTTCCTCAAGACCATGGTCAATAAGTTCGAGCTCAATTTCCTCGAGATCGTGATCTTCCTTCTTCTCGAACTGGATCACCGTCTTACGATCAAAAAGAAACTCAAGAGAGCCGCTATTGAGCATCTCTCCCCCGGCCTTGTTGATCGGGGTGCGAACATTCGTGACCGTTCGATTCGTATTATCAGTTGCCGTTTCAATAAACAACATCACTCCGTGAGGCCCCTTCGCCTCATAATTGACCTCCGAAATGTCAGCCATGTCCTTACCCGCCGCGCGCTTGATGGCAGTCGCGATGTTGTCCTTGGGCATGTTCTCCGCCTTGGCGTTGATGATCGCCGTGCGCAACTTTGAATTGCTGTCTGGATCGGGACCTCCCTCCTTTGCCGCCATTGTGATGGTTCTTGCAAGCTTGGGAAAGACCTTCGACATCTTGTCCCACCGCTTCTCCTTGGCGGCTCGCCGATACTCAAATGCACGTCCCATGGGTGGGTCTATTGTAGGGGCTCTTCCCGGGCTATCTCAAACCACAAATTCCAATTTCCGTTCGAGGCTCGCGATGTTCCTCCACTCTTCACCGTCAGTTTGCCTCCGGATAGCATGCCATCCCCTGCGAAATTGTCATATTCCTGATTTTCCTGTTTCGCCCGGAGTCGATCGTGTTCAGACAAGGGTACGCATTTATGAGCGAACATTATCACCTCCTGCACCCTCCGCTGAACGGGCCATTTCCCCCGGACCGGGTTGCAGAACCCACCTTTGAACTGATCATCAGGGAATTAGAACGGGCGCAGGAGAGCGTAGAAATCTTCATGTATGTCTGGCGCGCGGATGAATCCGGCATGCGCGTGGGCGAAGCAGTTCTGGCAGCTGCTGAGCGCGGCGTGAAGATCCGTATCATCAAGGACATCGGGGCAATCATGTGCGAGGTGATCGAGATGAATCGCAAACCTTTCTTCCCGCGCAAAATCCCCCTACTTAAGCGGATCGTCTACAGGATCATCGGGCGCACCTTTCCCGATACCTTCGTGGAGGACGAATATGACCAGCAACTGGGGGCTGCTCTCCTCGCCCACCCTAATGTGACGGTCGACTGGGTCAACAAGACCCACACCAAATATTATATCTTTGACGAACGCCTTCTCGTCACGGGAAGCATCAATATTGAGGACCGGCACCAGAACTATTTTGACTACATGCTCGCCTTGGAGGGCCCTCAACTCGTGCAGAGGCTCCGAGCGAGAATGCGGGGTGAAGTTGCCTTTGATCTGAAACGTAATATCGAGTTCCTCTGCAACGCCCACCGGCCAACAGGCGAATCGTCCTTTGAGATCAAGCCCGCAGTCCTCAATCTCATTACGCAGGCACAGAAGTCCATCTATATCGAGGTCGCCTACCTTGGAGACCCTGAATTTGCTGATGCTCTTGTCGAGGCTGCAGAAAGAGGCATCCGCATCACGGTGCTCTTCTCAAGAGAAGCTAATATCGGCAATGACGTGAACTACTGGGCGATCCACGATCTCTACAGCCGGGCCCCCGTCGAAGTCTACCTCACAGACACCATGATCCACGCCAAGCTGCTGCTCTTTGATGAGGAGCTGGTGTTTACCGGATCATGTAACATGAATATCTTTTCGCTTCAGAAAGCCGCCGAACTGAACCTTCTCATCCAGAACGAGCCCGTCATCATAGACAGCATCAAGTCTTTGATCGCCAAGCGGGTCGCCTCCAGCAAGAAAGTGAACTCGGGCGAGGAGCTGACTGGATTTAATCCAATTGTTGCATCTCTGCAGCAGCTCCACCAGAAGCTGAATCCAAATTAGGATGTTCAGGGAAGAGCGTTCGCTGTAGACAAAGGAACTTCGACTAATCTGAATGTATTTCTGACCGACTACTGAATATGAGCTCCCACCCTATTACTCTCACTTGGAACCGTGACAACAAGGACTTCGGATACAAGAGCTACTCGAGGGATCATGACCTTGATTTCGGGCATGGAATTTCCCTCAGAGCCTCTGCCGCTGCGGATTATCTCGGCACCGCCGAAATTCCTGACCCGGAGCAGGCTTTCGTCGCGTCCCTCTCGAGCTGTCACATGCTGACCTTTCTCGCCCTAGCCTCCATGCAAAATCTTACCCTCGAGAGCTATGTGGACAAGGCGGTTGGATTTCTCGAGAAGGGCGAAAGTGGAAAGCCCGTTCTGGCGAGAGTTGAGCTGCATCCTGAAACCGTATGGGCAGAGGGCGTCACGGTCTCAGCTGAAAAACTTGAAGAACTTCATCACAAGGCACATCAAGAGTGCTTTCTTGCCAATTCGGTAACTACCAAGATCACAACTGTGCTCTAGTCTTCAAATGGACGATCGCTCCACCAACTCGTAAACGATGGTGAGGTCCTTAGGACTATCCGAAAAGTCCCAGAATTTCCTCTTCATCGAGACCCACGTTTCCCCCGGAGGATCCATCTCCAAGAGTTGAGGTTATCATTTCCCTCTTGCGCTGCTGAAGCGCAAGAATCTTCTCCTCGACGGTATCCCTCGCAATCAATTTGTACGATGTTACCACCCGCTTCTGACCAATCCGATGCGCACGGTCCGTAGCCTGCGCCTCAACTGCCGGATTCCACCACGGATCAACATGAATCACGGTATCCGCACCGGTCAGGTTCAAGCCTACCCCCCCTGCCTTCAAGCTGATTAGGAAAACAGGAATGGCTGAATCCTGAAAACGCCTTACGACATCACCTCGATTGCGAGTTTGACCATCGAGATAACAGAACTCGAAGCCGCGGTCTGCCAGCACAGGGACAATACCCTGCAGCATCTGCACGAACTGGCTGAAGACAAGAACCCGGTGCCCTCCCTCGACCGCCTCATCAAGCAATCCACTCAATTCCTGCATCTTCACAGAACCATTCTGTTCATCGACATCAGGAAGATTCAGAAGTCGTAAGTCACAACAAGCCTGCCGAAGGCGTAAAAGCGCGGTCAGAGCCAACATCCGCCTCTGCCCACCCTCTGATCCGGCGATCATTCTACGCCCCTCTTCAAGCAGGGACTGATAAACCTCGCGCTGCGTCTTACTCAGTTCACAATATCGCACTTGTTCGATTTTTTGAGGTAGATCCTTGGCTACCTGTTCCTTGAGTCGCCTCAACACCACCGGCCTCAGCCGCCGTGACAGGCGACGCTGCAGTCTGGGTTCATTGCCACGTGCAAGAGGCTTCTCGAAACGGTCTGCAAATCTGGACCGGTCACCAAGATAACCGGGCAGAACAAAGTTCATGATGGACCAGAGGTCCGTTACGGAATTCTCCATCGGAGTGCCTGTCAGAGCAAAGCGATGCTCCGCTTTTAGCTGAAATGCTGCCCGCGATACCTGAGCCTCCGGATTCTTGATATTCTGGGCTTCATCCAGGATAACCACCTTGAAATTTCGCTCCCTGTAAAGATCGATATCGAGACGCAGAAGAGCATAACTGGTGACGAGCAGGTCCGCAGCGGAGCTCTTTTCGAGAGTCTCTGCGCGTGCTGGCCCCTCAATTGCAACCGCTTCCAGCTCCGGCGCAAACTTTGCGGACTCTTCCAGCCAGTTTTGAACCAGAGATGAGGGACATACCACAAGGGATGGGCCACCTCGCGCTACAATAAAGGCGAGAGACTGAAGCGTTTTGCCCAATCCCATATCATCGGCAAGAACTCCTCCCATACGCATTTCCGACAGCTTCCAGAGCCACTCAACGCCTTCCCTCTGATACGGGCGGAGAACCGGTTTCAGGGATCCGAGATGCAATGCGGAACCATTCTCTTCTGAAGGGTGCAATTGATCGGCAGCGGGCAAACCAAGATCCCCCGCACTATGCTGGAGATAAGCCGCTTGCACGGCATCAACCCGAAATACCCCGGGAACCACCTGCTGAGGATCACAATCGGCAATCGATTCCATGGCGTCATCGAGCTGATCAGGATCCATCACAGCTTTCCGGTTACCTCCCAGCGAACATGAGGATTGCCCGGTCCTCAGGAGCCTCTGAATTTCCTCCCGTTGTATACTGCCACCATCTCCAGTGTCATAATCAATTTCGACCTCCATCCAGTTCTCCCCACTGCCCGTCAGATTGTAGACCGGCCGTACAGGGACTACATCTTTCGCAAATTCGGAAAACCGGTCTCCCTTGATCACAATCCAGTCCGAGTCCAGCCTGTGTAAACCATGAGCGAAAAAGCGCAGGATCTCTTCCGGGTTCCGCATCACGAACTTACCACCACGCGAAGGCCCCTCAAACCCCCACTGCCGGAGCGCGTCCTCTGCCAGCTTCTCCAGAGCAATACTAGCGAGCACTTGCTCCTCCCCCATCTCGAGCAGCGCCCCCTCAACCTGACCCGCTAAACGTCGGTTCGGGCCGTAGATAAAGGTCATCCTCCCCTCCAGATGATTGAAGGAACCGTCAAAAATAACTTCCACATCCGGAGAACCCTGCTGGGGCAGCGACGCGGGCACGCTCTGCTCAATATCGAACCAATTCCCGAGGGCGGAAACCAGCGGGAAACTCTCCACAGGGTCAAGTCTCAACCCTGCGTCGAGCACGCCTCGTAAAGACTCCGGAAGTCCCAAGGCGACCGGGTAGCACACACGATTTTCCATATCAACGCCCCACACATCTTTCTCCGAGACCAGAGATTCAATTCCCACTGGCCATTGAGCTCGCAAACGCTTCTCCTCGCACTCGATGGAGAGACGGAGGGGTCGACAGGAAATTGTAGCCTCATGCCTCTTCCCAAAAGAGACCCTGGGATGTCCCACAAGGGAATCCAGCACCTCGAGAAATTGCTCGCGCCTGAGATTCACTGCACCCGGGGGAGTCTCCGGAAACAGGCGACGAAGGGTAACCAGTAAACGACTGTCCTGGTCGGCCACCTGAAGGGCATAGTCCTCACTCCAGGAACTGAGAAGGTGCTCTTCCCCCTCGTATTCCGTAGCAAAGACTACAAGCATCTGCCCCCTGTCCCACGAGTCCTTCACCTTCAATGGCAACATGACACGGCACTCGACAGGATAGGCCTCTGCCTTAAACTCCTCCTCTACCCGAGGCCAACACGACTTGACTTTTTCCTGATCCTGGCCCGGGCCCTCTTCCCCAACGGGCTGAGACGGATCAATCACTTCAAGACCAATGGCGATTGCATGAGCACATACCCGTCCCTCCCGGCGAGCTGTCAAACAACCACATTTGTTCTCCATATGAGTACGTGAAAGGACCTGCATCCTGACCTTTTTTTCTTTGCCTCCCATCAGCACGCTCCCCTCAAGCCATCCGTCCGTGTATTCTGCAACACGGACAAGACCGCCGCGATGCATCTCCCGCGCTGCCTTCATTTCCTTCCAGCCTCCGGCATCCATCAGGAGGTCTCGCGTCAATTCCACCTCAGTCATTGGCACTTGATCATTTTAGCGGCGCCATGGCCGGGAGTCCCTGAGCTCCACACCTTCGAAAAAAAGAGTTTGTCTTCATCGCTTCTTTTCCCCGAAAACCAGATAAGGAGATATCTTTTCCGCAGTGCGCTTACCGATTCCAACCACCCTCAGGAGATCCATCGGTGCTTCATAAGTCCACTCCTCCCGAGTCTCAATAATTCTCATTGCCAGCACTTCTCCGACACCTGGAAGGCGCATGAGTTCAAACTTGGAGGCGGTATTGGGATTCACTGAAGCTCTTTCCAGCGGTAATGCCTGCAACCTCTCCTCTTCTTCTCGAGCCCGCTCCACCCGACGTTCCTCCGGCAGGGTTTCCCAATCCGTGAGCTTCCACACTCCAACTCTCCGGGAGGCTGCAGCAAGCTCCTCATCTCCCAGCCTGTCTCTATACTCTTCCCGGTTGACGCCCACACGGCGCGCCCGGGCTAACCCGAAAGCCCGCGCAAGGCCTTCCCTGACCAGCATTTGACCAAGATCCTCGCCTGTGGCTACGGTTATAAACCCGTAATAGCGCTTATGCCGGGGATGCCCTCGGCCATCGGCCCAGGCCGTGTGCACCTGAAAGGGCTGGGATAATAATCTCCCGACACGACTCTTTGCCACACCGCCAAGCATTAGAGCTGCCCTGATGGAAGAGTTCTCATCGCCCCCGGTTCTCGCAATACCGAAGTAGGCACGCTGTGACCTGAGCCTGCGCTGATCGGTAGGATGTTGGTTGGAGGTTTCAAAACAATCGACACCATACAGTCTTATGGTGTGTGAGGATCCGTCTGGAAAACCAACTACAAAACTATCCCCATCAGACCATTCAGTCGTTATTAACCGGCAGTTCCTGAACGTAGTAAGTCCCGTGACCTCATCGATGACACCCGTGGGAAGAGGATCTGCTGCGACGGGGCAGATTCCTGCCAGCAGTCCCATTAGCATCGCACGCACCTTGGAACCCTATCGGCTCCTGATTGCTACCGAAATCCGAAAATTCCGACGACGCTCAATAGCGAGAGTGAACGTGACACCGATGACCTCTCCGGTGGTGACCACCGCACCCGCAGTCCGCAGGATAATGCCGGTAAAAGCCCTGACTGTGACGCCCATGAGTCCTTCTCCCACGGGGCTCTTCATCAGCGAGGGCGTAGCCAACAACACCCGCAGCCACAACTGCAAGAGCCGCCCCTTCCGGGGTAAGAACATCTACGGGTCGTCCGGCGGAATCATACATGGTTGTACAACTGGTGCACAACACGGCAGCAGTTATTGCAATCAGGAAGGGAGTATGAGCGCGTTTCATCATACTCCTTGGACCAGCGAACGCCGGATTATATTCAGAGAATTTTCATCTCCCCGCGACAGGAACGCAGCAGCTAGTCACCTCCCCTGTTCGAAGATCCACTCGTGTACCTTCTCGTCGTCATAGACCCTGTCAGCAACGCCATGCCCGGCACCGGCAAATTCGGTATACTTTACCTCTGAGCGCACTTCTTTAAGGGCTTCCACCATTGTCTGGCTCTGGCTCACCGGGACGACCTTGTCCTCAGCTCCGTGAAACACCCAGATAGGTACCTTTCGGTAGTCCCTGACCGCTCCGGGGTTTCCACCACCGGCCACCGGAACGGCGGCAGCCCACATGCGAGGCTCCTGAGAAAGTAGCTGAAAGGTGCCGTAACCCCCCATCGAATAGCCGGTTAAATAGATGCGGTCAGGATCTACAGGTAGCTTCTTCAAAAGCTCCTTTACGATTTCCACAACTCCATCGGCCTTGGCCCCTACCCACCCCTGCTGATCCGGATTCTGTGGGGAAATGACGAAACAGCTACGACGGCGGTAATTATCGTCCTTGGTGAAAGCTCTGGCGCCCCACGGCTCTTCCGGGGTCATCACATCACCACCCCTGCCGTGCAAATAGACTACCAGTGGATATCCGGGACCCTTACCTCTCCTCAATTTTCTTGCCCCGAAGATTCGATATTTCAAACCGTGACCCTCTGCGCGCTCCCAGTCACCCGTGATAAGCTTGGCAAATTCGCCATCTGCATCACCAGCTTCCAACGTGTCATCTCCAAGCGGGCTCTCCTCTCGCTGTCTGACGTAATCCTGGTCTTTTTGCGAAAGGGCATTCAGATCGATGGTGAATGTCCGACGATCTCTCTTTCTTCTGATCGTTACCTTACCATCCCGCGAGCTTACATACTCCGCCACGAGCGTTTTTGATTCATCTGCCGTCTTCCATTCTCTCATCTCCGCTTTGGCGAGGGGACCTAACAGGAAGAGTAAAAAAAGAGGAAGGAAACCTTTCATGGCAGGCCCAAAGGTGGGCACATCCTGACACGCATGCAACGAAATTGGCTCCCCGTGAACGAACAAAGCTCCAAGAGATGCTCACCGGTCTCAAGTGAATCTGCCCGTCTCCGGCTGCAGCAGGAGCCCCGACGCTACCCTGCCACCTACATCAGTAAGCCGGAAATCCTGTCCGGCGTAGTGGTAGGTCAGCTGGGGGTCATCAATTCGAGGAAGATGAAGCACGGTGGCATGAAGCCCTTGCTTCGTTACAGCTAAAATCCATTCCGAAAAGACGGTCAGGGTTCCCCCCTACCAAGATCCCAACAACGAACCTCCTTGTCATTGCGGCAATAAACCCGGCCGTTGGCCAGAGCCGGGTGAGACCACACAAGCAGCCGCCCAGCCACTATGTGGGTGGGCTCAATGATCGCAGTCCGCGCAATTTCCTTGTAACCGTCAGGAGAAAGCTTCGCGCTGATCATTTCCCCATGGTCATTGAAGATCAGAGTCTGACCGGAGGGCTCATGATGCACCGTAAAGGCATGAGGCCACGGACCGCGACCAGAACCATCCGCCCGGAGAAGTGGTTGAGGGCTTTCCCAGATCCGCTCTCCTGTCTCCATCCTGACACATCGAAAAAGTCCCCGCTGCCCACCCGAATAGATATATCCGCCGCTGGTCCATGCCGTGTTCATAACCCCGGCCACTCCCTTGCGCAGATTACGGCCCCAAGCCAACCGCGCAGACTTTCCATCAGGAGCAACCCGGATCGCTCCCGACTTATTGTTGTAGCCCATGATGAAAACAAGATCCTTCCAGACCCGGGGAGCGCCAATGGCCATTCCGAACTGCGGCTTAAAGGGAACGCTCCAGAATACCTTTCCGCTTTCCGGGTCCAAGCCGTTGAGGTTTTCCGCATCCCAGACGAGAAGCTGACGATGACCATTGATCGTTTCGATCACCGGGGTGCCATAGCCTGACTGGAGAACATCCAACGCCCTCCAGCGCTCCTTGCCGGTCCTGCGATCGAAAGCAACCACCGTAGTTCCGCTACCACCCACCGGACAGATCAGAAGCTCACCCTCGACGATAGGATGGCCGGCCGTACCCCATAGCGGAGTTTCCAATTTGTATTCCTTCAGAATGTTCCGGTGCCACACCAGTTTTCCCCCTTTAGATGTATAGGCCCGCAGGTGGCCCTCCGCTCCCAGCGTATAAACCATTCCCTCATGCACCAGAGGCGTCGTTCGGGGTCCAATCGCGTAAGGGTAGACTGAGGAATAGTCGGCGTCGTAGGCGTCCTCCCAGAGAACCTCTCCGTTACTCTCTCTGAGACAGCGAACCCGCTCCTTCCCAGGGATACGAGCTCGCACAAAATTCACATTACTACCGGGTTTCAGCTTTCCGGGGACGTAGGGCTCGGCAAGGCGGTCCACGACAAAGACCCTGCCTTCAGCCACTGAGGGGCCGGCGTAACCGCCTCCCGTTGGAGCCGTCCAGAGTAGCCGCGGAGATCGCTTGGCAAAATCAAGCTCTACATTTTTCTCCCTCCAGACCGCATCGCGTCCGGGGCCAAGATATTGAGGCCAATCCTCCGCCACAGAGCAGGTAGTCAGGATCAGCAGGCCGAAGAGAATCCTCATCTCTCTCTGGTTCCTTAAAAGCCCTCTCGTGTCAAGTGATGCCCCATAAAGGAGCGAACTCCGGGGATATCGGTGAGAGTCGAGCTGAGAGCGAGACCCTCTTCCGGCTCACTCAGCCGAGCCGCCAACTTCGGGCCGGAAACTAAGGCTAATAACCTTTGTGCCCGCCCACTGGTCGCCCAATCGGAGCAAGGGCTTGAATTCAGGCTTCCGTTCAATTTCGCAAGCGCACTGCCGACAAAGACCACCAATCCCGTGATGCTGACTGGCCCGGGTAGACAGGACGATCAATTCGACCATCGGAAACAGAGGTATCAAGAACACGACGTTTCGAAGCATATTCCCATTCAGCATACTCCCATCCCAGTCTCCTTTCAGAACCTTTCCATCCAGAGTCACCGTCTGGAGTTTCATCGCCCTCTTGCCTATGCTCTGCCCGTTAAGAACAGGAAGAGACTCCCGGAGCAACATACAAAGCGAACCGTATAGCCAGACAGGGCCTCCAATAAAAAGGTTGATCATCCACCCAACACCGATGGCAACCAGCATATCGATCAGAGTTGCCAGGATACGGTCGTTGAGAGTGGCATCCTGCGCGGATATTCCTGAGGTCTGATCACCTTCTGACAAAGGAGGCGAAGTGTCAGAATCATTGGAGATCTCTTCTCCTTCCCCGGTTAATTTGGCAGTCCTCGCCGGAGCCTCTTCAACAGGCTTTCCCACCGTGGGAGGCTTGAAACTGTCAGCTCCTCCTAGCGATGGTTTCGGAACCACTCTCTCTGCTTTATCCTCATTCTCCGAGTCCCTCTTGTTCTCTCGACCCACGAGAGCAGGAGGCTCATCAGGCTTGTCCGCTGCAGGAGATGCAAGAACATCAGCTCCGCTTGGAGGCGGCGCTACCGGGGGTGCTTCCTCCGATCTTTCCTCCAGCTTGGCGAGGGAAACCTCCTCTTCCGGATTCGAAGGAGCACTGGCAGCGGTTGTAGACGAAGTTTCCGTGCGCACTGGATCAGGACCCGAAAAATCAGACACTTCTCCCGCCTCGATCCACTCTCCTTGCTCACCCCAGGCCACCAGATCGGTTGATGAGATTTCACCCGTGATGATCATGCTGCGAAGGCGGTCTCCATTGACCGGCCCTTCTCGCTCATTCCCTTTCGAAATATACCAGGCCATAATGCAGAAACAGTTCACCTTATCCTTCGCCGTCCGTAAACGAGATAGCTCGTTTTTATGGACTACGATCCGGAACGCCTCGAAAATCGAACCGGTCTCTGGGCTCCGACTACACTCCCTGCACGGGACTCTGTGGAACATCCCGTTCAATTTATTTAAATGGAGGCTTCTAACAGGAGCTCAATAAGAGTAAGGCCTCCCCCCCTTACACACAGCAATATGAGGCTTCACCCTTACCTCCTCTTCACAACCCTTCAACTCGTCCTCTTCCTGTCCACGTCGGCATCGGGAGAAACACCCGCCGAAAAAGGTTCTAACAACAAACATTCTCCCGGGAATTCTTCTCCGCTCGCCAAGACAGCAGAGCCCGGAACTGAATCGCAGCCATCCGGCCGTAAGAAGCGCAAAAAGAAAAAGCAGCCTCAAAGAAAACCCATCGCCCCACAGGATTATGCCCAGTGGGAGCAAATGAACATGGGAAACCGGAAAATGTCCCATGACGGTCGGTGGCTCACATTCGATATCAGGCGGGTAGACGGCAAGAGCTCACTTCATCTTCACAAGATAAAGAACGGGAAGAATGAGGAGGAGCAGGTCTATTCCCAAGGGGAGAGCCCTGTCTTTTCCAATGACAGCCAATGGCTATCCGTGACTATCGGAAAGAGCCCGGAGGAGAAGAAAAAGGCCAAGGAATCCAAGAAACCTGCAGGACCTGGCACCACCATCCATCTCCGCTCCCTGATCGATGGAAAGACCACGGAATTCAGGAATGTGGTCACGCTCGCCTTCAGCCACGACAGCCGCTTTGCAGCTATCGAGGTGATCGGCAAATCCACTCCTGCCCGCCCGGGTACCCCTCCCACTCCTCCCGCCCGGGCCCTGCTCGTTCGTAATCTCGAGACCGGAAAGGATACAACCTTCGGGAATGTCACCAAATTCGCATGGAGCAAGAAAGGATCTCTTCTCGCTCTCGTAGTCGACTCCCCCAGCATCAGTAACGCCTTGCAGCTTTTCGACCCCGGCAGTGAGACTCTGCGAACCCTTGAGGCCAGCGACGAGGATTACGCTGGACTACTCTGGCGCAAGGACTCCTTTGATCTCGCTGCCGCCCGGCAGATGAAATTTGGGGACAAGGAGGACATCTCTCACACTCTCCTGGCTTTCCGAAATCTGGATGACTCGAATAAGCCAACCGGTGAGAAGACCATCTACGACCATAGCAAGAACCGCTCCTTTCCTGTCGATCACTACCTCACGGCCAGCCTGAGCTGGGATAAGAACGGCCAAGCACTTCATTGCTCACTCAAGAAGTGGGAGAACAAACCCAAGGATTTCCCCTCCCCTCCGAAGCCCCCCGCAAAACAGGAGCAGGGCAAGAAAGGTAAAACGAACAACAATAGCGCGAAAGACTCCTCCCCGGCACAACCCAGCCCTGACAAATCTCCTGACCAAAAGGAGGGCAGTCAGAAACAGAAGGGCCAAGACAGTCCTGAACTACCGGCGAAGACCCTCCGCGAAACCCTGACTACTCCCTCAAATGTAGAGGTCTGGCACTCGAAAGATGTGACCATTATGCCCCGGCAGAAAAAGGAGGCCTCAAGCCGCAGAAATCCCACACGCAAGGCGGTATGGTGGTTGAAAGAAAACAAATTGGTTCAACTCGAGAACGAGCTCACGGAACGGGTCACCATCATGCAGGATGGCCTTCGGGCTATTGGAATGGATTCCTCTCCCCACGAACGAGAAGCCATGTTTGGCCCACGGCTACACGACGTTTACGCCATCAGCACTAGGAATGGGAAACGCAACCGCATCCTTGAGGGAGTTAAGTTCACCCTCTCGACAAGTCCCAACGGACGCTTTCTCCTCTTCGTACGTGAGGGCCACATCTGGATCCATGATCTCAAGACCGGAAAACAGAGAAACATCACCTCTACACTGAAGACCTCTTTTACCGACACGCAGGACGACACCCTCGCCCAGGAGAAACGGCCTTTCGGTAGTGGCATCTGGCTCACTGACAGCTCCGGCGTCCTTCTCTACGACCGCTACGACATCTGGCTTCTTGATCCGCGGGGCGAGCGCACTCGCAAACTGACCAACGGCCGGAAGGAACAACTTCGGCACCGTATTTCTCAGGCGAGTTACCGGGAAGAGAATCACGGCAATATTGCTCGAGGGGACCGAATCTACGTGGGCCTCTTCGGAGAGCGGTCCAAGAAGTCCGGTTACGGGAGCCTGACTCTTGCAACCCGGAAAACCCCCGCAGCCGACTGGAAAACCCACCTTCTCGACGACGCGCTCATGATGTTCCTCACCCGGTCCCGGGATGTCGACGTTCTCACTTTCACCCGGGAGCGGAGCGACCAGTCTCGCGACCTGTACCTCACCGGACCCACTATGGAAGATTCGCACAAGGTCACAGAAACAAATACGTTCCAGAAAAACTACCAGTGGGGACGCTCCGAGCTCGTTAACTTTCAGAACACGCAGGGTGTTCCTCTGCAGGGCATGCTGACTTACCCTGCCGGATACCGGAAAGGGAAGAAGTATCCCATGATCGTCTATATCTACGAGAAGCGCTCACAGGACCTGCACCGCTACTACACCCCAAGCGAGAAGCACCCCTACAATCCCTGCGTCTTTTCCGCAGAAGGCTATTTCGTATTTCAACCCGATATTGTTTACCGGCCTCAGCAACCTGGGATCTCAGCCGTAGACTGCGTGGTCCCTGCCGTGGAAAAGGTTCTCAAGACAGGAATGGTGGATTCCCGGAGAGTCGGCCTGATGGGTCATTCCTGGGGCGCCTACCAGACCTCTTTCATCGTTACCCAGACCGACCTCTTCTCGGCCGCAGTAGCTGGGGCTCCCCTCACCGACATGATGAGCATGTCCGTAAGCGTTTACTGGAATTCTGGAGGCACCAATGCCCGCATCTTCGCGCAATCACAAGGACGCATGAACAAGCCCTTCTGGCAGGATGCGGAGAATTATGCCCGTAATTCCCCCATCCATGGGCTGGACACCCTCAACACGCCTCTCCTCATTGCCTTCGGAGACAAGGATGGCGCGGTCGACTGGGATCAGGGTATCGAGATGTACAACGCCGCCCGCTGGGCTGGGAAGGACGATCTCGTACTCCTCGTTTATCCGGGTGAGAATCACGGCCTGCGCAAGGAGGAGAACATGGTAGATTACCACTACCGCGTCAGGGAATGGATGGGGCACTTCCTCAAGAAAGAAACCGGAAGGAGGTGGATCACCGAGGGCAAGTCGTTCTTGGAACGCGAGAAGGAGAAGGAAGATCTCAGGAAAAAGAATAACTCGAAACCTCCCCCGGACAAAACCAAGGCAGGAGAGTAATTGCAACCTGAGGCTCGATTGCGAATCGGCACCCTGCGAAAGACAATCTCCTTCGCTGAATTCAAAGCATGAAGGTGATGAGAGGTCCCTGAGAATCCGGTGACTTAAGATTCAGGCTCCCTTTCAAAGAAGCTCTCGAGGTAATCGTCCGTGAAACCCTGTAATTCAGCGCGACGAGCCACGTCCGCAGGGGCGGTTGGCTCCAGGACACGCCCGCGTGCTTCGCCAGGAGCCTCGGCGATCAATCAAAGAGACCTGGTTGATTTCCTGTCAGCTGCTCCTCGGTCAGGTAACCCTCATCTGAAGCGAGGTCATCACCTTCCGCAGCAGCCACTGCGAGCGAATCACATCGTTCGTTTTCGACATCGCCCGCATGGCCTTTGACCCAATGCCAGCGTAGTTCGTGCTGCCCGCATGCCAGATCGAGACGTTTCCAGAGGTCCACATTCCGTAGCCGCTGCCCCGGACCCCGTCGCCACCCAAGCCCTTTCCATTTTCTGAGCCAGCCGCACGTCATTGCGTTGATGAGATATTTAGAGTCCGAGCAAAGATGAACGCGACAAGGCTCTTTAAGCCCTTCGAGTCCTGTGATAGCTGCCAATAGCTCCATACGATTATTGGTTGTACGGGCAAACCCTGCACTCATCTCCCTTCGATGGCCTCCAGAGGTAAGGACCACGCCGTAGCCCCCGGGACCCGGATTTCCACGACAAGCACCGTCAGTAAATATCTCCACCTCTTTCAACGCCGCACATGTTCCCCTAATCCAATCCCGAGTCGAGGAATTTGGCGGACCGCATCGACAAGAGGAAGACCAGCTGGCACACTGGGCAGGATGGCTCTGGAGGAGATTCCCCTGCAACTCGATGACAAAGCCCTTCCCTCACGGGTCGCAGCATTGATCACAGATGCGGATACGAGGCTTGACGCCCTCTTTGAATCCAATCGTAACCGCAGGGTCCCCCGCTTCCTTCCCAGCGACCCGGTTCTCCTCTACAGGGTTTTAAGATCGCTCACAGAGCAGAATTTTCCTTTGGGAGACACCTTCTGTGAGTGGGGAAGTGGCTTCGGCCTCGGAGCGTGTCTGGCATCTCTCTTGGGCTACCGTTCCTACGGGCTGGAGATCGAGGAAGACCTTGTATCACTGGCCCGGGAACTGGCGAACGATCACTCGATCAAAGTTGAGAACCTCTGCACGAGTTACTTCCCCGAGGGCTTTGGGTCCTATCCTGCGCATGGTGGCGCGGAATTAATGACCCCGGAACCCATTTCTCGCTGGGGTGAGTCCACCCTGTCCGTTCCCCCTTATGAGGGCATGGACTGCGAGATCGACGAGATCGACGTTTTCTACGTCTACCCGTGGCCCGGGGAACAGGAACTCATGCACAGCCTTTTTGAGACGGTGGCAGCCGATGGGGCCATCTTAATCGCCTACTACGGAGAACAGGACATTGCCGCCTACCGTAAGGCTGTAGAAGATGACTGGGACCAGTAGGGTCCCTTCATGGCTATTCGCCTTTTTCGGAGCCTCCAAAGGCTAATTAACCCTTGATATCCTCCAAGGCTGGAAACTCCCGCCTCCACGCCACGAGATCAGCGTAGTCGAGCTTACAAGAGAGAACAGCTTCGGAATCACCGGCTTCTGCCTGTATTGACCCCTGATGGTTCAATATGCGAGATCCTCCAGGATAGCGGAAACCTGGATCTGACCCCACCCGGTTCACTCCAACAACACAGGAAAGATTCTCGATTGCACGGGCCTCAAGGAGAGTTTTCCAGTGCCGCGATCGGGCAGCCGGCCAATTAGCACTGACCGTAAAAAGATTGGCGCCATCACGCACACCCTTTCGGAAAAGTTCCGGGAAACGGAGGTCGTAACAGATCACCGGACATACCGTGAAATCCTGCCAGCGAAACATGGCCAGACCATCGCCCGCCACATAGTGACTCGATTCGTCGGTGTAGGAAAACGTGTAATTTTTCTGATAAAGCGCAACGGGTCGACCCGAGGGGTCATAAACGGCCACTTCGTTGCGGCCCAGCGAAGACCCTGGGTCCTTACTTACGAGACCACCGACCACATGGCTCTCGTATTGCCATGCAAGGGACGAGAGGAACTTCTCGGTCTCACTTGCCTTCGCCTCTGCCACCCGGGCGACATTCATGCTGAATCCCGTAGAAAACATCTCCGGGAGAACGATTAACGACCCCGGAGACACTGCTGCTCCGGTCAGCAGACGGCGGACAATATCAAAATTGGCCTCCCGATTTTCCCAGGAGATATCATATTGGAGGGCTACGACATGCATATCGATATTGAGGCCTTATTTCAGGACGCGCTTTCTATATCCCAGCTCGATTCATTGTGCAAAATCACACCGGGTCCATTTCGCAGGTCGAACGCAGGCTCCGTAGGCCTGTTACTGGTAACAGGAAATCTACCCTGCATTTCTGCCAAAAGAGAACCGCGCCCCTGTTCAGGACGCGGTTCCTAAAGAATTGACCTTGAAGTCGCTGATTATGCGACCATGTCTTTCAGATTCTTAAGAGGACGGACCTTTACGACCCTCCGAGCCGGCTTGGCTGCGACTTCCATCATCTCACCGGGCTTGAATGGATTAGCACGGGTTGTCGCTTCTGTTGCCGGCTTGTCTTGCACGACGATCTTGCAGAGACCGGGAATCGTGAACTGTCCTGGGCCACCCCGGCTCACACCCTTGTTGATCTCAGCGCTGAGTGCATCGAGCACTGAAGCGACTTGCTTGCGGTTGAAGCCGGTTGCCTCGGCCATGTTATTAAGGATTTCTGTCTTGGTTGCTGCTTTCTGGGCCATGAATTTTGGTTCTTTATTGGTTAGGTTCGAATGAAACTTCGGTCTTCAACCCATAAATTTAAGAGGTTTCCGTCAAGCATTTCGCCTCAAACAGGAAGAATAATTTTTTATGCACTCAGTCAGGCGGGCAGTCCTCCCGCAGCCTGAAGAGCCTCTCAGCCGTCATGACCAAGCGCCCGAGGACTTTAGACGGGATCGGAAGGGCCGGGAGCTCCCACCCTCAGGCCTTTTCCTCCCGTATCCCGCATCAGAGGCCGCCATCTGGCCAAAATGTCGGCTGAAGCCCGCCTTAAAGTTCTTAAACCCCTAAAAAAATGGGCTTTAAAGAAAGTGCGACTCATCCAATCTCTCGCTCTCTTTCCTTTGCTGATCGGCCAAACCCCGCATTTTGCCTTGTTTTTAGCCCGTGCTACGATCCTAAGCTCCCAAAATTCGATACGATCTTCCCCCCTCGCGTGGTAAATCGCCCCTTCTGAAATGATTTTAAAATTTTTCCTGAACGCCCAGCGGGGAACACCAGAAAAAATATCAGCAAGAAGCATATTTAGAACCTTGAAGGCCAACGATTAGCCTCATTTGCTGCTTTTACCGGCTACACGCCCACCGTTTGTTCTCCCTCAAAACCTGACAGCCAGAGCACTGACAACCTGTAGGTCATGCCGTCCACTGTTATTCGCCGGATCCGTGTCGTAGGTGCTCCGCCCCAACAACTGAAGGCTCAATCTTTCCGACAGGGCGTGCTCGACCCTGAGTTCAGAGGTAAAGATCTGGCTTTTGAAATCAGCAGCTTTAGTCAACCACGAGAGTTCTCCCACAAGCTGCGTCCTTTCACCCAGCTTGTGTTTGGCCTTCACCGCTGCGTAGGTCGCTAAAAAGGCCCTTTCCCTCCCGCTTTTCTGTTCCGCCACGACCGAGGGGCCCCCTTCGAGGGAAAGTTTGCCCCTCTCTGTCTCAAAAACCACCCACCCAAAATATGGGGCGAAAGCCAAACGCCAGTCTAGTCCAGCAAGAGCATCATAATCACAATCCAACCTCATTCCCCCAAAGCTCTCCTTCGCCAGATTCTGCTGATAATGCAAATCACCAGACAGGCTCTCTGCACTCATCGTCCCGCCCTGCTGACCGTAGACACCAAAAATGCCGGCCACTAACTCATTGTCATTCCAATCCCTCCTCAACCTGAGTCCGCTGCTGATGGAGCGGGCATCACTATTTCCCTTGGAAATGCTTCCACCCAACAGCGCAGTAGCCCCCCACTCACCAGATCGAGATTTCAGCTTCTTAACGCCGGAAGCAAGGACCCCTTCACTTTGATCAGCTGGATGAAGATTATAGCCGAAACCCGCCGTCAGGAGGAGATCTTCACTCGCTGTCTGATCTGAATCTCCATGGAAAACCGCTTTTGCTGCGAGTCGTAATAACCAGCTTCCGCCTAGCTTGGATTCCAAACCTGCATCAGCCTTCACGCTGTAGTTTTCGAGATCGCCCGCCTCGAAAATAGCTGTGAGCGATTGAAAAAAGTGCAATCGCTTCGTCAACTGAATGTCGAGATGTTCATGCAGGCGCACCGAACTGTAACCACGGGTAACTGATGCACGATCTTCCCACGTAAGACCTGGTCCTACTTCCAGATCGAGCTCAAGATTCTCCTGATCGAAGGCTCGCCATCCAATAACAGGAGAGACTATCGCCCTCCAATTTATCCGCGCAGGCTGATCGTGAAGAATCTCACCACTCAGGCCAGCGTAGATGCGACTCTTCTGTCCCCGGTTCAGCTGAAAAGAACCGTCCACCCGCTCACCAGAGCTTACTCCGTTATCCCTGCCATAGAGCAAGGAAGCAGCGGCCTCCATCTGCCAATCTCCCAGACTTCGGGAACCTTCGAGTTCCGCAGTTCCCCGGAGAGATTCCCCATTCCCTCTGCTTAGAGTAATGCCAGCATTTCCCTTGCCTTCCCACCCCCCACGAGGATTCTCCCCGAAGCTCACAGAAGCGCTCAAAAGCACTCCGGTCCCAATAATCTGTATCGCCCGCACACTACGTCCTTAGATGGACGCATCTTCCCGGTCAAGAGACACACCGGACAACTCTGAAGACCTTTAACGCACGCGCCCGAGGGATCCGGCCTTCCAGCCCCGCAGACGGCACCTACAATTGGCTTGGTAGGGACGGGAAAATCGTGTTCGTATTAACGCCGTGATCCTGAACCGCCTTCTTGCGCTGCTAATCCCTCTCGCAATCTCGCCGCTGGCCCATGCGGAGGACCAACCAGAGGTGACCGGTGACGACAAACCAAAGGCAGGTCACTCGCATCAGGGAGAAGCATTCAATCAGGGCCCACGACACTCGGCTCTCCCGATTGAGGGAACGGGTAAAATCTCTTTCGTAATTCAATGCTCGTGGGAAGAAGGGCAACAATTTTTCAATCAGGGAATCGGACAGCTGCACGGCTTCTGGTACTATGAAGCCGAGCGAACATTTCGTCAGATTGCCGCAAAGGATCCTGACTGCGCCATGGCCTACTGGGGAATGGCCATGGCCAATTGGGAAAATGAAAAGCGGGCCAAGGCTTTCATAAAAAAAGCCTCTGAACTTCAGGATAAAGCCACCGAGCAGAACCAGCGCTACATCCACGCTCAGGCCAACTACCTCGATGGCGAGCCCAAGGACGCAAAGAAGCGTAAACAGGAGCTGATCGACGATCTCGAGGGCATTATACAGGATTACCCCACAGACATCGAAGCCCGTGCGTTCCTTTGTGTGCGCCTCTGGCAATTCGGACGCAGCGGCCTGCCGATTCACAGCCATCAGGCGGTCGATGCCATTCTCCAGCAGATCTTTGCTGTCAATCCAATGCACCCGGCACACCACTATCGGATCCACCTCTGGGACGGTAAGAAGGCTAAGATCGCTCTCGATTCCGCTGCCAAGCTCGGGCATACCGCTCCGGGAATCGCCCACATGTGGCACATGCCCGGCCATATTTACTCCAAACTAAAGAGGTGGGATGACTCTGCTTTTGCCCAGGAGGCATCCGCAAGGACAGATCATAATTACATGATCACACGCCGGGTCCTTCCCGATCGCATTCACAATTACGCTCACAACAACGAATGGCTTTGCCGCAACTGGATGACACTTGGGCGGGCGCATGATGCTCTGAGCATGGCGCAGAGCCTCATCGCGAATCCGAGGCATCCAAAGCTCAACACTCTCAGCCGAGGTGGGCGCAGCGCAAGTTATGGCCGCAGTAGAATCTTTGAGGTCCTCAGGCGTTATGAACTCTGGGACGAAACATTGCGACTTGCAGACACCCCCTACCTTGCACCGACGGCCAAGCGTGAAGAACAACTCAAACGTCTCCGCCTTCTCGCGCAGGCTCACCTCGGCAAAAAGTCACTTGAGGGACTACGATCCGTGGACACGGAGCTCGCCACCCTCCTGAATACCGCTAAAGAAGAAGGCGAAAAGGCAGAGACTGAGGCACGGGAAAAGGCCGCCAAGGAGGAGAAGAACGAAAAAGACACCGAAAAGCTCGTTAAGGAAGCCACCAAAAAGCCCCAAGAGTGGATTAAGAAGGTAGAGAAGGCCCGGAAAGCGATCGTCTGCTTCTCCGCGTTACTCGAAAACAAGCTGGATGAAGCCAAAAAGCACCTTGGGGCTGTTGAGGATGATAAGTACAACCTCGCCAAGCTTCACCTCTGGGCTGGTGACCGGGATAAAGCCCTTACGATGAGTGAGGAGGCCCTGAAGCCCGGTGACAAACGGGTTCTACCGCTTCTCGCCCGTATTGAAATCCTGCACGCCACCGGGAAGGAGGAGCAGACACGCGAAGCCTTTGAACTACTGAAACCTATTTCCGCCCATCTCGACCCAGAGGCTCCTCCGGTCGCAAGGGTGATGGCTATCGCCGGGGAGCTCGATCTCGGTGAGTGGCAGGCACAGCCAATGCTTCGTGATGACATAGGAATACGGCCTTCACTGGACTCGCTTGGGCCAGTGGCTTGGACGCCACCCACAGCCTACGATTTCACCCTGCCGGATGGCACAGGCGGCACGATCTCACGCAAGGATTATGCGGGAAGACCAATTATTCTGATATTCTATCTGGGATACGGTTGCCTGCACTGTGCCGAGCAACTGGAGAAGTTCGCGAAGAGTGCAAAGCTTTTCGAGGAGAACGGTTTTGATGTCCTCGCCATCAGCACGGACAGCGAGACTGATTTAATTAAATCACGGGAAAAGTGGGAAAAGGATGGTGGCAGTTTCCCCTTTCCTCTGGTTGCAGACCCAGCCTTGAAGGTATTTCGGGAATGGAGCGCCTATGATGATTTTGAGAAATCACCACTCCACGGCACCTTTGTGATCTCACCTTCAGGCAAGGTTCTCTGGCAGGACATTAGTTCTGATCCTTTCATGGATTGCGATTTCCTCGTCACGGAAAGCCAGCGTCTGCTCGAGTTGCACGGACAGGACCTCTAGTCTCATCCCGGTCCTCAATTAGGAGGAAGCTTCCCCCTGACACGAAAATGGTCTATTGGGCCGGCCCCCAGACCTCCTTAAGGGCGTCGTGAAGAGTGGGATCATGCTTATTGAGCTCTGCACGAACGAACGGATAAAAATCGTTATGATAGAAGTAGGCCTCGGTTCCCTCAGCAAAATACTCCTTATGGTTGGTGGCACCGTAGTGCCTCACGGTCCGGCCCGTGTATAGCAGAACCCTCTCATAGGTTCCCTCCTTCATGGCCTCATCATAGGAATCCACGATAGGCTTGTAATCGAAACCAAGAATCTGATCGTGGTAGGCATGGGCCAGCTCATGGAGAACAACCGCCGGGTGCTTGAGTAACTGCCCTCGCGAGATCAACGCCTCGGCCTGTGGGATGTGCACCTTCTTGTTCAGCCGAGGATCATGCCCGTGTCTTCGCAACCATCCCTCCCCTGGGTGATATTGCATTGCTCCGAGGGAAGGATGCTTGTGCTCAATCCATATTTCACACGTCTGCAGCCTTTTGAGGACATCCCCCTGAACCAGAAGTGAGATGCGATTGAGATGATCCCCAAGCATCCGCAAACACTTCTTACCGGTCACCGCGTGCTCTCCGGCGAGCAGGGCAGGATCAATATGCACTGTCCAGCCCTCCATGTTTCGCACAACTGGATCGAACCGGACACCCTTTGCGACAACCCTTCTTTGTTCTCCGGGCTTTCGATCACTCTGGGCAAACACTATCGCACCCAGTATCGCGACGAGGAAGAGTGGGAGAACCAGAGTCTTTGTTTTCATACCCCCAGACTAGGGCACAGCGACAGAGGCGCAAGAACCGCTGGAGGGAAGTTCAATTCAGCATGCTCCCAGCCCCAACAGTCAGCTTTCCAAATCTGTCTCTGAAAAGCTGGATCTCCTGCCGTGTGGTACGACGTTTCGCAGCACGCCCATGCTCGATCACGACCTTAACACCCAGGGGATCGACCGTGAGGCTGATGAGACGAAAGACGGGCTCTCGGCGCAGACGGAAGAAGCAATGCAGTGGGACATCAGAGTGCTCCGCATTCCACAGGAGATCTGCAGGAGGAAATCCATCAATGTCCGCCAGCGCTCTGAGAACCATCCGGATGATTTTTTCGCCATGTCTCCGCTCAAGGCGGCTGGCAGCATATCGACTTAACTTTTCATCAAGAAAGGACAAAGCCGGTCTTTTCCTTGCTTCCGCAATTTCCAACAGAAGACGCTGCTGATGAACACTCATTGCTGCCTGCAGCTGAGCCCTCGTGATGCCCCCCTTTTCGAAAAGGGCCATCAGCCGATGGGGAGGAAGCAGTAGTCGTGCCATGAATTATCTCTCAATGACCGTGTTATGCAGAAGACTTCATGCTGCTGAAGATTTTTTCCGCGAATGCTTCAGAGCGCCCTTTCATCTCATGAAAATTTTCGGTCACGAACTATCGACGGCCAAGACCAAGTTCGCTTCTGCAGTAGGCGATACTTTTTGAGATATCCTCCCTTTGGTCAACCGGCCCCGCTTTTCTTTCCTTTCCGCTTCTGGCGAGAGCAAGGAACTTGTCATACCCTTCAGGCTTCCCTTTTGGCCAAGCCTTCCAGAAGTCATCTTTTTTGACCTGCAACTCACGATTAAACCCGGAGATTGTCTCGATGTTGACTGCGACATCCGGACAGAGTTCCGCAAATCGCGCAAAAAAGGTCTTTAGATCAGTGTTTCCCTCACCCATCGCGGTCCATTGCACTGTGACACCGTTTTCACTCTCCCACACCGCCGAATCCCTGAGGCTGGTGGTAATCACATATTTCCCGATGTTTTCAAGTGCTTGCACGGGATCTTCCATCGTCCACACCGCGTTGCCTGAATCAAAATTAGCACCGACGAAATCCGGACCCGCTTCCTCAATAAGACCACGGAGCTCCAAGGTGTGCATGTCCCCTGCGTGATTCTCCATCGCGATCTTGATCCCCGAGTCCAGGCACCGCGTACGATTCCTCTTGAGGACCTTCACCGTGTCGGCAATCCGCGCCTCGATTCCTCCTTCAGTCTTACGATCCTCCCCTGCTCCCAGAACAACACGGAAAGCAGGAGAACCCAGCGCTGCTGCCGCCCTGATACCCAGCTGCAGATGCTCATCAGCAGTTCCCCATGTATCCCGGAACTTCACCGAAGTGGGACAAATACTCCAGCTACCCAGGAGGATCTGTATTCCCGCATCCTCTCCCTGCTTTCGCACATCTTTCAAATACGCGTCAGTCATCTTTTCAAGTGGCCCGAAATCCGTGATGAACAATGTATCACACTTGAGCTCTGCTGCATATTTGATGAGCTCCGGCGCTTTCCATTTCATCGCGCGAACCGCAAAGTTATCATAGCCGAGAGCCAGTCTTGATTGTGTCTCACTATCCTTAGCCCATGCCCCCTGGGCTCCAAGAATCGAAGAACCTGCTGCTCCCTTCAAGAATGTGCGTCTGTGCATGCCTCATCCAATGCTAAAACCGGGCCATCGATCAAGCGCTCAGGTGGAACAGCAACCGAGAGTGTTCGAGATCTCAACCCTGCAAATCTGCCTACCCTGCCCCATCACTGATCCTCCGGAAAGTTCTTCCATTCTGCACGGGAAGCAGTTTGGGGGCAACTTTGGCGATTGAAAGCTGAAGCAGGCTCACCCATTAATCTCCTAATCCATGCCAATTCCTGCTGTATTTTTGTACCTGCTGGCTGCTGGTTCTGCACTCGCCCAACATGACGGGTGGACGACAGCACCTGTTCCGCAGGAAAGCGGATGGAAAGGCACGAGCGGATTCGGGTGGTATCGAGCCTACGTCAAAATTCCCCGCGCTTGGCAGGGAAGCCGGCTCCTTCTCATTGCCGATACCATCAGCGATGTCGATGAAGCGTTCTTCAATGGAGCCAAGGTTGGAGCTAACGGGTCCATGCCTCCTTTGTTTGGAACCCCGTCAAGCAGTATAAGACGCCCATTCGTTATTGAGCCCGATCAGATTCGCTTCGGTGAGCCTAATCTCATCGCCTGGAGAATTTTTAACAAGGAAGGTAAGGGCGGCATTCTCAAGGGGCCACTTCATCTGACGAGGATAGATGACGCCATGGATCTGACCGGGCGATGGCTTTTCAGGAGCGGCGATGTGCCGTCGTGGGCGAAGTGGGGAAAGGACCCAGAGGCCGAAGCGGCCTCGTATCTCAGGTTAGCCGGGTCAGAACATGCCGGGCACCGTGGAGTCATACCTGCCGACAAGGCGTGGCGCCGCCACTTACTTTCAGCGGTCTCTCAGCATTTCGAGGGAAACCAGAACCCTTTTGCTCGTGCCGACGACAAGGGCCAGCCCTCTCCCCCCGGCCGAGCTCTGGACCTGTTCCAAACTAGTGCTGGATTAACCGTGGAAACCGTCCTCAGTGAGCCAAGGGTCCGGCAGCCTCTCTTCATGGACTTCGACGAACGCGGACGTCTCTGGGTTGTGCAATATATCCAGTATCCGAATCCCGCGGGACTCAAAGTTCTCACGTGGGACAAACACCTCCGCAAGGTGTTTGATCAAGTGCCGCCACCTCCGCCATTTAACAGCTCCACCAATCGAAAATTCGCGGGTCGAGACAAGATCACGATCCATGAGGATACAAATGGCGATGGAAACTATGATCTTCACAAGACCTTCCTCGATGGTTTGAACATGGTCACCTCTCTCGCCCATGGAAACAAGGGCGTCTGGGTCCTGCACCCTCCCTACCTCCTCTTTTATCCAGATAGAAACGAGGACGATATCCCCGATAGCAAACCCATTGTACATCTGTCGGGGTTCAACATGGAAGACACCCATTCGATCTCCAATAGCCTGAAGCTCGGTCCTGATGGTTGGCTCTATGGCTGCACCGGAAGCACGGTCACTGCCCGCGTACGGGTTCATCTTGACGAGACTGCTCCCCGCTATCCTTTCCTTGGGCAGAACATCTGGCGCTACCATCCAACAAGACATAAATTTGAGCTGTTCGCGGAGGGTGGCTGGAACAACTTCGGGGTGGATTTCGATGCGAGCGGACGTCTCTATTCTGGCACGAATGGCACTCAACAGGCTGTTCACTTCGTTCAGGGAGCCTACTACCAGAAGGGGTTCGGCAAGCATGGCCCCCACACAAATCCTTACAGCTTTGGACATTTCTTCGGAATGCCGATTAAAGGGGAAAGGATCCGGCTCGTTCATCAGTGGATCCGCTACAGCAGCGGGGAGATCCCCCAACTCGAGGGGCGTCTCGTCGGGCCTAATTCACTCGGAAACAAAATTCACGCCCTGCGGATGGAACCCCGTGGCAGCACCTTCGCAACCACGGAAGAACAGAACCCTCTCCGAACCAGCGATCAGTGGTTTCGCCCGGTTCATTGCACGGTCGGACCAGATGGCTCAATCTATGTGGCTGATTTTTACGATGCCCGCATTACCCATGTGGACCCACGGGACAACTGGGATCGAAGTAATGGCAGAATCCACCGGATCCGCACTCTCGCGTCAAAGACCTCCAGATCTCCTGATCTAAGGGAACTATCGTCCACCCAGTTGATAGAGAAACTCCTCGAGAAGAACCAGTGGGTGCGACGCCATGCGCGAAGACTTCTATGGGCGCGCAGTCCTGAGCCTTTCCTCCATGAACTGGCCAGTATCGTGAAAGACCACGATCCCGAAAACAAAAGGTCACAGCAGCAGGCTCTGGAAGCCCTCTGGGTTCTCCAAGGGACATTCCTCCCCGAACGGAACCCGTCAAAAATGAAACAGATCCTGCGCGCTGCTCTGGAATCTCCCAGCTCGAATCTGCAACGGTGGGCTATTCGTATCGCGGCTGATCATAAGATCGACCTTGGCCCTGCCCTGCTTGAGATTGCGAGTCGCACGAAGCATGCCGAAGTGATTTCTCAGCTTGCGTCTGCCGCCCGGATTCTGGGAGACCGGTCGCTGATCGAGGCGTTGGCGAGAAGAGGGGAATTTTCTACCGACTCCTTCATCCCCCTCCAGATCTGGTGGGCTCTTGAGAGTCTCATCCGCCACCACCCCCTTCAGGCGCGTGCGCTTCTCTCCTGCTCGGGGTTCTGGGATACTCCACTGTTTGAAAGCGTTCTGAGCGAACGTGTGGGCCGGCGGTACATGGCAGAGCGAAGCCCGGAAAGCCTTGAAATGTGCGCTCGGCTTTTGACGCGTGCCAGGGGATCCAAGCATCTTGAAACCCTGATCCGGGGAATGCTCAAGGCACTCGAAGGAACATCTCTGGATCCAGTTCCCGCAGAACTCGATGCTACACTCGCTGATCTCTGGAAGAATGGAGAAGTCCCAAAAGAAGTCATTCAACTCTCGCTGAGGCTCAAGAGCCCGCAGGCCCTCGCCGCGGCACGCCCCCTCCTGAAGGCTCCCTCTACTCCCCTCTCCCAACGTCTCGATTTGGTAAAGGCTCTGGGTGAGCTGGCTGATGCGCCCTCCGAAGATATCTTTCTGGAACTCATCCGGAATGAGACAATAGAACCTGCTTTAAGATTGGCTGCGCTCAATGCGCTAAAAAGATATGCAGGAGAGGACATTCCCTCTACCCTCTTGACCCTTTATCCTCGCTTGCAAGGCGATCTCCGTCAGGTGGCCCAGTCCATCCTTTCCAGCAGACCCGCATGGGCCCACCGCCTACTTCTGGCCATAGACAGCGGCATCATCGACAAGGCCTCTCTCAGCCCGGCGAATATCCTATTGATGAAGAACTACGAAAATAGTCAGATCCGGAGCCTGCTTACTCAGCACCTCCGTTCTGCGCGACGTTCAAACAAGCACAAGGCTGACCAGATCATTGAGATCAAGGCACTACTCTCCACAGCAAGACCGAAAGGAAACCCTTCTGGAGGATATGCCGTTTTCGCGCAGCAGTGCGCTTCCTGCCATAAATTCAAGGACCAAGGCCGGGACATTGGACCGGACCTAACGGGCTACGAGATGAAAAATCTCGATTATCTGGTGCCGGCTATCATCGACCCCAACCTCGGTATCAGAGAGGGCTTTGAATTTTCCACAATTACCCTGCGCCCTACAGGAAGCGAGACCTCCGCAATCATCACTGGCTTCATTACAGACGCGAATGACCTCACCGTTACCATCAAGGACCTTTCCGGTATCAGGACTGTGATCGCCCGAAAAGATCTCTCTCAGTTGACGCGGGCACCGGTATCGGTCATGCCCGATGGGTTGCTGGACCAGTTAACTGACCAGCAGATTCGTGATTTGGTTGCCTATCTTCAATCCAAGAGCTGATGCCTTAGCCTACATGGCCAAGGCTCACTGCCAAAAGGACTCAGTGCATCAGAATAAGGCGGTAGCCAACAACCATGAGAAAGGCATCCACAAGCAAGTGACTGATCCAGCATCCCACTACTGTGCCTTGCTTCTGATACATCCACGACCATATCACGCCCCCTGCCCCAACCAGGAGCGAGAGAAAAAGAGCAAGCGGGAGAGGATAGAGGACACTCATAAGAACCAGATGGTGACCGGTGAAAGCCAGCGCCGCGAGGAGGTGCCCGGGCCAGCACCCAACCATCTGACGCAAATGGCCATATACAAACCACCGCCAGTAATACTCCTCCATTGCCGAATGCAGAACCGTGATGAAAATCGCCACGATCAGGAATCGCTCCTTTGTGGCAAAACCCAATCCCTTTGCTCTCTCAACAAGATTGTGGCTGTTCTCCCTCACGATTTCTCCAACCGGAGTGAGAACCATGATCCAACCAGCCAGGACGATACCAAGACCACTCAAGATTCCCGTAAAGATAACGGTTCTCCATGAAGGCCAGTGCCCAGATTGGCTTTCTCTCAGAACGAGTCCCCCAAGTCCTATCGATCCGAAAAAGAAAAGGGGATACACGAGAACCCACACCTTGGTGGCGAACCATGCCCCTCGGCCCGTGTTCCCATGGGGAATCCAGACAACATAAATCAAGGCACAAAGCAGGGGGACAACTAGAGCCGCGACCATCGCTGGCCAGCTCATTCGGTTACTCCCGTTTCCTCCCGGCATGCGGGAATGGTAAATCAATCACCACCAGCCTTGTCCACAACATCCCCCGGAAAGGGTTGTTATTTTCTCCCACCCATCCCGGACTCTATTGTTCTCACATCAACAGCTGATAACCGATCACCATCAGCATCACGTCTACCAGAAGATGGCTGAGCCAGCACCCCACCAAGGTCCCTTGCCTCTCATACATCACAGACCAGATCACGCCCCCTACCACGACACAGGATGTCAGGATCAGGGCAAGGCTCACAGGAAAGAACTGAAGAGTGACAACCAAGTGGTGCCCACCAAAAGCACCAGCCGCCAAAAGATGGGCTCCCCAGCGCCGCAGCTTACCCCGCAGTTGGCCGTAAACAAACCACCGCCAGTAGAACTCCTCCAGCCCAGAATGAACCACCGACACGAACATGGCGAAGAGCAGAAAATTTTCGCGGAAGCCAAGCCCTTCTGCTCGGATGAGAACCCGCGGGGCAGCTTCCCTCACAAGTACTCCGATGGGTGTCCACATGAGGATGAACCCGGCAGACGCGATCAAAAGCCCACTGAGGAGACCCGTTATCCACACCCTCTTCCAACTCGGCCACTCAATTCCAGACCGCCTCTTGAGGACTCCATCCGCCCCAGCTCTCCATAGAAGAAGAAGTGGATAGCAAAGGATAAAAAGCTTCGTCAGGGTGTATGCGGACCTGCCCACCAGTCCATCAGGGAAAATGAAAAAGTAAAAGAGGGCGCCTACGGTTGGCACCACGAGAGCTGGTAGCAGCGGACCCCAGCCAAGTTGGCAACGCGATGCATTCATCGTGATTCCAGCATGAACGATAGATACAGCAACGTTGAGTAGATATTTTCAATTATTCCATCGACTGGAGTGATATGCGTCTCACTTTCTCCAAGCCGGTCCATCCTTGCGCCCACAAGCGTCAGACCGTAAAAAGAGCTTTGACATGCGCCCATCAATTCTTCTCCTCTGGCCATTCGCAGTAATGGCGAACGAGGGCCCCGACTTCGGGCGTGATATCAGGCCTATTCTGGCCGAAAACTGCTATCACTGCCACGGGCCGGATGAGCAGGCCCGGGAAGCGAAGCTGAGACTGGATACATTCGAGGGAGCAACCACGGGGGGCGCTTCCGGACCGGCGATCGTGCCCGGTAAGCCGGAAGAGAGCGAGTTGATTGCCCGGATCTTTTCTTCTGATGGCGATGAACATATGCCACCTCCAAGCTCAAAACGAGTTCTGAGTCCTGAACAGAAAGCGCTTTTGAGCGAATGGATTGTGGCAGGAGCCAAATATGGAAAACATTGGGCGTGGCAGAAACCGCAGCGTCCCGGAGTTCCTTCAGTCCGGGATTCCTCTCTGGTCCGTAACCCGGTTGACGCTTTTCTGTTGCGTCGACTTGAACGGGAAGGCTTGTCTTATTCCTCCGAGGCCGATCCTGCACTACTCCTACGGCGACTCTTTCTGGATCTCATTGGGCTCCCTCCCACCGTGGAGGAAATTCGGGCCTTCGAAGACACATGGGCCAATCCGGAGGAGCGGGAGAAATATTATGATCAAATCATTAATCGTCTCCTTTCCTCGCCCCGTTTTGGCGAAAGGTGGGCAAGACCATGGCTCGACCTCGCCCGGTATGCTGATTCTAATGGCTTCCAAGCCGACCAGTTGCGCCCTTCATGGAGCTACCGTGACTGGGTCATCAGGGCGCTTAATGCCAATATGCCGTTCGATCAATTTACGATTGAACAGATTGCCGGAGATCTTCTTCCTGATGCCTCGCTTGACCAGAAAGTTGCGACAGGATTTCACCGGACGGTGACCTGTAATGTGGAAGCGGGGGTCAGTCCGGAAGGTAACCGGGTCGATCAGGTGATCGACCGCGTTAACACCACTGCCACGGTCTGGCTGGGTATTACTCTGGAATGTGCCCAGTGCCATGACCATAAATACGACCCCTTCAGCATGGAGGATTACTACTCCTTTTTTGATTTTTTCAACCATACGCCGCTCGAAGTTCAGCTACCGAGTAACAAGACAGACGTATCACACGATTTTATTGGCCCCTATCTCGATCTGCCCCTCACCGCCGGGCAGCAACGGCAAGCGGAAGACCTCGAGAACAGGATCGCCCTGCTCCAGAAAAGTCGCGACGACACTCTCAAGTCTCAGGAGGAAAACTATCTCGCCTGGGAACGCCGCCACTCCAAAAGCGTCGGGCAGCACACTGGCTGGACAGTTCTCCAAGTCACCGGATTCAGTTCCACTGGCGGGGAAAAACACGGCATTCTCGAAGATGGCTCCGTCCTCCTCAGCGGCAACGTTCCCAACACCGCAACCTACACTGTCGAAACCCGATCCACCCTTTCGCGCATCTCCCAATTCAAACTGGAAGCGCTCGCAACGCCCATGCTTCCTGGTAACGGACCCGGCCGCGGAGATGCCCGAAACCCCAACTTTGTCCTCAAGGAATTCACCGTCGTGCTCCGCGACGGCAAGAACGTTACCCCGATCAGACTGCACCGCCCAAAAGCAACCTTCTCTCAGAAGAACTGGGACGTGGCCGGCTTGATCGACGGCAGACCATCCACGGGTTGGGCCATCAATCCACAGTTTGGAAAATCACATTGGGCTACCTTCGAACTGGTCAATCCAATAGAGCGGAAGAAAGAAACCACCCTCGTGTTCACGCTGCCGCAGGACTGGGGCAAGGGACGTGTCATTGGAAACCTTCGACTATCTGCCCGCGCTGAAGTCAGCAACGAATCCCGACTCCCCGCAGATCTGATCGCTATTCTCAAAAATCCAACCGGCGAACGCAACAAGGCCCAACAGAAGAAACTCCGCGCCTACTTCGAAAAAGAAAGCTCCGCCCTCAAGGAAATCGATGCCGAGATTGCCAGACTCAAGAAGCAGCGCAGTAACATCAAAGCGAATCAAACCCTCGTCATGGTCGAAATGCAAAAACGCCGGACTACTCATATCCTGAATCGGGGAGAGTTTCTCTCGCCTGGGCAGAGAGTTCAGGCAAGGACACCCTCCATTTTGACTCTTTCTGACAAATCGAATGCTGCGACCGGACCTGCGAATCGTCTCGCGCTGGCACAGTGGCTGGTGAACCGGGACAATCCCCTTACTGCCCGTGTGGCGATCAACCGCTGGTGGGCGGAACTGTTCGGTAACGGAATCGTCGCAACCCTCGAAGACTTCGGAACCCAGTCCACCCCTCCCAGCCATCCGGACCTTCTGGACTGGCTCGCCGTTGAATTCATGGATTCTGGATGGAACATGAAGAAGCTTCTCAAAGTAATGGTGAGCTCTCAGGCCTATCGGCAATCCTCGGGAGTCCCTGCCGGGCTCCTCGAAAAGGATCCTCGTAATATCCTTCTTGGAAGAGCCCCCCGCTTTCGGCTTAACGCAGAGCGGATCCGCGATAACGCTCTTGCTGTCTCCGGCCTCCTCTCTGCTAAAATGTTCGGGGAGCCCGTGATGCCCTATCAACCGCCCGGGCTCTGGCGCCAAACCGGACGCAATGAGCCAAAATGGCTTGAGGAAACAGACGAGGATCGCTGGCGACGGGGGATATATATTGTCTATCGGAGAGCTGCCCCTTACCCGAGCATGGTGAATTTCGATGCCCCAGACAGGGCCGCCTGCAGTGTGGCCCGGGCCCGGACCAACACCCCGAACCAGGCTCTTACGCTCTTAAACGATCCCGCCTTCGTAGAGATGGCACTTGCGCTCGCTGATCGAATCCTTCTCGAATCCAGCTCTCCGGGCACCAGAGTTCAGTATGGTTTTCGTCTGGCAGTTTCACGCGTGCCTGACAGCCGGGAACAAAGTATCATCCATCGACTCCTGCACGAGAGACTTGACCACTTCAAGGCGCATCCCAAGGAGGCCGAGAACCTCCTCAGTAACCCCCATTTCGTATATCAACCTCAAAGTCAGAACCACCGCGAGTTAGCGGCCTGGTTTTACGTAGCCAGTGCACTGCTGAATCTCGACGAAGTAATTACAAAAAATTAAGCTGTTCTCGCCCTTGCTCTCAGGCAGTCCTTCTCCTTCCTTGC
>PBAI01000015.1 GCA_002715825.1 Roseibacillus sp. | reverse complement strand
GCGTATGTCACATCCCGGTCCAGATTGATGGTGGCAACCTCTTCGGGAACCTTGATGAAAACAGCTTCTTCTTCCCCTTCTTTACTTCCTACCATGAGGCAAACGCCGACTCCGGAATCACGGCTTTCGATCCGAAAGATCTTGCCCTCGACCGTGTATTCGTTGCGCCGCATAGCGGTGGCGTTATTGAAGGTTTCTTCCACAGGGAGCGGTTGACCGGTAAAGCCTTCGGTCTTTCCCTTTTTGAGAAGCAGAGTCCCGGCCGCGATGAGCACCAGCACCACTGCCGCAATCCCGATGAGGGCGGTGGCGTTAAGACCGGAGCTTGCTCGGCGACCCATATACTTGATTGTAGAAGTTGAAGGCTGGAATCAGGAGGAGTTTACGGGGGAATCGGAGATTGCTAAACTCAGGAATTTGAGATTTTCGACCCTGCGATACCTCAAGAAAGGAGCGGGGACAGGGCTGATCCACCCGTTCGGGTGACCTGAAAGCTATTTTTTATGGGGTCATCCATGTTGCAGAGGCCTAATTGTCCCACTGGTGCCTTACTATTCCCATCCAGGCGATAATGATCCCGACGAAGGTCTGGGCGCAAAGCGCGAAGAAGCAGACATTGCCGGGTGAGAGCTCTGTTTCGGTGATTACGTCGACGGCGGTATGAATATTGCCACCCAGAGCCTCAATACTGCCGGACCATGCCCAGTAGGCCGAAACAAAGGGTTGAGTGACGGTTTCGAAGAACTCGGGAAGCGCGAGAACGGCCCCACTGAGGGGAAGCTGGAAGCCGACCAGATATATGGAAAGCAGGGACGATTGCTCCGGGGTCTTCATAACCGAAGAGATAGCCAGACAGATTGCAGTGATGGAGGCGTTGACCAAGATCAGGAAGGCGACATGACTGGCGAAGGAGCCACTGAATTGCCAGAAGAACTCCACGAACATGGCCATCCATAATGACTGCGCGAGAATGAGACAGCTGAGGAAGGCCAGTTTACTGAGGAGGTAGGATATCGGCCGGACGCCGCCGAACTTCTCTTTCTCCATAATTTTCCGTTCACCGGCTACTTCCCGGGCCGCATTGTTGGAGCCCATGAGAGCGAGGAGAATGACCTCGAACATGATCATGCCCGAAACCGCGGAGCCTACCCGGATCTGGTCTTCCCGAACTTCGACTCGAGATTGCAGTTCGAGGACAATATTCTCCTCTGGAATGTCAGAGAGGCGCTTGATTGGTTCTTTTCCCCGTTCGGCGAAAAAAGTGACAAGGATGGGGAAGCAAAGCAGAATGGCAACCTGAAGGAGAACCTGAGTGCGATCACGGAAGAAAATTTTCCAGCGCCGGGCAAGCAAGGTTCCGAACTGGCTCAATGTGCTCGGCAGGCGAGGAGGTGTAGATTTGGTTTTTTTCTTTGCTGGTTCATCGGGGTCTTCGGCAGCGGATTCGTCAGTGTCCGGCAGTTTGATTACGCCGGCCTCGATGTGGAGTTCGCGCGTGCGAGCAAGCTTCTGGTAGTAGGCTTGGCGGTGCTTGGCCCATGATTCCTGCCACTCGATGCCACTTTGTTTGGCAAGGGTGGGGTAGACTTCCTCAGAGTCGTCGACCGAGAAGTAGTGGGTGAGTTGGCTGGGAGGTCCGTGAAACGCAACGCTACCTTCATGATTTACAAGGATCGAGTCGTAGAGTTCGAGGTGAGCGAGGGAATGGGTGACCAGAATGATAGTGCGGCCGTCGTTGCGGGAAAGGTCGTGGAGCAGGTGAACAATTTCGCGTTCAGAGCGAGGATCAAGACCGCTGGTCACCTCGTCACAGAGGAGCAGTTTAGGATCAGAGACGAGCTCCATGGCGAGTCCGAGTCTTCGCTTTTGTCCTCCCGAGAGGACCCTGATGTGACGGTCTGCAATAGGAGCGAGACCGGTCTCCTCGAGGACGCGGTCGATACGCTGGTCGAGCTCATCTGTGTTGCGACACTTGACGCGGAGGCGAGTGGCAGTCTCGACTGCTTCATCGACGGTGAGCTCGTCGTAGGCAATGGAGAACTGAGGAACGTAGCCTATCTCCCAGGGTTCCAAGTCGCCGTCCTCAGAGAGATTGCGCCCGTCCCACCAGAGAGACCCGGCGGACTCGGGATTCAGGCCGGCAATCGTTTTTAACAGGGTGGTTTTTCCGCAACCAGAGGGACCGACGATGGCCATGAAGTGACCCCGGGGCACGTCAAAACTGGCTTGGTTCACCAGATTGACTGGATCGCCGTCTTTCTGAATAGTGAAACAAACCTCCTTAAGCTCGAGCACGACTGATGGGAATCGGGGTGACAGTGGGTTCGGACAGGGTCCAGAAAGCGATGTGAGCAGGATTCAATCCGGTTCTACGCGGAGTTGGAAGCACAAACGTGATTCCGGGTAATCGGCGGTGCTTCGTTACCGGATGGGTAAGAGGATTCTTGAGCGAGTTTGCTGGGGTGTTACTCTGTGCCTAGAAATGGTTTCCCGAAGAGCACGTAGACGAGCTGGTTCCCCCCGGGGCAGCAGTACCGGGGTATGGCTTGGGCGCCTTGTTATCGGGCTGTTCGTGTTGGGTATCCTGCTGGTGCCAGGGGGTTACATCTGGCTGAAGACCTATCTTCGTAGCGAGGGCTTCCGGGCCATGGTGAACGAGAAGGTGAGTGGGGTTCTGGAGGCAGAGGCTGCTTTCGATAAGTTCAAATGGGATGGGATGGAGGTGACAGCGCCAGTGTTCATCGCGGAGGGTCCAGACCTGATTCGCAGGATTGAAGCTGATGAGTTGAAGGCAGAGGTTCGCTTCAGGCCTCTTCTGGGCAAACGGGTTGAGACCGATAGCGTGGAGCTCGGCAGGTTACATGTCGAAATCGATACGACCAGAGACGGGCCGCAGTTTGAGGAAAAACGCCAGCAGGCGGTGAAGTTTGAGAACGCCCGTATTGATGAACTGAGTGGCGTGGTAAATCTGGGAGAGGCAGCTCTGCGCTGGTCCGGCATAAGAGGCCTCGTGAGTCCGGGGCAGGGCAGGGGCTCCTATGAGGGGCGTCTTACTCGTGGGCAGTTATTCACTCCACTTACGCTTTTCCCGACACTGGATCTCGAGCAGGCGGATCTGCGTTATACGAACTACGGAGAGCTTATCCTCAAGAGTGGATCATGGAAGGTTTTCTCCTCGGGACAGCTGGAGACCGGAGGGTCCATTGATTTCAGGGTTGGTGACTTTGACTTTGAGGGTGAACTCAGGAACGTCCAGTGTGATGAGGTAGTGCCTGAAGACTGGGCCAAGCGCATCACCGGTGAGCTGACGTCCGACTTTACGGTTTCAGGAAAAATGGGAGAGGTTCCGCTCATCACGGGAAATCTCCAGTTGAGTAATGGTCATCTCACGGCCCTCCCGGTTCTTGATAGAATTGCCTCTTATACGTCGACCGAGCGATTCCGTCGCCTCGCCCTGCGTGATGCTAACCTGAATTTCATGCATCAGGGAGATCGACTGGAGCTTACAAATATCGATATCGTCAGTGAGGGCCTGCTCAGGATCGAGGGTTCTCTTACCGTCGATAGCGGGCGGTTGGATGGCGATCTCAGGTTGGGCCTGACGCCTTCGACATTAAGTCGAATTCCCGGAGCAGCGCACCGGGTTTTTGAGCCGGGAACAGATGGTCTTCATTGGACCCCTGTGAAAATATCCGGAACGACGGATTCACCGCAGGAAGACCTGAGCGACCGACTGATAGCTGCCGGGTTCGAGTGGATGTATGAAATGGTCAATGGAGAGCTTGTTCTAAAGTCCGGAGGAAAGGTTGCGGGAGACCTCGGAAGGGCGTTGTGGAATACAGGAGGAACCGCTGTTGATATCGGTACTGATATTCTTGAGCGCGGTAGCGATATCCTCAGTGGCGTGGGAAATGAGGTGAAGCCGCTGGGCGACGGAGTGAACAGTATTCTCGAGGGAATCCTCGGTCTGCCCCTTGTCCCGAAAGAGGACAAGGGGTCGGATTTGCCCGAGCTCCCCGGAGACGGCGAGACGCCGGACGACGACCCCTTCAGCAGCACCCCCGAAGAGAAGAAAAAAAAGGGAACGGGCCTTCCGCTGCTCCGGGACCTCGGGACGATTCCCGGACGGGCTCTTGACCTTCTCGACCGGGGGCTGGGCAGCGACCCACCCGCGAAAAGAAAAGAGGAAGAGCCTGAGGATGCCGAAGAAGAGCAGTCCGAAAAAAGTCGAAAGACTGCCGACCGGAAGGAGAAGAAGCTCTCCGAACCGCCCGGGAAGAAGTAGGGTTTGTCTCTGGAAAAAGGAGCCTGTTTGGCCAGGTATCTGCACCTCTGGATGCGAGTTTTGGCAAAGGGTTACTCGTTGACGACAAACTTGCGGCCTTTTCCGCTGATCCATGCTCCTTTGGCACTTCCCAGCAGGGCGTCGAGAGTGCCGAGATCCTTAACGCGGAATTCGATAGTCTTGGCGTGGGTGGTAGTGGGATATTGTTTTTGAACCATGTTGGCGATGTCGGCTCCGGTTCTCTGGCCTGCACGGTCGAGGAGGTCCTTACCTCGCTCTACGATCTTCCTGCCAGTCGAGAGAGTGCCATACTGGGCTGCAGGAGTGAGCTGATAAACACGAAGAGTGGTCGATCCGATGGTGTCGATGGTGACCTCGGTGACAATCAGATTCCCGTCGAGAAGGTATTCATGCTTGCTGATCGATGTAATCCGGCTCAGCGCTACCGCGTAGCTGCCACCAGGCAAGGATCCCTGCCAGAACCCTTTTTCTCCGGAAGAGTCCCTGAAGGGCTTGTCATCCTGTCCAGTCGACGTGGAGTTTGGATTGGTGGTGTCTTGAGCCAGAGTGATCATGGGCATAAGAAGAGAGAGAAGCAGCAGTGTTTTCATGATTTTCCGTCGGTTCCACGGTCAGTATTAGGGCTGGCCCTTGATGCGTCAAAGGATCGTTTGGGTGATCTACTCGCTTAGTTCACGGTTGAAGGGGCCATCAGGATCCGCTTTGCTGCGGTGTGGCCAGCTATCGCCCCAACGTAGCGCTCCTGCTTCTGGACGAGCAGGAGCGACTCCTTATCTGCGAGCGATTGAAGGTCGGGGGGGCTTGGCAGTTTCCTCAGGGCGGAATAGATGAGGGAGAGTCTGCTAAGGAAGCGCTATTTCGCGAGGTCGAGGAAGAAATCGGTCTCCCGCCGCTGAGTTATGAAGTGATCGATTTCCGGGATGGATACCGTTATGTTTTTCCTCCTGAGATCCAGAGTAAAAAGGGAAAGAGAGCTCGTTTTATCGGACAGGAGCAGACTTATTTTCTGTGCCGGCTGAAGAGGGGTGCTCCCCCAGTCGACGTGAACCAGAATCCTCAGGAATTTCGTAGCCACAGATGGATTGAGCCGTCTCGATTCGATCTAAATTGGCTTCCAGCCTTCAAGAGGCCCGTCTATCAGGATGTCCTCCGCGACTTTTTTGGAGTGGNGTTGGAGTCCCGTCCCTAGCCCCGGGATTCGAGTCATCGCCCGGATCTGAGTTCTGCTTCGTCTGCGAGCTCTGTGACCTCTGGGTCAAGGTAGGTTTCGTCGATGAGGTTCTGGGCCCATGAGTTGGTGGTCGCCAGATGTCTCAAAATACGGAGGGCCATGATCTGAACGGCGGGAATATCCGACCAGATGATCTCCTTAAGGTGGTGCCACTCAGCGGCAACAAGGGTACGAGGGTCCTCCAGTTGCCCGAGGGCCTGCTCGCTGACAAGAAGACAACGATCAAAATCAGGCTCCTTCGGAACTGGAGGGATTTCATATGTCGCGAGGGGAACTCCGCTAGCCCGAGTCAGCTCACATCTCGACTTAGCCCTCCGGGCGAGGTCCTTGCCAAGGAGCGAGAGGGAATGTTTGCGTTCGCGGTCTGAATCGTATCCCCTGGCCATGAATGGTGCTAGCTCTCCGACTGGCATCGGGCAAGGCACGGTTCCGTTAAAATCGAGGATACAAAATATTTCACATCCATTGGCAGGGGAGGCCCTCTGTGGTAGATTCTCACCCGTGAGGATCGGTTCTTCTCTGGCTGCAGTGTGTTGTATCGTGGTGGTTGCCTGGACTNCAGGAGCATGCAGCTCGGTTTATGTTGAGTCTCCCCAAGCGGGCTCCCTTCGTCAGACCTTGGCGCATTCGCTCCTGAGGAATCCGCGTGTCGGTCTTGCAAACTTTCATGTAAGCGGTCGCCGGGATAAGGCCACGGCTTTCGACAACATGCAGCAGGCAGAGCGTGGAGCTCGTTCCTTACGAAGTTCTTACCAGAGAGCGCCCGGAGGGGCCGTCTATCTTGATACGAAGATGCTTTGGGGAATGCATTACCTTACCAAGGCGGGATGGTCTTACCGGGTTACGGAATTGGCAGGAGGTTCTCATAGCGAGAAGTCGAGTCATTACCGTGGAGTGGCTTTTGACGTGGATTACATCAATGGGGTCAAAGTGCGGCGGGGAAATCCCCACTTGAGGGGTTTCATGTGGAAGTGTCGGCAATTAGGGGCACGTGAGGTGAAGGGGCCGGGAACACCGGGGCATAGCAGCCATGTGCATGTCGAGTGGTAGATTTTGCAAGGCCCTAGATACTCCCATCAGTGCTTCTTTTCCACCCAGAGCGCGCTGTAACAAAGGGCACCTGTGTGGAAGGCCAGAATCATCGATGGAATTGCACAGGAGAGTAAAGGGCGGCGAACGCCAATTTTTAGAGAGGATACTAACAATCGGGGCCGCATGAGAGCTCGGAGAGTATTCCGTGCTATGAGACTCCAAGTCGGTGCTACTTGGGCAGTGAGATCGCGTGACTCCATGAAGGAAAGCTCAGCTTTATGTGCAAAGGTGCGGTAGTCGCGAATCGATCCGAGAGATGGAAGAGCTCCGCTCACACAGAGTATACGGAGGAGTATTCGTTCGGGGATAGATGCCTCTGGATTGATTGTCCAGCAGGCGATGGCAGCGCGTCCCCCCGGCACTAGGACACGGTGCAGTTCTGAAAAAAATTTCTTTTTGCTCTGCATGTGGGAAAGCGATTCCAGAGCTATCGCGCAGTCGAAATTCTCTGCCGGATAAGTGTTCTGTAGCCAATCGCCATGCTTGATAGACACTTTACCCTTACTCGGAGGGGGCATCTCACGAGCTTTTGTGGCCTGCGCACGTGAAATGGTGATACCTGATACCGAGGCACCCGTTAGTTCGGCGATGTGATGTGCATCTGCCCCGTATCCACAACCTATGTCAATGAGGCGCGCGCCCGGGTTGATTGAAAGGGAAAGCAGAATCAGTTTGAGGAGCCGGTTAGTAGCCAGCTCTACGGAAGAGGAGTCTTCAGGAGACCACAGCCCGTGATGAAGGGTTGTTCCCCAGATCGAACGGTAGAGTTCGTCCAGTTGATCGTAGTGATCTCCCACCCCTTCAGGGGCGACCTCGACTGGTGAACACAGCATTCGAGAACGTCAGCAACCCGGATTTCTCTTGAGGGGGAGGGTTACTTTTTCTTGTCCTTGGAGAGGAGAGGAGCCATCCGCTTTTTCATGCCGGTGGTGGCAGCTTCGGCGATCACTTCCTCATCCTTTGTGAGGGTGATGATGTATCCGGCGTAGCGAGTGCCACTATCAGGCTCCACATCAAACTGAGGTCGGTCGGGGCGAAAGCGATTTTCCCTGATCTCCCGGACTTCTCCTTCTTTTTTTGAAAAAGAGTAGGGAGAGGAAGTGACTTCGATCTCTTCGTCAGCGGGGATGTCGATCTGCTTTGATCCCCGGCTCGCGATCGATAGCCTCCGGTTACGGATATCGCGGGCAATGACCACCCATTCCAAGGTCACACCCTCGTAGTCCTCACGGTCACGGTTATCTATTTCTATTGCCAGTTGGCGCTGACTCTTGCGGGTGTCACCCTTGCGCTCTGAGCCAAGGGTGGAGTTCTTGACCTTAAGTCTGATATCGGCTGCGTCGACGTTTACAGGTAGGAGCATAAACGCCATCGCGAGGATGAAAATAACCCGATTCATAGGCCGATCATATGGTCTTTTAAATGATCTGCAACGATGGATGAGCGTTTCGTTCCTCGTTTAACGTCACCGGTGGGACATTTTGACAGGCGAGACTTGTTCTGAGGACGCGAGGGCGGTTATCTCGCTGGCATGAAGATNGTTGGAAGACTTTCTGTGACCCTCGTCCTGCTGGCAGGCTGCTNTCNTGCNCTGGCNGAGGATTATGAAATGCGCNTGAGNAGAGCGATAGAGGANANNCCCGGCAAGTTCCGGATAGTGGAATCGAAGGAGANATGGAANCCCCGGGAGACGGCTGTGATCGTTTGTGACATGTGGGACCTTCACCACTGTAAGAATGCGGTGGTCCGGGCTAATGAGCTGGCGCCGAGAATGAACGCACTCTTGAAAGCAGCAAGGGACAGAGGCTCACTTATTATTCATGCCCCCTCCTCCTGTATGCCGTTTTATAAGGATCATCCTGCTCGNAAGCGCGCACAGTCAGCGCCAGAATCAGGCAATATACCAGAGGGNATTGAGCAGTGGCTGACNTGGATNGATAAGCGAGAGGANCAGGCGGGCTATCCTATCGATCATTCTGATGGAGGTGAAGATGACNATCCCAAGGAGCACGCCGAGTGGGCAGAGAAACTGAGGAAGATGGGGCTTAATCCACGAGCGCCGTGGACTCGTCAAATGGATCTGCTTGAGATTGATGGGGGCAAGGATGCAATCACTGACTCCGGGNGGGAAAACTGGAATCTTCTTGAGCAGCGTGGCATCAGGAATGTGATCCTCGTTGGAGTTCACACCAACATGTGTGTTCTTGGGCGGCCCTTTGGCCTCCGCCAAATGGCAAGGAACGGGAAGAATGTGGTCCTCGTGCGGGATCTCACCGACGCGATGTATAATCCGGCGATGCCGCCGCGGGTCAGTCATTTTGAGGGAACCGATCTCATNGTGAACCACGTCGAGAANTANGTCTGCCCCACNGTCACCAGTGACCAGATTCTGGGNGGGNCTCCCCATCGCTTTTCAGGAGANCTCCGTAAGCANATTGTCTTCCTGATCGGGGAGCGTGAATATGNGACGGAAAAGACGGTTCCCAGATTCGTATCTGAGAATCTCACCCCATCCTTCAGAACGACCTTTGTCTTTGCGGACCCTGAGGGCGCAGANCGNAATAAGTTTCATGGTATCGAGGCGCTCANGGATGCGGATCTTCTCTTTGTCAGCGTCCGGAGGAGANCCCTGCCAGAAAAAGATCTTAAATTAGTTCGAGATCATATTGAGAAGGGGAAACCGGTGATAGGAATCAGGACCGCCAGCCATGCGTTCTCACTGAGAGGGAAGCCTGCACCTCAGGGTCATGCGGTTTGGGAGGAGTGGGATNCGGAGGTGATTGGGGGTAATTACACTGGTCATCATGGGAACGCGCTNACGACCGAGGTTCGTTCTACGAAGGAAGGTCTTTCGTTCCTCGGTGATGAACGCCTTCCTCNGTTTACGAGTGGAGGNTCCCTTTATATTAACAGCCCGGCCCGGCCTGGTCAGAACNTNCTTCTNTTGGGCAANGNGGNCGGAATCGANCGNCTGGAGCCCCTTGCGTGGACTTTCAAGCGTTCAGATGGGGGGAAAACCTTCTATACNTCNCTNGGACACGATNAGCGATTTTGAGCAGGNNACCTTCGTGANGATCNTGCGNCGGGCGNTTCAGTGGTGCTTCGAGTAAGCGCCGGCCNTGCNGAGGCCGNGTCCNCTCAGAAGAGNNTAGGTATNNGATTTTGTGCGGTTGACAGAACGGGTGTCAGAGCCGATTTTGCGCTCCATCATGAAGAAAGGAATTCTCATTCAGCTCATTGCCTTCGCCNTANNNTGNGTAGGACTCTCTGCNCAGGAGGAGCCNGCACCCGCAGAGCCCGCACCTGCAGAGCCCGCACCCGCAGAGCCCGCACCCGCAGAGCCCGCACCTGCAGAGCCCGCACCCGCAGAGCCCACACCCGCTGAGCCAGCGACACCAGCGACACCGCCGGTGCCCAAGCCGCCCGCGCCTCCNGTTCCCAAGAGCCAGCCTGCTCCGGAAGATGTGGCCGCTCCGCCAGAGGGCGCTGAGAAAACCGAATCGGGCATTTCCTCCAGAGTTCTTCAGGAAGGAACAGGAACCAGTCANCCCAAGGCAGANGAAAAGGTAAGGGTGCACTATTCTGGATGGCAGACGGATGGCTACAATTTTGACAGCTCACTGAGCCGGGGTGTTCCCGCAACCTTTGGATTGAATCAGGTCATCAAGGGGTGGACTGAGGGAGTGCAGTTGATGGTTGAAGGAGAGAAACGCCGCTTCTGGATTCCTGGTGAGCTCGCTTACGGCATCTTGGAGGGGGAACTCCCACCGATCGGAGAGAACGGAAAGCGCCCTGGAAGACCTCTCGGACAACTCTGTTTTGATATTGAGCTGATCAAGATTCTCCGCCCTCATCCTACCCCTGAAAATTTGACGGCAGCACCGGAGGATGCCGGCACCAATCCCTCTGGAGTGGCATCCAAGGTCATCAAGGCCGGGACTGGTGAAGCGAAGCCGAAGCCAACGGACAACGTGCAGGTCCATTACACGGTCTGGACGACAGACGGAAAGGTTGTGGACAGCACGTTGCCTAACGAGCGGCCAAAGACTCTCCCACTAAAGCGGACAGTCAAAGGCTTCACAGAAGGAGTGCAGATGATGGTCGAGGGCGAAACGAGGAGAATCTGGGTGCCAATGAACATGGCTTACGGAGCTGCTCCGCCTCCTACCGCGCCAGAGGGTATGCTGATATTTGAGGTAGAACTACTAAAGATCCTCAGTAATTGAGGATCTTCCCTCGCTTCCGCGAGGCGAATAGCCCGTGGATTCGAATCGCGGGCATCAAGCTGCACTTGCGGACCGCTACCCCGGGCCGCCAGAACTGATATTCATGGGCGAGAGGACAGAAGAGAAATCAGGCGCCCTGCTTGAAATGCGGGAGATCGATAAGTTCTTCCCGGGAGTGCAGGCTCTCAAGGGGGTTAACCTCGATTTGTATTGCGGAGAAGTCCTTGCGCTTCTCGGAGAGAATGGAGCCGGGAAAAGTACTCTGATTAAAATTCTGGGTGGAGCTCATACTCCAACAGGTGGAGCTGTTCTGGTAGAGGAGANACAGGTGGACTTGTCGACGCCTAACGCGAGCCAGGCAGCAGGAATCGGGATCATCTATCAGGAATTCAATCTGGTGCCCCATCTTAGCGCGCGAGAAAATATCTTTCTTGGGCAGGAAAGAGGAAGGGGAGGCTTTATCGATGTTGGAGAGGAGCGACGGAAGGCACTCGAGCTCTTCGGGCGATTGGGGACCTCGATTGACCCTGAGCAGCGGTGCGCTGAGATGACGGTCGCACAGCAGCAGGTCGTTGAGATCGCCAAGGCCCTGTCCCAGAATGCCCGGATTCTTGTGATGGATGAGCCGAGTGCCACTCTCACGCCCAAGGAGGTAGAGCGGCTCCTCGGGATCGTTCGAGAATTGAAAACACAGGGGCTAGGAATTATCTACATCAGTCACCGACTGGAAGAAGTGTACGAGATTTCAGATCGAATCATGGTGCTGAGGGATGGTGAACATGTTGCGACCAAGCCAACGGGAGAGCTTGGACGAGAGTCTCTCATCGAGCTTATGGTAGGTCGAAAGCTGGAGAATGAGTTTCCCTCGCACGAGTCTCGGATTGGTGATGAGCGCCTTGAAGTCAGGGGATTGAACAGAGGGTCAGCAGTACGTGATGTGTCTTTTTCGGTCCGCGCAGGAGAAATCCTGGCTCTCACCGGCCTTGTCGGTGCGGGGCGGACAGAAACTGTCCGCCTCCTTTTTGGGGCAGATCAGCCGGATTCTGGGTCAATATCCCTTGATGGGGAGGCTCTGCACCTGACCCACCCACGTCAGGCGATTCAGGCGGGTATCGGCCTGCTGACGGAGGACCGCAAGGGGCAGGGACTCGTTCTCATGCACTCGGTCAGGGAAAATTTCGGTCTTCCCAACATGGAGGAGTTTTCCCGCTGGGGGATGGTCGACAGGAAACAGGAACGAACGAGCTTTGGTAAGTTCGTGAATTCCCTGCGGATCAAGGTGCCGCATCAGGAGGAGCTGGCTCAGAATCTCTCCGGGGGAAATCAGCAAAAGGTGGTGCTTGCGAAATGGCTTCAACAGAATTGTGAGGTCATCATTTTTGATGAGCCCACCCGGGGAATAGATGTGGGTTCCAAATATGAGATTTACCTTTTGATCCAGCAGCTGGCAGCAGAGGGCAAGGTGATCATCATGATCAGCTCCGAGTTGCCTGAGGTCCTGGGCCTGGCCGACAGGGTCCTCGTCATGCATGAGGGAAGAATCACCGGGGAGATCACCGATGTCCGGAGCGCGACGCAGGAGGACATCATGAGCCTGGCGGTCGCTTGAGGACGGTTCACAGCACTCGCTCAGTCCTTCTGCTGAGCGTTGGCTTTGAGGCGAAGAGCGTTGAGGGCGATGAAGCCCGTGGCATCATCCTGGTTGTAGGCTTCTTCAGCGCCACCCTCCATGGTGGCGACATCCTCGCTGTAGAGCGAAAGGGGTGAGCGTCGTCCCGCATTCATGATATTACCCTTGTAGAGCTTCAGCCTGACCTCGCCCGTAACGGTTTGCTGCGTTTCGGTTACCAGGGCCTGCAGTGCGAGGCGCTCGGGAGCGAACCAGAATCCATTGTAGACCAGCTGGGCGTACTTGGGGATGAGGCTGTCNCGCAGCTGCATGGCCTCGCGGTCCATGGTGAGGGTTTCAAGATCTCGATGAGCGGCAAGAAGGATTGTGCCTCCCGGGGTCTCATAGATTCCCCGGGATTTCATGCCGACAAATCTGTTTTCCACAATGTCGACCCGCCCGATGCCATGCTGGCCGCCGAGGGTGTTGAGAACTCGCATGATGCCGTAGGGGCTCAGAAGGGTATATCCGTCTCGTTCACCCTCGACCTTGACGTCCTCGAGGCTGGAGAGAAGCTCGTCCATTCCTTCGCACTGGAATCCCACCACATTGCCTTTGTCAAAAAGGAGCTGGAGGTAGAGCGGTTGATCGGGCGCTTCCTCGGGGGAGACGGACAAGACATACATTTCGCGGTCTGCCTCCGTGGTTCCATCATACCATGGATCTTCCAGCATTCCGGCCTCGAAGGAAATATGGAGGAGGTTCCGGTCCATGGAGTAAGGTTTTTTCAAAGAGGCCTGCACTGGAATGTTATGAGCGTCCGCGTAGGCAATCATTTCGGTGCGGCCGGGGAATTGCTTGCGAAAGCGCTCCTGCCGCCACGGGGCAATGACCTCAACCTCGGGTGCGAGGCTTGCTGAGCTGAGCTCAAACCGGACCTGGTCGTTTCCTTTTCCGGTTGCTCCATGGGCGATGGCATCCGCTTCTTCAGCAAGAGCGACGTCGAGCATACCCTTTGCGATACAGGGGCGTGCGATGGAGGTGCCCAGAAGGTAGCGGCCCTCATAGACCGCATTAGCCTGAAACATCGGGAAGATATAATCCCGAGCAAAAGTCTCACGGAGATCGCCTATGAAGCATTTGCTGGCACCCGTATTGAGGGCTTTTTCCTCGAGGCCATCCAGCTCATCACCCTGTCCCACGTCTGCGCAGTAGGCAATGACGTCCGCGCTGTAAGTCTCTTTGAGCCAGGTAAGCAGGACGGAGGTGTCCAACCCTCCGGAGTAAGCGACGACGATTTTCATCGCCGCGCAACTTAAAAGGAGAGGGCTAAGAGTCCAGAACCAAGATAGGGGAAAATAGAACGAGATTAGTTCAGGGGTGGGCTTGTGTCCCCTTGGTGGCAGGGCACACTAGCCCCCGGAATGGAGATCGAGCTAACGACAGGCGGGTGGGTGTGGGCGCTTGTCGCCGCCCTCGCGGTGGGAATCTCCAAGACCGGTTTCGGAGGTGTTGGCCTCGTGGCGGTTTCCATCATGGTGGAGCTTTTTGGCAAGCCTTCAGTGGGAATTCTTCTGCCGATGCTGATTTTTGCGGATATTTCGGTGTATCCGGTATTTCGGAAACATGGGGCATGGGGTCCGGTGTGGAAACTTCTTCCCCCGACACTGCTGGGATGCGCAGCGGGCTATTTCGTGCTCGACTGGATGGCTGAGGAGTCCGCGCGCTCGGTGGTGGGGGGAATCATCGTGGCGATGGTAGGGGTGCAGTTTTTCCGTAACGTAGGGCGGGAGAGTTTTGATCGCCTTGCCCGTTCCCGGGAGGCTGGGCTGGCGGCAGGGTTCGCGGCGGGCACTGCAACGATGGTGGCCAATGCGGCGGGACCGATCTTTCAGCTCTACCTGCTTTCCCGTCGTTTTGAGAAACTGGAACTCATCGGGGTGGGAGCGCGCTTCTTCCTGCTCGTCAATATTCTCAAGGCNCCCTTCCTCGGGGGAATGAGCTTCATCACTGGGGAGAGTCTTCTCTTCAATCTCAAGCTCCTGCCGGTGATTCTCCTCGGAATTTTCCTTGGGAGGCACCTTGTTCACGTGGTGTCGCAGCGCCTCTTCGAGTGGCTCGTGATTCTCTTTGCTCTCGTAGCTGGAGGCCGGCTTTTCCTCTTCTAGGGTAGTTACCTCTTACCATGGGGCTGACGAAGACCGCACGCGTTTCAGAGCCTTGTAGTTTTCAACGGCCGAAAACACCATGATGATTGGCAGTAGCCACGTCTTCAGAACGAAGAACCCCAGTCCGCCCACTACGATCGCCACAATGATACTGATTTGGAAGGTGAGTTGAACGCGACGGGGACCGAGGATTCCATGGAGGATCTGTCCTCCATCCATGGGATACACTGGAATCAGATTCAGGATCGCCCAAAAAAGGCTGACGAGGATAAAATCGTCTAGGAGCTGATAAACGGGACTTACCTCTAATCCGGTTGAGCCGCTGCTGGTGTCTGCGCTCGTTATTACTGCAATAAGGACAAGAAGTCCGCATGCCGCTTGGAGGAGAGGTCCAGCCAAGCTGATCAGGATATGCTGCCCCCGGCTAAAGGGCGCCCCTTGGGAGATGGCATGTCCGCCCATCCCGTGGAGAACGATGGAAATATGCCGGCCTCCACAGAGACGCATCGTGAGAGCATGTCCGAGTTCGTGAATGATGATGGAGACAACTCCTGCTGCCATGAAGAGAAGAACCGGCACAAGGTCTTCTGGTTCCTTGATCCTAAGGGCGCCTCCNNANANNGCGAGGATGNCCCAGTGCCACGGTTCCACNGTGACTGGGAAGCCGAAGAGACGGAAACGAATCACGCGGAGAGGCTAATCTTTCTNCTCGCAGAGGTCGAGTGCCCAATGGGCATCGTCAAGTGGGGAAGGCGGGCNCCCAAGCCCCAGCCAGACNCNNGNGCNTGTCGGCGAGNGCCGANATGCCNGACGAAAAAGACTACTGTNTTTTNGCAGTTTTTTTCTTCGCGGCTTTCTTGCGCGGCGGAAACTCAAAGGTGGGNCGCCCCTGCTCGAAGTCGTATTTCAGAAAGGCATCAAATTTCCGCTTGGTGCGGTTGGAGACGAATCCCTTGAGGAGCTCGCTCTTCTCCCCGTTGAGCATTCGGATGGCTGCATCGCGGGGGATCTCAGCCGAGAGGATCGTGCGCGAAAACTTGACACCGTCGGGTTCTTTTTTGGTTTTCAGCGACGGAACGAGGTAACTTTTCTCGGTTTCATAGAGGTCGTGTGACGTCTCTTCGTGGGTGACGTTGGCCACGATCTGGTCCTCAGAAAGTTCCTCCGGTTCGTCCTGCTCAAAGACGAAATTGGTCTTAAAGCGGCCTTTCTTTCCGGTCTTGCTGACCGATTGAACCAATTCGATGGCCGCTTCGAAGGGTTTATTGAAACGAGAAATAAATCCATCCCGGAGCCCGAGAAACTTGGTAGAAAAGAGTTCTTTTGCTTCATCCTCGCTGAGTTGCCGACCGGCAATATACTTGGAGATCCGGAACTTGCATTCCAGTTCCTCGCATTCGTAGGTCGCGTCAGTTTGTTTAAGCTCGGGGACACCACATTCCGGACAGATACACTGCAGGGGAGGAAAAGAGCGGGAGATGGCTTCGTCGTAGTGGGCCCGGGCCTTCTTCACGACCTCTTCAGTAAAGGTCGTGATCTCCTGCATGAAAGTCTGGCGATCAAGCTTGCCGTCTTCCATCTGATGAAGTTTAGCTTCCCAGTCTCCCGTCATGGAGGGAGAGGTGAGGGGCTTGATATCCATTTCGTCCAGTAGTCCAATCAGGCGTTGTCCCTTTCCAGTGACATTCAGATCCCGTCCATCGCGAGCGAGGTATTTCTGTCTGAGCAGACCCTCGATGATATTGGCTCTGGTTGCCGGGGTGCCGAGACCCCGCTCGGACATTGCCTCCCGGAGGTCTTCATCCTCTACCAGCTTTCCTGCCCCTTCCATGGCAGAGAGGAGAGTGGACTCCGTGTAACGCGCAGGAGGGTTGGTTTCTTTTTCCTCCAGNTCGATTTCCCGGGCAAGAGCAGACTCGCCCTCGTCAACAGGTACGAGCTCGTCCTTTCCGCTGGCGACTCCAACTGTGCGGCCATAGACCCCTAGCCAACCCGGAGTCACGAGAATTTTTCCATCAGTTCTGAANGTGTCCTCGTCCTCGCCATTGGTGATGGTGGTGAGGCGCTTGGTTACCTCAAACTCTGCATGGGGGAAGAACACGGCGACGAAACGCTTCACGATCATGTCGTAAATGTGCTGTTCCTGTTCCTTGGCGAGGTTGACTACCCGGCCAGTGGGGATGATGGCGAAGTGATCTGAGACCTTGGCGTTATTGAAGACCCTTTTTTGGAGGGAAATCCGATTGTTCTTGAGGGAGTCGGCGGCCCATTTGGCTACGGGTAGATTGGACTTTGCCAGTTCCTCGGTGGTTCGAATGACGTCCTGCAGGTAATCCTCCGGAAGATATCGGGAGTCAGTCCGCGGATAAGTCACCATTTTATGCCGCTCATAAAGGGCTTGNGTGAAGGACAAGGTGTTTCTCGCTGTGAAGGGGGCCTCTCTCTGGAGGGTGGTAAGATCGTAGAGCTGTGGCGAGATTTGCTTNGTTGGTTTTTTTTCCTCGGAGACCNTACCGGTCTTGCCTTCACAACGGACGCGAATTCTCTCTGCCTGTTCCTTGTCCCAGATCCGCTCCGCTCGTGAGAGTGGGTTGGCGGGATCTTTCTTCCATGAGGGATCAATCCAGCGCCCACTGTAGTCACCGGCATTCACTTCGAACTCAGCATGAATTTCCGCATAGGGAGTCGGGGTAAAGGCTTGGATTTCCGCTTCGCGCTTTGCNAGAATCGCCAAGGTGGGNGTCTGAACTCGTCCGGCTGCAGTGATATTAAACCCACCATGACGCGAACGGAAACAGGTCANNGCACGGGTAGAGTTCAGCCCGACCAGCCAGTCCGACTCTGAGCGACACTTGGCGGCATCTGCCAGGTCGACCATGTCTTCTCCGTTTCGGAGGGTATCCCAAGCCTGCTGAATAGCCCCGGTTGTCATCGATTGCATCCAGAGGCGCTTCACCGGTTTGTCGATATTCCCGATGTCGAGGATATACTGAAAGATAAGCTCACCCTCCCGACCGGCGTCACAGGCATTCACGATGAGATCAACATCCTTACGGCGGNCATGCTTGAGGACATGGCGGAGCCTGCCCTCGGTTTTTTCAATGGGTTGAAGATCGAAGGATCTCGGGATGGCGGGAAGAACGTCAAATTTCCAAGGAAGATTTTTTCCGTTGGGACCCGTTGGCATCTTGAGTTCGACAAGNTGCCCGACTGCNGAGGTGATGATNGCTTCGTCGTTTTCGAAGTATCTGGCATCGAGCGATTTCCCCTTTTTCTCGAACTTGCCGAGGTGTTTGGCGAGAGAGCGGGAGAGGTCAGTCATGACTGANGGCTTCTCCGCGATGATGAGGGTTTTNGGCATTCGGTGAGGGCACATACGCGCCGGAAGGCGGGTTTGAAAAGAGGAAATTTTTCAGAACATCTCTTTGTTGAGCTCCGAGGGCCTCGATTCAAGTCCTCCNGTGGATGCTTACCGGCCCTAGAAACTATGAGAGCGCGGATGGGTTATCGCCGGTCGCCTCTACTANAGAAAGGTGTGGNAAAAGGATGGTCTGGNACGTTCGGGTCGAGGAGGTTGAGCCCGTAAAACAGGGTCGAGAAGGCCATCGANTAACCCGTAATCAGTTGGACTTCACGAAATTAGAACCCGGGAGCTGGGTNGCAAGGCCTCTCATCTCAAGGCGGAGGAGAGTTGCAGCGACCACCGACGCTTCCAGTCGTGCTTCTTCGATTATCTGGTCCATGGTGCGTTCTTCGCTGCTCAGAGTGGCGAGAACAAGATTCTCATTGTCGGTCAGTCGGGGAACTTCTGAGGTAGAATCAGGGTCGTGGAGAGGCACGCTGGTCCTGCTTTCCGGGGCGAGAGGCGGGAGTTCGGTAATAATCTGAGAGCTCTCGGTGACCAAGATAGCACCAGTCCGGATAAGCTCGTTGCAGCCCTCGGAGCTGGGGCGGTCGATTCCTCCCGGAACGGCAAAGACGTGCTTGCCGTATTCCGCAGCGAGATTGGCAGTGATGAGTGCACCAGACCGTCTGGCACACTCCACNACCAGAATACCCTCACACCAACCTGCAACAATGCGATTCCGTTGAGGAAAGGTATAGCGCGTGGGACTGGTGTTGATTGGAAATTCAGATACCACTGCGCCGTTTCCATCGGCAATCCGTTCTGCNAGGGCGATGTTCTCTGGAGGATAGAGCTGGCCCAGTCCGGAGCCAAGAACTGCAATGGTTCTGCCTGCCGCGGCAAGTGCGCCTTCATGGGCAGCGGTATCAATTCCTCGTGCAATCCCCGAGATGATGGTCAAGCCCATATGGGCAAGTTGGAACGATAGTTTGTGAGTGCAGTCTCTGCCGTAGCGGGTGGTCTTTCTGGATCCAACTACTGCAAGGGACCGGCTATCACTCTCGAGGACGGTTCCCCAGACGTAAAGAAGAAGAGGTGAATCGGGAAGGTGATGAAACGCAGGGGGCCAGGCCGGGTCGTCGGAGGTCAAAAGGGAGAGGCCTCTCGATCTCACAGAAGCAAGCTCTCCCTGCAAATCGACATGGTCNTCCCACGAAGCGATCATACCGGCGATTTCGGGTCCGATTCCAGAGACAGCAGTAAGCTTGTTTCGGTGAGNTCGTAGGACTTNCTCTGCTCCGCCAAAGTGTTCGATCAGCCGGCGGACTCTGATGGGGCCGATGCCGGGCAGGAGGCTTAGGGCCAGAACGCTTTCAAGGTNNGTCATGATTATGAAGCCCGCTTGGTGGCGGTGGTCATCGGGCAGAGTGGTCCGCCAAGTCAGTCTTTCCGAGATCGTAATTGAGAANGATAGGGTTATAGGACTTCCGNAAATTCTCTTCTCGGCGGTCTTTTTTCGGGATCACNATGGTAAACCGGGACCCAAAGCCCCTGCATGATTGACATCCTTTGTCTGGATTGAGAGCAGACGGTAATGAAATGGTTATTGATCATCCCTGTGGCTCTTTACGNNGGATCACTCATTGAGGTTTCTTCGGCAAAGGAGCCGCTCCAGAAAATTCCAGACGGGTTAGTGGTTCTTACCTTTGATGATTGTAACAAGTCTGACCGGTCCTTTGTGGCCAAGGTGCTGAAGGAGCAGAAGTTTGGCGCTACTTTTTATGTGACCGAAGGGCTCGGATTTCTCCGGAACAAGGAGAACTATGTTACGTGGGAAGAAATCGTCGAGCTGGACAGGATGGGTTTCGAGATTGGCAACCACACAAAGACTCATCCGCATATGCCGAGGCTCTCTCCCGAGCAGATGAGAAACGAGCTCCTTCATATTGAGAAGCGGTGCAAGGAACACGGAATCCGTAAGCCGGTGACCTTCTGCTATCCCGGATTCGGACACAGTCCCGCCTGCGTTACGGAACTACAGCGATTGAATTATCTTTTTGCNCGGCGGGGAGTAGGACCNGAATTCAAGGATGGCGGCCGGGGTGGCCGAGGGCCAGCCTATGATCCCGGGGTTGATCATCCNCTGCTGGTTCCTACTACTGGATACGCTGGNCCAGACTGGAAGATGGAGGATTTNGNATGGGCCNTCAGCCAGGCGCGGGAGGGGCGNATTGCCGTNCTGTGCTATCATGGTGTGCCAGCTCGAGAGCACCCGTGGGTGAATTGTGATCCAGAGGAATTCCGAAAGCAAATGGCCTACCTGAAGAAGAANGGATGCACGGTTNTCTCGATGCGTGATCTTGCGCTCTTTGTCGANCCCAGTAANGGGCCCGCTGATCCCTATGAGCCGATCAGGAATCGGCAGCAAAGGGCTGAGTAGGGCCTTTTTCTGTCGNCATTTCGGCCTCGTCGTTCGCCTGGGTTCTGTCAGCGTTTCTGCCGAAGCTTAACCGGGGGAGGAGAGGGNGGGTCGAGAATGTTGAGNAGTNCGGTGACCGCCTTTTCCTCAGGGATCTGAGGATTGTTNTTCCGGATTTTCTGCAGGAGAAGAATGGCCGTCTTTGTGTTTCCGGCCCCCCGGTAGACATCGACAATGTGGAGNTCCTGACGAAGTTGATCTGCTTTGGCGGAATATTTGTCCCGGGCTGCAGTGAAAAAGGCATTGGCCTCTTCCTCCTTTCCATTAGCTCTCGCAAGCAGGCCGAGAGCCTCGAATACGATACCGCTATTGGCTTTGTTCGCATACGTNCGAAGCTTTGGAATCAACGCTTNTTCATCGGATCCCCACCGGAACTGAGCATGCCGCAGAGCCTTGTAATCGCGGTCGTCCCGGTCAGTCAGTTTAATTTCGAGATCTGCCCGGAAGGGACGATAGAGAGGATCTCCAAGAAGAACGGCCTGCCATGANAGGGCAGGGAGAGCCATGTAAGAGGCTTCAACNANGGAATACCCTCTCAGGAGTCTATGGTAGAGGATATTGAAATGATGGGTCAGGGAGAGGAACGGCTCGTAGACATTGCCTACTGTGGCAGTGGCGCCTCGGTCAAGAATGGGACCGCACCAGCGGCGTTCTGGATTTTGCAGTTCAAAGGCACTGTATGAATGGAGGTGCACCGCAACCGCACCGCGCTTGAACCGAAATGAATCATTGAGGAGCGGTCCATTCCGGTGGTGAGAATACCATCCAAAGTAGATTGCCGCATCGCCCATGGGATAATTTGTGACGTAGGTGTCAATGTTTCGATCAACGACACATGGGATCCCGGCTGTCTTGTTCATGAGCGCAATTTCCTCAAGCCATTGATCTCCCTGTTCGTAGCCCTTCCCCTTGCGTGAAAGGTCGAGATAGGCCTTGCCCCAGAGGCCCGATTTCTCAATCGCGATTGCGTCGTCGACCATACGCATACAGGTTTTGAGTGAGGGTCCATCGATTCGTGAGACCAGAAGTATCCCGAGGTNGGGCAGGTCCATGAGANGCTGGTCCTTCTCGAAGTAGGGGTTGGGGATCTGGCCCGCAATTTCATAGCCCTCGACCCCTGTTAGGCTCAGTTCCGAATCTACCGAGGCCTCGTTACCCCTGGAGTTTGGTGTGAACGGGCGCTTGTCAGCCTGACCTTCCGGAATCGTGTCCANGGTGCGTGCGATTTTAAANGGAACCCCGCGCATGGTGACAATCACTCTGCGTTTCAGGGTTACAGGTTGTTTTTGACCATTAGCCGTTATCTTGCGGACCCACCANTTGCGGTCGTCAAAGATCTGACANAGCGGGATCCGGATTTTCTGGTTGAACTGCTCACGTGAGATTTCATCACCGAGCGGNATCGCAAGNCCTACGAGATTATCTTTGGGAATACTACGTGCTTGTGCGTAGTGCAGAGCGAGACGCTTCGAGTTCTCATCCTCCGTATTATAGAGGACTACAACTGCNTCCGGTGGTATCACGGATGGCTCGGATAGGANCTGGCCNGGAANAATGAATAAGAGACAAAGAAGGACTCTCCGGAGGGGGAANAGGTTCATNGGNGTNGGGGATANAGGATAGAGCAGTGCTGTTGTCTCTCAAAATGTAATTTGAGCCCATCACGTGCGAGCGCAACTGCCTCGGGAAGATTCAGCTGGAATGCGGCTTCCCGGGCGTCGATCTCGTGGGCAAGATGAGTAAGGAAGGATTGCTTNGGATTAAGCTGGGTGATGACGGCAAGAGCTTCCTCAACATTCATGTGAGTCGGGTGAGGCTGAGGTCGAAGGGCGTCTACAACGAAAATATCCAGCTCTTGTAGCAGTGCGATACTGGGGCCGGGAATCTCTTTCACATCGCTGATATATGCCANTGAATGTCCNGTCGGAAAATCGAAGCGGAATCCAAANGTCTCCACGGAGGGGTGAATAACGGGGATAGGCGTGACCAGCAGATCCTTGACGGCAAAGGGGCCCTTGATCGGACGAGGGTCGGGTCGGACATAATTGCGGGAGGTGTTGGCCATTGCCCATGGGAACATGCGCTCGAGATCAGCCATTGTTTCGGGACCTGCGTGAAGTGGCAGGGGGTCTTCACGGCGCCAGCAGAAGGATCTTAGTTCATCAAAGCCTGCGATATGATCGAGGTGGCAGTGAGTGTAGAGAATGGCATCAATTTCGCGCAGGCCTTCCCGAAGCGCCTGTTGGCGAAGGTCTGGACCACTATCTATCAGGACGGAAGCCTCAGGTGTCTGCAGATGAAGAGAGGATCGGGTTCTCTGGTTTCCCGGGTGGTTGGATGTGCAAACCGGGCACGAGCATCCAATGACTGGGACCCCTACNGAGGTCCCGGTGCCCAAAAATGTCGCAGTGACTGACCCTCCTTCCACGGGTCAAAAATGCAGTTCCCCAAGTGTTTCGCAACGAAAGATCGGCCTGGGGTTTGAACCTTCGAGGAAGGNGAGCCCAGCANAGTGAGCGTTCTCCGAGTGGTTTTGTAAGGGTTCTGGTGAGGCCACAGTGAGTCGAATTCGGTGCTTGAGGCCTAAAGAACAGGGATTTCAGGTATTCCCTGGCTGTGGGCTTTGGAACGCCACTCTGAATTTTACGAGAGCCAGGCCGGCGGGCGGCATGGAGGCGGGTTCTGCGGGAGACTGTTAAAATTGATCTGAGAAGACCGTGGCGATTGTATCGAGGTGAGTTGGTTGCATAATCAGAGGGTCGCAGGACACGATTAGATGCTGAGTCTCCTAAAAATCCGGAANCTTGCCCTCGTGGAGCGGCTCGATTGGGAGATAGGAGCCGGGCTGGTCGGTGTCACAGGGGAGACAGGNGCGGGTAAGTCTGTGATAGTTGGAGCCCTCAAGCTGATCCTTGGAGAAAGAGCAGACAAGGGAATGATCCGGACGGGCGAAGACGTTTGTCACGTGGAGGCAATCTTTGACCTGCAGGATCCTTGTGGTGTCAATCGTCAACTTGAGGAGATGGGGCTGGAGGCGTGCGAGGAGGGGCAACTCCTCATCAAGCGAGTTGTAGGATCCACATCGAATCGGCAGTTTGTGAATAACTCACCTGCGACCTTGGGTGTCCTGAAGGCGATTGGACGAAATCTTGTGGACCTGCATGGGCCGCATGATCACCAATCACTTCTTTCTCAGGATCGTCAGCTCGTCATGCTTGACGCCTATGCGGGAGTAGATGGAGAGCTCGAAGAATACCGGACATGCTGGTCTTCCTGGAAAGAAGCAGAAACTCGCTGGTGCGAGGTGCGGAATGCAGAAGAAGCGGGTGAGCAGGAAATCGAGCTCCTGAGACATCAGATCGCGGAGATCGAAGCAGCAGAAATTGACCCTGAAGGTGAAAGCGAGTTACAGGAGCGTTATCAACGGGCCTCTAATAGCGCAAAGCTTGTGGGAGTCGCTGCCGAGGCCCTGAATCTTGTCAATGGGGACGGCACCGGGGTTCTGGACAGGATGCAGGAGATACAACGGTTGATTGCGGAAATTGAAAAGAATGATCCGGCGGCACGACATTGGACCGCCGGGGTGACAACAGCGGTGGTCGAAATAGAAGACTTTTCCAGAGAATTAGAGCGCTACCTAGGAGAAATTGATCTCGACCCCGGGCAGACTTCTGCTCTGGAGGCCCGGGTGGACTTACTGGAAAGCCTCAAAAGGAAATACGGTCCCTCCTTACGGGAAGTGGTGGAAAGCGGCGTGAAGGCGGCAGAGCGGTTAGGGGCAGTAGAAAACCGTGGAGAGCTTTTGGAAACGCTTGAGAAGGAGGCTGAGGTAGCTCGCAGCGCAATGATGAAAGCAGGAATGGATCTAACCGAAAAACGACGTAAGGCTGGCCCAAAGCTGGCTCGTGACATTCGGCAACATCTTGCGGAACTTGGCTTCCGGCAGGCGGCGTTCGAGGTAAACCACCAACAGCAAGCACCCGGTGCGAACGGCTGTGACGGGATAGAGTTTTCCTTTGGACCCAATCCCGGAGAGCCTCTCAAGCCGCTCAGGCAGATTGCTTCCAGCGGCGAAATTTCAAGGGTCATGCTTTCTATCAAGAGTGCTCTTGCTCAGCAGGATCAAACTCCGTTGATGGTGTTCGACGAGATCGATGCCAATGTTGGTGGAGAGGTTGCCCGAGCAGTTGGAGAAAAAATGGCGATCCTTGGTGGTGTGCATCAAGTGGTCGCAATTACACACTTTCCGCAGGTTGCGGCTCTCGCCTCCCAGCATTTTCTCGTCGAGAAAAGGGTAGAGGGAGGAAGGACGATTTCGTCGCTCAATGAAGTCAGGGGTGAAGAGCGTGTTGCCGAGTTAACCCGTATGCTGGGGGGACAGAGTGAGGAGGCTCGGTCAATGGCGAAGAGTTTACTGACTCTGCCTAGGAATCTTACGTAAAGAACTACTGACCGCTGAACCTCTTTCCCGATGTGTGGAAGAGGTAATTCGACGCTCCGGACTTTGGTCTGGTTCTGGTTATCGTCGCCATGTGGTAGGCCTGCTCCTCTCTTCCGAAGAAAAGGAGATGCTCAACCTCGGGACAATTCTTGAGAGAACTCGTAATAGAGGACGCCCCCGGTCCGGTCCCACATGAGAGTATTCGAGGGAGAGATTCTGGATCGATCATGGTCTGCGGGCACTTGGTCTTTAGGTAGATTGTCCCGGTGCGGATGGACCGATCCTGTTCACCGGGAAGACAGTGTCATATATTTCCACTGTCGTGGAGCCGGATTGGTTCCTGGGCTTATAGCCCTGAAGGCATGACCTACCCACGCCTTGATTGGTAGCCGATCAGCATGACATCAGAAGTTCTCTTTCCGGGGCTAGGAACAGGAAAAAGCAGAATTACCTCTCAAGTTTTTTCCTGGTTCTTGCGTTCTGAACGAAAAACACAAGAGGCACGATGGCGAGGAGGAACAGCCAGGGTGGGTTGGATCCTGCAAGAGCTGCTTTGGCTGTCATAGACATGGGCCCGTTGGTGTTTTCCTTAAGCGGGAAGTTCCATTCGAGGCGGAGTTTGTCCTCTGACTGCGAGGAGGCATTTGATTTCTCGGCTTCTCCGGGAAGATTCAATATGAAGGTAAGGCTGGATTTGCCAAAGAGGGCCGGCATTTTAGCAATCGATTTTGTTGCGGGGTTCGATTGAAGAAGCCAACTGATATCCACCTCCCTGTCGTAGGTAATGGTATCATCGGCAATGACCATGGATGCTTCACCAAAAAGAACTTCGGCTTGAACCCGTTTGTCAGGATTTGAAGTGTCCCGGAGTTGTCGTTTAGGAAAGGAGGCAAGCTTGTTCAAATCATCAAAGGTTCCGGAAAACGCAAGGGTAACTCCTCCAGCCTCGGAAGTGTGTGCAAGGTGCGTGATTTCGACATGAGGGTCCCGTGCTGCCGCTTCCTGCAAGATCCGGACCAGCTCAGCGGGGTCCCCCATCCTTTTTGCTACGGCAGAGGGCATCTTGTAGCGAGCCTCAACACGTCCGGAGCCATCGGCATTCAACCAGACCTGTTCCTCGCCCTCGATGCAGCTTGCGAGCGCGAGGCATAGCCCTCCGGAAACGCCGAGCAAAATTCGTGAAAACACCGCACGACTGTAGCCGGATCTCGTTAATTGTCAGCCCTCCTCTTTCTGGGAGTATTACCCGTCTACGATCTAGCAGAAAATCGCGCTTCGCGCGATTACAGGCGAAGACCTTTCCGCCGCTGCATTCTTTCCTGCCTTCGCCGTTCTTTTCGGCCCATGACCCAGTCCAGAAGAGCTGGAAGAAAGACCAGATCTCCGATCAGGGCCGCTACCATGGCGGAACATGCAAGGCCTCCAAAGAAAGATATTCCCGGCATCGAACTGAAGGTGGCTGCCAGAAAGGCACTGGAAATTACAGCAGTGGTAATCAGTAATGCCACTCCCACGGTTCGGAAGGATCGGTCGATCGCAAGACGAACATCGGCTCCTTCCCGACGCTCCCGAATAAATCGAATCAGAAAGTGGATAGTGTCATCGACCGCAATTCCGAGGCAGATACTGAAGGTGAGAACACTGCTGATCTGAAGAGGCTTGTCGAGGGAGTAGAGAAGACCGGTGTTGAAAAGGAGGGGGAAGGCATTGGGAATAACACTGAGAAGTCCCAGAGTGAGGGAGCGCAGGGCTACGGTGAGTACAAGGAAAACCGTGACCGAGGCAAAGGAGAGGCTCCGCACGAGATCTCTGATCACATTGGACATGTTTTCTGCGGCAATCACGGCGGAACCCGTGACGTGCAGAGAGAAATCCGGATACAACTGCTCCAGGTTTTGGAGATCCTTTTGAAGAGCTTTTACCGCAGGGCGAGTTGCAGCTGCTCCAGTGTTTGGCAGCCGGACGTTGATGACGGTTCGCCTTAGATCAGGCTTCAGCATCCGGGCAGAAAGTGCGGCTGGCATTGCCTGCATGAATATCTGTTCGCGGGCTTCTGCCGGGAGAGCGCGCAGGGACTCGGGCATGAAATTCAGGATGGAGAGCGAAGGTCCAAAGGTAGGATCCGCCTCGAGAAGGGTCTGAATCTTGGCAATGAGTTCAAGCGTCCGGGGATGACTGAAGGAAAGGGACTGGTCCCAGGTCACGATGACGGGAACCTGCATGATGCCCCCGAACGCCTCGTCAGCGAGGTCGGAGGCTTGATTGATCTCGGAATCGACGGGAAGGGTTTCCGTCCAGACGATATCTGACTTTAACTGAGTGGCAGTCCAGATGAGGACCGCGGTCACTATCAGTGTAAGCACCGAGAGTGGTCGGGAGAGAGAAGTTACCAGCCGCGTTACAAGAGTTAGAGATTCTCGGGCCCCGCCCTCGCCTCTGGATTGCCGGGCGACTCGCGCTTTGGGCAGGCGAATGATGGAGGCAAGAAGCGGGACAATGGTAATATTTGAAATCAGCCCGAGAATGGAACCGGCGGCGGTAGCAAGTCCGAATCTCTGGACGCTACCGGTTTCCGCGAGAGTCAGAGAGGCAAATCCAATGGTCGTTGTGAGTGCCGTGAGGACGCATGCAGTAGCGAGGAGGCTGATGGCCCGGCGCGCGGACTCGGAGCGCGAGCAATCCCTCGCACGCCGGATTTCGATCATGATGTGAACGGCATTGGCAAAGGCGACGACAAATACGATTGCCGGTAGGGGAATGCTGATTCCATCTATCTTCAGTCCGATCCATCCCATTAGTCCCAGAGTCCACACTACCGCCAGCCCGGGCCCTGCAGCGACAACCAGGGTAACGCTCAGACTTCTAAACAGGCCCAGGGCGACAAGCATGGCCAGGAGCGCTCCGAGAGAACTGGTCACAAAAAATTCTTTCGGAAGGCTTGCGAGAGTTTCAACCCTCACTGGAATACTCCCCGTAAAGTTTGCTGTGCAGGGGAGTTTTCCGAACCACTGCTCACGGAGCTGAAGCAGTTCCTCGTAGATCGGAGCCACCCGGGCCATGGTCTGCGGTCCATCTTCAACCAGCTCAATATTGACCAGAATCGTTTCACCATCGGTTGAAACGAGCTGGCCAGAGGCAAAGGGGTGAACCTGCGCAGAGGCTCGCGCTTGCTCGAAAAGTAGCGGAGCGCAATCTGGAGACGGAAGGAGCGGCTCTTCGTTAGGCCCTGGAACATCGAGAAGGCTCAAAACCGAAAGCACCTCAGGCAGGGCCTGCACGTCTCTGGTAAAGCCTCTGAGGGCCCGCGCGAACGCGCTGCTGAAAATTTCCCCATCCACAATGACGACGATGCCGTTGTCGTCAGGTCCAAATTGCTCAAAGTATTCTTCGAGAAGGGCGAATTCCCTGTCCCCCTGTTTGAAAATCTCGCGGGGTTCACCGTCAAAACGCAATTGAGTCAGTCCGGCAAGGGCGAGGAGGGTCGCGATGCCAAGAATGGTAAGGAACCAGCTTTTGCGTCGGAGCAGGAAATGGGAATATCTCTCGGGAAGGTTCGGGGGAGGATTCCCTTTCTCACTGCTATCGGGGTGCATTTTCAAACCAGGATCAAAGGTGAGGTATTCCTTTTGGTTTCTCCGCAAGGACTCAGGTTGCGGGTGCAATTCGCTGCAGAATCAAGGAAAGGACCATGCATGATAAGGGCAGAGCGGGGAGAAGGGTGAGGTATGGCATTACGGAGGTGCTGGATGTCTGCAACATGATCGTGATCCCGGGAAACGCCAGCAGATCTACGAGGCAAATGCCCGCAAGTGAGCGCGAGACGAATGCTGGGACTGATCTTCGAAGAACGCATAGACTGCGGGCGGTCCAGAGAACGAATACAGCGATAGCCGGGAGGGCAGACAGGAAGACGGAAGTTCCTCCTAGGTTTCCGGATTTCCCAGTGATCCACCACCAGTTGTGAGTGAGAAGGCAGGCGAAAAGGAGAAGGCGCAGGGTGAGTCGGGGAATGGCTCCTCCAGCGGGCCCGCTTTCGTAACGGGCCGCGAGAGTGAGTCCGGCCACATAGACGAGAGCTCCCACGCCGATTAGGACGATGATGGGAACTGGATGAATAGATTGCCCCAGTTCGGGAGACCCGCTTGCGGCACTGAAAAAGCCAAGCGGATAGAGGAGGCCCCGGCATAGTCCCATCGGAATAATTGCTACCGGGGTTTTCTTATGGAGAATAGTATAGCAGACGATGCTTGTGAGAAGTGCGCCCCCGAGAATGGGGACAATGACGGAAGACAGGCTGAGGGGTATAAGCAGGGCAGCGGCGAGTATTGAAAGCGCGAATGCGATACGACCAATTGCACGGCGGGACCAGCGACCACTAGGAATCGCACGCTCGGGACGGTATTGCTCATCAAAATGGGCATCCTTCCAGTCGTTCAGAAAAGTGCCGAAGAGATAGGCACAGCTGGTAGAGCCCAGAAGCAGAGCGATAAGGCCGATTTCTCCGCCCATATTTTCCGGCACTTCGTGGAAGCACCTTGCTACCAGAAAACCCGTGAGCACGTTTGACCAGACCGTAGGGAGATTCGATACTCGCCCAATGGCAAGGAGATCAAGAAAACGCTGACTCTTTTCTCTCACGGGCAGGAGGTCCAGTTCGGCGGCGGTTAAAGTTGAGAAAGGACCCAGCGATATTCTTCAGCAATCTGCCTCACGATTGGTTTCTGGAGGTCTCCCGGGAGGACCCCCCAAGTGTAGGTTTCAATCTCGAAGTGAGAGCAGAATCCCGGATGGGCTCTTCGGTAACTAAAGAGATCCCCGACATGATCTTTGGTTGATCGAAGGGGAGGTTCTGGTTCGGCATATAAGGGTATATGAAAATGGACTCGAGCTTCCTGCTGTCCGTGGGTTGCGAATGCAGGTTGTCTGAGCTCCGTAAGAGCTTCCGGCAGGTCCGTAAAATATAGATTTTTCCCGTTTCCAGCAGTTATAAGCTGATGCAGATAGGTGGGCTCGTGAAATTGCGCGATTGCCTCAAGGGAGCCGGGGCTCTCAAGGTCGAAAGCGAGAGCGTTGGAAAGGTGAACCTTGGAAATCCGTAATCCAGCCCCCCTGAAGGTATCAAGAGCCGTGTGACAATCATCGAATTCTACGGCGAAGTGGCAGGTATCATAATTAATCCCAATTCTGCGGAGAAGTAGGTCTGGATCGTCAGAGCTATCCAGCAAGCGATCAAAAAAGGCAATAGTGTCCCGGGTGTGTTCAAAGTGGCCGAGAGGCTCAGGCTCCAGCCCGAGGTGAAGATCTCGTCCAGTTCGCTCTGACAGCAGATCAATATGTTGCGCGCAGGACTCGAGATTCCTGAAGATGGCAATTTCGTCAGCTTCGAAGGATTTGAATGAACCGGGGAGGGTTGAAACCGATCCCTCCACGCCCTCGGGTGCCAGTTGCGCCATGATATCGAACAGATTGTTCGTGTAGAGTAGTCGCTCCGGTGAGGACCAGTCCGGGCGATAGACGTTCTCCTTCACGCGAGTTCCGTGGAAAGATCCGTAGGGGAATCCATTGATGGTGAAGACATAGCAGCCATGCTCGGAGAGCCACGCCTTGAAGAATGGAAGATTCTCGCCCTCCAGAAGTTCGTTGGCCGCGCCTGCAGACAGGCGCAAGCCGATCGCATAGGGCTGTTCTTCCGGACACACCTCGGCCCGGACTTTCAAGGTGTGCTCCTTCAGCGCACCCAGTGTTTCCGACCACGTTTCAGCAGGATGAATGTTCGTGCAGTAGGACAGGTGGTGGTTGTGATCAAGATGCACGGTACGAACGAAGTGATGACAAGATTTGCTTCATGAGGAAAGGTTCATACAAGCACGAGTGGAGGACCGAGTGAAGCTTGGCCGGGGACGTGGTCAACCCCTAATCTCTGCGGCCAGTTCTTTGTTGGGGTCCGGAGAACCGCTCTCGTGGCCCTTCGCATAGGAGAAGAGATCTCGATGTCCATATTCGATAAACTTTTCCTTCTGCTCATTATCGAGCTTTGACCAGATGGCGATATTGAAGGTGCGGTTGATTTTCATCATCATCTTGAGGGTGAGCTGGCGTCCCGACCTGGCACGCCTTACCTGCTTGTGAGTGAGCTGCTCAGGTGAAGTTTCAACCAGGTTAGTATTCGTGAGTCCCCAGGCCTCCATCAGAAGGTCAAAAGGTTGTATTCCCAAGTCACGTTCTCCCATGTGCAGACCTGTATTCCCCGGGAAACGACAATGAGCCAGTAGATTTTATGCCAAATTACTCCTTCAGAATTCTTTTCTGGGTGGCTACATTCTCCCCATGCCCAGCAAGACTGACATCCTCGACCTCTATTTCATGGATGCTCGCTACAAGTTGATCGACATTGCCGCATTTCTGGACCGGCTCGACCGTCATGAGGGAGAAAGTGATTTTCGTCATTCAGGCTTTCTCAAGGCCATGGATGCGATGTTGAATCCGGGGGATCAACCCCGAGCCAAGGCTGTCCTGGAATCACTTTCTGATCATTCAACAGAGCCGGTGGAAAGCGCTACGATCCAATTCGCTTACGGTGCACCCCAAGACTAGGAAGCACTGCCTCAAATTTCACCTGCACACCAGAGAACATCATGCGTTATATCGAACCGCACGCCCACATGGTCAGTCGGACCACGGATGACTACCAGTCTATCGCGCAGGCCGGTTGTGAGGCTCTTTGTGAACCTGCTTTCTGGGCTGGATACGACCGAGGATCGGTAGAAGGCTTCAAGGATTATTTCCGTCAGTTAACCCAGTATGAACCTGCCCGAGCTGCAAAATTTGGAATCCCTCATTTTACCTGGCTCTGCATCAATCCGAAGGAAAGTGATGATGTCGTTTTCGGCAGAGAGGTCTTATCTATCATTCCCGAGTTCCTCGCCAAGCCTACCGTGCTCGGTATTGGAGAGATCGGCCTGAACAAGAATACAAAAAACGAACATACGATTCTGGAAGAGCACATCGCTCTCGCAAAGGAGCATGATCTCCCCATCCTGGTTCATACTCCTCATCTGGAGGATAAGCTCAAGGGGACTCGTCTGATCGTGGACGCTTTGAAAAACGCTCAGGTTAATCCAGATCGTGTGGTTATCGATCATGTCGAAGAGCATACCGCGGCCATTGCTCTTGATGCGGGATTCTGGGCGGGAATGACGCTCTATCCTGAGTCAAAATGTACACCGGGGAGGGCCATCGATATCCTGGAAACATTCGGGATGGAGCGTATTTGGATGAATTCTGCGTGTGACTGGGGAATTTCCGATCCTCTGGCCGTCATCAAGTGTGCCTTGGAGATGAAGAAACGCCAACATGCCAGCGAGCTTGTCGAAAAGGTGATTTATGAAAATCCCCGGAGCTTCCTCAGGCAGAGTCCCAATTTTACGCTTTAGCCAAGCTCGTTTCCCAGAACGTGATGCAGTGGGCTGCGGTTCAGATTGACCACTCACGGCAGGAGGTGCATTCCTAGCGGTGTACGAATGAGTTGGGAAGTAATAGTGGTTTACGTGATGCTGTTGCTCACGGTCGTGTTATTTGTCACCGACCGGGTCAGGACAGACATTGTAGGTCTCTTGATTATCGTCGTACTAGGTGCTCTTGGCATCCTGAAGCCGAAGGATCTTCTTCTTGGATTCAGTAATGAAGCGCTGGTGACCATTGCGGCAATGTTCGTCCTGAGTGCCGCCCTCATGAGGAGTGGTCTGGTTCGAGCCCTGGGGGCAAAATTGGCAGATTTTTCACGCGGCAGCCCAATGCGGTTCATGGTGATGGCCCTTTGTGCGGTATGCTTCATGTCGGCCTTCATTAACAACACTCCGGTAGTAGTCGTATTCATACCGGCAGTATTGACTGTCTGTGCGCGTCTTGGTGCCAGTCCCTCCAAGTTTCTCATGCCGATCTCGTTTGCTTCAATGCTGGGCGGCAGCTGCACCTTGATTGGGACTTCGTCGAATATCCTGATTGCTTCCTACGCTGCCGAGATCGGTTTTGGCGTAGGGATGTTTGAGTTCACCGGGGTAGGCGTCCTTATCGTATTGGTGGGAATGGCCTATCTGCTTATGTTTTCTTGGCGCTTTCTACCTAATCATACGACGATTGCCTCAACCCTGTCGGCGGATGAAGCCAAGGAATATATTACACAGGTGAGCATAGGGTTAGATTCAGATCTCATCGGAAAGAACCTCTCGGACACACCGCTCGCATCAGCGGGGATCAAGGTTGCCGAACTCATTCGGGGCGATCGTGTCCAGCGTCTAGAGGGAGAGATGCTTCTTCATGAAGGTGATGTTCTCCTGATCCGCGGTGAACTGAACAAGATTCTCGAACTCGACAGGCGGCACTCCATCAGTATCGCACCTGAACTCGAGGACGATAGCTCGGAGGTGAAACGGGTAGAAATGACCCTCTTTGAACTGATGGTTGCGCCGGAGTCGCCCCTCATTGGTCAGAGTTGCCGGGAACTTGGGCTGCGCCAGCGCTTTGATGTTTCGGTATTTGCTCTGCAGCGGCGTGGGCGGCACCACCAGCGTGAAATTGCTGATCTCGAACTCAGGATGGGGGATATTCTACTCGTTCGTGGGTCTTCCGATGCGCTGGAGAGTTTAAGAAGAAAGAATGAGTTCATCTTGCTTGAGGGGGTCCATGATGAGGTCGTTGAACCCCATAAAGCTCCTCTTGCTCTGGGAACCATTCTGATGGTGGTTCTGCTTGCTGCCACTGGTCTCGCTCCGATCAGTGTGCTGGCGCTTGCGGGAGCTGCGTTTCTCGTGTTGTCGGGAGTTGTTACTGCTCGGGACGCCTACAGCTCTATCGATTGGTCGGTTCTGGTCCTGATCGCGGGAATGATCGCTCTAGGCACAGCCATGGATCAAACCGGTGCTCTCGAGATTGCGGCAGGGCAGCTCTACAAGGCCACAGGAGGGTGGGGTCCCGGAGTGACACTATGGGTGTTTTATTTCATGGCGGCGGCATTGAGCCTTTTAATTTTGAACAAGCCTGCTGCTGTCCTTTGCGCCCCGCTGGGAATTGAACTTGCGGCTAAGCTGGGATGTCATCCGGAACCCTTTATTATGGCCGTCGCCTTCGCTGCCTCTACTGCGATGGCCACGCCCATGGGATATCAGACAAATCTTCTGGTGTACGGGCCAGGAGGATACAACTACCGTGACTTTGTCTTCTTTGGATTGCCCCTTAACATCCTTGTAGGAGTGATTGCCTGTCTACTAATCCCGTTGATTTGGCCTCTCACCTGAAGACGAATTTTCCGGGGGTTTCAGAAGAAGAACAAGGCTCCATGCGAGGACAACTAACTATCGTCGGGCAGGGATTAGCTGGAACCTGTCTCGCTTGGCGCCTCTGGAGCAGAGGGCAAAATTTCCGGCTAGTGCATCTTGGTGAGGGACGGAGCACTTCTGCAATCTCAGCCGGGCTTCTCACCCCAGTGACCGGTCAAAATCTGAATCCGAGCTGGCGCCTTGCTGAATTTCTCGACGAAGCCCTTGGTTTTTATCGCGAGGTGGAAGTTGTTCTCGAGGAAAAGGTGTTTCATGAGATTCCGATCTTGCGGCTTTTCGCTAACTCAGAAGAGCGCCAAACCTTCGATCGTAAGAACAAGCTATTGCATCCCTGGACAGAAGCTTTTCTCGCTGAGGAGGATTGTCCCTGTGAGGCACCCTACGGGGGAGTGGCATGGAAAGGTGGGGGCCGTCTGGATACCAGACGGTTTCTCGAGGCGTCCGGTGTGTTTTTTCGGGATTTAGGGTTACTTGAGACCAGAGATTTTGACGCTGCCAATGCGCTGAACGTTAAGCTGACCACTGTCATGTGCACTGGGGCGGCGGGTCTTGGTGGGGGCCCATTCGATTTTCTTCCGGAGCGCAGAGCAAAAGGTGAAATTCTGACCGTTCGAATCCCAGGGCAATCTGAGGATCGTGTCCTCAGCCGTAATGGCTGGATGGTTCCGCTCGGGCAAAGCCTCTTCCGGGTTGGGTCTACCTACAGCTGGAATGATCTAACAGATGCGGTAACGATTTGCGGTCGGAATCAGCTCGAGAAGCTAGTATGCTCATTTACTTCACGCCCGTTTGAGACGGTGGAGCATGTGGCAGGCGTTCGTCCGATTATCCGGCAGAGTCGCCCGGTAATCGGGTCTCACCCGGATAATGAGAACCTTCTTATTTTTAACGGGCTTGGGTCCAAGGGAGTGCTTTATGCCCCGGGAGTAGCTGATCGATTAGCGGCCTACCTTTGTGAGAAGCGAGAAATTGAGGAAGATTTGAACCTTGGTGCCTTCCTGGGCTAGAACTACAACGATGCGAATTACCGAGAGAGCGCACTTGGCGGTGCGAACAGCGGTGAAACCAGGGGAGGAGGTCGTTGATGCCACTGCCGGAAATGGCCATGATACTGTATTCTTGGCGAAACTTGTTGGTGCTGGTGGGCGGGTTCTTGCCTTTGACGTTCAGGAGGCAGCCCTTGCTGCCACCCGGGCGAATCTTGATGCGTCAGGAGTTCCGAGTGAGAGAGTATCCCTTATCAGGGCGAGCCATGTCGGGCTTGGTGATCACGTCGTCAATCCAGTCGCGGCCGTGATGTTCAATCTAGGATATCTTCCAGGTGGGGATCAGCAAATCTGCACCCGATGTGAGGAAACCCTGATCGCACTCGAGAGTGCTTGGGGGATAATCCGGGCAAAGGGAATTCTCACCGTGGCGTGTTACCGCGGTCACCCGGGTGGGCTGGAGGAAAGTAGTGCTGTGCTCAAGGCTGCTCAAAAACTCGCTTTGCGGGGAGCCGTGATGGATACCCACGGGCTGGAAGGAACCGAAGTCAGCCCATTCCTTGTGGTGCTCCGCAAGGATTAATGTCGCCGAACGAAGATGCCGGGGATCAATGCCCGCGGCGGCCCTTTGATTCAGGAGAAGATCTCTCCTTCACTGAAGAATCGGCGGAGCTCGGCTTCAGCTGCTTCGGGACTATCAGAGGCGTGGCAGATATTCCGCGTTTTGGAGGATTCATCCTTGCAGCCGTAATCGCCACGGATCGTTCCTTCTTCTGCCTCCTTGGAGTCGGTCGGCCCAAGAAGCTTCCTTGCCCTGCTGATGCCGTCTTCGGCTTCCAGCGCGAGGGCGATAATCGGGGTCTCCTGCATGAACGATTGAATCGCAGGAAAAAAGTCAAACTGCACGATATGAGAGTAGTGCTCATTAATAAGCTCATCACTCGCCTCAAGCATCTTGAGGCCGCGAATACGGAATCCCTCTTTGAGGAAGCGATCCAACACGACACCCGAGAGGCCCTGCTGAATGCCGTCGGGTTTGAAGAGAACAAGGGTAGTTTCGATAGCCATCAGCGGCAGCTTGCATCGCAAGGAGAGAGGGTCAAGCCAAACGAAACGGGTAAGAGATGAAGAAGCTTCTGAGCTTCAGAAGGGAGCCACGTAGGTGTTACAGCGGTTGTGCCAGCCCGCTGTCCAACGTTGCTCCCCTCTGTCAGGGGGCGAGTTTTGAACCCGCCGATCGAGGCACCGCTTGGCCGCAGCCGCGAATTCCCTGGCCGCAGCTTGACCGGTTGGAACCGGGAGCATTTCCTTCAGCACCCACATCAGCCCCCAGCCCTGTCCCCTGTATTGTTCCCGGGGGTTTGTTCCGTCGCCCTTGAAATTGACGTAATCGATCAAGGCGTAAGCGCCGTTAACAGTTGTTGCGACTTTCTCATAGCAATCTTTGATGTGCGCCCGTCGCGAGGCTGGAGCAGCGTTCATGATTTTCGGTAGAGCCGCCCGGGACTTCGCCATGATGAAATCGGTCTGGAGCTCAATTGTGGCAGCCAGCCAGCGCCGAAGCCCGGAGAGTGCGGGACCGTTAAATTCCCGCTGAAATTCTTCCCGGCCACGCCATGGGCAATCAGGCAGGAGAGCGACCGCGGGAATGTTGAGTGATCTTCTCGCCTGTGCGAATTTGACAAATTCGGGCCATGTTTCTGTCCAACGGCCATCAAACCCGTGTGGATACCAGATGAAATGCCCAATCCCCAGAGAGGGAAATTCCTCGCCAACATTCCAGTGAGTCAGACCGCTCTCTTTGCCTCCGGATTCGTTTTTCCAGATTTTCATTCCGATACGTGCCTTCTGGGTCCCATGCAGGTTGGTAGCTCGTGGCACCTGAATCTCAGAGCGGACGGGTGTTGGAAAATTTTTGGGCGGGGTGCCCGAGGGCTCACTGAGCTTATTTGGCGAGCAGGAGCCCAGTAGAAAGGTGAAAGCGAACAGTATGAGCAGATCTTGCATGGGTTACTATAACGTGCAGGATCTGTCTTGAGCAACCACGAGCCGAAAATGAGTAAAGTTCCTTGGGATCAGGTATTAAGCTTCAGTTGGATGGATATCGCTAAGCTTTTCCTGACGGCGCTCGTGATCCTGATGGTGACCAAGGTCCAGATTTTCCATGACCGCATATCTGCGCTGCTGGTAGCCCTCCCTTTGACTTCTCTCCTAGCCATGATCTGGATGCGAGTGGAAGGGCAGGATGCCAGTCGTATTGCCAATCACGCGGAGGGGACATTCTGGTTTGTCCTTCCGACGCTTCCCATGTTTCTCCTTCTTCCTTGGATGCTACGTAATGGCTGGGGCTTTGGAACTGCCCTTGCCATCAACTGTCTTGTAACTGTGATTCTTTTCCTCGGACTGGTGGCCATTCTCAAGCGAGTTGGTATCAATCTGATGTAAGTTTTAGCTGTGCTGGCATCCTTGAAAGCTTGAATCCGGGATGGCTTGCTCAACAGTGAGGTAGCGCGACGGGACGCCATTTGTCTGGATAGCCTCCACGCGCCGCTTACACCGGAGATAACAGGTAGGTAAACCTGATCCGGAAGTTTACAGCGTTATTCATGATTCAACCTCGTCGACGGATCGATCCTGATGGTCTTACAGGGGTTTTTAAACGATGAGGAGTGGCATGCAGGGCAGGGGTTTTGGGGAACCCAAAGTAGCATATTGCAAAAGAGGGGTTCTAGCGCTGAGAGCCAGAAGGTTCCGCTCAGCGGACTGGGATTAGTTTAGGGCTGATGATATTCTTCCTGACCACAGAGATGCTGGAGGGACGCGGGAATAGATGACGGTGGCTATCTGGACTCGTGTAAAACCCTTCTATTTTTGAGAATTACAGGGCAATGCGCAAAATTTCTTGTATGAAGTCTTGAAGTGTGGTCTCTCCAAAGTCTTGAGCGGGAAGATTTATCTCTTCCCATGTTACGAACCAGAACGTGCTGATGGAGGCTGATAACGTAATTCCCTTCGAGCAGCCGAAGCCGGTATCTGGATTTTCCGGTAGACCCATGAAAAGTGATCTCGTAGAGCAGGCAGCAGAACTCGTCCCCGATCCGCAGATTCTCATCAATATGGTTTCCAAGCGGGTTCAACAACTGAACACCGGGCGTGCTCCCCTAATCGATACCGTGCCAAGTATGGGCGCTGCGGATATTGCGCTGACGGAAATTATCGAGGGCAAGGTTAAGATTGCCGAGGAATCAAATGCTGAGTGACCGGGCAGGCTCACCTGCAGCGGAGTCCGGGTCATGAGTCGGGATGTAGCCAGAAATAAAAAGGCACGTCGCGACTATTCTATTTCAGACGTCCTCGAGGCCGGGATTCAGCTCAGGGGTACTGAAGTTAAGTCCATAAGGGAAGGGAAGGTAAATATATCAGATGCCTTCGTCCGTATCGAGCGCAGGGAGGCCTTCCTCTACGGTTGCGATATTCAACCGTGGCAGGCGGCGGGAGAGTATTTCCAGCATTCGCCGAAACGTCCCCGGCGATTACTCCTCCACAAAAATGAAATCCTCAAGCTCGCTCAGGCTACCGACGAGAAAGGATATACACTTCCTTGTCTGCGGCTTTATTTCAAGGGGAGCCGAGTTAAGGTCGAGTTCGGCCTGGGGAAGGGCAAGAGCCATGCCGACCAGAGGCACGATTTGAAAAAGCGTGCAGAAATGAGAGAGGCCGATCGGGAGATGGCAAGGTTCAACCGGCGCTAGGGCGATATAAAAAACAGCGGATTCTTATCACAGGGTTACTCCTGTAACCGAAAGGATGCCGCCAACACCCCTGAGGTTATCCATCACCTCACCAGCAAGTGGTTGGTCGACTTCAATGATGGTGAGCGCGCTCCCGTCCTGCTTGTTGCGAGCCAGGGACATGTTGGCGATATTGACGTCGGCTTGTCCGAGGGTAGAGCCAATGGCCCCCACGATTCCGGGTCTGTCGTCATTGGAAACGATGAGGAAATGCCCTTCGATATTCGTGTCAACAAACGTGCGATCGATTTCCACGATTCGGGGAGTTCTACCGATAATAGTACCAGCGAGGCGAAACTTTGCATCACCCTTCGTCAGTTCAGCCACGAGGAGCTCCGAAAATTCCGTTGCCGCGCTGATGGTGGACTCCGTGAGATCGAGTCCCATGCTTTTGGCGACTGCGGGAGCATTGACGATGTTCACCTGTCCTTCGTTACACGCTACGGAAAGAAGGGCCGTGAGGACATGGCGAGACACCAGTCCAGTGTCCTGCTCGGCGAGGGCTCCATGATACGAGACCCTCAGGGAGTCCGGGCTTGCGGGTCCCAGCTTGGCGAGGACTTTACCGAGTGCAGTTGCAAGATTCAGATACGGTCCGAGCTGTGCCAAGGCTGCCGCATCGAGAGATGGCATATTGATGGCATTCCGAATCTCTCCGGTCGTCAGAAAGTCCCGGATCTGCTCAGCAACCTGAATACCGACGTTCTCCTGCGCTTCTGCAGTGGATGCTCCGAGGTGTGGGGTAAACGCGATGTGCTTTTCGCAGGAAAATAGCGGGTGATCTTCGGATGGAGGTTCGTTCTCGAAGACGTCCAGAGCGCAACCGGCAATATGTCCGGTATCGATTGCTGCCTTTAGGGCATCCTCATCGATAAGCCCGCCCCGGGCGCAGTTTACTACCAGTCCACCCTTATTCATCAGGGCCAGGCGCTCAGCATTAATGATGTGTCTGGTATCATCTGTCAGAGGCACGTGGAGGGTAACGACGTCAGCTCCGTCGAGCACCGCATCGGGCGAATCTGCCAGTTCGATCTTCATCTCATCAGCCCTCGCCTGCGTCAGGAATGGGTCAAAAGCGACAACCTTCATGTTGAATCCCTGTGCTCTTTTAACAAATTCACTCCCAATCCGGCCCATGCCGATCACGGCAAGGCGCTTGCCATTCATTTCGATGCCGGAGAAGGCTTTCCTTGCCCTTTTAAAATCACCATCGAGGACGCCAGCATGAGCTGGTGCGATATTACGAGCGGTAGCGAGCATGAGGGCAAAGGCGTGCTCTGCCGTCGAGACTGTATTGCCCGTGGGGGTATTCATGACAATCACTCCATGAGCGCTTGCTGCTTCCCGATCGATGTTATCCACACCGACGCCTGCGCGGCCGATGGCCTGGAGCCGGGAGCCGCGAGCGATGACCTCAGCATTCGGCTTGGTTTGGGACCGGACGATAAGTGCATCGTAGTCCCCGATAATTTCCATCAGCTTGTCGGGCTGGGAACCGAGATCAGGGATAAAGTCGGCAGAAATGTCGGGGTGGTCGTTCAAGAGGGCGACCCCATGTTCACTGATGGGGTCCGCGACAAGGACACGGTGACTGGCCATTGGATTGCGGTGGACTTATGCCAGACGGCTCGGAAAGGCAAGGACAGGACGGTTCTTCCTGCTTCACGGACTGTTGCGGGCCGTTTTTGGCCTAGAAAGTCGTGTGGAATTGCGAAACTGGGCGCTGTGAGCGGCCACCACCTGCCTATGGCGTCCCGGATGAAGGCCGATGGGTTTTTCCCGCTTGTGTGCCTCCTCGCTTGACGCCGGTGGGAGGCCTGAAAGAGTCCCGCCTGTGAGCGACGACCAGAGACGACAGTATTCTTCAAAGGTACTGGACGGCCCAGACAGGGCACCCAGCCGTGCGATGCTATATCCGGTTGGCTTCAAAAGAGAGGACTTTAGTAAGCCTCTCGTTGGGGTGGCCTCCACCTGGAGTCAGGTGACTCCATGCAACATGCATATTGATCGCCTTTCACGCGAATCGGCAAAAGGCATAGACGCGGCTGGTGGCAAAGCGGTGATATTTAACACGATCACAATTTCAGATGGTATTTCCATGGGGACTGAAGGAATGAAGTATTCCCTCGTCAGCAGGGAGGTTATCGCAGACTCGATTGAAACCGTGGTTGGTTGTGAGGGAATGGACGGAGTGATCACGATTGGGGGCTGCGATAAGAACATGCCGGGCTGTATCATTGGAATGGCGCGCTTAAATCGGCCTTCCATTTTCGTCTATGGGGGAACCATCCTTCCGGGATGCTCAGTAGTTCAGGGGGAAGAGAAGTCGCTCGACATCGTTTCAGTTTTTGAAGCAGTGGGGAAACACGCCAGCGGCGAGTATTCGGATGCAGATCTGCAAGCTGTTGAGGAGAGTGCCATCCCGGGAGAAGGTTCGTGCGGTGGCATGTATACCGCAAATACCATGGCGAGTGCGATTGAGGCTCTTGGTATGAGTCTCCCAAACAGTTCGGCGCAGGCTGCCGTCGGAGAAGACAAGATGCGGGATTGTTTTGATGCAGGAGCGGCCGTGCTCGTAATGCTTGAGAAGGGTATTACTCCGCGCCAGATCATGACTCGAAAGGCCTTTGAGAACGCCATCACTCTGGTCATTGCGCTCGGGGGTTCTACCAATGCTGTTCTGCATCTTCTCGCAATGGCACATGCCGCAGAGGTTCCGCTGAGCATTGATGACTTTACGGAGATCGGAAAGCGGGTGCCAGTGGTCGCAGATCTCAAGCCCAGCGGTAAGTTCGAGATGGCCCCTCTGGTGGATATCGGTGGCACCATCCCTCTCATGAAGATGCTGCTCAAGGGAGGCTTGCTTCATGGTGACTGCCTCACTGTGACAGGCCGCACGATGGCAGAAAATCTGGCTAATTCAGATATCGAATATCCTGATGACCAAGTGATTATCCGACCTCTGGATAATCCGATAAAGGCGGACAGTCACCTGCGGATCCTCTATGGCAATCTGGCCCCCGGCGGGTCAGTGGCCAAGATCTCAGGGAAGGAAGGTCAGGCTTTCACCGGGCGTGCCCGCGTATTTGAGTCAGAGGAAGGTGGAATGCAGGCAATCCTCGAGGGAGAAATTGTTGCCGGGGACGTGATCGTCATCCGGCGTGAGGGCCCCAAGGGGGGGCCGGGAATGCGGGAGATGCTTGGTCCAACTGCGGCTGTCATGGGCAGAGGACTGGGCGACAGTGTGGCCCTGATTACCGACGGCCGCTTCTCCGGAGGAAGTCATGGCTTCGTAGTTGGCCATATCACTCCTGAGGCCTTCGAAGGAGGTCCCATCGGGCTTCTCGAGGAAGGGGATCAGATTACGATCGACGCAGTTGCAAATAAGATCACAGTGGATATCAGCGACGAAGAAATGGAAAGACGTCGAGTGGCCTGGACACGGCCTGAACCCCACTATCGCCGCGGAGTTCTGGCGAAATATGCAGCTTCAGTCACCTCTGCCAGTGAAGGGGCAGTGACAGATAAGAATCTCTAGGGTTCAGGACAGACAGCGTCTACTTCTCAGGAGCCTTTTCGGGAAGAATGGCCATCTGGGCCGCATTGGCCTTTGCCAGGTGCTTTTTCGCCAAGGCGTTTATCTCTTCAAGTTTGATGGAAGCATAGTCCGTATCTCTTTCACGGGCCCAGTCGAGCCGGTAGGGCTCCGATTGGGATTGGGCCATGACGGTGTTGAGCCAGTAACCATTATCCCTGAGGGTTTTTTCCAGATTGGACAGAATGGGCTTCAGGGCCCGGTCCAATTCATCCTGAGTTACCCCCTCGGCCCCGAGTTGGAGGCCCATTTCGTGAATCAGCCCCGTGACCTTTTCTACATCTTCGGGTGAGCCGATCGACATCGCCATCAGGTTGCCGTAGTCGAAGACCATGCTCGCGCTGGCATGAGCCTGTGGGCTGTAGGTGGCTCCAAGTTCCTCTCGAAGCTTGGTTCTCAATCGGTCATCCAAGATTGCCGCGAGTACGTTCAGGCGACGAAGCTCACCGATTTTCTCCCTTACTGGCGGGATTTTCCATCCAACAACAGAGGCAGCCTGTGGAATTTTGGAGGTATAGGTGAATTTTTTGGTAACCGGCAGAGATGGAGTCTGAATCTCTCGTTCCTTGCTTAAGGCCGGCTTGGTGCTGGATCTATCCGGTAGCGCACCGACTGTCTTAAGAAGAAGCGGAATCGTTTTCTCGATATCGAAATCCCCGACCAGGCTGATTTCAAGATACGCTTTTTCGAATTCCTCGTTGACCCACGCCTTGACGTCAGAAGCTGTATATTTTGCAAGAATATCGGCATCAGGTTTCGCGAAGCGGCCATCACCACCATGAGACCATTCCTGCATCTCAGCCATCGCTCCACTGATTGTAAATTTCAGCTGGGAGCTCATCATGGGTAGCATCTTACGAAATTGCCGCAGAGCCTCCTCCCGGTATCCGGGGTCGGTAATTCTCGCGCAGACGAGCTGTAGTTGCATCTCAAGATCCTCCTGAGTAGTGCGTCCATCAACAGTGAAGGCATCCTCATCGACTCCAAGGCTTGCGCCAACATTGCGCCCTGCAGAGATTCTTTTGAGGTCGTCACTACTGTGTTTGCCAAGCCCTCCAGCATTGAGGAGAACAGTCGAAAACATATCCAGACTTGGCTTATCGATGGGCTGGGTCAGCTTGCCGTTGCCGAAGCGTCCATGCACACTGATTGAGTTTTTCTGGAAGTCCGTAGTCTTGAGGTTTACCCGGACATTGTTCGATAGGATGAGCTGCGTTATCCCAAGATCTTTGACCTCGCGTCTGGACGTTACCGTTCCAGCACTACCAAAATCCGTGTAAGCGAAGGAGACCTCGGCCTTTTTTTTAGGTGGATCAACCTTCACCGCCTGACTTTTCCTGTAGAGCGCAGTCAGAATACTGGCTCCATCCTCGGGCACGTTTTTTGACGTAAGAGTGATCGTCAGATCCCGATTTTTCCAGAAATCACGGAGGGCCTCGTGGCATTTATCCGGCGTTAAGCCCTCAACCGCCATTTTTGTTATGCGCAATGACTCTGCAGGGCTCGTGAAGACCATGTCGCTGTTGATGCTGTTGACGAGACCCATGGCGAGTGAGGAAGACTGGCGGGTATCGGCTCTTTTCACGGCTTGTTCTGCGCGGTTAATTATCTCTGCTTTCACCTCGTCCAATTCGGTGGAGGTAAAGCCGTATTCCAGAGCACGCCGTAGCTCCTGTTCCATGACCGGGACCGCTGCTTCCCATTGTCCCTCCACCGCGGTCACGTCGATTGACCCGAATTCGATGGCGTTGAACCATTCGAAGCGTCCTGCACTTCCGGATGAAATGGGGGATCCCTCTTTTTTTGCGAGGATCTCAAACCGGCGGCCGATGATTGAATTTGCTACTCCGAGGGGAGTTTTGTTGATCCTGTTTGCGACGCTGTCTGGACTCTTCTCATACTTCTGAACAAAACCAAGAGCGAGGTCGTCGCTCTTAACTTCCTTGTCGGAGAAGACTGCCGCCTGGAATTTGAATCCCTCTGGAACGGTCCCCATTTCTGGTGCTGGACCCGGCTTGTCCGGGTTCTTCATCGAAGAAAACTGGTCGATGATCCGTTTCTCGTAAACTTCAGGATCAATATCTCCCACGGCGATGAAAGTCATATTGGTCGGAATGTAGTAATCCTTATAAAAAGAAGTGAACCTGTCGCGCTTGGCTTCCTTGATGACCTTTTCCGTCCCAATCGGGAAGCGCTCAGTGATGAGGGAGTCAGGGAGAAGGAAATCAAATTGCTGCTCCATGAGCCGCATTTCGACAGAATCTCGTGAACGCTTCTCGGAAAGAATGACCCCTCGCTCCTTGTCAATTTCCTTGGATTCAAGCAGGGCTCCATCACCGAAGTCCCTCATGACGTCAAATCCAAGCTTCAGGGTTTCCTCTTCAAGGTTGGGAAGATCGAGCATGTAAACGGTCTCATCAAACGAAGTGTAAGCGTTAGCATGAGCTCCAAAGGCAATTCCAAGGCGCTGCATTCTGCCAAGGAGGTTTTCAACGTCAGGGAAATTCCTGCTCCCGTTAAAAACCATATGTTCAAGAAAGTGCGCGACCCCACGCTGATCGTCCGCCTCGTGCAGGGAGCCCGCAGCGATGTGCAATCGCAGGGAGACTCGTCCCGGAGGTTCCGCATTCTTACGGATAGCATACCTCATCCCATTCTTGAGGGACCCAAATAGGACCTCTTGGTCGACTTGAATGTCGCTGCCTTTGTGTGACCAGGTAGCGGTCGTAGTTTCTTCTGCTGGAAGAAAGGAAATTCCCCCCAGAAGGAGGACAAGGACAAGGGCGGAGATTTTGTTCATGGCTCGGGGATGGTTGGCTCTTGAGAGCTGTTTGCAATGACGAAACGACACCGCGAGTAGGGATTGTGCAAAATACATTGCAATCTCAACGCGTGGGTGCTTCTCTGCCGCCCCGATTTCCGGGCGCACGTGGCGGAATTGGTAGACGCGCTAGATTCAGGTTCTAGTGAGTGAATAACTCGTGGAGGTTCGAGTCCTCTCGTGCGCACCACTGTTTTTCTGAGGTCAAAATTCCCTGAAAGGCTGGATTTCCTCCTAAAGGCCTTGGCTAGGGGCCTGTCCTGTGAATCTTGAGAAGAATGATGAGACCTCACCGTTTCTCCGTTCTTGCCTGCTGTCTCCTCCTCTGGGTTCCCGCGCTGTCGGTATCAGGTCAGGGGAATGATGATCAAGAGACCCTGCGAGTGTTTATTTTTGCAGGCCAGTCAAACATGGTGGGCTCTGATTCTAAGGTGGGAGATATCAAGCGCTTCCCACCGTATGCCGGTCTGGAACATCCGCAGGAAAAGGTCCTCTTCAATTACTGTATCGGCCGGGAAAATAAAAGGCGATCAGAGGGATGGGTGCCACTTCAGCATGTCAATAATGTGGTTGGCCCGGAACTGAGTTTTGCCCGGAAGATAACGAGTTTCATCAAAGCCCCTGTCGGTATCATCAAGGTTGCGGCTGGGGGAACTCATCTTGGAGGAGATTGGAATCCCGATGATCCCATAGGTTTTAAGATGTATCCCCTCGCGCTTGAGACCATCCGCACGGCTTTGGCTGAGCTAGACGAGAAGGGAATCAAATACCGTCTTGATGGGTTCATGTGGCATCAGGGCGAGAACGACATGTTCAACGGGGATTACATGGAATCCTATGGTAAGAATCTAAGGAGGTTTCTCGCCAGCTGGCGCCGTGATCTCAAAACTCCGGGTCTCAAGTTCTACATCGGGGAGCTGTGTACTAAGACGATCTGGGGAATGGACCTTCGTCCCCGTATGTATGCCATCAGTCTTGGCCAGCGAGAGGTCACGTCGAGTGATGTTCTGGCGGAGTATGTGCCGACCTCACACGTGGGGGCGGAGATCGGTCACCCGGTAGGGTTGCACTACCACTATGGAACTCTTGGACAATTGCAGCATGGGGAAAACTATGCCGCCGCCTACCTGCGCACGATTGGCCTGACAGTCCGATCACCTCGCCCTTTAAAAAAATGGCCCTACAAAAAAGGGAGTGTGGTAAAGCTCTTCATTCTTGCAGGACATCGGAACATGGAGGGAGAGCGTGCTTTCAGGCAGGAGCTCAGGGATCTCAAGGGTGGGGAATCTCTTTCCCGGGATAACGCCAAGATTGCCTACAAATATGACCTGGGCGGAGGCTATCACCGTTCACAGGGTTGGGAGCCGCTTGGCTTAACCGGCTACTATGACACCTTCGGTCCGGAGTTGAGTTTTGCCCGGACGGTTGTCGGAGCAACCGAGGGGAACATCGCCATTGCCAAATTCACCCACAGCGGATCGCAAATCATTGACTGGACTCCGGAAGGGAGCATGGCGAAGAGCCGGCATATTTATCCGAAATTTATCCAGTTCGTAAAAGACTCAATCGAGGAATTGTCAGCAAAGGGGCATGAAGTGGAAGTCGAGGGGATCTTTTATCATATGGGCGAGAATGACATGTCTCATTATCCCTACCGCAAGGATGCGGCAGACCGAGTTAAGGCCATCATTGCGGAAAGCCGTAAAGATTTGGAGCAGCCAGGGCTGAGGTGGTTTGTAAGCCAGCAGCCTCCTACGAACGTGGAGAATCTCAACAAGCTGGATGTGGTCGGCAAAGTGACTGAGGTGGCAGCTTCAGATCCAGCATCCTTTCACCTGAAGGCCTTTGATCTGCCGCCTCAGGAAAAGATGCTGGTCATTTCGACAGCAGGTATCGTGCAACTTGGAGAATTTCTTGCCCGGGGCTATCTGAAGAACCGGTAATAGCTGCGGCGAATTTGTCATAGAGCCCTGCCTCCGCCCTGCTGGCCACAGGTTACCGCTCCTTTCCAAGGTCGTCTTCCCACGGATGCATCTCCTTCGTTCCGTCAGCGAGCTTTTGCAGGCGAACGGCGTCATAGAGTTGACCGTTGGCCATGAAGGCGCGGTAGGTCAGCCATTCACCGTCGACATCGATCACTTGGAAGAATGGAGTCTTGACTGCCTTTCTCGCGAGGAGGACCCCATCGGGCTTGTAGGTGTTCCATCCGTCCTTACGGAAATCATACATCTTCGGTCCACTGACTGAGTTAACGTAAAGCGACTTGATCTTGTTGCTTTTGGTATCACTCATTCGCACAGGGGTATGCCCACGGGCATAGGTGTGGTCGTGGCCTTGCAGGAGGAGATCCACCTTGTATTTGTCGATGATAGGCTTGAGGACTTTCCGATTCTTCGAATTGTCTCTCCCAGCTCCTGACGAGAACATGGGATGGTGCATGGTCACGATCGTCCACTTGCTGGTATTTTTGGAGAGGACTTTCTCAAGCCATTTGGCTTGAGCCTCAATCTCACGGTTGGAGTTCAGCGCGATGAATCGTGCACCCTGGTAGGTGAGAGTGTATACAGTCTCTGCCAGGGAATCGGGTATATCATTTTGACGTGGTAGCGAGAACTGCGACCTCCATTGGATGGCAAGTTGCTTGCCCTTATCTACTCCGTCGACCTTGAGATTGGTGTATTCGTGATTACCTGAAACAGGTATCGAGGGAACCGAGGAGTGAATCCATCCTCCCGCCTTGAACCATTCAGCCCATTCCCGGTCCTTGTGAGCGGTATTGACCAGATCACCCGCATGGATCGAGAAAGCAGCATGGGGCGCTTTTTTGTAGGCCGCCCTTATGATGCGTGACCAGAAGGACAAAATGGAATTTTGGGCATCTCCAAAGTAGAGGAAGGAGAATGGGGCTGCCTCTGCCTTAGCGGTGCGAAACTGAATCCATTCGCTCCAGCGGTCCCCGCTGCCAACTCGGTAAGCGTAAAGGGTATCTGGTTTCAGATCTGAGAAGTCAACAGAGTGGTAATGGACAACTACCTTGGCGGGATCAACGAGTTCGAGCTTCTCGGTCCGGGCCTTGTAGCTCTTTGCGCCTTCGTCGAACCGCGCCCGAGGGAGAGCCAGCGCGATCTCGGCTGCGGCCTCCTTGACGGAAGTGTCGGTGCGCCAGGTAACGGATTGGCTGGTAGCGGTGTTTCCCATCCATGTCAGAATGATTCTATCTGGATCGGGGCTGGCTTGCTCCCAGTGACGCAACTTGGGGTCAGGATGAGCTATTCCAGTGACTGTGAGGGCGAAAAGAGCGAGGATCGTGGGGAGTTTCATATTGAGTGGTGCGGAATCTGCCGACGGTTTGGACGTCGCTACTACGGGCCCTTCAGGAAAGGCCTCGGCGGTAGATTTCCGCCGATTCAGAGCGCCGTCTAGCCCTAATTGGCGACTGGTGGCCAAAATGATCCGATATTGTATTTGCGCCGTCAGCCAGCCACGGAAGCGAGCATCGTTTGAAGAGCCTTGGCGGAGGCCTTGAGCGCTTGCTCTTCCTTGGGCCACAGCTTCAGTTCGAGGTGCTTTTCAACCCCGGCTCGACCCACTACGGAGGGCACACTGAGGCAGACATCCTTTAGTCCGTAAGCTCCGTCCTGCAGAGAGGAAACTGGCAGGAGCTGCTTTCGATCAAGGGCGATAGAGTGAATCACCTCCGCCATTGTTGCTCCAACTGCCCAGCCGGCCCCACCTTTACGGCTGATGACTTCAGCTCCGCTTTTCTTGGTCCGCTCGAAGATTCCCCTCTGGAAATTAGCGTCACATCCCTTCACTTCCGTCAGGGGCAGACCGCCGACGGTGGCGGAGGACCACAGCGGAAGCATGGTGTCTCCATGCTCGCCAAGGATGAGCGCCCTGACCTGTGTCGGAGCGAGATCGAGTTCAGAGGCGATCAGGGAGCGAAAGCGAGCAGTATCCAGCATCGTACCAAGTCCGATCACCTGTCCCGGCGGCAGATCAAGAAAGCTGGCCGCCAGATGGGTCAGGACGTCAACCGGGTTTGAGACAACGAAGACGATGGCATTATTCTTCATGCCTGCCGCCTTGATGCTTCCGATTACCTCTGAGAACAGACCGACGTTACGGTTAATGAGGTCGAGACGACTCTCGTCAGGTTTCCGTCGGAGGCCTGCCGTGATCACAAAGACGTCAGAATCACTGGCACGTTCGTAGTCGCCTTCATAAATTCGCTGGTCTGCGAGTGATGACGCTCCATGGATCAGATCCAGAGCTTCGCCCTCTGCAAGTTTCCTGTTGGCATCGAGAAGCTGAATTTCGGAGACGATTCCCGCGCACTGCAGGCAGAATGCAGCATTGGATCCAACCCTTCCGCCCCCTCCGAGGATAGTAACTTTCATGGGTAAGGTTTGTTGTAGTGCATCGGTGGCGCTGCTCAAGCGTCTAGATCCACTTTTCTATGTAGTGTTTTGAATGGAGAGGGCGACCGAGTATCTCTCGAGTGTGCTGGAACCCTCGGGGAAACGAGGTTAATCCTTCGCCTTCTTTCCAAGCCGGGCTCCGTATTCGTTGGTAGGATCCCGATACATGGAGTGCAGATGATTGTGAGGATCGCCTCCAAGATCCTGGCCAGCGTACTCAATAATCACACTTGGTCCCTGAATGCGGTAGGAAAAATCACCACCCTTTTCTCCGGGGCCCCACCACGCAAATCTCATCTGGTCTATTTCGGTTCGAAGTTCTTTCAGTCGGTATTCGGCATGCGCGCCCGGGAGATCACCCACATACGATTTCAGGACGTTCATCAGAATTGCCCGCTGTTCGTTCTTGAGATTTTTACAGGACAAGCCGAGAGGATCAGGAACAAAGCCATCCCTGCCGGCTGCCGCTACCAGATTGGCCCGTTTTGGACGGATGGTAGCCTTTTTCTTCTGGGATCCGGTAAGCGACTGGAAAAGCGCGAGGCCTGTTGGGGCCTCTTTCTCCATGGGCACGATCTTCTTGCCCCCGAGTTGAAATTCCCGGGGCTGCGTTCCAATGAAGGTTGGCGACATCGACATACGCTCGCCGTGGAAAGCCAGATTGATGGCGATGTGATGTCCATCGAACTGGAGGGCCCATGGTGTGTCCGGAGATGGCTCGCCGAAGATCGCCAACCAGTAGTCTTCTGCCCCGAAACCTGGACGTCGTTGGCCATTGCGAAGGAGTCGGTCGTCGGCAAGAGGGATGTTACGGGCTTTCCCGTAGCCTTGTGGGCTGAGAACGGCGGCAAGTAGATCACAGGCGGTTTCCAATTGTTTTTCGTTGAGATCTCCAAGCCGAACTCCTCCCTGTGGACCCCGGGGCGGGACGTTCGTCCATTTCGGTTTCTCGGGACTGTTCAAGGGTAGGGCCGCCTGAGCCCGCAGTTTCTTATCGAGCGATGAGAGGAAGGCGTTCGCCCGATTTGCCATTGTTTCCGAGTCATGGGAATCAACTTTACTGGGCGTGTAGTTTGAGAGGACCTTACTTGGAAGAGAGGGATAATTTCCTGCCGGGGCGGCAACCGAAATAGAAACGGCAACGATCAGGGCAGAGGCAGTGCAAACCAGAGCATTCATAGTCAAGGGATCATGTTCAGACCGGGAGGAATGTAAACCCACAATCTCGATAGTGCTGGATTCCAACCGTCGGGACGTANTTTTTTCTACCGGAGGATCCCGATATGACGCAGAGTCCGANCCAAGATTTTTCAGCGNGGCACGATAGTGAAACCTTCAAAAGNCGACAGCCTCCTGGTGCTTCTCCTGCGCGTTGGAGCCTTCCTGTGTCTCGCGGGATGGACGTGGGTTCATTTCTACTGGGAAGGCCCATACGGAGTGTTGCTGTGGCAGGAGGCAAGTCACGCGTTGGCAGAGCGACTGGGAATTGACTGGGACAGGTTTGTTGGCACNGGCGCNGATGATGGACTCGTGCAACAGTGGATCGGATGGACGGGATGGCTTTATTTAGCGGTCACGATACTCACCGTGACCGCTCGAGAGAAATCGGATCTCCAGATGGTGGGCTTGATGGGAGGAGCAGTCCTTCTGGGGATTCTGGCCTACGCCCGTTTCGTGGGGGCNCAGCGTCAGATTCCAATGCTGGTGGAGCACGGCGGTCAGGTTCTTGCGCCGGTTCTCTTGATTCTGGTATTGCGTCTTGGAGCTCGTCACCGGCTGACAATCGCGGCCGCCATGGTGGCAATGATTATGACCTTTATTGGTCACGGATGCTACGCGCTGAATCTNTGGCCTATGCCCGCAAAGTTTTTGGCGATGACAACCGANATTNTGGGNGTGGAGCATGNGGCGGCGATCACCTTGCTATGGTGGGCGGGAATTCTCGACTTTCTTGTGTGTTTCGGAATCTTCCTCAAGGTTTCGCGCCGTTCCTGCGCCCTTTATGCCGCCATTTGGGGGTTTCTGACAGCGATAGCGCGGCCGGTGGCGGGAATGTCTCTCAGCCTCAATTACTGGGGTGCAGATCTATTTATTCACGAGGCGGTCTTGAGAGCTCCNCATTATGTTATTCCCCTTTATCTTTTTCTTGTCTGGCGTCGCCCGGATGAGATTGAGACGCTAGGGGAAGANTCTGANACTGGGACCGGGCCTGATGNGCCCCAGACGGTCGGTCCGAGCAAGATGTCTGGTTTANCTATCNATTAAAATTCAACANGCACTCAGATGAAGTTTATTAAATGGCTCACGATATCCGCTATTGTCGTCCTGATCGNCGGTGTCGCGGTCTCCCAGCAAAAAAACCAGAAGAGAAAGGGACGGGCTGTTCTCTCCGTTCCGAAGGTCGCGAAAAAAGATCTCATTTGCTTCGCGCTCTATACGGTTCATGACAATATCCTGAAGCTGACAGCCCAGCTTTATCCCCTCGCTGCAGGTGACAGCCGGATTGTGCGTCTGGAGATCAGGAAGGAGGGCGAATGGGTCGAAGTCGCTCGCGTGAAGGCCATTGAGCCCGGATGGACGGCTCCCTTCAGAGTGGAAAATTGGAATGATTCGAAAGCACACGACTATCGTGTTGTTCACGCGGCGGGTTCGACCTATTCGGGNACGATCCGGAAGAATCCGGTGGATAAGGGCGAAGTAGTGGTGGCTGCGTTTACGGGGAATTCCATTCACCCGGCTCACGGTGGAGATATCTCAAGAAAGGATATCATCGAAAACGTGAAGAGGATCGACGCTGATGTGCTCTTCTTCGCTGGAGANCAGGTTTACGACCACTTCAAGCATTATGCTGGATGGCTGAAGTTCGGTCGGGATTTTGGCGAGATCATCAAGGACCGACCCACTCTTTGNCTGCCCGACGATCACGACGCCGGGCAGCCGAATCTCTGGGGGGAGAGTGGTAAGGTTTCGACTCTCGGGGGAGCCTCGGACGGAGGATATTCCCGGCCGGGGGCTTATGTTCAGGAGGTCGAGAGAGCGCAGACCAGCCATTTTCCTGATCCCGTTGATCCCCACAAGATCGGACAGGGTATCGGCGTCTGGTTTACCAACCTGAATTGGGGGAATGTTGATTTCGCAATTCTNGAGGATCGTAAATTCAAAACCGGCCCCGCCGGGCGTGTTCCCAAGCAGGGCCCTCGACCAGACCATATCCGCAATCCGGAATATGATCCTGCAAGTGTTGATGTGGATGGGGCTATCATGCTNGGTGAGCGCCAACTGAAGTTCCTCGACCGCTGGTCTCAGGACTGGACCAAGGCCGAAATGAAAGTCGCTCTCTCGGCAACAATTTTCTGTGGAGGAGCGCATATTCATGGCGGTGCCAATGGACGACTTCACGCCGACATGGATTCAAACGGCTGGCCGCAGTCGGGTCGGAGCCGNGCCCTTTCAGCNCTGCGNAAGGGGTTTGCCTTTCATTGTGCAGGAGATCAGCACCTCGCTACGATTTTCCACCANGGGCTGGAGAATCACCGGGATGCCATCTGGTCGTTTTGTGTCCCATCAATCGCAAATTTATATCTACGGTGGTGGGAGCCACTGGAGCCTGGGGCGAATCGTGAGCCCGGGGCCCCNGACTACACCGGGGATCACCTCGACGGCTTTGCAAACAAGGTCACGAACTATGCCGCTGCCAACCCGGAGAAGAAGCCGGCTGGAAATCTCCTCAATACCCGTTCTGCCGGGTTTGGCGTTGTCAGACTGAATACAGANAAGCGCGAAATCACGATGGAGTGCTGGCCTCGGAATGTCGACCTCACAGATCCTGCGGCCAAGCAATATTCAGGATGGCCTCGAACGATCTCGCAGTTTGACAATTACAACCCGCCCTCTTGGGGTAAANTTGGAACTATTTCCTTCGACGTNGAAAACCCTGTGGTCCAGCTCATTGACGATGTCTCNGGAGAGATTCTNTATACCGTGAGAGCGAAGGGAAAGACCTTCAACCCGGGTGCGCCGAAAGGAAGATCCTTTACGGTCAAGGCGGGAAGGAACCAGCCNTCTANTGTCATTTTGAAGAAAGCTGAGGTNGGTGCNGGAGCCCGTTCTATCCGTCTTAAATAATCGAGCGCNGGGATCAGACAGATGAGGAACACACCGAAATTTCGACTGCCTTGCTGGTCGGGGTNTTGGACTCCCGGGCCGTNGAGTCGATGGGAACGAGAGGATTAGCTTCGGGGAAATATGCAGCAGCACTCCCTCGGGGAATTTCGTANGGGATGGCGTAGAAGGACTGCACTGTGCGCTGCTCCGCCTGCCAGTGACTGGTGATATCAACCAAGCCTACTGGCGCGATTCCCNTGTCCTTCATATCATCTGGATTCATGAAGAGAACCCGGCGCCCAAGTCCTACTCCCCTGTAGCGGTCGTTAAGACCATACACCGTAGTGTTAAACTGATCATGGCTCCGCAGCGTCTGCAGAATCAGGTGGCCCTCGCTGACCTCGAATTGCTCAAAAGNCGCCGCTGAAAAGGAGGCCTTTCCGTCGGGAGTGTCCCAGATTCTCTCTTTTGCGCCGTTGGGCAGGTAGAAGCCCCCGTCTCTTCTCGCCCGCTCATTGTAATTCTCGAACCCTGGCACCACCCGCTCGATNGTGTCCCGGATGTGGTCGTAGTTCTCACGAAACCGCTTCCANTCAATCGAGGTCCTGCCGGCGAGAGTAGCCTCGGCCAGCCGGGAGATGATAAACGTCTCAGAACGTAATGCGGGGGAGGCAGGTTCAAGACTACCTCGAGACCTTTGGACGACTCCCATGGAGTTTTCACATGTGACGAATTGAGGNCCCGATTTCTGTTCGTCATGCTCTGAGCGTCCCAAGCAGGGGAGAATNAGGCCGATTTTTCCTGTGTGAAGATGCGAGCGGTTGAGTTTGGTGGCAATGTGAGCGGTCAGGCGACAGTTCTNGAGAGCAGCNGAGGTGAAATTCGTATCGGGAGCGGCNTGCAGGAAATTTCCTCCCAAAGCGAGAAACACCTGCCCCGGTTTCTGGTGCATGGACAGGATNGCATTGACGGTGTCATGGCCATGCTCTCGCGGGCACNGGATACCAAATTCTCGGTCGAGGGAGGCAAGAAATGGTTCTGGCATCCGTTCAAAAATCCCCATGGTGCGATCTCCCTGCACGTTCGAGTGTCCTCGAACGGGACAGAGCCCNGCCCCAGGTCTGCCGATGGCGCCAAGCAAGAGATGAAGGTTCNCGATTTCCCTGATCGTGGCAACAGCGTTACGATGCTGGGTAAGGCCCATCGCCCAGCAGGTAATGAGTCTCTTTTCTCCGCGCAGGATTGTCTCAGCGAGTTTTTCGATCTCCGCACGGGGGATTGAGCATTTGTCCGTCAGGTCATCCCATGATGCCGCTTCGCAGATGCTCCGGTAGGCNTCAAAATCGCAGGTATTATGAGCGATAAATTGTTGATCGATCACCGTCCCNGGGGAGGCGTTTTCACGCCGGAATAATTCTTTGCCGAGGCCTCGGAGCAGCGCGANATCTCCATTGATTCTTACCTGCAGGTATTGAGAGGCGAGGGGAGTCGCTTTATTAAGAAGTCCGCTAATTTTCTGAGGATGNGCAAAGCCTAGAAGGCCGGCTTCCCTNAGTGGGTTGACGGCCACGATCCGGGCTCCATTTTCGACTGCCGTCTCAAGGGCCGAAAGCATGCGGGGGTGGTTAGTACCCGGATTCTGACCGATACAGAGAATGGTGTCTGCCTNGTAGAAATCCTCAAGGGTAACAGTTCCCTTGCCGATGCCNACCGATGCCTTCAAGGCCGCGCCGGAGGATTCGTGGCACATGTTCGAGCAATCGGGAAGGTTGTTAGTCCCGAAATGCCGGACAAATAGTTGGTATAAGAANGCAGCCTCATTGCTTGCGCGNCCCGAGGTATAAAAGATCCCCTGATTCGGATCAGGTAGAGAATTGAGCTCTTTGGCGATCAGAGCGAATNCCTCATCCCAAGAAATGGCTTCGTAATGGGTTGCNCCCTCTCTGAGAACAAATGGTTCGGTCAGTCGACCACGTTGATCATGCCAGTAATCCGATTGCTCACGCAGCTCAGCGACTGAATAACAGGAAAAAAATTCCCGGTCGACTCGCCGNAGAGTTGTCTCGGAGGCAATCGCCTTGGCACCATTTTCNCAAAATTCTGTCTTGGCNCGGTGATCATCCGGGTCGGGCCANGCGCAGGAGGGGCAGTCAAACCCATCAACCTGATTAAGATCNAGAAGAGCTTTTGTCCCCTGTNTTGCCCCGGCTGACCGCAGAACGTGGTTAAGGGACGAGGCAACGGCTGCTGCTCCGGCGGCCTGGTCCTTGGGCGGAGAAACCCTTGGCGGTTTTTCGGAGTCCATTCTGTTGCACTTGCTGAATGAAGCCGAGTTGTCGGGNAATTACCGTGCCATATCAGGAGCCGACGCTGTTCAGCTCCCNGGGTAGGTTGCCGGCTCCGGCACGATAGGCTTCTTGGGACAGGGATTGCGCGCGCGACGTCCAGCCGGGAAGCTCGTGGTGCAATTAATGGCTCCCGGTCTGGTGTCTNACGTCACTCGACTGGAGCCTTTCGGTGCGGGAGAACCCTACCACCACCTTGCANCTGATTGCTGCCGGCGGCTTGGGATTGTTTGACTCCCAGTTGTCCTCAGGCTCCAGATAGGAGTGACGAAATTGAAAAGGNCCCGAGTCTACTTGGAGACTTCGTTNGTCTTTCCTGGAANCTTCGCGTTGCCTTCGATCTGGGGAAGTAGACCTGCAGCCAGCGCCTTTTTCAGGGAGTCTTCCGGTTTCCGGCTCCAGCGACGAACCGCAGCTTTGCTGAAAAGGTAGACTTTCTCTCCNTGGACTTCGACNCTCGGNGATTCCGGCGTGACGACACGATCGGGGTAGACCGGACAGAACTTCTGCGGCAGAACCTTGATTTCGTCCAAGCCGAGCTCTTTTTCCATGCCCTTNAACTGGGGAAGAAGCTCACCCATAACCTTGATGTAGTATTTTGGGGATTGATTCCACAGCTTCACGCAGGTTCCGCAGCAGAAGAGCACTTTTTTTCCCTCGAACTCGACGACCTCCGCCTCGTCGGTCTCGTCTTCGATCATAATCGGNCACAGTTTGTTGTCCGCNAGGGCCAGAGGGCTGAGGCCGAGGGACATAAGGGCAACTACGCCGAGGAATTTTTCTTTCATCATTCAGTCAGGAATTAAGGTTTCGGTNGCGAACANTTTGCCGTCCGCCTTACGTGTTATACGTGTAGCTATCATTGATTATTCGGTCAAACACTGAAGTTTATCGCTTTTTGCATCGATTTNCCCCCAAAGCTCGGGATGGTATAGGGACAATTTCACGCTAANCCAGTGCAACTGGAGAGAAGACGAGCGGCTAAAGTGTGTCATTATTATCCCATGAATCGAAAGTTCNTTNCCCTCCTTACNGCCTTGGCAGCTGCCCTTGTGTCCTGCAANCAGGCAGACACCGNATCCGATAGCCANGCTGGCGCTCACGAAAATCCCCTCGTTGAGGGCGAGGCGGTCACTGAAGCAAAGGTTGTCGAGCANTACGCCGAGCTTGTCTCCGCGACCTATGAGGACGCTCTCGCTCAAGCGAAGACGATGCAGGCTGACGTAAATGCCTTTCTCAGTGAACCGACGGCGGAACTCATGCAGAAGGCCCGTGATTCNTGGACCGCGGCACGACTGCCTTACCTGCANACCGAAGTCTTTCGATTCTACGAAGGCCCCATNGATGATGAGGATGGACCAGAGGGCCTTNTGAACGCNTGGCCCATGGACGAGGCGTATATNGACTACGTGAAGGGAAATGCGGGTTCAGGCGTCNTNAATAACGTGGCGGNGTTTCCCAGCATTGACGCGGCCCTGATAGANTCCTTGAACGAAAAGGANGGAGANGCCAACATCAGCTGCGGCTATCACGCCATTGAATTCCTGCTCTGGGGTCAGGACTTTTCTGCNGACGGNCCTGGGGAGCGGCCATTCACCGACTACACGACCGCGGANAACGCAGACAGGCGCGGAGATTACCTGCGGGCCGTCACCAACCTCGTNGTGGAGAAGTTAGAGGGNCTTGTTGCAGAATGGNNGCCCGCAAAGGACAACTATCGGGGAGAGTTCCTGAAGCTGCCCACCAGTAAGGCTCTGGAAAAGATAATGACCGGCATGTCAATGCTGAGCGGGTTCGAAATGGCTGCCGAGCGCTTGAACGTGGCTTACGACACCCAAGCGCAGGAGGACGAGCACTCCTGTTTTTCCGATACCACCCACAATGACATGGTCTACGACCTCGTTGGAATCCACAACGTCTGGACCGGTTCCTACAAGGGGCTGAGCGGCCCCGGGCTGCAGGTTCTCGCTCAAGGGCTTAAGCCTGAACTAGCTGGGGAGCTGGGCTCCAAGATCGAGGATTCGGTTGCTGCNGCGAAGGCNATTCCNGTTCCATTTGATCAGGCCATNCTCGGNGAGGACGACGCGCCCGGCCGGAAAGCAATCCTCCACACGATTGAGACACTGGAGGAGCAGGCCAAACTTCTCGTTGCCATGGCTGAGGAGATGGGCTTTGGTGTGCCCATTAGCGAAGAAGAGGGATGATTTATGCGCGTCGGTCGACTTTTCATGCACTGATCTGGCTTTCTACGGCCTCGATTGCGTGGAGCGACGATCGNCTGAGTGGNGGGGATACNACGGTTTTCGTCACCAACGACAAGGCNTTTGCCCGTCCGCTNGCCAACATCAGTCGACTTACAAGACGGCAGCACACCGTCGGGAATTCCTTTTTTAACCAGAACTGGGTTGCCTCACCGGCATCCACTACCTCGAGGGACGGNNTGGGGCATCTTTTCAATGCTCGGTCCTGNTCNGCATGNCACGTTCGCGATGGACGTGCTGAGCCGCCTCGCAAAGGGGAAATCTCATTGGGTCTNGTGATGAGAATCAGCCTTCCGGGTCGTCTCGAAACNGGCGGACCGGTTCCGGACCCAGCCTACGGNCTGCAATTGAGCGAGCGNGCCCTCCCAGGACTCAAGCCGGAAGGGCACGTTCAAGTCCGGTATGAAGAAATAGGCGGATCATATCCNGACGGGGAACGCTTCAGCCTCCGACGTCCAATTTATGACATCGTTGATCTGGGCGCTGGTCCTCTTAGCCCAGATACCAAATTCAGCCCACGGGTAGCTCCGGCAGTCCANGGGTTAGGATTGCTGGCGGCGGTGGACGAAGAGACTCTGAGNGCTCGGGCCGATCCGAGCGATCTGGACGGCGACGGAATTTCAGGGAAAGTGAACATGGTCTGGGACTATGAGGNAAAAAANCTTGTTACGGGTCGCTTCGGGTGGAAGGCAAATCAGCCCTCCCTCAGGCAGCAGACAGCAGGAGCTTTCGTNGGAGATCTGGGAATAACATCGCCCCTGTTTCCNAAGGANAACCACACNACCTCCTACGCTGAGCTCCACAAGTTCGTTAGCATGCCTGATGAAGAACAGCCTGAANTAACAGCNAAAATCCTCCAGCGGGTGACGGCCTATCTTCAAACACTCGCGCCNCCGGCCCGCCGTGATGTGAGTAACCCGAANGTGAAACAGGGGCAGAGACTGTTCGCGGCAATGAAGTGTGCATCCTGTCATACCCCCGAGCTCAAAACGGGAGATTTTCATNAGCTCGTTGAATTGCGCAATCAGACAATCCGGCCTTACACGGATCTCCTTCTTCACGACATGGGAGAGGGCCTTGCTGATGGTCGTGAAGACTTTGAAGCGAGCGGACAGGAGTGGCGCACTCCACCGCTCTGGGGAATTGGTCTGCAGGAGCGGGTTAATGGCCATACGACGCTGCTTCACGATGGTCGCGCCCGCAATCTCACCGAGGCAATCCTGTGGCACGGNGGGGAGGCAGAGNCTTCGAAGGAGAAATTCCTCAATTCTACCAAAAAAGAACGTTCGGCTCTGCTGTCATTTCTCCAGAGTCTCTGAGNGAGNCATGGCGAGAAAGCATTAGCGCGAGGGGCCCGGCTCTGCTAAAGTTTCNGGCCGTTAANCTCCCGGCGGAGAANNTTTATGTATTCCAAGCCACNTTTTCTGAAAACCTTGTGCCTTCTCGCCCTGTGCTGGGCACTACCTTCGAGGGGAGAGGGAGCGGTCCTCTGGTCAGAAGCATCCGAGGGGGATCTGTCTGGGAACTTTAGTGCTCCTCAACAACTGACTGTATCGCTGGGTGTGAATACGGTGACAGGACGGATGGGACAAACCGGCGACCTGGGTGCGACCAATGGAAGCGACGCCGACTACTTTTCNATTNTTGTCCCTGAAGGCCTTGAGATCATGGCGATTACGGTGGACAGCTACTCGTTCTCTGGTGGAGGGAATCCTGGAGGTGGCTCTTTTCTCGCCTATGGGGAAGGTCCGGAATTTACGGGACAAGGCTTCGGCGATATCGCTGGATATGTTATTTTTGCAGCGGATGCGGGGGANCTTCTTCCTGGGTTGCGTCAGGATATCTTCGGAGATGNGAACGAGACTTCTCTGGAAGCNGGGGAACACGCCTTCTGGCTCCAGGAGACGAACCCCACTGTGGTTGAATATTCATTGGCNTTTACAGTAGTGCCGGAACCNTCGTCTCTCGGACTACTGGCGCTGGCTTTCTGGCTCTCTCTGGGGATCAGGCGCCGATCCAGAACGGGCTGAGCTTCGGGATAAAGCTCGTCGGGCATCACAAAGGGGCAAGGGACCGTTAGCGCAAAAGCAGGGTCGGTGATTTCNTCNAAGGGTCGTGTATCCAGACCCCAACAGTATCACCGGCGCTCTCTCGGATGAGATCTGGGAGTTGCCTCCTGAACTCGGTCGGATTGTTGCTTTTTTCGAAAAACTTCCGTTCTGTTGGCTCCAAGTTGTTAATGGAGAACTATCTTACACTTGGCTCAGCCGATGTCCGATTGTGCTCTTGGAGGAATCGGGTCTGAGCTTCCCGGAGCTTGGCCTGACTCTTAATGATTTTGANGTCGCTGGCGTCATAGTGCGGCGTCATCCGGTTCATGCCGGGATGGTGCGGGTCTCAATTACCTCACCCACTGGCAGGGAGAAAGTCCTTGTGGATGCGCCCGCATGGGCAGAGGAGGCGATTTCTGAGCTCTCGCGAAATGTAGTGCAGACACACTCNCTTGGTGACAANGGAGATGAAATNGAGCGCGTTTCNCGAAAGCTGTGCAAATGCTGTGATGAACGACGTCGCAAGACCCANCAAGAGGGGGAAAGTCACCCGCTGTATCATCTNTTGTCGACAGCCAGTCTCAGTGAAAGCGGTCTCCGNATAGACGTTGAGGGAGAGCTATTTTGTTTCAGCACTCATTTTGATCCGCTCAATTACGGACAGGATGAGGGGAAGATGTTCCTTGGTGCTTCACGTTCAAAGCTGACCCTTGATCTATCTGAATTTTTTCGTGCGGTGGCACGAGTTGATANCGTCGAGCAAGCCAGATGCTCGATNATTGACTGTTATCACTCATATGGGGATCTTCTCCTTTCCGTNTCACAGGAGGGCGATGAGCTTTATGAGCTCTGGAGCTCAATGGCTAAGCGAGCCGGATCCGGAAGATAAACAGGCTCCGGCTTTTACACAGGAGNTGTTGNAAAGATACGCTCGACATCGACAATCATAGTAGAAAACCATAGTCACGTGCACGCTAAAGCGCTCCTCTGTCTCCTGCTCCTCAGCTTATGCTTTGGTGGGGCTTCTGAATCCAGTCCAGCTCTTGGTGAAGGGTTGAACTCATGGCCAGGATTTCGAGGACAAGGCAACAGCATTACAAACGATGAGAAACTTCCNCTCAGGTGGAGTGATGAAGAGGGCGTTGACTGGAGGGCTCCACTGGAAGGGTTCGGGCAGTCTAGTCCGGTAACATGGGGAGAAAGGGTTTATGTCACCAGCACTGGAGGAGAAAACAAAGAGCACCTCTATCTGGAGTGTTTCAACCTCATTTCGGGCAAGAGAGTTTGGCGGCAGCAGATCGAGGCTTCCGAGAAAGTCGAGAAAGTGACCAAGATGATTTCGCAGGGAGCTCCCACTCCGGTAGCGGGCCCCCTCGGGGTATATTGTTTCTTCGAAAGTGGAGATCTTGTCGCCTTCGATCATGAGGGGAAAGCACGATGGAACCGGAAGCTCACCAAGGAATTTGGACAGTTCGAAGGAGGACACGGGGTGGGGTCTTCCCTGGTGGGAGCTCCGGAGCGACTCCTTTTGCTCATTGACCACGACGGGCCGTCCTATCTTCTTTGTGTTGACCGGAAGACTGGAAAGACCGTTTGGAAAACAGAGAGAGAATCGAGGGTATCATGGACAACGCCACTTTATCTCGATCGGGGTGATGAATCACAAGTCGTGATCAGCTCCAACGGAGCGCTGGAGGGATATGACCTCAAGAGTGGAGAACGAATTTGGTGGTTGGAGAACATCAAGAGAAATACCGTTGCATCGCCAAGCAGTGATGGAAATATTGTTGTGATTGGTTCATCCAGTCCGCGGCAGTGTCTCGCGGTCAGGCTCGGAGGCGAGGGGAATATCGCGAAAAGTCATGTTGCCTGGCGTGCGGAATCGGCAACTGCCAGTTTCAGTTCGCCGCTGGTCTATCGTGGAGTAGTCTATTTCATCAACAGGGCGGGAACGCTGCAGGCACAGGGCCTGGCTGACGGTAAACAGCGTTGGGAGTATCGGCTCCCGGATGGTTGTTGGGCTTCGCCCGTCGCGGCAGGAGACCGGATCTATTTCTTCTGCAAAAATGGCAAAGCGGTAGTCCTAGATGCAGAGGGAGACAAGCCGCGGGTTCTATCGGAAAATACAATCGAGGTGGATGAGGATGACAAGGTCTATGGGTTTGCAGTCGCTGGTAATCGATTCGTTCTTCGCGTCGGCAGGGAGCTGATTGCAGTGGGCCCCTGAACGGACGGGTTGCGGTGAATCGCACGATGATGGTTGAAAGAGTAGGCTTGATGTTGAGTTGTCCACATCGAGCGCCGGGGAAAGTCATCGTTAATCTTTGGTCAATTACTGTTAAGCCAGACGCCAGGTAATTAGGGTAAAAAGATCTCATGGATCAGCCGCTTCGCCTTAGAAATTGCCACGAGGCTCTCTTCAACCAGTTTTTACACTTTGATCCAATGCATCTCGTTGTGCGAAGCAGGGGCCTGTCCTTTGTTCGGGAGACATGTTTTGGGGTCTTCACAAACGAGCGTGTAAGAAGTTCCCAGATGATCCGCGATACACGTAGCGGATTGGTTCTGTGTCTTGAGCGGTTAGAGTCGGTGTATCTTTTCTCCCTTGGGTCCCGCCGTTCCCCTGTCTTTGAGTTCGATTTCGCTGGTTACGGATTTGGGATTTCCATTCAACCGAAGGAAACTCGAAGGAACCTTGAAATCCTTGAGCGGATCGCGTCCGCGTTCGGTGACACCGTAGTGCCGGCAGAAGCCCTCGTTGCCAGAGGAGCGGGCTCATGGCTCGACGAGTGGGGCCATATCGAGTCTGGCGGAAGGCAAAGCTCCACAACTACGAAAGTCTCAGGAACCGCGGGAGAGGGCAAGATTTCGGCTCGGATCGTCACTTCCGGATTCGAGGCGGAGATCGCGATGAACCCGGCGTTTCAGGACCGCGACGGGAACAAATGGAGAATCGCAGCCGCAGGAGGATGCGATGCTATCGTTATTGATAACGATATTCTTCTGACAGGAGATGCCAGTGCTGACCAATGGGATTCGGCAGAGCTTGCACAGGTGCGAGAAAAACCGCTGAGCCCTGGTGCGGTTACTCGCTAGCGTTCTCTTTTCGCCAGCGGACTCCCATTTTGGTGCCCTTTTTGAGAGCTGCACTCGAAGGAAGGTCAATCCTGAGAGGGTCCGCGGAGTTGCCAATATCCAAGGTGACCCGCTGAGCGGTTCCGAGGAATTCAACCCTGCGGATTGTTCCCTCAGCGAAACACCGGCTTGTATCAGAATCAAGAGCCAGTTGATCGGGACGAGCAAAGGATGGGCGGGACCTGTCATCTCCACTCGCAGGTAGAATATTGATCGTGCCGAACAGGGCAGCGACTTCCGGTGACGCAGGGGCATGCCAAATTTCTCTCGCGGGTGCACACTGCAGAATGCGGCCATCCTGCATCACGGCGATACGATCGGAAATTGAAAACGCATCATCGCTGTGATGGGTCACAAATATTGCCGTTGTGCCCTGAGCTCGCAGCAAGTCTGCGGTAAGCGTACGAAGTGTTTCTCGAAGCTCGACATCAAGATTGCTGAACGGTTCATCCAACAGTAGAAGTCTGGGCCTTGGAGCAAGGGCACGGGCAAGGGCAATACGCTGGGTTTCCCCTCCCGAGAGCTCATGAGGAAGGCGTTTCCCAAAGCCCGCGAGGCCAACCTGCTCGAGAAGTTCATCGACCCTTGAACTTCGCTCAGGACGTGACCACCGCCTCAGGCCGTAGGAGATATTACCAGTCACATTCAGATGAGGAAACAGGTCGCATCCCTGGGGAACGAGTCCAATCTGGCGGCGCTCAGGACGGATAAAGGTATTGGCTGCAGCCATCGTTTCCCGCCCAAGCGACATCGATCCGCTGGATGGACGTTCCAGCCCTGCGATAAGGCGTAGGAGCGTTGATTTCCCGCTGCCACTTCTCCCGAGGAGAGACAGTAGTTCTCCGTCACCAACAGTTAAGGTCGCGTCTTCCAAGGCGCGCTGCTTGTTGCCGGGATAGGAGAAGCTTAGGCTCTCTAAGTTAAGTTGTGCGCTCACGCTATAGTCGCTGTAGATGGTGAACGGAAGATGGCAAGTCCTACGTGGATCAACGGTCTTCTCCGGACAAGGAGACGTCATTTCCGGGTGCTTGGAACGATAGTCAGAAGCGGGNGGATCGTCTAGTTTCAAAAGTGAGCGNCGCACTTCGGTGCGGTGCTCGTCTGACTCACATGACCTACGGCTGGCGTCGCCTCTGGTGGCGCCAGCCGAATACTTCCACGATGGTGAGACCAAGAAGGCAGGTNAGAATTAGAAGAAGTGAGGGCGCGGCTGTGGCCCAGATCTGACCCTGGTCAGCAAGACCCCAGGTCCAGGTTCCGAGGGTTTCAAAATCAAAGGTACGGAGCATCAGGCAGAGTGGGAGCTCCTTGCAGACGTCGACAAAGATGAGGACAGCTGCTCCTGCGAGGGCGGGTCGCATCAGAGGGAGATGAATCGAGAGAAAGCTCTGGAGGGGGCTACGTCCCAGAGTGCTTGCGGCGTTATCATTGACAAGCGGGATAAGAGACTGGGACTGTCTCGCCATTTGAATTGAAATGGCGACATAGCGCGCAGTCAGCCCAAAACCCAGCCAGAGCAAGGAGTCAGAGAGGAGCCTTGACCCGAGCCAGCTCTCCGGGGGGAACCATGCACGGAGCGTTGCAGCCATTGCAAATACTCCCGCTGCCATAACAGCTCCCGGGGAGGCATAGCCAGCGATTCCGGAACCCTGGGCCATTAGTCGATCACTCCGTCGCTTGGTGAATCGGGCTACTCCTGCAATGACAAGGCCGAGGAGCAGGCAGGCTAGCGTCACTCCAACGCCGAGGGAGAGGCTGTTGCGTGCAGCTGCGAAAATCTCCGGGCCAGCATCTGGTCTTGTGGATGCTCTCCACCACTGGACGAGGATGAAAAGGGGAATAAGAAGACCGAGAGCCACGGGAAGCATGCAGACCAGCCAGCATAAAATGGAGCCCACCACACCACACTTTGGGCGGGGCGGGACTCCTTCCTGCCCTGACAAAAACCCGCGGCGGCCTCGCTGCCACTGCTCAAGCAGGACGAGAGTGAAAATTCCCAGAAGCATCCATCCAGCCAGTCGGCGGGCAGTTTCGAGTTCACCAAGGCTGAACCATGTCCGAAAAATGGTCACCGTCATGGTGTTGATACCGAGGTGATGGACGGCCCCGTAGTCGTTTATGACCTCCATTGCCACGAGGAAGAGTCCAGCGACGAGAGCGGGGCGGGCGAGAGGCAGGTTAATTTTTCGAAAGGTTGTCCATCCACCGGATCCCAGAGCCCGGCTGGCTTCTGCGAGGCGCCGAGAGGAACCTGAGAAGGCGGAACGACAGGCAAGGAAAACGTAAGGATAGAGGACCGCGGAAAAGATGAGGATGAGCCATGCAAAACGGTGGATCAACTCCACCTTGAGNTAGGCATCAACGCCCATTTGCAATCGAATCTGGACAAGAGTTGGTATGAAAGCTTCACGNGCTTCTGTCGACGCGAAGGCGGCAACGTAGGGAGGAACCGCGAGTGGCAGGACGAGAAGAACGGAGAGAAGTCCCCGTCCTCGAAACTGCAGGGTGGAGATACACCACGCTGCAGGGACCCCAAGGAGGACAGAAAGCAGGCAAACACCNGCGACCAGGATCGTGGTATCGCGCATNGCAGGCCACAGGAGGTTGGTNCGCACATGGTCCCATGACCCTGCGCCAGCATCGTGGCCCGGGAAAATCGCTTCCCAGAGGACACATACAACCGGGGCGAANAGCGTGAGTGCACANAGCCAAGCGAGTGTTCGCCAGCTCAGCAGACTACCACGGATCTGCCCATTCCGGGAGCGAACCAAGGCATCAGGGCCCGCTTTCGGGGGTTCTTGCACCCGATCTAGATCTCACTTCCAGCCTGCGAGGTCAAAGATCTTCACCGCTTCTTCCTGATGTTTCGCGAGTTCGTGGAGAGAAGTGAGATCTGGGTTGAAGGTTCCCCATTTCTCCTGAAGGGGTTCGGGCTTGATACCCTTGGCGACGGCAAACTCGGAAGTCATTTTCTGGTAGCCGGCTTGTACTTTCTTTGAAGTCAGAAATTCGAGCAGCGCAACGGCATGGGGACGGTTTTTGGCTCCCTTGACGATTCCAGCTCCGCTGACATTCACATGAGCTCCACGACCTGACTGGTTAGGAAAGATGACTCCAACCGCAGCCCGTGCAGCCCGATCTTTGGGATCGTCAGCGTTCTCNAGAAGACCGAGATAGTAGGTGTTCACCACAGCTAATTCTCCCANGCCCAGTGCAACGCTGCGCACTTGATCGCGATCATTGCCCTGCGGCGGACGTGCCATGTTGGCTGTGACGCCCTTGGCCCACGCGAGGGCAGCGTCCTTGCCTTCGGCGGCCAGAATTGAGGCAAGGAGTGATTGGTTGTAGGCNTTGCTTGATGACCTGATCAGAATCCTCCCCTTCCACTGACTATCGGCGAGGTCCTTGTAGGTCTTAGGAAGATTTTTTCCAGCTCGCTCCTTCGAGTAGACAATTACCCGGGCGCGCATGGTGATCGGCACCCAGGTGCCATTCTTACCCTGAAGTCCTTCGGGGATTCTCTCCGCTACAGTTTTGCTGTTAAGTTTGTCAAGCAGTCCAGCGGCGTCNGCACGGTCAAGTGCACCAGCATCCGTGGTGATGAAAAGGTCNGCCTGNGGTGCCGCTTTTTCTGACTCAAGCCGAGCAAGGAGTTCGTTGGCTCCGGCCTTGATGACCTTTACCTCGATGCCTGTATCCTTGGTGAATTGCGCAAAGAATTCCTTGTCTGCCGGATAATGGCGCTGGGTGTAGAGGCGAACTTCCTTGCCTGGTGAGACAGTGTAAAGAGACAGCCAGATAACGGCGGCGAGACAGTGCANTATGTATTTCATGNGAATTTGCAGGGTGATTAGGATTGGTCTTTGATGGGCTTTCTTGTTGATGCGGTGGAAGTCGNTGTCTGGCTGGAGAGCGAATTTGCGTTCCCGGATTCCTTGGAAATTCTGACCCTNTGCGTGGAGGTGGATCTTTTCCTTTTNGTGACGCTTTTAGTCGCTGTTGAGGTCCTGATTCGGGAGTCGATGTTGGAGTAATTCATGAACTGGCGCCAATGGCGGTAATCTCNCNGTAGGGTGCCATNCTTTGACCATCTGTGCTTGCGACTGGAGGGCGAAACTTAGCGATAGTTTGTCCATTGCAAAGGCAATTCAATGCCNAAACANAAATCAGCATNTGGGCCTACNCCAACTGTTACAATCTAACCTTCAGTTGTTTACGTTGGATACAATCAGGGCCAGCCGGTGATTTTTGACCCCGTTTATGGCGCGGACAGGTATGAAAGACCCGTGAGCTGCCGTGTGAAATCACCCGATCATNTGCTCGTCAGCGCGGACGAACTCAGAGGGCANCAATCCTTTTTCTACTTCGAAAGCCTTTGAGAAGTGGCTCAAGGAGGAATATCCCACGGCGAAGGCTGCCTCAGTTACATTAGCTCCCCGGGTGAGCATTCGTGCCGCGGCATCGATTCGTATGGAGCGGAGGTGTTGCTGGAGGGTCTTACCGGTCTCTCTCTTAACACTTCTGCTAAGGTAAGGCCCGGAGCAGCCGCATTGTCCTGCGAGGACGTTAAGATCCANNGTTTCCTCGTAGTTTTTGCGAAGGTAAGTAAGGGCGCGATCGGAAAACTGATTGCTTCTGCGATTTTGCTGAACCTGGAAGGATTCGTTATCGCTTGCAAAAAGATGGATCGCGAAGAGTTCGCCTATCTTCGACTGATACCACAGGTTTCTGGCAGCTTCAGGAACCGGCGGCTTGCGGAACCATTCCATGAGTCGTTTTTCGTCTGACCACATGGGGCGAACCACTCCGAAGCCGGCNGTGTTCTGCCTTTCAATGAACTTGTGAAACTGTGGATGGAGGTGAATCAAATCGGAACCGAAAAGGGTAGCCAGATGGTCTCTNGGAACCGTGATTAGCACAAAATTGTGGTGGCCAGCTCCGATGCGTGTTGCGATCGGNGGAAGATCCATTCCGACGGTGAAAAGGCTCAAAGATTGGGGGCGTAGGTAGATTCGAGTATTTCCCTCACCCATCAAAAGAGCTTCGCCAGATTCGTTAAAGCAGAAGCAAATGCTGTTCGTTCGGAGGGATGCAGCCCACGATTGAGAGGCTTTCAAATCACCATCGAAGAGCTCGACCTGACCGTCGGTCAAGCCAGCTATTTCGTGAAGAACGGATGGATTGAGAGCACCCACACCTGTATTTATTGAGACTGGGTCTCAATAGCAATAAAAGTATTGAATTATTTTTCTGCAGCCGCGACGTTGGAATTGANTGGAAAAATNGTCGCCCGAATGAGTTGCCTGAGGGTCCAATCANCCAAACAGCAAAACGCTTCAGGTTTCGTCAGCGATTTTGTGGTGTGCCATTGTCATGGCGTAACTGATCGCGATATTCGCCGGGCGATCTCCGAAACTGGTGCTTCCTCGGTCGACGAAGTCAGTATGTGCACGAGGGCGGGAACNGGGTGCAGGGCATGTCAGTGCAAACTTCACCGCATCCTCGACGGACTCCCNGCGGATTGCGGGCGTTTCGGGTTATGTCAGGCCTGTGGGTATGCGACGGTTCTCTGCAACTGTAGCGCAGCCTAGGATGGGCCTGTCCGGCGTTGGACCGGTCCCGGCGATAGTCGGAGAGGGGCAGGAGAATAGGAGTGTGAATNCTCGTTGAACCGCTTACCTTGCTCGGGTGATCTTTCCCCGCCCATTCCAGTTCCATGATCAGGCAGTCCGGTTCATCATGGTCTGCTGCGCGCTTTTACTGGTAGTCCCACTGAGAGGGCAGGAAGNCGCGCCTTTGGTTGCTTCGTTGGACGCAAGGCTGGCGGAGAAAACAACCTACCTCAACCCGGAGTTTCTTCTNTTTTCAGTCGATGCAAAAAAGGGAAGGAAAGCGCCAGTCCTCATTTACCTGCATGGTGCGGGAGGAGTCGGTAACGATATTACAAAAATAAAAGGGCAGGCTCAGAGAGTCGTGTCNGGAATACGCAAATTCCGCAAAGGGCCTTGCCTCGTGGTGGCTCCTCAGTGTTTGAGGGATACCCCAAAAGGTCGCGGGACGTGGACTCCATCCGATCTCGATGTCCTCCTGAAGCATCTGAAAGCAACTTTGCCGCTGGATGAGCGGAGGATTTATCTGACGGGAAACAGTATGGGGGGATATGGATGCTGGGTCTGGGGTGGGCATACTCCAGAGCACTTCGCCGCCATCGCNCCGGTGGTTGGGGGTATTGGTCGCGGNGGACCCAAAGCGGTAACAGNTGATCTCGAGGAATGGGCGGCCAATCTTGCTACTGTGCCCGTTTACGCCTTCGCCGGGGCGAGAGACCGGGTTGTCCCGGCAGANCGCTCCGAGCGCATGATTACGGCAATTCGAAAAGCAGGTGGGAAGCAGGCGAAGATCAAGGTTTTCCCCNAGGAGGGACATGGTGCTGGTCGAATCGTATTCTCNACCCAGGAGGTTTACGACTGGATGTTTTCGCAGAAACGCGAATGACGAAGGCCTACGAAGTGTGTTAGACCCGAGTCAATGAAAGCAATGAGACGCATNGGACTGATATCCGGGTTAGCGGGAATTCTTCTTGGCTCAACATGGGCAGATCCGGAAAAGAAGGTGGAGCCTCCACAAAANGACGAAGCAAAGGCCTCTGAAGGTCAATGGATCAGTCTCTTTAACGGTAAGGATCTGGAGGGCTGGACTCCAAAGTTTGTGGGACACAAGGCCGGCAAGAATTACAAGAACACCTTTCGAGTTGTAGATGGTCTTCTAACGGTGAGCTATGATCAGTGGGAGCAGTTCAACAGCGTTTTTGGTCACCTCTTCTACAAAACGGAGTTCTCCCACTACCGGATTCGGGCTGTCTATCGTTTCATAGGGGATCAGGTGANTGGAGGTCCTGGATGGGCCCGGCGGAACAACGGCCTGATGCTTCATGGGCAGACTGTCGAAAGTATGACGCTTAAGCAGGATTTTCCCGCTTCGATTGAGGTTCAACTCCTTGGTGGATTCGAGGAGGGCCGCCGGACCACGGCGAACCTCTGCACTCCGGGGACGCATGTGGTCTTTAATGACCGGGTCGATAAGCGNCACTGCCTGAGTTCCCGGTCAAAGACATTCCGTGGCGACCAGTGGGTGACCTGCGAGGTTGAAGTCCGTGGCAGCGAGGGACTTCGTCACTTTGTCAACGGGGAGCTGGCCATGGAATACAAGCTGCCTCAGTTGGATGATGGGACACTCATAGAAAAGGGAACGATCTCAATTCAGGCTGAAAGTCACCCGACTCAGTTTAAGAGTATTGAGGTTCTCGAAATCAAAAAGTAANCCAGAACGTGCGCAGTGACCCGAANAGGATNTGGNACGCGTAACNCTGCCTGCTGCCAGCTCTTGCCGGGCGGNAGTTTGGTTTTCCGAGAAAGATTTCTGGCCGATTTTAAGTGTGATAGATCAAATCNCATTGGATCGAGGCGTGATCGNGACGCTGGCTGCAATATTGACCGGCTGTTTTGNAGTTACNGCTGGAGAACGAACATGGCGGGACTGTCTGGCAGAGNATCCTGATTGGTATGGGTCTGCGGAGGCGCAACGCATTGCGGATAATGTTCTCTTCTACCAAGCAGANATTGGCGGTTGGTATAAGAACGATAACAGCGTTCATCCTTCAGGGCATGCTGCGACTGAGGATTTGACGGAGCAACAGCNGCAGGATCATCGGCAAGCGCTGCGCGCGAGGGAATTTCCCTGCACGCTGGATAACGGGGCGACCCATTCCGAGATGCGCTACCTTGCAGCGGTCTGGAAGGCGACTGGGGAAGCCCGCTTCAGAGAAGGGTTTGCNAAAGGNGTGCGTTATCTTCTCAAGGCCCAGTATCCGAGTGGAGGATGGCCTCAGTTCTATCCTCTCCGGCCCGGCTACTCCAGCCTCATCACCTTCAACGACGGAGCTATGATCGGAGCNCTTTCNGTTCTCGATGAGGCCGCTCGAGGGAGGCCTCCCTTCGATATTATCGACTCATCACTTCGTCAGGAATGCATGAGGGCCGTGAAGCGTGGAACAAATTGTATTCTCCGGTGTCAGATCAGGGATGGAAAGCAGCTCACCGCGTGGTGTCAGCAGCATAACGAACTGACACTGGCCCCGGCTCAGGGAAGAATCTCCGAGTTGCCATCGATTTCTGGTGCGGAGAGCGTCGGTGTTGTACGCTATCTCATGGCAATTGAGAGGCCTTCACCGGAGGTCGTTGAGGCCGTGGAATCCGCAGTAGACTGGTTCCGAAAGGTTGCCGTCAACGGGGTGCGGGTTGTCACGGTAGCTGATGCCTCACTGCCTGGAGGAAAGGATCGCAGGATCATCAAAGACATGGAGGCCGAGCCGGTATGGGCGCGCTACTATGAAATTGGAACGAACAGGCCAATGTTTATTGAGCAGGGGGTCGTGAAGTATACCCTTGCAGAATTGAGCCACGCCCACCGCATAGGTCATGGGTGGATCGGGGGGCGCTGGCCCGCTGGACTCCTTGCTGCAGAGTATCCGGCCTGGCGCAAGAAACAGGAGAAGCTTCGGGAGTAGAAGGACAGCTCCTCAGCGGGGATCCTTGATTGGCCTGCGGGCTACCCAGCGCAGTGCCCGCAGCGTAAGTTTCTGTAAGGCTGGGTTGGACCACGCTTTCTCATCGTGACCCAGGCCGGTAGAGAAGAGTCGTCCTTTGCCGTATTCGTGGACCCAGATCATGGAATGCTTCTCGGTGCCTCGATTGATGCGGCCGAGGTGGTGTAGTTTGTCAATGGTGGCCGGGTGGAACTTATCTCGATACGATTCATCAGTAATCTCGAAGCGTTTCATGCCCTTTGTGATTGGGTGCGTGGCATCAGTGAATTCGACTGGAAAGGTGCCCCCTCCATGGCCAATGAACCGGCCTCCAAAGATCTTCCAGTAGACGTCGGACTTCTTGAAGGCGTCGGTAGCGTGAATGCCCACGACTCCTCCTCCGTTCTTCACGTAATCCTCAAAGCCTTTTTCCTGATCCGGATCGGTGAAATCGCCGCCGGACCCGAAAAAGAGGACCACGTCATACTTGTCGATGGTCCCGGTCCTGAGGTCATCCAGCCTGTTGCTGATCACGAGGTCAAATCCCCCTTGATCGTCCAGAAAGGCAGTGAGGAATTTCTCGTAGCCGGGAGAGTCATGTCCCCGACCGCCCATATAGAGGACCTTGAGCTTGTCGTGATCATCGGCGTAGACCGGGGAAAGGGTGATCAAAAGAAGGAGTCCAGCAGCGAGGCGGTTGTGGAGCAGCTTCATTCTTCCGAGTATCGGAGCGGTTTTTGAATCACACGACTTCATCGAAGAGCACCTGCTTGGTTACTGTTCGGGAACCGGGACTCTTATCAGAGAGTCAACGACGGAGTGCATTTTGACAGACTGTGATCTGGGGTCGTTGTAGAGGAATACGAGGCCACGGGCCTTTTCGAGAGTTGGCCAGTTAGTGGAGAAGAACGTGCGCCACTTGGTGGCGCGCTTATACTTCAGGGATGCAAAGCAAAGATTTTTACCGCGGTCAGCCTTTGGCTTGATGATTGCATGCTTCCCGGAGTTCAGTCGGAACTGTTTCCCGCCCACCAGGCCTGCCACCTGCTCGCGGGCGAGATTGACAAACAGCATCTGAGAGGGACCGAATGACTTTGGGCTCCCGTCCAGAGATAGAATATCAAGCCCGGCAGCCGGACTGGACCCCTTGAGGACAATCACCAGTAGCTGATTCCTTGGTGCTCCAGGTTTAACCTGGCCATAGGTCTTGAACGCGAATTCACCTGCCGCGTTTGTTCCACTTTTACCGAATCTCCATGATTGAAGTCTGGGAACTTTCACGGGTTCGGTAAGGGTGTGGCTCTGAAGGGTGATGGGAATCGTCTTGCCCGGCCCAACGAGTAACTCGATCGAAGCTGGGGCCTTCTTGGGGAACGAAAGACAGGCGATCGAGATTTCCTCGGCCCCGGAGGGCGAGGCAATGAGGCACCAACCAGCAGCGGCGCTAAGAAAGGCTGGGACAGGGAAGAGTCGCTTGGCGAACATGAATCCTTATATCGCCCGGTCTATCCCACTTCGTCAATGCCGGTCACAGAATCTCCAGAGCTCTGTTCAGGAAGCTTGAATCGTCGAGGACGTGGCGAGATACGCATTGACAATGTGTTTACCTTGAACGACCTTCGGGAAAGTTGGATTTTAGGCAATTCGCAGAAATTCCCCCACTATGCTCAAACGCACCACATCGCGGCGCCCTGTCAGGGTGACCGGAGGACGGCCGGGCTTTTCGCTCGTGACGACGGTAGCGGTGCTCGCCCTGCTGGCGCTGATCGCGATAGGCCTTCTGGGCCTTTCCTCGGTGACTTTGCGCTCCACTGGTGCTCTCGACGCTCAGTCAGAGGCGCAGGCTAACGCCCGACTCGCCCTGATGCTGGCGATCGGTGAGCTTCAGAGTCAACTGGGTCCTGACCAGCGAATTTCAGCTTCGGCCTCAATTCTAGATACCTCAGCGGATTCGGAGGGGGTAACTCATCCGTATTGGACAGGCGTTTGGGATGCATGGTCCGCCGGGGCAGAAAGTTTTGGTAGTGATGAACCAAGCGAGCACCGGACCATCGCAGGTGCTTCGAACAGCGGGTTGGCACCATCCTATGTGGCGAACCGCGGAGATCACTTTCGGTCATGGCTCGTTTCCCTGAGTCGGGAACAGAGGGAAGCGCTCGAAACGGCCCGGAGCTCACCTCTTCGCGGTGAGGCGATTCCTGGTGCAGAGAGCAATGGAGTGATCTTGATGGGACAAGGAACCTCTGGGGAGGACTCTCCTGACTCGGATCTTGTTTCGGGCGGATTGCTGGGAATTCGTTCGCAGGCGGGCAGGGGGACAGGCGCGAATGGGCGCTACGGGTGGTGGATTGCTGATGAGTCGACAAAAGCGAGGATCCTGCCCGACGCGTTTGACGTTGGAGGGGAGCTGCAAAGGTCTGATTTGATAGAGAGGGCGATGAGTGCCGGCTCTACAGGACATGACTCGATCGACACTCTGGAAGAGCTCACGGATCAGAGTGATTTAAGGCGCATTCACACCCGGCGCACCCTTGAGCTTCCCGCCGCTGACTCCAGAGAAGTGAGAACAGCGTTCCATGACGTCACACCCTATTCACATGGCGTGCTTGCCGACGTGAGAGAGGGCGGCTTGAAGCGAGATCTGAACGCGCTCCTTGAAAGGCCGATTCTTCTTCGAGAGCAACGAGACGATTTCATGTTGTATCGGTTCGGAAGAAATTCAGACCGGGTGCCGCTGCAGGATCTCGCCGCTTACTATCAGCTTTATCGCGAGCAGGTTGATTACGATGGAAGTGAGGCGCGGAACCCTCTCGGTCGCAATCGACTACAGATTAACAATCCGGATTTTACCCCAGGTTCCATTTTTAAAAGGGAATATACCAATCTTTACCGGATGCCGGTCCCAGTGAAGGTCCAGTTCCTTCTCAGCTACATAGGGACGCAGCGCCAACGCCCCGCGCGCAACGACCCCAATCAGAGCCGCTACAAGGTGCATATCGGGATTACTCCTGCGGTAACCCTCTGGAACCCCTATAACGTGCCTCTGGTGCTGAATCATGGTCCGGAGCGCTCGACTCAGATTCGCTTTTTTAATCTGCCCATTGCGCTGCGGTGGAAAAAGGTTGGAGCGAATGGAACATACGAGTCGACCCGACCTACTTCGCTCTCGTGGATCACCAACAGGGATCGCTACGGTGCCGGAGTGTTTCGTGCGGGTAACGGAGATCGGCATACCGGATTCGAATTATTCGTCGGCGGCCAGAAACCCATCGTCTTCGCGCCAGGGGAGGTGCGGGTGTTCTCCCTGAGACAAACGAGTGGTCCAGAAGGTGGAGCACAGATCGAAGATACGAACCAGTATCGTCCAATTCGTGAGGTGGATCCAGGATGGGATCCGACCACTTGGCTTGAGCTCCCACGTTCCGATCGAAATCAGGATCCTGTCCATGTGGAGCAGGAGAGAGACAGTCCGTTGGGACGCAACGATGACGGGATAGGTGGGGCGCTTAGCTTTGATGCGAATGATCAAATTTCTTTCAGTGTCTCCGCTGCTGAAAACGTGGATCTTGCGAATGGGGCTGCCCTACAGTTTTTCTTCCGGCAGTCCAGCGTTGTAAGACAGGGTGAAGGCGGAGCAGGTGACAATAAGTGGATGCGTCGCCAATTTCAGATGATCTCCCGGATGCATGAGCGTGGCCCNGGAGGAAGAGAGAGTCAGGCGGCGATTGATTTTCATCGCGANTTGATGCGGAAAGGATTCCCCGGCCAGANAGANGAGATTGATTTTCCTCCGATTTCTGGTCGTGAAATNGTCGGCCAGACCCGCCCTTTCCTCCTCGTGAGTCTGACCGCAGGATGTGAGGTCTATCACAGCACCGCAGGCGATGCACACGGGCGCCGTTTCGCATCCCGACCATTTCTGCATTCTACGCCGATCGTGGCTTGCCCGTTCGTTGACCGGGAGGATTACGATTCCTTCTACCATCACGGATGGAACTGGTGGGTGCAGGATATCAACTCGGTGCTCGAGGCGGCCGTGCAGGTTGATCCCAACAATGTGAACTCGTATTACGGTGGTGGTTATTCCGCCGAATATGGCACCACTCATATCGTGCAGCAGGAGGTGCCCCTGACGCCACTGCACTCCATTGGAGCACTGAGTCACGCCCGCCTGGGTGGTTACAGTCTTGCTAACGAGCATCTCGGGCCGGGGGCGGGAGAGACACGGGTCAGCTATCAGTATACTACTGCCACTGGTGCCAATGGGCTNTTTCCACACATGGTACAGGCNATTGGAAATTCCTATGCGCACCCGTATCTCGAGCCGGCCGAGGCTGTTGGGTCGTGGACTCGCCAGTATAGCCAATCAGCTGGATTGAAGAACATTCCCATGGTCGATCACTCCTATCTCGCAAACAAGGCGCTTTGGGATGATTACTTTTTCTCCTCGATCGCGCCCCATCTCGTGGACGTCTACGGCCAGGATCAAAAGATCACAGCTGAGGAACTTGCGCGGAGAGTGTTCTTTGGAGCTGAACAGTTTCCGAACCGTCGCATCGTCCCGTATCGTGATGGGCTCACAGGAACCTCGCTTGGGGAGCTCTTTGGAGNTGATGACGCAGCACTGGAACGGGCTGAAACGATGGCGTCTCATCTGCTGGTCAAGGGCCCCTTCAACGTGAATTCTACTTCGGTAGATGCATGGCGTGCGCTGTTTTCGAGCTTGAGAGGAAAGGCAGTGGCAACTCTCGGCTTGGAGGACTCCCTTGAACCAAATGGACCAATCAGGCCGGAGAGTTCTGATGGGGCAATGGTTTCTGCTACAAGTGTGGCCAATGGTGAGGCCTTCGAAGGAAGTCCGGCCGATCCGATCGAGGTCGAACAGTGGACCTCTTGGCGATCTCTGACGGATGAGGAAGTGGATTCGCTGGCAGAGGCCATGGTCAGGCAGGTGAAGGCCCGGGGGCCATTTCTCTCGTTGTCTGAGTTTGTGAATAGAAGGCTGGATGGGGGTGACCGGCAACTCAGTGTGAAGGGNGCACTCCAAGCCGCTCTCGATGANCCGGATGTCAGTATTAACGAGGGATTTCGTGGTCCCGTAAGAAGCTTTTCCGCGGAAGAAGTCAGCAGAATGAATCCTGCGTTTCCGGAGGCCCTCGAGGGACCGGTGGCCTATGGNAGTTCGGCCTATGTGGATCAGGCAGACATCCTGCGTAGTCTCGGGGCCCAATTGACCCCTCGTGGGGACACNTTTGTGGTCAGGGCCTACGGTGATTCCCTCGACCAGAATGGGGCGGTTCGTGCGCGGGCTTGGTGTGAGGCGGTNGTACAGCGGGTGCCAGAATATCTTGAAGCTACTGGAGAAGCAGCAGACCCGGCCCACCGTAAGCAGGCAGAGCTGACGAATGAAGCAAACCGTAATTTCGGGCGCCGCTTCCGGGTCGTTCAATTCCGTTGGCTCGCCCCCGAAGAGGTCTAGCTTCTTTGCGAATTTCCGGAGAAATGGGCTTGGCAGATGGAGGNAATGAAAACCTCCGGAAGTTAGTNTTTGATAACTTTCAAGAATCCTTGAAGAGGTCACTTCTGCAGCGGAACCTATGCTTGCAGTAGATTGGCTTTTTTAGTGTCCTACTCAGCAATAAGGGATCGGATACGCCAGAGGGTAGNNGATCTTTCAAAAATCAATCTTCCCGCGCGGATCCCTACNTAAACCTACCAATACAATGCAGCTTAGTCGAAGCCTTCGNCAGTCCCTGAATGTATCAATCGCGGCCTTCTTGATCGTGTTACCCGTCGCGCCTTTGAAGGGGCAGCTAGCGGAATCCGGCACTCCCGGAGATCGAGCAGTATACACCCTCGGGAGTGGAGCAACTCTTGCCTCTGGCATTGGAACCAGCGTGATCCATGGATTTGACTCGGTGACGGTTGATGACACTGCGGACAGTTTCGAACTGCAGGCAGGAGGCTTGGTTGGCCTGACAGAGGGCCATCACCTGGTGCTTTACGGAACCCGCTATATCAACGGAGCGGGCGGCACCAGATCTGGGCTCGACAATACAATTGTCATTAATGGAACCGACACTCTCGTCTACGGATCAAGCTCTACCTACACGAGAGATGGAACGAATAATAATCACTTCGTCAGAGGTGGCGCGATCGTGGAAGTGGCGCAGGGTGATACGCTTGAGATCCAGTCGCAGAGAACTGACAACAATACACAGACTATCATTCAGCAAGATGCTGATCTCCAATTGGTAAAGCTCGACGATAATCTCAGTTATGCGCGGCTTGGAGTNCTCTTCGATTTTCAGAACTTCATGAGTANNGCCTCTGCNGGGCCAGCNGCNGTGCCCTACGACATTCAGGATGAGCTNGATCCGGNCTTCGGCCACAACGAGGGAGAGAGNCAGATTACTCTGAANACTCCCGGGCGNTACCTCGTCTTNGCGAACACAGGNGTNCGTATCAGTGGTGGTAACCGTCACNGGCAGGCCATNACNCAGCGANTGACTCTNGACGGAAGCCCNGTNGAGGATTCTTCNACAGTTGTCTANATNCGCTATGCGGGAAGCGGTGATNGCCTGGGCGGGNTGTTGGAATANGGNTCCGCCTCATTGGGCATGATNGTCGANACNGANTCTNCCAATTCNGTTCTNGAGGTNGAGCTNCTTCGGGATAACGATGTTGGGTCNACCAATACGGCNGTNGCACTCGAGGCTGCCCGCAGCGGAATNACGATTCTCAANCTGCCNGCCTATGGGGATTACCTNTCTCTTTCCGGCCCTTCTCAGAATATCAATTTCAACCAAGGTAANCCTGAGACTCCACTCAGNCTGGCAGGAGGGCTACCGGTNTCGAACCCNTCCTTCGGCTACGATCCTGCCATCAACANNTCTCAAGTCACNGTAAACCTCGATGGCGACTATCTTTTCCTCGCTTCACACTTNGNNGATAACTTNAACACGGCCGGGGCGAANNTCAGAACGATCTTCCGNCAGGGATTNCAAACNATNCCCAGCGGTGGNNTGGCNGGNAAAATNCCTTACGGAAACGGCGGTGCTTACAANCGTGATGATGATGCNGGTGGAGATCGGGCNCGGGACTCTGGAAGCTGGGCGGGGGCCATCCTTCCCNTGAGCGCCGGNGATCTAGTAGAGACCACTTCGGCCCGCTACGGGGGNAATCCNGCGACTTTTAATGCGACTACAGTTGGTCTTCAGGCNCTCAATATCGGAAGTATATCTTCGCCTCCTCTTGATCCACAGATCAGCTTNAACGGACCTTTCAACATTCTTGNGGANTCGCAGGNGAATGTNATCAGCGGNGAGANCGATCTCCTGACCTCCGATGCAAACACCGGACCAGAGGCGCTGGTTTACACCGTTACCGGGGCAGTGACAGGTGGAACGCTCCAGCTTGGAGGAGTCCCGGTTGCCCAAGGGGCCTCCTTCACTCAGGAAGATGTCAACAGTGGTTTGTTGACATTCGATGCAGCAGCCTCGGCGCAGNCCGGCGGGTTTGAATTCAGCGTGGCAGACGGAGGAGCANGACCCGACGCAGGAACCTTCGTGATTAATGTGGGTATTTCGACCACCCTCGCNGCAGACTCCGCAAGCACTGANGAAGATACGGCAATATCNGCCCTCGATCAGGGCGCTACCAGCGTGCTTGCCAACGATGTGGGAACGAATCTTACGGTAGTGGGCCACGACTTCCTGAGTGCGCAAGGGGCTACCGTTACCGTGAGCCAGGATGGGACCTTTACTTATGNTCCGGGTGCTGCTGCGGCTCTTCAGGCTCTCGCGATCGGGGAGACCTTGAGNGACAGTTTCAGCTACACCGCAGCAGATTTCCAGGGCGCGACCTTNGTCGGGACGGTNACNGTGCTTGTCACGGGAACCAACGATAATTCCCTCGTNACAAACGAGAGTGTCGTCAGCATTAACGGTTCNGGGAGTAGTCTCAANCTGCTTTCCAACGANTCTGATGTAGANTCCTCNGATCTTCTTTCNATCAGNGGGGCAACCCAGCAGGTCTTTGGCGGGGGAGGGGNGGTATCCGATGACATCTTTGATTTCAGTCTCGTGCCTCTGGTGTTTACGTCCCAGTTTGGTGCTACNGTCAGCATNTCCTCGGATGGAACCTTTGACTACGACCCCAGCACCTCAGCNATTCTCCTGAGCCTGGCTCCCGGGGTNANCCTCTCCGAAAGTTTTATCTACGACGTCTTCGATGGAACTGGCACGGTTTCGGGAGTTGTGACGATNACTTCCGGNGGTGCCAGCNTNCCTACCNTGGACTANGGCTCNACCAGCGCGGAAAGTAGTANNANCATCGATATACTGGAAAACGACTCNGTGGGGGGAGCCGCAGGGACGGCAACCCCAGGTGCNGCCCTTAATTTNAATGCGGCTGGTGCTGCCAACACGAACTCAAATTGGGCGAACACGGGTTCCGGTGGGGGTGCACTTACCATGGAGGGAGCTGGCACAGCCTCTGTGCTGATCTCTCCGCAGAATGCTCCGGTGGGAATTACGGCAGCCTATGATCTCTCCGGGAGTGGTAGTGGCGATCAGATTCTTTCCCCAGATGACGCAAACAATCTTTATGGNGGAAACATCACTNCGGGCTCCTTCTCGGTGGANGTCGCTATTCGTCCNGATGATCACATTGGACCGGAGCCCATCTGGGGCGCAGGAGGAAATGGAACCGGATCCTCTCTCGTCCTGATTGACGATCAGCTGATTTTCACAATAGGAAACAATGCACTGGTCGCGCAGGCGGTTGCCGCCATTCCCTCGAATGCGATTGCTGGCGGAGCTTACGCTCAGGTGATCGGAACATTTGACATAGTCTCGGATGTCGCTTCGCTTTACGTGAACGGGATTCTTGTTTCGCAGGGGAACGCGATCNATATCACGACAGGGANCGCAGCCAATATTGTCGACTGGGCCGGCACNGACGATGAAGGAATCGGCCGNTCGGCGGGAACCACNGGNGGGGACATCAACGTAGCACCCTACCTTGGCNCNAATGGGACAGTCGATATTCCCGACTTTAATGATGCCAATGACCGTTANGANGGGGANCTNGCCATNGTCCGGGTNTATNCCAGCGTCCTTTCNGCAAGCCAGATCAACNCNAACTANGAGGCGATCTTTGGNGCCGGAATTCCTGCTACCTCTGCTGACCTCGCAGATCTCGCAGGAGCTGGTGCTCCCGTGGTGGGTGATGCTGTAGCCCTGCCCTCCGGTGCNACTGTGACCCTCGAGGCGGATGGAAGCCTCACTTACAATCCNAACGGGGCTTTTGGATANGTCGGGGTTGGTCTNTCAGCCCGTGACTCTTTCACCTACACCCTCAACACNACGACTAACGCAGTCGTTACCGTGAATGTTGATGTCGAGGGCACAAATCCCGATCCTCAAATTTCGATTTCGGGAGGCCCAGACAGTGTAGGAGAGGGTGAAGCTATTGCGCTTTCCCTTGAATCAAGTGCGGCGGTTGCTGGTCCTGTCAGTGTAGANCTCAGCTTCAGTGGCAGGTCGACCTTGGACGCCGATTTTTCAGCGGCGACNACGGTTGAGATCGCTGACGGAGCAAACTCAGCGGAAGTGGCGATTACCACTTTGACCGATAATCTCTACGAGGATCTGGAGAACATCATCGTCTCCATTGAGAGCGTGAATGGNAATGCTGTAGTGGGGGCCTCATCNGTCGCCGAGGTTCTCCTCAATGACGGTGACCCGGAGCCTGAGTTTTCTATCGCGGCTAATCAGGTTGAGGGACCGGAAGGGACGAATTTTGAATTCACGGTGTCGCCAGATGTGATCTCTCAGGCCGATCGCTCGGTGACCTTGAATTACTCAGGGACTGCAATTAACGGGGAAGACTTCTTCGGTGAGACCTCTCTGGTAATTCCGGGCGGAAACCAGTCTGTNACCATTAGTCTTCTTCCTTTCGACGATGGGCTTCCAGAAATTTCTGAAACCGTCATCGTGGAGTTAGAGGCAGTGGACACTGGAACCATCGGGGGGAACTCCTCGGCNTCCAGTGAGATTNCGGATGGCGCAGGTACGCTCCTCTTCTTTGCCGACTTTGAGAACGTGGACCCCTTTGGGGATCCGGGCACTCCAAATTTGACGAAAGTAGGATCCGATGCTCCATTCGCTGCAAATTTAGGCACTGCGGTGGGCTCCTGGGAGGATATTCCGGTGCAGAACGTTTCCGGGGATATTCCGGGAATNTATCTCGAGGTTGACGACTCAAAGGGAGACGGAGTTGATGAAGCTCTGGTGCTGGACCGGCCCTTGCCGGGCGAGGGTGACATTACCGCCCGTCTTGCGGCTCCTGCNGACATCTCGGNAAACAACGCGGCCTTCATCTCGATGGATCTTGGAAATCGGCGGACACAGAATACTAGCGAGGCCAAGAGTTGGAGAATTATTGGCCTTGATGATGCGGGCGAGAAGTCCTTCGAGCTNTACGTCAGCGGGAACAACAGCGGGCCCAACAACGAGCAGCTGCATCACGTCAGCTCTGAAGGTGAGCTCACTCCTCTCGGTCGCCCTGCAGACTTCGACAACACTGGTTCCATTGAGGAGGAGTCCGAGCAGAGCCGTCTCATTCTCTCCCTGACCTCCGAAGGCTATCAGGTCGCGATTGATCGGTGGCCCATCGAGGGCATCATTGACTCTGTCAGTGGGATTCTGCCNTATGCAGGAAACGCNACTCAGATCAGTGCGATTCTCTTCAGCCTCAGCGCNAGTCTGAACGATGTTGAGAGCAGCGGGATCATCGTTGATGATCTGACAGTGGGTGGAGTGCCCGGGAATGGAGCTCCAAGTATCACTCTTAACGGAGAAACGTTAGCAGATGGAGAATCAAGCTCACTTGCCGCGAGTTTTATCGATACGGATATTAGTCTCGCTGGTCTTCAGGTCGCTGATGCCGATGCCGGCCAAGGGCAACTGACTGCGACCTTCCAGAGCGCAGGAGACGCGCCCGTGACCTTTGCGGCAGGTGGTCCAGCGGTTGTTAATGGTGGCGGAACGGCCTCCCTTGTCCTTGTGGGAACCCTTGACGAGATTAATGCCAGCCTCGCGGCCGGAGTGATCTCAACAACGGATGGGGTGACGGGCGGNAATGCGGCGATTTCCTTCACCATCGACGACGGAGGAAGTAGCGGACCGGGAGGGCCCAAGGCGGCTACCCATGACCTTGTATTCTACGTGAACGAGGGCCCCACNGTGACCATCAATCAGGCCGCAGGTCAGGATGATCCCACCGGAAGCGCTACAATAGAATTTGAAGTNTCCTTCAGCGAGCCGGTCACAGGTTTTGCGGCAGACGATGTCGACCTCTNGGGTAGCACGGATACAGGTAATCTTGTAGCCAGTGTNAGTGGGACNGGNGAGACCTACATCGTCTCGGTCACNGGGATGAGCAGTGGAGGGNTGGTCATNGTNTCAGTCGCTCAGGGTGCGGCAAACGCAGCTGCGGGTGGAGCGCTGACCGAGGCCAGTATCGCGGTAGACTCATCGGTTCTGTATATTCCCCAGCTGGCGCCAACCGCAACGAACCTTGTTCAGAATATTCAATACGAGGTAGGCCCTGTTGCTCTTGGAGACATTCAGATTACCGACCCCAACGGCTCGGTAGTAACAACTGCNCAGNTGGCTCAGTATGATTATCCGGCGGTTCATGAAGATTCGCTGCTTCTGGCTCCAGACCCGGACACCGATGCTGGATTTGCAATTGACCTCACGTTCCAGCCTTCTGGATTTGACGATTTTGGAACGGTGCGTGTCGCCGAGATCGGGGGAACCTCAAATGGAAGCGGTGTTTATCTGATCGATGGAATTCCTCACTTTGTCAGTAAGATGGAGTCAAACCCGAACGACGTCCCGTCCAGCCTCAGTGATACGGACTGGACTGACGGGAATATCTCAGTGCCCTTGACCGCTGCACCAGTGGGTCTTGATGAACCTGTCCAGCTGGCACTGGTATCGAGCCTCGATGCNCTCACATTCTCTGTGAATGGGTTTGGCCAGACGACGATCGAGCTCACCGGTCGAGGAACGCGGGGGAACTGGAGTGGAGACGACACAATCAGAGTCGGACAGAATATCGACGGAGGACGTGGAGGACTGGGAACGGATCCCGAGGGCATCTTTGATGATGCAGGTTCCTTCCCGATGGAGGGGACAGTCAGCCGCGCGCGGCTATGGCATGCACCCGATGCAAGTCCGTTTGCCATTCTTGCTTCCAGCTCTCCTGAGGAGGTTACAGCAACCCTCAGCCTGACGCCGGGAGANGGAGATCTCACCGAGCCGACGGGGGTGGTTTATGATCCGGTGACGGGNNTCTGGAGCATCACCGGAGCCGTANGGGANGTGAACGCGGCTCTCGCAGCAGTCGAGTTCCTGCCCAATGGCAGTTCGCCGGTGACCATTGAGGTGGCGGTAGACGATGGTGATGAAGATGGTGGGGGCCCCCTCACAGGTTCNATCACGCTCTTTACCGGGGTATTGNTCGATGGCGATGTTGATGGTGATGGGATTCCTGACAGTTACGAACTCGCCAATGGGCTCGACCCCAATAACCCGGCGGATGCTGGAAGTGATAACGACAATGACACGTGGGATGCTCTTTCCGAGTATCTCATGGGAACAAGTGCCAACGATGGTGCAGAGCGGCCTCTCTTCGAGATTGTNCCTGTCGGCGTNGACCAGGTCGAAATTACTTACGGACCGATTCTGGCGGGGCGGACTTATGAAGTTCTCTCCTCGAGCAGCGGNCTTCCTGAAGCTCCCGCTGCAGATAGCTTCACCGCCGCCCAAGACGGTGCTACGAATGTAGTGATNGATGTCACGGCTGATGCCGCACGTAAGATCTACCGTCTACAGGTCACGGTGCCTGCGGAGTAATCCTTCTTATTGAGCCTGTCAGGCCCGNTAGCGGGCCTGACAGAAGAAGGGCGGTCGTGGTGCGATCGTGGGAATGATGGGGTAGATGCTGACTNCGAATGGACCAGCGTTGTTCCGTTCTCAGCGGAGAATGGCCCTAAGCCGAAGGAATTTTGCGGGAGATTCCTGGGGGGTTGATCCCCTGTAGACGACGCGTGCGGTGCCCTTTGCCTGATCACGGATAATTGCGATGCGCTCGAANCCCATGAGAGGTTCCCAAACGACCAGATCAGATGTTTGCTCAAGAGTGATGTCGATGTCGGATGCGCTGAGGTTAAGGTTTACGTTGACCTCTAACGATCCATCGCGAGATATCGATAGCACGGGAGTAGCTAGATCATCTCCCGGTGAGCGATCGTCACCACCGGTTGCATACTCAAGGATGGCTTCAANGCCGTCTCCATCCTCATCTCTAGAAGGAAGGCCAGAGAAACGCATGTTATCACTTTCTCCGGGGTTGCCCATAAGCTCGTCGCTGTTCCGCCAGCTCAGAGCATCATTCAGTTCGGGATGTCGACTTACGAGGCTGTATCCCTCTCCGTCGGATCCGGATGGCCATTCGGCATTGTCATCATAGGTGAAATTGAGGATCACATTTCCATTCGCATTCTCGATTACGAGCTGCTCTCCACTGTTATCGAGGAGTCCATCGTATTGCCCGGCTACGGGCAACCCCGGTCCGTAATGAGAGACGAAAGCCTCCTCATCAGAAACCAGAAGAAGGTGGTCACCTGGAGCAAGGCGGGTGTTGATTGGAAAGGAAAATTGCAGACCCTCGGTAAACAGCGCGCCTCCAAGCTCAATAGTGTCAGTATCGGAGAGATTGACCAGTTCGATGAATTCAAGCTCCTCGGAGGAGCCTGGTGGATTGTACATCAATTCCGAAACGGTCAGATTGGAAGTTTCGGCGAGGTCTCCTGCTAAGAAGGTCGCTTCGTTCATGGCTGACCATTCCCCCCCACTAAGGATGCGGGCCCGAAGCAGAGCGCTTTCATTGAATACTGGAGGCCGGGTATATCGAATCGCGCTTGCGGATATGCCATTCTGTCCTGCGCCAGGGTCACGAGGATCGGACCCGTCCATGGTATAATAAACAATACCCGACGGGTTTGGGTTGCTGATCGTGAGAGCCTGACCTACTGCGACTCTCCCTCCGTGCTGGCGGAAACGGGGGGCTTCAGTGAGAGGATAGAGATTACGGCTTCGGAGTTGTTCAAGAAGGACCGCTCCCCGTTGAGGAATATAACTACGAAGAATCCATACCTGATCCTCGCGATAATGCTGATTCCGGGTGTAACGGGCAAAATCGCTAGGTTGCCAGCGACCGGAATCGACATCGTAGCGGAAATCCCCCCATCGTGCGGACTCGGCTACAACGGCCTGGTCCATAAGATCCGAGCGAGCCCGCCACAGGGATCCTGCGATTGCCGGGGAGAGGGCTCCACCGTTGAATAGGTGACGATGCACCCTGTCGGCAAAACGCAACCTGTATTCGGCGTTAGCGGAGAGATCCTGATGGAGGCCGCTTGGGCGCCCAGTGCCATCCCTGCCGGTGACATTGATGTTCAGGGCATTGGAGAGCGGTTGAGGATTATTGATGACCCCGGGGCCATTTGGAGAAAGAGCAAACTCAGAGTCCCAAGGAAGCATGAGGTAGCCTGCACCAGCTTCCCGCTTGCGGGCTGCGCGCCAGTTGTGTCCGTCCCAGTCGGTGTTTCCCACAAAAAAATTAAGGAGCATGT
>PBAI01000014.1 GCA_002715825.1 Roseibacillus sp. | reverse complement strand
AGGAAAAGGCCGCCAAGGAAAAAGCCGCGAAGGAGAAGGCCGCCAAGGAAAAAGCCGCGAAGCACGCAGCTGCCAAGAAACCTTCCAAGCGTTAGGCTACTAAGGAGAAGGCAGACTGGAAAAACCGGAAATACCGCTTAGGTCTTTCACCGGGAGAATTAATCTAGTTCCAAGGTTTTCCTCGGGCTGATTTCTTCGTCTTACGCTTCGCCGCAGGGCTTTCAGAGTTTTTTTGCGACTGAGAGAGTAATTTGCGTTAGTTTTTCTGGTGGATGGTCGTGTTATAGTGAAAGCATGCCCACGCTGGTAGGCTTTGGAAAGATTCAGTTCCCTGCATGAGATTTGGGTTACCCATCACCTTATTTCTGTTGCCGGCTGTGGTATTTGCAGTCGATTACGAGGATGATATCCTCCCGATTCTGGAGGATCATTGTGTGAAGTGTCATGGACCGGACACTCAGAAAGCGGGCCTGCGGGTGGACCAGAGGTTATCTCTACTTCGTGGCGGTGACGGAGGGTTTCCCTCTTTGGTGCCGGGCGAGGTAGTAAAGAGTCACTTAATCGAGAGGATCCGAAGCAAGGACCCCATAGATCGGATGCCTCCCAAAGGGAAGCGTGTGAGCGATGACGAAATCGAAGTTCTGGAACAGTGGATCCGGGACGGCGCCGAATGGCCAGGGCAGATGGAGGCCCTCGAAGAGCTAAAGTCAGACCATTGGGCTTTTGCTCCGGTGGTCCGCCCCGAGGTTCTTACCGATAGTGAAAGACCAATCGATTTGTTCATTAACGCGGAGCTTGCGAGGAACGGGCTGACAGCGAATGGTCCCGCGGAACCGCGTGCGTTGGTTCGACGAGTTTCGACAATTCTCACCGGAATCCTTCCCGAGCCACAGCGAGTGGCGCAGTTCCTGAACGATTACGCGTCGGATCCTGAGGGTGCCTACGGGGAGCTCGTGGATGAACTTCTCTCCTCGCCTCACTTTGGTGAGCGCTGGGCTCAGCACTGGCTGGATGTAATCCGCTGGGCGGAGTCAAATGGTTCGGAGTCTAATCTCTACAGGAAAAACGCGTGGCACTATCGGGACTACGTTGTAAGGGCCTTCAACGAAGACCGTCCTTATGATCGTTTTGTCCGCGAGCAGATTGCCGGAGACTCCCTTGGCTCCGGGGAGGCGACTGGGTTCCTTGTTGCAGGACCGCATGTGCCTGCGGCCACGGTGGGGCGTGAACCATCAGCGATCCGGCAGGCACGGGCTGATCGGATGGATGAAATCCTGCAAACCGTTGGAGCATCCGTCATGGGAATGACAATCGGGTGCGCGCGCTGTCACAACCACAAGTTTGATCCTATCAGCATCACAGACTACTATGCGATGGCAGCGGTATTTCAGGATATTGAATTCGGAAGCCGCTTTCCAGAATTCGACCCTTCTCATCCACGTCGTGAAAGGGGGGAGGCGCTATGGTCCAGGATTGCTGAACAGAGGCAAAAGCTTCGAAGAACTGGCGGGTGGGAGGAGAACTGGGGCGCCTTTCGCGAATGGCATTTTGGATCAGTTGAAACCGAGGCGATCCGAATCCGCTTTAAGAATCCGAGCGTCACGATCGATGAGTTGCAGGTCTTCGGACCGGCAGAAAAAAAACTGAATCTCGCCCACAAGGGACAGGGCGCCACAGTCCGCGGCTTTCCTTCCGATGGAAATGAAGGGCGCCACCCCGTGGAGCGTATCAATGATGGCGAATTTGGAACAATGGCATGGCGGGGGAAAGCGGACCAGAAATCAAAGGAAAAGCCATGGGTTCAGGTGGACTTTGTGGAGTCGGTGAAAATAGAGCGCCTCCGCCTAAGTAGTAACCGAGAGTACTATTTCGATACGGATTATCTGACCCAGAAGCCTTACCTTCCCCGCTATGATTTTGACCTTGAGATCCGTCAGCCAGATGGGAATTGGAAACCTGTGGTGGGGACATGGTATCTCACCCGAACACTCAACGAGCGCCATCCTGAGAGAAAGAAGTCCCTTGCTGAAATTCAGGAGTTAATCTCGAAGCTCGCAGAGGAGGGACCGCAGACAGGGTTCGTTGGTCGCCTCATTCCGCCGCAAGTCACACACGTGCTGCTCCGGGGAAGTCCGGAGAGTCCGAGGGATGAGGTTGCTCCGGCGGGCCTCGATATTCTTCAGGGTAGCCTTGGGCTGGATTCCCAAACCGGGGGCGCGAGGCGGAGAGCGGAATTCTCAAGTTGGCTCGCTGCTGGCACCCACCCGTTGACTGCACGGGTAATGGTGAACAGGATCTGGCATCACATCTTTGGCACGGGAATTGTGTCCACTCCGAGTGATTTCGGTAGTGCGGGTGCAACTCCGAGTCATCCCGAACTGCTGGACTGGCTCGCCGCGGAGTTCGTAACGCCAACCCGGTATCAGACAAAACCGTGGTCTATGAAGGGGATGATCCGGCTGCTGATAATGTCGGAGTCCTTCCGGCGCTCCAGCCGCCCTTCAGAGGAGGCGGGTAAGATCGATGCAGGAAGCCGTCTGCTCTGGAGGTTTCCCCCGAGGCGCGTTGCAGCAGAGGTATTACGTGACAGTATTCTTCAAGCTTCCGGAAAGCTGGACCGCAGGATTGGGGGACGGAGTTACCGGATACACAACGTGAAAAAAACCTACGCGCAGTGGGAAGTAGTAGACAACCACGGGCCCCGGACGTGGCGACGGATGCTCTATCAGGAACGCATGAGGCGCGTCGATGACCAGATCTTCACGGCCTTTGATTTTCCTGATTGTGGACAGGTCAGGGATAAGAGGCCCATTTCCACGACCCCGCTTCAGGCCCTGAACCTGATGAACAGTCCCTTCGTCGTCGAACAGTCTAAGTTTATTGCTGAGCGTGCGAAGAAGGAGGGAGGCAAAGACAGGGATAGCCAGATTCGTTGGCTGTTCAATTGTCTGTTGAGTCGTTCTCCCCAGCTCGATGAACTGAAGGCCTGTGAAAATGCAGCACTACAGCTGATCGCCCGGAGTCTGATGAACTCAAATGAATTTGGATTCCTTCCTTAAGACAATGCAATGGCCAATGCACCAAACCATCCCGGGGTATTGCCCGTGACATAATGAACAACTCAGAGCAGATCAGTCCTCACGGCCGTTATTTACTCAGTCGGAGAAACTTCATGCGCAATGCGGGATTCTCCCTCGGGGGTCTTGGGTTGGCTCACCTGCTTGCAGCGGAGGAAACGCAGCGGGCCGCTTCCAGTCACAAGGATCCGATCCGACCGGCAATCGATCCCAACGAGCCTTATGCCGCAAGAAAGGGGCACTTTGACGGGGCAGCCAAGCAGGTCTTGGTCATTTATTGCCCAGGGGCGGTCAGCCACGTTGACACCTTCGACTACAAGCCGGCTCTCGAGAAATTTCATGGGCAGAAACCACCGGGGCTGCCGTCGGTCACCTTTGAAGGGCCTACGGGAAACATCGCCAAGCCGTTCTGGGAGTTCAAGCCTCGTGGTCAGACGGGGAAGATGACCTCCGAGCTTCTCCCTCGAATGGGGGCCCTTGCTGATGAGTTCTGTTTCATTCATTCCCTTCATACACAGACGAGCGCTCATCCACAGGGTGAGAACTTCTTCAACACGGGGTTCACCATGGAGGGCTTCCCCTCTTTCGGGGCGTGGGTCACCTACGCTCTGGGATCGGAGTGCAGTGAGCTTCCTGCCTTCGTTGCGATCAACGATCCTCGTGGCTTAGCCCGCTCCGGAAAAAACAATTTCGGCAATGGGTTTCTCCCCGCTTCCTTTCAGGGCACCGATTTCAATGCCCGCAACCCTCCCGCCAATCTCAATCGTCCGGGTTCTCTCTCGGCCGCTGATGATAGAACGACGGTAAGCCTTCTGCGTCATCTGAACCGGAAGCACCTCGAGCAGTATCCAGGAGACGCGGACCTCGCTGCGCGCATAGCGAGTTACGAGCTGGCGGGCAAGATGCAGACCTCCGTGCCTGATATGATGGACCTTTCCGGGGAACCGGGATTCATCCATAACGAGTATGGTACGGAGTCCGGTAGCGAGCTCAAACAAGCCTACGCCAAGAATTGTATTTTAGCGCGCAGGCTGGTGGAGAAGGGAGTGAGGGTCGTGCAGCTATTCAATGGCAGCGATCCCTCAGGAGGTAATGGGATCACAAATTGGGACTCGCACTCCGACATTCTGAAAACCCACGCCATGCAGGCTGAGATTATGGACCAGCCGACCGCGGCCCTGATCCGGGATCTTGGCCGCAGGGGTCTGCTTGATCATACTCTGGTGGTCTGGTGCACCGAGTTTGGAAGAATGCCTTTCCTCCAGAGCAACGGGACCGGCCGGGATCACAACCCGGATACATTTACCTGCATGCTGGCCGGTGCTGGCGTCAGAAAGGGATTCTCTTACGGGGAGAGTGATGAATTCGGCTACAAGGCAGCGGTGAATCCTGCAGAAGTGTATGATTTCAACGCCACCATTCTACATCTCCTCGGTCTCGATCATGAGCGCTTGAGTTATTACCACAACGGTCTCGAGCGGCGACTGACCAATGTGCATGGCCATGTCATCAAGGAGGTTCTCGCATAAGATATTATCGGGATTCCTGATTGCTGTCCCCGTAGAGGCTTGATGTCGTATCGAGCTTCGGTGATTATCGGCTACCGGAACACCGGAAGAATCTGATGACAGGTTACGTGTATCTCGCTGTAGCGATTGTTGCGGAGGTGGTTGGAACATCCGCCCTGAGGGCAACAGAGGGCTTTTCGCGGCTGGGGCCCTCTCTTGTAGTCGTGGGGGCCTACGCACTGGCCTTCTACATGCTATCCCTGACCCTCAGGACAATACCAGTTGGTGTAGCCTACGCCCTCTGGTGCGGAATAGGCATGGCTCTTATCAGCCTGATCGGCTGGACGGTCCTCAAGCAGAAGCTAGATCTGGGAGCAATCGCAGGCATTGCCCTGATTGTGACCGGAGTGGTCGTCCTCAGCGTATTTTCCAAGGCGGCTGTGCACTAATAATACGGGCAGCCTCGATCGTGTAAGCCCGATCCGGGGTGGTGGCAAAGAGTCCTACCCGACCAGTTCTCGCATTGGCTTGATCCCGGGATCGACCAGGAAATGAGGGCGGCCACTGGCGTCTTCCACGGTTGCACTCGAAAGATCGATCCCGAGGTTGTGGTAAAGAGTGGCAAAGACTTCCTGAAATTTGACGGGGCGTTCTACAGGTTCATTGCCATGCTTGTCAGTTGCACCAATCACCTGACCAAGATTCATTCCGCCACCGGCCACAAAGGCAAAGTTGGCTTTAGGCCAATGATCGCGGCTGTTCATCTTGTTAATCTTTGGGGTGCGTCCGAACTCGCCCCACATCACGATGGAGACGTCGTCTTGCAGGCCTCGTTCATGGAGATCCGTAATTAGAGCGCTGAGGCCTTGGTCGAGAAGTGGAAATTCCTCACGGGAGCGAGGGAAATTCAGACCGTCTCCACCGTGCCAGTCCCAGCGACTGTAGTTCAGTGATACCACTCTGGCTCCGGCCTCCACGAGACGGCGGGCGACGAGGAAGTTTCGAATCATCTTGGGAGCGCCGTCTCTCTGATATTTCGGATCATTGATTCCGTAACGCTCGACCACACTGGGGTGCTCTTGGGAGACATCGAGGGCAGCTGCCAGATTTCCATCAGCAAGAATTTCAAGGGCCTGCCGGTTGTAGGTGTCGAGGCCTTCCATCTGGCCGGTGGTGTCAATGTTGGCCTTCAGTCTGTCCATTGATGCCCGAAGAGCTTCACGGTCCATCAGGCGATCCAGAGACATGCCCTGAAGAGTCATGCTCTTGGCTCGAGCATTGGGATCCTTGTCGACGAGTCCCATGGGCGCATGGGAATTGCCAATGAAGCCTCCGGTGCCGGCTTCACCCCATGTCCGGTTTCCGGTGGGATACATGAGCGAGACGTTGGCAGGTATACCAGGTTTGGAGCCCTGTAGTTTTGAGACCCATGACCCCCATGCTGGCCACCCGCCTGCAGGTGCGTTGTCTCTCTTTTTATGGCCGGTCATGCACTGGTAGCAATCATGGGCCCCATCGGAGTCGGCAAGAGAACGGATAATGGCATACTTGTCTGCCATCTTTGCCAGCTTGGGAAAGAGTTCGCAGATTTGTATCCCCGGGACATTCGTCGAGATGGGCTGAAAATCTCCCCGGATTTCGGAGGGAGCATCTGGTTTAAGATCGAACATGTCGAGATGCGACGGTCCGCCAGGGAGGTAGATATTAATGACAGCCTTGTGAGAAGACCCTGTTCGGGCCTTTGATTCCATGCCGAGGAGCTGACTCAGAGAGAGACCGCCGGCCGCCATTCCGCCAACCTTGAGAAAGTCTCGCCGCGAATATCCGTCACAGTGAGAAGGCGTTCGATCGTTTTTGCCAAAGAGTTCAAGCATGACAGGAAAAGATGCAACCTTCCATTTATACAAGGATTTGACCGCTGAGCCAAGCGAGATCGCCAGACATAATGGTGTGGTCTGGGCCGATCTTGCCAAAAGGCAAGTTTCCTGACGACGGGATAGAGCAGGCAGGATTGAGCCTTTGTTAGTCGTGTCTCTCAGGGTCAACTTTCAGGATCACCCTGCGGTAAGTGGTCAGGCTGGGCTGTCCCTGATCACGAACTTCCAGGATAAAGTGGATTGTCGCCGGAGTGGTTGCTGCCGGGGCATTGAGCTTGAGAACCGGGGTTCTATCGCCCTGCCACTCGAGATTCCGGTAGTGGATAGTGAGCGGGAAAGAACCAGCTTCCCTGTAGGGATACCAGTGAAAAGAGAGCTTATCACCATCAGGGTCGGAAGTTCCACTGGCATCCAGAATGACAGGCGTGCCTGGTGTCGCCGTGACGAAGATGGGGTTCCGGCTCCGATCTCCATTAACGCTGACAACGGGGTGATGATTGGCTCCCTTGAACTCGGGCTGGTGACTCCAGTCGAGCCGGGCAGCAAAATCGTGCTGATAGCCTTCTCGCCAGCGCCAGATTGTGGCGTGATTACTCGTGTAGTATTTACCGTCCACACCTTTTACTTCATCCATCGCGTTGGTCCAGATGGGCCGGGTCTCGGGTTCATGATAGTATCGCTTCGGAGGAGCGGTATAGAGCTCATACCTTCCGCCCCAGCCACCCCAGTCCGGATGCTCAGGGTCGTTAAGTCCGTTGGGCAGGGCCCAGAAGAATGAAGGGGTGTCGCCCTCCATAAGGTAGGTTGTGCGTGGATACATGGCCCCGAGCGGGCCGTGGTTCTTTCGGATATGCAGGTCAAGCCAGGGGTTGTCCACGAGTGCGAAGTCAGGACCCCGGAAGCGCCCGTGAAACCGGTCCCCCGAGATGCCAACCCAGGTGGCGTAGTGATAGGACCCGCCCTGACCCTCTTCATGACCGGGACTGACAACATAGAAGAGGTTTGGAAACCTGTTGCGCATCCAGGGACCGGCATCGTCCTGATCAGAAATGGTGTAGACGCGCAGCTTGCGGATGAACGTATCGACTTCTGTCTTGCTGCGTGTCTTCATTACCTTCCAGATTGCTTGGGCGAGACAGTTGGCTCCACCCCAGACAGAAACATAAACCGGTCGGTTATCTTTCCGGTCCACGATGTTGATAATATGTTCTGAGCCCGGGGAGTCGTGTCCTTCGCCAACTCCCTGCATTCCAAAGACAGGAACACCGGTCTTCACGGTCTGCAGGAGAGTATCTGCTTCTGGCCACCCTTCTGAATGTACCATGAAGTTGTTGCGAACTTGTCGATAGGCCTCGATCCGTTCGATGATCTTCTCGGGAGCAGTTCTGTTGCGGAGCCAGCAGGAGGTCGTGGCAATAAGTGCCTCAATGTCAAATTCGTTCGCGTAGCAGAGCAGTCGGACCATGGACTGCTCATCATCGGGTTCGTTGGTGATGTCGGTGAGAACGATCAGGCGGGGTTTTGCAATTGCGCCGGAGAACAGGAGGAAAGAGGCGAGCAGGATAGTGACCGTCCGGATCATGGAGGTATCGAGAACGAGATCGGCTTGAGGATCGAGAGGAATTTCTCCTTTCCCTCGAGTCTTCCGGCAGGGAATCTTGTTTAAGAGATCCGATCATGTTGAGCTCTCTTCCCGGAAGCATGATTGACTTTGATCAGGCGATTGAGGAGGGCAAGCTCACTCTGGTGGGTGAATTTGAAGGTCAGACAGAGGTGAACGAGTATGCCTTGGTTATTCTGGCCATGAACCTCGACTGCTGGCTGAGTATGGAGGCGGAGGGTCCGCGCTTCCTTCTTTACGCGGAGCCTGCCTTTAAGGTGGCCATCGTTGAGGAGTTCCGTCTCTACGAGGAAGAGCAGATGCAGCCGTCACAGCGGGCCTCGGAGACTCCTTTGCACCAATCTGGAGTGGAGCTTTTGCTGCTCTGGACGGTCTTATTGATGGTTGCCTTCATGGCGCAGACAGAGTCCATGGTGGCGAAATATTGTAATTCCAGCGAAGGTGTTTTTGGCTCAGGAGAGTGGTATCGCTGCTTCACTGCGCTGTTTCTGCATGCCGATGTGGGTCATCTGCTTGGGAACGTATTGATCGGTGGAATTTTCTGTGTGTTTGTTGCACGGACATTTGGACCTGTTCGGGGTTGGATTTCCATTCTGGCCAGTGGGACCCTTGGAAACCTGATGACCTCCTGGTTGCATTTTCCTGAAGGCTTCAAGTCTCTCGGAGCATCTACGGCAACTTTTGGAGCACTTGGCTTACTGGTAGGCGGCAGTGCACTTCTGGCTTACCGGTCAAGATCGGCTCGAAAGATCGGAGGATTCGCGCTTCCTTTTATCGCTGGAGCGATCTTGCTCGGATGGTTTGGGTCTGGGGGAGGGGATGCTGCGTCCAAGGTGGACGTGCTTGCTCACGTGATGGGATTTTGTGCTGGAGCTCTTATCGGATTGGTGTTGGCACGAAACCCGCCCGCTTCCAAAGATGGCGGGAGGGTTTCCGTCTAAAGCCCTGCGACTTCCCACCCTTTTCGGTATTGCTGGTGAAGGAGATTATCGGCCTCCTTGCTGTTGTTGAATCGCAGAGCCTTCGCGTTCCACTCAAGTTTGACGCCCGGCACCTGCGAAGCCACGCAGCCCAAAAGGACGGTTTCGCAGAGCGGGCCAGCGTAGTCGAAGCTGGAGCTGGGTTTCCCTTTGCCTGCGATGGCGTCGACCCATTGTTTGTAGTGATCTGCAGAGCGAGAAACCTGAAGGTCGAGCTCCTTGAATTTTTTCTCCGGATAGAGAGAGGGGAGCTTGCCTGAGCCATGGGGGCAAACTACGACGCCCTGCTCACCGATAAACATGCTGCCGTTCGGAGGGAGTACTGCCCCGGAGGGTAGATCGCATTTGGCGGGGTCTGGCCCCTTTCCACCATCATGCCAGGTTACTTTGATGGTCTTGCCAGCGGTCCGCTCCGTTCCGGGAAATTCATAGAAAATACGCTCTGATTTCGGGAAGGTTTCCTTGGTTGGCTCGGGACCCTCATAAAGGACGGTATCTGGTGCGGTGAGGCCCAAAGCCCAGTAAATTGGGTCGATGATATGGCATCCCATGTCCCCGAGCGCTCCCGTGCCGAAGTCATACCAGCCCCGCCACTTGAATGGATGATAAACGCCGGGAGCAAAGGGTCGCTTGGGAGCGACTCCGAGCCAGAGATCCCACTGCAATGAATCGGGCGTTGCGGCTGAGGCGTCAGGGCGGCTGATTCCCTGTGGCCAAATTGGACGGTTGGACCATGCATGGGCGCTTTTGACCTTACCTATCACGCCTTTCTGGACGATATCGACCAAGGTCCGGTAGCTGGCGCCACTGTGGTGCTGATTTCCCATCTGGGTGGCGCCCCCGGCCCGATCGGCTGCCGCCGTAACCTGACGCGATTCGTAGACAGTCCGGGTGAGGGGTTTCTGGGTATAACAACCGATACCCTGCTGGAGAGCGGTCATGGTGACCGGTGCGTGCATATGATCGGGAGTCGAGATGGTAATCCCATCGAGAGTTTGTTCTTTTTCCAGCATGACCCGCCAGTCGGTGTAGCGCCGGGCCTTTGGCCATTTGCTGGCTGCGGCGGAGAACCCGCCCCGCTTGCCTCCCTTGGATTGCTCCACGTCGCAGAAGGCTACAATGTTTCCATGTTCAGCAGCGCCGTTGGAATCGACCCAGCCCTTGCCACCNACGCCCACTGCCGCCAGATCGGGCGTCTCGTTCGGAGATTTCTTGCCGTAGGCGGAACCCGTCACCAGTGAAGCTGCGGATGCGGAGGTNAGGCCCCCCAGAAACGTGCGGCGTACCATTTGGCTCATAAGTTGCGTTTTATCCGGTTCCTTCTTTTTGGCAAGCGCGGGCATTTGGACCGTATTCTGGTCCAAGGACTTTGGAAAAAACGTGCATGGGTTATTCAGCAGGAGAGGATCGGGCAACAGCAAGGGACGAGAAGTTTAAGACGGGTTGCCGCCTTCCTCGGAAATTCCGAGATCCAAATTTCATATGCAGAAGAAGTGGCGCCTGCATGGTTGGCGGGCCGGGTCTCTGGGACGTTCTGAGGTTTCAAGGCGAACTATGTTCGGCGCGCGGCCGATGATATTGAATATCTCAGAGAACCCTCAGCAGGGACGCTTTCATTTCAGAAGATGCTTGCGGAGGGCTTTTGCTGCCCGTCCACCGGGGCGCCTGTCACCTTGATCGAAGAAACTTTCGGATCAGATGAATCCGAATTGCTGCGACAGGCATTCAAGATAAATTGGGAGTTTTGCCCTTGATTGTCCGACAACGGTCCGCGCTACCACGGTCTGGCAGGGTGCCCTCATCGGAGGGTTGAAAAAGGCCGCATCTGATTGCATCGGCGCTTTGAATACTGCTATTTAAGGACCCCGAAAAGTGTTCTGGAGGTTTCCTGCTNTTGATTATCAAGACTGATATTTCTGGTAGCGGGCACGTTGAAAACACCTTTCGCTCTTGTGCGGGTCCTGCTGACGGGTTACCCCGACTTGGAAAATATTGCGGATTACGGAAGAATTCCCCGCCATTTCCTGCAAGTATCCCTCAATTAATTTTATGAAGACAATCATTGGATCAATAGTAGCCTTGTTGCTGTTCGGCGGAGGGAGTTCCGTCCTTAAGGCGGAGGCACCACTTCGAGGAGAGAAGAGGCTTAAGGCTGCGGTTGCAGAGGGAAAAATCACCAAGGACGAAGCGCGCCAACGGCTCGAGGAGATGCGGAAGGCCCAGAAGGCCGATAGGCCGGACGGGGACCGGACACTCACGGCCGAGGAGTATCGTCGTGGTGAGGCCATGATCAAGGAGGCTGTAGAGGCGGGAAAAGTAACCAAGGAAGCAGCAGAAAAGCGGCTTGCGCAAATGCGCCGGATGGTCGCAGACAAGAGAGACGGAAAAGGGAACNAGGCTGTCGATACNCCGTTGCGTGGTGAAAAGAGAATCAGAGACGCGGTAGCAGAGGGTAAGATTTCCAAGGAAGAAGCACGGAAGCGGCTTGAAGGAATGCGCAAAGCAAATGCTGAGAAGAGGACGCCGAGAGAAGGAGGGCTTAGCGTCGAGGACTACCGCCGCGGTGAGGCTCGGATTAAGGAAGCCGTCAAGGCGGGTAAAATCTCCAGAGAAGACGCAGTGAAGCGTCTGGGCGAGATGAGAAAGGCNGTCGGTGGCAAGGGAGAAGCGAAGGGACCCGAAGGTGAGGGCAAAAAAGGCGACGGAGCCGCCAAGTTCCGTGCCATGGAAGAAGAGATCAGGGAAGCCGTCAAGGAGGGCAAGATGTCGAAGCGTGATGGCATGGCAAAACTTGAAGAGCTAAAGAAAAAAATGTTTGGGCCAGGAAAGAAGCAGGGTCGAGGAGAGCAGGGGAAGAATGAGCGCGGAGGAAAGTTCCGTGCCATGGAGGAAGAAATCTGGGCAGCGGTCAAGGAGGGCAAAATGTCGAAGCGGGATGGCATGGCCAAAATTGAAGAGCTGAAGAAAAAAATGTTTGGTGGGCAGGAAAAGCAGGGTCCTTCCGCGAAAAAGCGGCCGAGTGGAGGACCGGAAGATCTCAAACGTGCGATGGAGGCTCTGAAGCCGCGGCCTCCCTTGAAGAAGCGGCCTGGCGGNGAAGTGGAAGATCTAAAGCGTGCCGTGGAGGCCCTGAAACGTTCGAATGCGGAACTACGGAAGCGCCTTGGGGAAGGGCGCTAGTAGTAGGCTTCTGACTACGGCCCCATTTCCTGGTGAGAAACTTCTCTCCGGAAGACAGTTCAGGGAAGGGAGGGTCAGCCTGACTACCAGCAAGAAGTTCGGCGGATTGTGCGCGGGCTTTTGATGGGTGTTAGCAGAACTGATTGCTTCCTGAGGGAAATTATTGAGGATTCCCCTTACCCATCATGAAAATCCTGATTCCGGCATGTGCGTTGCTGCTGGCGAGCTGTTTAGCCATCGGGGCTCCTGCCCGGCCGGGTAAGGTGGGGCATCCCTCGTTCCTGAGTCCGCATTCCAAGCCGGTCGTCATAAACGGAGGTCACGTGTTCGTGGTCAATACCCCGGCCGATTCAGTAGACGTTATTGATCGAAAGACCCATGAGGTCGTTAGGCGGATTTCCGTTGGGGTAGACCCGGTAGGATTGGCGCTACGTCCGGACGGCAAGGAGCTGTGGGTTTCCAATCATGTCTCTGATTCGGTAAGTGTAATTGATCTCGCCAGAAAGAGCGCCACCCGGTTTCACGTTGTAGCGACTATTCAGGATATTGATTCCCGAACGCGGGGGACTCGTTTTGATGAGCCTGTTGGAATAGCGTTCGCGAGCAACGACAAGGCGTATGTAGCGCTCTCTTCAGAGAATCGAATCGCGGTGGTCAACACACGGACCCGTAAGGTAGAGAAGCGATTGCGGATTACGGCACAGGACCCAAGAGCTATCACGGTTAAAGACGGGCTCCTTTATGTTGTTCCGTTCGAATCCAATAACAAAACCCAGCTTTCCGGAGGGTATAAGATGGATGGAGATCTGGTGACCTTCAATGCTCACGAGCACTCGATCGCCAACAACAACGTGCTCTCCCTTGGGCACGTCACAGATATCGTCAAGCATCCTCGTGTTCCAGACCGGGATCTTTATATCTTTGATACGAGGACTGACCGCCTCGTCAGAACGGTGGATACGCTTGGAACGCTGCTCTACGGGCTGGCGGTGAATTCGAAAGGGGATGTCTTCATAGCGCAGACGGACGCTCGGAACGACATCAACGGCCGGGCGGGGACAGGAAAGCATGGTCTTGCCGAACTGGAGAACCGTGCCTTCCTCAACCAGATTACGAAAGTTCCTGCTGAAGAAAAGGCCGGGCCCCAATTCTATGATCTGGAGCCTCGACCACCCAGACATCCGAAGCGGAGCGAGGCTTTAGCTACACCTTATGGCCTTCAGGTGAGTGGGGATGATGCTACCTTGGTGGTCAGCGCGGCGGGCTCTGACATCGTCTGTGTTATGGATGCGACCACCGGATCGATACTTGGACGCGTCAAGGTGGATTCGGTTCCCCGCGGGATCGCTCTTGTTGAGAACACGGAGGGCTCTCCAATCGGGGCGTGGGTGCTCAACGCCGTTGCGAACACAGTCTCGGTGCTGGATCTGAGCAAATTGTCTGATCCCAAGGTGATGAAGAGAATCATCCTCGAAGATCCCACTCATCCGGAATTCAAGATGGGAAGAATTGCCTTCAATAAGGCGTCCGCGTCTACGACGGCAACGTTTTCCTGTGCCAGTTGTCATCCGGATGGCCACACCGACCAGCTTCTCTGGGTTCTGGAGACCCCGGTTGTTACCGGGGGGAATCAGATTATGCCGCGTTCCACCATGCCTGTGCGGGGCTTACGGGATACGGCACCCTTTCATTGGGATGGTATTCCGGGCGATCCTTATGGAGGGAACAACAGTGCGAATATACGAAGTCACGAGGCTCCTAATAGTGATCCCGCAAAACCAGAGAGTGCAACGCGTCACGTCATTGACGGAAGTCTGGCGACAACGATGTTGATGACAGGAACGACAACCGAGAATGATGAGGGCAAGCTTGGTTTTCTCTCCGCGAGGGAGAGGGATCACATGGCAAAGTTTCTCCTTAATATCACCTACCCGCCTGCGCAGCGACGGGCTTTCGATAACAAGCTCACCGAGAGAGCCGAAGAAGGGTTCAGACAATTTCACATCGTAGGTAACAAGGAATCGAAGGGGATGAATGTTTGTGGGGACTGTCACCGCATGCCCTTTTTGGTCAGCACTAACACACCTGGGTCGGGGATGGATGCCCCTACTTGGAGAGGCGCCTATGACCGTTTTTTGATTCTACCGCAGGGCCGGTTGAATATTATCGATTTCGATTTTTATCGGCGAGTTGCCGATGCAGGGAATTCCGAGCGGGCAATCTGGCAATTTTCATGGCAGGGGCGAGAAGAGTTTGATCCGGTCTGGGAGATGGTGACTGAGGGAAGCACCGGCTTTTCTGGTTCGTTCGCGAGGCAGATAACTTTGAACCGGAGCACCGCAGACGAAAAACTGACCCTCGATCTTATAGAAGCTCTCGAAACTTCTGCTCGGGAAGAGGGCATTGTCCTTCAGTGTCACGGTGTGCAAATTCAAGAAGGGGCAGGCCGTTCGATAGTTCTGCAATTCGATGGCGCCAGCTATGTCGCTACCGCAGATGAGGAGCTTAGGACAATCAGCCGGGAACGTCTTCTGGAAGCGGCAGCAGCAGGAACATTCGTAGGGACGCTTACCGGGCGACACGGAGTCAATGATGACTACGATCATCCGCAGCCGGCCCTCTGGACGCGGGGATCTCTTCACGGACAGGTCGGAAGGCAGCGTTTTCCGAGACTTAACGGTCAAGAAAAGACAATGATCCTCGGTGCCCGGCATGTCAGGGATGGGGCGGCGGTTATAGTGAATGGCAGGAGAGTGCCCGCAACGGTAAGGAACCTCAGGACGGATCGGATTTCGATCGAACTAGAAACTCTCCCGGATCCGGGAATGCATTTTCTTCAAGTCCAGAACCCCAGTGGTTTTTTCAGCAATGATTTTATTTTCCATACCGGGCGTGATGAAGCGGAACCCCGCGAGGCTCGCTCAACGAATGACCCTTCAGGATTGAGGGACAGATTAGCAGAGGCAATTGAACGTGGCGATATCGCGGCTGTTCGACGCTCAATTCGCGCTGGAGCGCCTACTAATGCCCGTCGTTATGGAGATGGAGGCATGACACCCCTTTCCACGGCGGTCTTCCATGGTCGGATGGACATCGCGAAGTTTCTGGTGAAGGATCTCAAAGTTAGCGTGTCCTATCATAATCGCGATGGGAATACTCCTCTGCATCTGGCTGCGTTTCTGTGCAGGGAAGACATGATCGAATTCCTTCTGGAAAATGGGGCCTCGCTCACCAAGAAAAACCAGCGGGGAGAGGCAGCCGTTGACACGGTTTCGGGTCAATGGAGTAGCGGATTGCAACAGTTTTATGAGGGGATTATCGGGGGTTCCAACCTTGAGCTGAACGTCGATTTGATCCAGAAACAGAGGCCCAGGATCGCTGGTATGTTGCGGGAGAGGTCCTCCCGTAGGGGGCGCTAGTTGCTGGGCGTAACTNGAGCGAGATAAAGAGGCATCGACCTTGAGTTTGATGTGGGGTTCACTGCAGCGAACATATTATTTTACTGTTATGAGAATTTGCTCGGTTCTTCTGTCACTGGTCCTTGTTCTGTCTCTGGCTCTGGGTGCGGAGATAACAGCGCCTGCCCGGACCGGTCAGGGTGCTGGTGTCTACGAAACGGTTCCTGGATGGCCCAGCTATCCGGAGGGGAAGAGACTTGGGAACCTTCATGGGGATCTCGCCGCTGACAGCAAGGGAAACGTTTACATTGCGACTGGCAACACGATCCAGGTCATTGGGCCAGATGGCAACTATCATGGGGAGATCAGAACNAAGGGAGGAAAGGTGTTCAAGGGGGTCCACGGAATGAAAGTACGTCGCTTGGAGGGGGAGGAAATCCTGTTGCTCGCAATGCCCCGGATTAAGCGCGTGGTTGCCGTCAAACCGGACGGAACCGTCGTGTGGCAGATCATCGGTCCCCCGGAGGTTCCCGGGATGTATAAAAGCAGGGGGGAATATAATCCCACGGATATGGACGTGAGCCCGGATGGCAGAGTGGTTATCGTGGACGGGTATGGAAAATCGCTTGTGCACCTTTACGACAAGGATCGGAAGTATATGAAAAGTTTTGGAGGGAAGGGTAAGGAGACGGAAAAGTTCGACGTGTGTCATAATATTCTGATCGATCCCCGGGGAGAGAAACCGACCCTGCTGATCAGTGACCGCCAGAATAACCGGTTGCAGCACTACGACATGGAAGGGAATTTCATCAGGACGATTGATGACCAGCTGGGTCGGCCATGTGCCGCTGATATCCACGGAGAGGTCCTTGCAGTAGGTGAGCTGGATGGGCGAATTTCGCTATATGGGAAGGACTACAAGTTGATTTCCCGACTTGGAGATGAGCGGAAGGATCGGCAGAAAGCGAGCAACCAGATTTCTCCTGAGCACTGGCATGAGGGAGATCTGGTTGCGGTGCATGGGTGCACTTTTGATGTGCATGGCGCTCTGTACGCGCAGGAGTGGAATGTCCATGGGCGGGTAACGAAATATATCCGCGTGGAGGCTCCGTAGAACCGCGCAAGGTCTTGCGCTCGTCCGGGCGATATCACGCCCCTGATCCTGATAGTGCAGACATGTTACGGCTCAGTGGGGGGTCTTTCTGATTTTTCTGCCGGGATCTCCTCAAGAACCTTTGGAGAAATCGTTTCTGCCGTAAACCTGACCGCCACGAGATATTCACCCTTTGCCTGACCAGTGCAAAGAAGGATGGAGGGGCCATCTGGCGTATGCCAGAGATGTGAGCCGAGGAGTCGACCGTCGGAGAGCTCCTCGGGAGAGGGATAGCTGGTGGCCTGTACCGGGGAACCATGGCTTCCGGTCAACTTGGAAAGAAGCCCTAGCCATTGTTCACGGAGGCCTTTTGCATATTCAGCGGAGGTTGTCCGCTTTCCCCGAAGGGTCACTTCCATCAGCTCATCGTGGTCGCTCCATTGGAAGAACAGCTGATATTCTTTCCCATCGACGGTGGTGCGGTAAATCCCGTTCAACCCAGTGCGTCCAACAAGCCGGTGGTCGAGGGTCTTGCTCACCGATGGACTCTCGCGCAGCTTTTTTGCCACTACCGCACGGCTGTCTCCGAAAGTGAGACGGTCAAAGCAAGTGCCTGCTATTTCCACCTCTGGTTTGGCTGTGTTCCGCTCCAGATATTGTTTTACCCAATCTCGATCGGAGGGATGCAGATTGTTGAGAGCAACCGTCACGGTTTTCCGGTCGGGCTTTCGTAGAAGCACACTGGAACCATCGGATGAGAGGAATTCTGCTCGGAAGCTCTGGTTCCCATTAGCGCTCCGCCACGAACGGTCCTCAGCCTGGAGACGAATTCCTCCCAGCAGGATCAGGTAGACGGCGCTCAAACTGATGACCCAGTTCATCGGGAGGGAATAAAGAGGCCGGATCTCGATGCCTGCNGGAGTTCCTTTTCGTTTCATCGAGACTGAACGGTCCAGGCACTCACAGAGGAGCTGTCGCGGAGCAGGATTGGACCTGCAAACGAAGGAATACCCTGGTCTGGGATAAACTCCTCGGCAACAATCAGGGGATGACCGGGGCTCGGCCGTCCGCTCTCCAGATTAAAGCGATATGCCATCTGCCCCTTCTCGCCATCCTTGACGATCTTTAGCAGTCCGTGCTCTCCGTTTCGAATGAGAACTCCGATCTTGTTGTGAGCCAATTCCGGAGATCCGGGCTCGATAATGAAGTGTTTTTTTTCAAGATCAGCGACAAGGATGGACTTCCGCCCCATGATGAGCCGGTTACCCTCAAGAGACAGGGCTGAAAGGTCGAACTGCGAATGGGCGCCAAGTTCAAACCGGTAGTCCGGGTCCTCAAAATGGTGGACTACCAGTTTGTCGCCTTCGTGGATCATGAAGTAGGGCTCCTTCATGTAGAGGACGTGGGAGTCCCTGCGCACCAGGATGGCGGGGCTGCCATCCAGTCGATACCTGTATATGTTGAGTGGCTGATTCGGGGTAGACCGGCTTTCAAAGACAATCGATTTGTCTGACGCGTAGACGTGGTCCACCCGGGTTTGATTAACCATGAACCCTTCGCCTACTGGCTTCCCCCAGTTCTTCCCGTCGTTGCTGACATGAAGTTCGTATTCGCCGATCATGCCGTTGTTGTTCACGATGACGGCAGGCAGATAACGAATCGCGCTGATCGTCGTTTCATTCTTCATGTCGAGGGTGACGGAATGCGGATGCTGGGGGATGTTGTCGACCCATTGCGAGTGCCACCACGAGACAGGATCGTCGTCAATCACGCATCGAGGGCTGGTGTCATAGCTCTTCGTGGTCTCTGAATTACTCGCAGTAGCAGACCATCCCTGGCGCGGAAGGTTATTCCCGTCTTCTCCCCCCACCTGCAATTCTGCAATCGAAGCCCAGCCCCGGCCCCCGATATCAGACAGAGTAGTGAGTCGCACGTAGCGGGCCTTCACAGGGTTGATGGCCACTTCGTAGTAGCCGCCCGCGACTGGCTTGGCGTTACGGGCATCGGCAGAGGTCTTGGCTGCGACCTTACTGTTGCTGAGGGTGGAGCCCGTAGGTGGATCTACCACCACATGATTGGCCGAGCGCAGGCGAGAGACGAAAAAGATGTGAAGCTTGGTTCCATCCGTAGCCAGACGCATCTGGAATCCATTTCCGAAATTGCGTTGCCAGACACGAGTGCCCGTAAGCAGGTCAACGGCGATCACCCGTCCGGTCGAATCATGAAAGATCTGAGTGTTTCCACAGTTGAGCGTTGAAGACACCGGAGCATTGATAGAGTGCTCCCACAAAGTCCTGCCGGTGGCAGCATCGAATGCGACGACTCGATTGACTAAACCAGGGGCCTTGCCAACCGAATAGTCGATGGTCAGCAAGATATCGCCGATGAGTTGAATCTGCGGATTTGTTCCATCGATGAACCTTTGCCAGACGACACGGCCTTTGTCCCCTGACTCGACCCTCTCAAGAATACCACTCGAATAAATATAAATGCTTCCCGCCTGCTGGGATCCGGGAGGTGGTAGCGAAATTCTCGGATTATCGCGCGGAAGGGACCACGTTTGCTTGAAGGGCTGGTCGAGTTCTCCCTTTTCGTCGAGACCGACTGCCTTCACGGGCGTAGCCGCCTGCCGGAGTACGGATTCCGCAGGTTTATCGGTAACAAGGAACAGGTTCTTTCCTTCAATTGCAAATGCGCGCGGTTTCTCATCGACCAGATTCCAAGGCCGGCTTGCCGTCGTGCGACCGGTTGTCGCATCGATCTGATAGAGTCCGTCAAGCTGTGCGAGGTAAACCGAGCGGTTAAGGAGGGTAAGCCGGCCAATAGTGCGGTCTGCTGGTCGGTACCAACGCGCCTCTCCCGTGTTGAGGTCGATCCCGGCGAGGAGTGAGCGGCCGCGAACGATGAGGAGGCCCTCGACTCGGCCTACTATCTGAACCCCGAGAACAAGGGTATTCTCCCAGAGGAGGCGACCTGTTTTCTGGTCAAGGGCGAAGATCCCCCGCGCGTCCCTTGGCATGCAAACCACCTTGTCGTCTGTTAGAATGGGGGCGGACCCATGATTAAGAACGGTTCGATCTGTGGGAGGAACAGGATCGTAATGGTAGATCCAGTCTGTCCGACCATCGCGGATGTCGGAACGTGCAACGAGACCGCTGTTGGAGCTGCTGTAGACGGCGCCTCCAGTGACGGTTACGCTATTTCCGTAGATCGCGAATGCAGGCAGGCTTCGCTCGAGGCTGGCAGTGAGATCAGATTCGCGGCCCGCACTGGCGATCGGCACTCTCCACCGGGTGCGACCCTGAGACGGATCTAGGCAGACGAGATTGAGCTCTCGACCCCGGCCCTGATTGACATCATTCGGGGAGCTCCATTCAAGATGGTAGAGAAGACCATTGGCTGGCACAGGGTCGCCGAGTGGAGTGTTGAGGAGGCGTTGCTGGTCTTGCTGGTCATGCCCTGTGGACCACCGCACGGTGCCGCTAATACTGTCGATGGCAGCAATCCCCCGTGGAGGATGAGTGCTGAAGCCCCAGCGGGTGTAGAAGGTTTTGTCGGAAAAAGGAGGCCGAAAGAGGCCGGGATGATTGGTGTCCGGGGCCTTGTTCTCAATGAGGGCCGGAGGCTGGAAGCTGGTCCATAGTGGGCTTCGGAGATCCTCCGTATTGAAAAGAGCGAGCATGTTCCGACCACTGACCAGGAGGGTTCTTCCAGTCACCGCCAAGTCGATCTCGGTTGGAATGGAACTGCTCCAAGCGGAGCGTGGAGGGATCCGGATGATCTTCGGAGTGAGTTCACGAAGGGGCGTTTCCGGTGCAGGTGGAGATTTCTTTGGGGTAGTAGCTCGATTCTTCAGGAGCTGCTCACAGACCTCGATGGCCTTCGTTGGCCGGCCCAGCCACGACACTTTCCGATCCGGATCTTCGTCGCCGAGCAGATCTTCGGCGCTTTGTGGAGACTCTATCTGATTCCGGGCTGTCCAGATTCCGACCCGTGATGCGTCATTTGTATCTTCGTCTACGGCATGGTTCAGGAGATCCTTAAAACTACGCAAAGCAGATTGGGCGTGGCCGCGAAACAAATCCCGGTTGGCGAGGTCCCGCAGGTTCTTCTGCGATGAGGAGGACCATGGGTAACGCCGGAACTGGTAAAGAATTTCCGCATCGGTCGGACTATCGCGGTAGTCCTCCAGCTCATACCGCTCCTCCTGAACCTTCCGCAGGTTCAGGAGATTGGCCTGAGGTTGGCTGAGAAGATGTAAATCGAGGGCACGGACCGGATCAGTGAGTCCGGATTTGTCCCTCCACGGCACAATCTGAGGCACCGTCAGAGCCTTGGCTGCCAGTCGATCGATAAGGGGAGCCACGATCTGTGCTGAACGGGTAGCAACGGTATCCCATTCCAGATCGGGGTCGTCCGGTTCCATGTGGGGTAAAGGGCTCCCCTCAAAGAGCGGTTGGATGGCCAGCGGGAGCGATCCTTCCGCCGAAGCCCATTCCTCATTGAATTCTTTCCAAAGTTTCCTGATGGCTGGATCTGGATGATTAAGGTCCATCTCTTTTTTGAGATCATCGAAAAGAGGTCGTGTTTGTGTCGAATTCAGGCGGTGATAAATCCGGACCTGCAGGATACGCCAGTAGAGATCGTGGGAGTTTTCTCTGGCGTAGTGATCGATGAGTTCCTGAGCCTCGAAAAGTCTTCGATGGTAAAGATGATGATCAAGAAGAATGGAAGCAGCGTGCTTAACGGACTGGTTGTTGGCAGAAACGACACCAATCTTTTCGAGAGAACACAGCTCACGAGCGGCTCTCTCTGCCGCTGGGTTTTCCGAAAAAGGAACATTGGGTTGTTCGGCGCGAAGCTTGGCGTCACTCCGTCGCGACTGTTTCAGAATTTCCTCGAGAGTCTCCAGCGTGATCTTCATGTCGCTGGGGTTCTGGGCGATGATCTGATTCAGGTGGAGGTGCCCGGTTTCAATATGCCCGGCCTGATAGGCCTCTGCCGCAAGTTTGCGTAACTTGTCATCTCCATGCGCCACCAGCGAGGAAGCAAGGGCAAGCCCGATTCCGAGGGAGGCAATCCATCCGCAATAAGTCATCCCGACAACTCCACGCATGGAAGGCACCTGAGTCAACTTCAGAAGGAAACCATCAAGGAACACGACGAGATGATGGCAGGTGATAGAATCTAACGCCCGCCGGTGAAGCAGCAGGCTGTTATCCTTTCTGCCCGTAAAACCAGCGATCCCAGTCACCCCGGTAGCGGTGCTTGATAAATTGTTCGGCATCAGGGCAGTTCGTGGCTTCCATGGCCCGATAATCCCATTCGATCTTCTGGCCGGTACGGAAAGCCACGTTCCCAAGGAGAACCGTCTCAGTCAGCGGCCCCGAATAGTCAAACCGGCAGGTTGTTGATCCGTCTGCAACGATGGCGTTGATCCACTCCCTGTGATGGCCTTTCGATTCCTGAATGAATGGTGCGGGTCGCGGGGCGTCCTTGAAATTGTCCTCCGGCAGCAGTGCGTGGTTCCCGTAGTTCGAGATGAGCTGACCTTTTGTGCCGACAAAGAGAATACCGGAGCCCCAACGTTTATGCTGTTCCGGCGTCAGGATGTGGTTGGGATAGCGGCCATGATACCAAGTGAGTGGAAGTGCCTTCCAATGCCGTCCGGATACAACTCGACTGGGAAACTGGTAGTGGACCTTCAGCCATACCGGGGTAGAATCCTTGTCGACTCGAGGACCCTCTGCCTCGGCGGAGATAGCATGACTCAGATCGAGCGCCCAGAAGGGAAGGTCCATGTAGTGACACCCGATATCGGCAAGAGTACCTCCGCCAAAGTGCCACCAGTGCCGCCAGTGAAAGTGTGTCCAGCCGGGATGGTAGGGTTGCTCTGGAATGGGACCGAGCCAGAGGTCCCAATCGAGGTTCGCCGGCACGCTTGCCGGAAACTGTTGGTAGCGTGTTCGCCCGCCGGTGCTAGAGCCAACCCAGACGTGGACCTCATTGATTTCGCCGATCGCGCCGGAGCGAACCAGCTCCACAACCCTGCGGTAGTTTGATCCGGCGTGAATCTGAGTGCCCATTTGTGTGACCCGGTTTGTTTCATGAGCAAGATTAGTGACATGGCGAACTTCCGAAATAGTGCGGCAGAGAGGTTTCTCGCAGTAAACATGTTTGCCGGCCCGCATGGCTGCGACACTGGCGACGGCATGGGTGTGATCGGGAGTTGCTACCACTACGGCGTCAAGGTCCTTCTGCTCTACGAGCTTGCGAAAATCCCGGTAGGTTCTGGCCTTGGGGAACTTTCTCGCGACTGGAGCGAGGCGGTTCTGGTCAACGTCGCACAGGGCGGCAATGTTTGCGATATCCTTGAGTCCCCCAATGCTGAATCCACCCTGCCCGGAAGATCCTACCACTCCGATGTTGACCTTCTCGTTTGCAGAAACTCCGTTTTGGGCCCGCAGGATTGTGGGTGCGGATATCCAGCTTCCCACAGCAGCAGCGCCGCTGGAAACAAAGTGTCGGCGAGGGAGAGAGCTTTTGTTCATGGCGAGAGTGCCCACCCTAGCCTGCGAGGGTGCCCCGGCGAGTAAAACCCTGTTTCCCAATGAAAGAATGATGGGACAAGGGACGGGTTGGCTTGAAATAGTGTGGGACAATCATTCGCGCGACTTAGGCATGATCGAAAGAAGTTCGACCGCGGGCGGCATCGTCGACATCATTCCGGGGTAAAGAGCCTCTCTGCATCGATATGACGCCGTTCAATTTTGAAGAATCCCTCGTAGAGGCTCCGCCTCGAATTGGAGTGGAGCGACCAATTATTGACAGCGGAGGTTAACGGGATTACCACCCGGGACGCTTTGAGATGGCGGCGTAGCCAAGTGGCCTAAGGCGACGGTTTGCAAAACCGTTATTCGTCGGTTCGAATCCGACCGCCGCCTCCAGAGAACTTCTATTGAAACCCATGAGGCAAGGGTGATGAGAGAAAGGAATCCTGCGATCGTGTGATCGGGCTACTCCGACCGGCATGAGTTTTCTTGCGATCGGACGAGGATTAGGGGAACAAGGGGTTATGGGTAAGCAAACATCTTTGAACCGGCGGGGGTTTCTCAAGGGGTCGACGGGGGCTGGTCTCCTGATCTGCAGCAGCCAGGTGGCCTTCGGTTACAAGGCGAACGAAAAACTGAATGTGGCCTGCATCGGGGTGGGGGGCCAGGGAGTGAGCAATACCCGGGGGGTTTCCGGAGAGAACATCGTGGCGGTCTGTGATGTTGACGAGACGCGCGCGGCCCAGATGCTGAAGCAGTATTCCGGGACCNAGAGGTATAAGGATTTCCGCCGNATGCTTTCGGAAATGGACAAGGAGATCGATGCGGTGGTGGTCTGCACTCCGGATCACACCCATGCGGTGGCTGCAGTTGGAGCGATGAAGCAGGGCAAACATGTCTACTGTGAAAAGCCGCTAACACGAACCGTGCATGAAGCTCGCATGATGCGCCTGACAGCCGCCAAGCACAAGGTGGTGACTCAAATGGGTAATCAGGGTTCGGCCTCGGAGGGTGTGCGGCGGGCTACTGAGTGGGGTGCCGCTGGGACAGTAGGACCAATCGAGAACGCGTATCTCTGGGTAAGCGATGGAAGCGCTACCATGACCCGACCAAAGGACACCCCTGAGGTTCCCAAAAATCTTGATTGGGATCTCTGGCTTGGGCCAGCCTCCGAGCGGCCTTATCACCCCAGCTACCTTCCTTTCATCTGGAGAGGCTGGCGTCACTTTGGCAGTGGTAGTCTCGGGGACATGGGTTGTCATACCGGGAACTTCCTCTTCCGTTGCCTGAACCTTGGAGAGCTCTGGGAGCCCGGTGGCTCCAGTAAGGCCAAGCGGATCCGAATCGAGGGAGAAGCCACCGGGGTTCATGTGGAAGGCTACCCCGCCTCGACCCGCGTGCATTTCGATATTCCCGCCCGTGGGGATCTTCCAGCAGTAAAGCTGACGGTTTCCAGTGGTCAGAAGATGCGCCCTTCCGCGGACTTGCTTCATGGAAAGCAGCCGGGATCCTTTGGTTCTCTGCTCATCGGAACCAAGGGAAGCATCTATTCTTCCAACCCGTGGAATACGAGTTCGGAAATCCTGTCCAAGGACAAGGGCTCCATCAAGGAGCCACCGAAAACCCTGCCGCGGGGCGTTGGTCACCACCGGGAATGGATTGACGCCTGCAAGGGCAAGGGGGAGACCTTCTCAAGTTTCGCGATCGGGGGCCCACTTACTGAGTTGATTCAGTTGACCAACATCGCCGGGATCGTGGGAGAGCCATTCCACTACGACACCCTGACCGGGGAGATTTCCGATCACGCAGGAGCCAGCGCCCTCCTTCACCGCCCCTACCGAGAGGGCTGGATGCTCTGATCGATCAGCCTAGTAGGGGGAAAGATCACGAAAATCAAAAAGCGGAAGTGGGGAATGCGCGTGGAACGAATCCCTCTTTCGATTCCAGCCCTTGTGTTCTGGAGTCTTGTGGCTTCCCTTTCGCCAGCGGTGGAAGAAGCGCCCGGAGCCGTTGAAGTTCTTGAACATTACTGCTTCGGGTGCCACAACGACACCTCCAGAAAAGGGGGCCTCAACTTGGAGGAATTCCTCGTTAAAGGTGAAATTGATGAAACGCTCATTTTCGAAAATCTTCTCACCGGAAAAATGCCACCGGTTGAGAAGGACCAGCCGAATCCGGATGAGAAGAAGGCTGTTCTGAAGTGGTTGGCGAAAAGGCAGGAGAACTCTTCTCCGAAGCTTTTTCGCAGGATTAGCCGACACGAATTTGTGCATTCGGCCAATGACCTGTTGAGTACGAACCTTGATCTCGCCGCCAAGATTCCGGAAGACCGGGGCACGAGTGCTTTTGATTCCAACCGGAAGATCCAGTTGAGCCGGGAGATGCTTGGATCCTACTTTGCGGTTGCGGATGAGATGCTGGATTTCGCCATTCCCGAGGAGGGGTTTCCCGTGGAGCGGACCTGGGTGACGAATAAGCTCCGTGATAGTCACGAAACCTACCGAATCTACCATCGCCCTTACCGGGAAGGGACCTTGTTTTCTTGGACCAGAGCGAACAATGGAAACAGCTATTCCTTTTTCTACGAGGGGTTCACCCCCCCGGCTGCGGGATGGTATGAGCTTACCTTTGATGCCTCCAAAGTGTCAGGAATTGCAGAGGACTTGAGCCTGCAGGTTCATGCAGGAAAATACTACTATGCTGATGATCGGCCACAGCCACAGCGTCTCCTCGGGGTGATCTCTCTCGGAAATCCGGAGATGGAATCGCATACGGTCCGGGCTTTCCTAAGGCCGGGAGAGAGCGTTTCGGTACATTGCTTTTCCCGCGATAATTTCCGCCAGAAAAGTCCTGAGGAAGGAGTCTATATCCGACAGCTGAAGGTGCGGGGGCCGATTCTGGATTCTTGGCCGCCCATGTCTTACCGGACAGTATTTGGCAACTTGTCGATAAAGGGTGATGCCCGGGAATCCCTTAAAGTGGCTGGAGGTCAGACGAATCTTCAAAAGATAGGGGGTAGTGTAAGGGTAAGCAGCTTTCAGGAGGGAATGGGGAAGGAGAGGATGCAGGACGGCTCGAATCTGACTTTCTGGCATACGCGTTTTAGTCCGACAGTCGCGAAGCCGCCCCATTATGTGATCCTTGATAATCCAATGAGGACGGAGATTGAAGGACTCTCCTTTGCCACGTGGCAGGGCGGCAATGGNAACGGTCTGGTAAAANCCTATGAGATTTACTTTTCTGATGATGGAAAATCGTGGGGCGAGAAGGTAATGGCAGGCGCCCTTGATGTCAGACTGGCCAANGAGCAGCCCATTGTCTTTCCCAGCAAGACATCCCGGCGCTTCATCAAATTTCTTATTACGGATTCCGTGCAGTTGGATCAAAAGTCGATCGCTTCCATCGGTAGGCTTGATGTCATAACCCGCATCGAAGATTCGCCGCCGACTTCTTTCGTAACTGTGGATTCTCGCTCGCCGAAGGCCCTGGAGAATGTCGTCAGACGATTTGCTGAGCGTGCATTCTCTTCGAAGCTAAGTAGAGACGAGGTCGCCCCTTACCTCGAAATCGCCCTGCGCCAGCTCAGAGGGGGCCGAAGCTTTTCGCTTGCAGCAAAGACGGGGTTGAAGGCAGTCCTCTGCTCTCCACGCTTCCTGATGGCGCCGGGGGAGCATGCCAACCTTTCGTATGGGCGTGCGGCCGCCCTCGCCCGTGCACTCTGGCTTTCGGTGCCCGACGAAGAACTCCAGCGGCTTTCTGCTGCCGGAAATCTCGAGGGCGATACCCTCCGTGTTCAGATCCGGCGGATGCTCGCCGATGAGCGCAGCGAGCGAATGATCCGCTCCTTCAGTGACCAGTGGCTCAACCTGCGCTCTCTGGACAAGGTGACTCCTTCTCTGAAGCTCTANCCACTCTACGATGACCTGCTGAATTATTACCTGCCGATCGAGACCCGCATGTATCTGGGCTATTTGGTTGAGGAAAATATGCCGGCGGAGTTTCTCATCGATTCCAATTTCAGTTTTCTCAACCAGCGTCTTGCCCGCCACTATGGCATTGAGGGGGTGAGCGGGCATGGCATGCGTAAAATTTTTCTTCCCCCAGAACTACCTCGAGGGGGATTGCTGACAATGGGAAGCATACTCAAGGTGACCACCGACGGGTTTGATACCTCTCCGATATTGCGGGGTGCTTGGATCTCGAGGAACATCGTGGGGACGCCATTGTCGCCGCCACCCGAAAGCGTCGCTGCCCTCGAGCCGGAGCATGGTCGTGGCGAGACACTGCGGGAGCAGATCGAAAAGCATAAACTGAACAAGACGTGCCATGCCTGTCACAAAAGTATAGACCCTTACGGGTTTGCCCTTGAGAGCTTCGATGCAGTCGGTGAGTGGCGGCAACGATACAAGATCAAGCTGCCTCATAGCGGGACGTTCCAATATCGCCCTCAGGGCTATTTCAAAATGGGCAGCCAGGTGGACAGTTCAGGAGAGATCAGCGGAGAAGCATTTACGGATATTTTTGGCTTAAAGAAGGTCCTTCTCACGNACAAGAAGAAGATAGCCTATACCTTCGCGAGAAAGTATTTTGAGTATGTGAATGGGATTGAGCCGACTTTGTCCCAGCGCTTGCACCTGTGGAACTTTCTTGAGAAAGAACCCGGTAGGGGGCGGCTGAAAGATCTTATCACCGAGGTGTTGGTATACTCCCTCCGCGAATCTAACAAATGAGCCACTGTAACAGACGNGAGTTCCTGAAGTATGGCATGGCCCTGCCTCTGGCGCTGCAGTCGCTCGATCTGAGAGCGGCAACCGCCACTCCCGCAAAGGCGCCTCCGAAGCGGATGGTCTTTATTTGCAACTCGCTCGGTTTTTACGAACCCAATTTTTTCCCTGCCAAGCGTGGAGATCTGGATACCTCGCCCTATCTAAAAAATCTGGAATTGGGTGATAAAATGACAGTTTTCCAGAATCTCTTCCATCCGGGGATGGACACCAGCAACCATGACTCGGAGAAGTCTTTCCTCACNGGAGCGCCGAGCCCTGAGGCGACGAATTTCACCAATACCATTTCTGTGGATCAGATTCTTGCCCGAGAGATGGGGGGAGTAACCCGTTTCCCCTTNCTTTCATTCAGTATCTACGACCGGGGGTGGGGCTGCTCGTGGAACAGTCGAGGTGTGGCGATCCCTCCGATGCATGATGAACGGCAGATTTTTGACAGGCTCTTCGGAGAAGAAGATGTGAGTGCCAAGCGCCGTCAGATTGAGAATGACCAGCACGTGGTCCGGTGTCTTTACCGGGACATGGAGCAACTCCAGAAACGCGGGGGAGAGAGCTCAAAGATAGAATCTTACCGTGCTGTCATCAAGGAGTTGGAGGTGCAGCTCGAGCACGAGGAGTTCTGGCTTAAGGCGAAGAAGCCCGAGGTAGCCGACTCCCTGAGTGTTGACCATGAGTTCGCCTTCTCCACCAAGGTCAGNAACCTGTTCGAGCTNGCGAAATTGGCGTTTCAAACAGATTCGACACGGGTGATCACAATATCGCTCGATTGGATCTACGGAGCCATCAGTGTGCCGGGGGCGACTGGGGGCTGGCATACTCTTTCTCATCATGGAGGCCGCGCGGACACNCTCCAAAAGCTCAGCCGGGTTGAGAACGACATTATCAGGCATCTTAATGCATTCCTTTGTTCGCTCGAAATGGTCAAAGAAGAAGGGGGGACGCTGCTTGATCATACGACTGTGATGGTAGGAAGTAACTTCGGTGATGCCTCCAACCATACTCACAATAATCTCCCCACTATTGTGGCGGGGGGAGGATACCGCCATCAGGGTCACACCGTTTTGGACCAGCCTACGCCTCTCTGTAATCTCTACCTTGAGCTACTNCGCCGGCATGGAGTTGATGCATCAGGCTTCGGGAGCAGCGAGGGAGAGCTGGCTCTTCTCAAAGGGTGATCTCTCTGGGAATACGGGGGGCTACCAGCTGACTTTTGCGCCGATGATCGCGTTGAATCCTGGCTGGTTTACCCCGGACCCGTGAATCCGGTAGTCCTCGTCCGTGATATTTTCGAGAGCTGCGGTCAGCTCCAGGCTCTCTGAGACCTGCAGACCGGCCCTGATTGAGGCCACGAGGTATCCTGGGGTGCCTCCAGGAGGAATCCGCTGGGTGTCCCTCTGATCGCGGGCACTGAGCTCGTCCTGCTTACTGGCGGCTGTGACTCGTCCCTCGACCCACCAGCGCTGGTCTGGGGAATTATAGCGGAGAGCAAGGCTCGCCAACAGAGGCGACAGCCTGCTGACTGGCGCCTCCTCGCTTGGGCCTCCGAGGAAGGAGGGGCTGGTGGTGTCTCCTTCCTGCCACGTAAGGTGGCCCGAGAGGGTCAGATTATCGAGAAGACGAACCGCGGCCTCAAGTTCCAGCCCGATAATTTCAGCTTCCTGAGCATTGGTCGCTTCCACGGTATCACCGCCGGGGGCCGTAGGAACACTGATGATAAGGTCATCAACCAGAGTGTAAAAGCCCGCAGCCCCAAAACTGATGTCACCACTGGTGAAGCGAGACCCGAGTTCGAAGGTCCAAGACTTCTCTGGCTCAAGGTCGAGGGCTCCCAGCTGTTCCTGACCACTCCGGGACGTGATGTTGCCGCTGAGGTCATGGGCATTTGGGGCCCGGAACCCCTGGCTTGCCCCGCCGTAGAGGTTCCAGCCGTCATCGAGCCGGTAGAGGGCGCGTGCATTGAAGACGATATTGCTCCAATCCTCACTCGCGGAGATATCTGCGCTGTTATCGGGGTTCCAGACCTTGCCAAGCTCTGCTTCGGCGTGGGTAATTCTTGCTCCCAAGGACGCCTCCAGTTTCTGGCTTAACGGTTTGCGTAACTGGGCGAAGGCCCCTAGGAGGTGATAGTTGGAGTCATCAGCGATCGGCCTTCGGCTCCTTGGGTCACGTCCAGTGCGGCTACCTGCGGAGTCGATACTGTCCCGGTAGTAGTCGACACCATAGACCAGATTCCCATCGAAGAGATCGCTTTCGAGCTGAACGTCGAGACCAATGGTGTCGACGTCAATGACCTGAGTCCGGACATCGGTGGCGCTGCGGTCCTGAAACGCGCTGTCCTGCGAGCGCTGGAAGGAGAGGGTTGCACTATAATTCCGGACGGGGCTGTCGATCAGGTCACCCGCAACCTTGAGATAGGTGAGGCTGCGCTCCTGATCATAGATGCGAGCTCCGTATGACCCGGTGCTGGTGCCGTTCCACGGAGTGTCGTTGTAGATCGTGCTATGCCAGCGCCATACATCGTCCTGATTAAGGTATTGGTGGGCAAAGGTAAGGTGGGTGGAAGGACTGAGGAGCGTCTCCACCTTGACATCGAGATTCTGCTCGGGATATCCAGTGTTTTTCATGCGGCCTAACGCGCTGTCCCGGATATCCCCGAAATCCTTGCCCGTCAGACCAATCGAGGCTCCCCAGTTTTTGCCATCCCCAAACCGGGTCTGAAGGCGCCCAACATGACTACGGCTGTTTGTATCGAATCGATATTGTGCACTGCCACGCTGAAACCAGCCCGGGTCCGCAGTAAGGAAGCCCGTGTCGGCAGTCAGGATGTTCATCGTTCCTCCGAGAGCGTCACTGCCGTATTGAACAGAACCCTGACTTCGAACAAGCTCGAGGCGATCCATGGAAAATCCGTCAACAGTGTTCCAGTATTGAACGGGTCCGCTTCGGTAGGTGCTGTTGTTGATTCGAACTCCATCGACGAGAAGAAGGTTCTGTCGCCCTGTGAAGCCCCTTATGAAAGGACTTCCATGACCATGAGTGGTTTTTTGAACCATCACGCCGGGAGTATTAGCAAGCGCTTCCGGTACTGTCCGAAATCCCTGCTCGCGAAATTGNTCTGCTGTTACGACCCCGACGGAGCTCATGGACTCGAGAGAGGCTTCGCCAATACGGCTGGCGGTGACAACGGTGTCAGGCAGAAGAAGCGTTTCCGCTGAACGGAGCGGAAGCTCAAAGAGGAAAAGGGTAACCGACGTTANCAAAACGATTGATCCAGAGGTCCTGAAGAGAGGAAGAGTAATATTCCCGGCTCGGGTGATGGAGTGAGAGTGCATGGAAAGGAAAAAGATGATTAACCGGTATGGCAGGGCAAGCGGATCCCCGCGCCCTGACCCGATTTATGTGCCGCGGACAGTTTTTGATCAGGTGCTGACCACGTAATGGACAATCAGGTGTTTTGCAGGCGCCTACGAAGCGTTGTGCGGTTCGCTTGCAGGGCGGAAGCCATGCGCGCTAGTTTTCCATCGTATCGCTCCAGAAGACGTCTTATGAGGGTCGCCTCCAAACTTTCGGCAAGGTCCCGATACACAGGATTTTTTCCTTCGTTTAGTCTGGTATCAATCCAACCNTCAAGAGCCTGGACGAGAAGGGAAGGGGCCTGAGCGTCGATGCCGGCGGTCTCTCCCTTGAGATAATCGGGAAGATCGCTCTCCTCAATAGCCGCGGCACCCGAATTGACGGTAAGAGCGAACGCGATGGAGTTGTGGAGCTCCCTGAGGTTTCCGGGCCAATCGTGCGACATCAGTTGGGCGAGGGCAGGCTCCGTGATGGATAAATTGCGGGCAGGTAGCAGTTGCCCGATGAAGTAAGAAACAAGAGCAGGCAAATCTTCCATGCGATTACACAGGGAAGGCAAGCGTACTTCGAGAACCTGAAGGCGATAGAAAAGATCACTACGAAATGTCCCGTCCCGTGCAAGGCTCCGGAGATCTTCTCGTGTGGTCGCGATCAGACGGGGGAAATCAGGAGGAGATCCTGACTCGATTTGGCGAACGAGTTCCGACTGGGCTTCTGGATTCAAGGAGGCGATCTCTTCAAGGATGAGGACTCCTCCTTGGGCTTTTTTAAGCGCGGAATTCAGGGGCGTGCTGGAGGTGGATGGGCCTATGACCAGTGTTTCTGATGGTCCACCCCGCATACTGTTACCTTGAATGAGCCGTGCAGCATGAGATTTACCGGTCCCAGTGCTTCCTCGTACGAGTACGGGATCGTCAGAAGCACAACAATGTGCGATCTGCTGGAAGACAGGGCGCATGCTTGGGGCGGCTCCGACGAATGCTACAGCTTCGGGTGCTGGGTCTGGCCTGTCTTGCCGACTAGGGGCTTGCTTTGCTGCTCGACGGAGAATTTCCTGAAACTCGGTAAAGTCGAGTGGCTTCGGGAGGAAGTCAATAACGCCAAGTTTCCGCGCGGTAATAGTGTTCTCGATTTCGCCGTGAGCGGTGATGACAATGGTTGGAGGCCTTTGTGCCGGGGGAAGAGACTCGAGAAATTCGAGGCCATTCTGATCTGGCAGGCCGATGTCCAGAATCATTGCGTGGTAGTCCCTTTTAGATTGGAGCGCTTTCCTGGCCTGGGCTGCGGTGGGAGCGGGTTCTCCTTGAAACCCGGCCTGTTTCACTGCGGCGGCCAGAGCAAGGGAGAGGGCATGTTCGTCTTCGACGATAAGGATACGTGGTGAGTCCATGGGTGCCGTTGGTTTTAGGAAGAAAGGGGAAGAGTGATGCATACCAGAGCACCTCCTTCGGCATGATTAGAAGCCTTAATCGATCCGTCGTGAGCCTGTATAACCTCCCGCGCGAGGGTGAGACCGATTCCCATGCCTCCTTCCCTCTCCGAGAAGAAGGGCTCTCCGAACCGGGCGAGGGCCTCGCTGCTGAACCCTGGTCCGGAATCGCGAATGTTCAGACGTGCTACGCNTGTAGTCATCACCACTTCAGCAATAATCGGGCCTCCTTCGGGTGTTGCCTGGCTGGAATTTACAATCAGGTTACGAAGCACTTGCTCGATCCGGAGTTTGTCGCATTCTACGATCACCGGGTCAGGTGCATCGATCTCAAGAGGAGTGCCTGCATGCGTGAGAGCAGACTTCTGCCTACGGCCCACATCTTTCAGCATTGCAACAAGGTCATGTGGCCTGCGTTCCGGAGGATCGGCCCGGGCGACAAAGAGCCACTGATTCACGAGGTCAGTAATGCGCTCTACCTCTTCCCGGATCAGATTTACTGATTCGGAACCTTCTGTCGCAATCCGGGGTTCGATGAGATCGGCATGCATGCGAATTGCTGCTGCTGGATTCCGGATTTCATGTGCGAGACTCGTTGCGATCCTACCGAGAGTGGCAAGCCGTTCGGACTGATGCCTCAGCTTTTGTTCACGTAGCAGTGATTGATGAGTATCTTTCAGGGATCGGGCCAGCTGTCCGAGCTCATCGCTACGGGCAGTGAGAGACGCGGGGATGGGGTTTTCCGGTTCCTCGTTGGTTTTCAGATTGGGAAGCCAGCCGGTTAAGAGGGTAAGTGGACGAACGATNCGGTCTGCCAGAATGAAGACGAGTCCTCCAAAAGCAGCGGTAAGAAAAAGGGTGGGGATCAGAATCCAGATGCCGATTCCGGTGAGGCCTCCCTCAGCGTCCCGGACGAGAACGAGGTGATCCTTTGAGGATATCAGAGGAGTAGTAGCAACGTCGTAGGATCCTATCCGCGTGGCGGTGGTCATATTTCTGGAGAAATCCTTCAGTTGTTTTTCAATGCCAGAAGGCCATTGCTCCCCCGAGGAGTGTATGATTCGCCCGTCCTCACGGAGAAAAGCCACTCGAACTTCCAGAATGGTGGAAAGCCGGTTTGCCATTTCGGTAGAGCGCGGAAGGGGCAACTGTCCCATGAAACCAGCATTAGTGATGGCCGTTTGCTCGAAACGCCTCAGGGATTCTCGCCTTTGGAGCGTTGAAATCCAGATAGCGAGGCCAAGAGAGGCAAGCAGGACGAAAGCGGAGAGGGGGATGACGAGCCTTTTGTAAAGGCTCCCACGCCGGGCTGGATCATAGTTAACCACTCACCTCAATAATGAGCACCATATGTACATTTCCGAGCGTTAAAGTGCGCGATTTACCCTTTATTCAGGATTGGCCTGAGTCGACTCCGATCGCAATAGGGGTTACCGGTCTTTCTCGCACCCACGCTTTTCTAAAGGTTCGCCNGATTTGCCGTTCTCTTCTCCCTTGGCTTCAGCGGGGCCACCTTTTCAATCTCGGTAGATGTNAGGTCCAGCGTAAAACTACCTTGCCGCTTTTTCCTGACAACATCGTTTCGAAAGCATTCTGGAAGTCCGAGGCGTCGAATTCGTGGGTAATGACGGCCGAAGGATCAAGGCCAGCACGCACCATGGAGCTCATCTTATACCATGTCTCAAACATTTCCCGACCGTAAATACCTTTCAAGACGAGTCCCTTGAAGATGACGTTTTCAAAATCGATCTCTAGCTTGTCAGGAAAAATTCCAAGGAGTGATACACGAGCTCCGTGAGAGGTATGGTCAAGAATATCGGCGAGCCCCGCAGAGTGTCCTGACATCTCGAGGGCAATATCAAACCCTTCTTTCATGCCGAGTTCACGTTTAACGTCCGTGAGAGATTCCATGGTGATGTCAACAGTTCGCGTGGCTCCCAATTGTCTCGCAAGGTCAAGGCGGAAAGGATTCGGGTCTGTAATGACCACATGACGAGCTCCCGCGAAGCGGCAAACTGCAGCGGCCATGCACCCAATGGGACCAGCGCCAGTGATAAGGACATCCTCTGCAACAAGATCCCACGAAAGAGCGGTGTGGATCGCATTGCCGAGTGGGTCAAAGATTGCAGCTAGATTTTCGGGGATTGCAGGGTCCAGCTTGTAGACGTTGCGGTAGGGTAAAACCAGAAAGTCGGCGAAGGCTCCGGGGCGATTAACTCCGACGCCGATGGTGTTAGGACAAAGGTGACGACGCCCGGCGAGGCAATTGCGGCAACGCCCGCATACCAGGTGACCTTCCCCGGAGACGTAGTCGCCCGGAACCAGATCGGTCACTCCGGAACCCGTTCTCTCCACATAGCCACAGTATTCGTGACCAACGGTCATCGGGGTTGGGATGGTCTTCTGTGCCCAGGGATCCCACTTCCAGATATGGAGGTCCGTACCGCAGATGGCCGTCCGTGATATTCTGATGAGAACATCCATGGGGCCAACCTCCGGAACTGGAAGATCCGCAAGCTCGAGACCTGTTCCCGGCCTGCTTTTTACCAAGGCGCGCATTGTTTTCTCCCCTTGGGCTAAGTCCTATGGAAAGCGATTGCAATCGACTTCAATGAAGATTTCGATTTTCAGGGGGCTGGATCCGGATGAATCTTGAAATGAAATGACGCTGGAGGATCTTGGTTGGAACGAGGGATTCGCTCAAAGGTTTGCGCCTTTTGCAGAACGCGGACTCATACCGGCTCGGCTCGTGCGGGAAACGAAGATCAATTTTGCGGCGTTGTTGGAAGGAGGAGAGGAGATCGATTGTGTGCTTGGTGGAAAAGTCTGGCACGATGCAGAGAACGATGCCGACTTGCCCTCGGTGGGAGACTGGGTCGCGCTCGATCGGGGAGAAAATTGTGATGAGGTGATCATACGGGAGCGCCTTCCAAGGTTCTCCCGCTTCTCCCGGAAGATGCCGGGGAAAAGTGCGCAGGAACAAGTCCTGGCGGCTAACGTGGATATTGTCGTTGTTGTGACGGATCCTGGTGCAGACTTCAACCTCCGACGGATGGAGCGCTACCTTACCCTGATCGAGCGATGTGGAGCCCGGCCGGTGGTTCTCCTGAATAAAGCGGATTTGTTTCCGGAAAAGCACTGTATGGATGCAGCCGAAGAGCTGCGGAACTTGAGCCGGGTCGCGGAAATACACACGACGAGTGCGAAGGAATGCCGCGGGCTGGACGTTCTTCGTGGGTATTTAAAACCTGGGGTAACTATTACGCTTGTTGGTTCCAGTGGAGTCGGAAAGTCCACTTTGGTAAATCAGCTGTTGGGCGGAGAATGGCAGGAGACCAGTGAGGTAAATGAAGTAACCGGTAGAGGGCGGCACACAACCAGCCATCGGGAGCTGGTTGTTCTTCCAGAGGGTGGTTTGTTGATCGATAACCCGGGGGTCAGGGAAATCCAGATGTGGACTGATGAATTCACCCTGAGAGAAAGCTTCGCGGATGTGGATGATCTTGCGGCGCAGTGTCGCTTCACTGACTGCAAGCATGAGGGAGATACCGGATGCGTAATTCAACTGGCGGTGGAAGAGGGCAGTCTCGACCCCGACCGCTACCAGAGTTATCTGAGGTTAGANGAGGAAATCGAAGAGCTTAACAGAAGGCGCCAGAAACGACGCATGGCTACGGAGCGTTGGGCGAAGCGCAATCGCCGGGTGAAGGCGAGAAACCTCGCTGATCGAATTGAGCTCGAAAAGGAAGAGAGAGGGGAAGCCTGAAACCAGAAGTTGGACACCAGCAAGGTTGTTTTGCGCAACCTCTCCCAGGTGGGAGAAACCCTTGGAATCAGGGGATTTGAAAAATTCCTCCCGTACTCGGGTCCCGAGCAAAATCGCCGGTTTGGAAGGGTTTTCCTGTTTTGGGATTACGGCTGATATCGATCAGATTGTGAGGAGGAAACGGACTGATTATGTGGTTTGGATTATCTGCCTTAAATCCTCTCTTGTAGCTCTCAGGCTTCGCGCTGGGAGTGGTTGGGGATGGTTCTCCGGATTCGGTTTCCGAGGCTGGCTGGTTACTACAGGAGCTCAGTACTATCAGCGACACCGAGGCAGCAACTGAGACAATAGTGAGCCTTGGAGAAATGAGCAAATGTTTCATTACAGATGTGGTATTCGATTCCTACAGGTGTCAGAGGATATGAGGATATGGATGCTGTAGCGACCCTTATTTATCTGTCAGCTGATACATTGGCGAATCATAATCCCGAACTTCCGCACGGTGGAAATGCGGTATCTCTTATCAAAAACCCGAAACTGATCGCGCCTCATCTGTTGCAGGAGACTATAGTATATTTTCCTCATCACCTCAGCGGCTCGTAGCGCTTTCCGATCACCCGGAGGCAACAGGCAGGCGGTTTCTTCGAAGATGCTTTCGGCCCGCTCTGCTTCAAAGTTCATCAGGGAGAGAAATCGTTCATCGTAGACGTGCTTCGCAAGGTCATCCTCAGAGTATTGAAATTGCTGAAGGTCAGCGAGTGGCAGATAGATCCGGAGGCCATTTTCGAGGTCCTCCCCCACATCTCTGATAATATTAGTGAGTTGAAGGCAGTGCCCAAGGCTGATCGAGTATTCACGAGCCTCCTGGCTTGCGCCGAAGAGGGGTAACAGTATCAGGCCGACAGTTGACGCTACCCGATAGGAATACTGCTGGAGCTCTTCCCACGTTTCAAACCGTTGAGGGCTGAGGTCCGATTCACAGCCACGTATAATCTCTTGGAGAAGTGAGGCTTCGATAGAGTGGCGCTTACGCATATCCACCACTTGTGCCTCAAGGCTGTTTTCCGGATGATCGTCCTCTTCGATCGCCTGCATCCAGTTCTGCAGGGCCATACGTTTTTCTTCCGGCGGGCGAGAAGTGTCGTCGGCAATATCATCGACGACCCGACAGAACGCGTAGAAGATATTAAGATCCGGGCGACGATCCTGCGGGACGCACATGAACGCAAAGGCAAGGTTGGACTTGGCGCGGCGGGTGATTTCAGCAGGTTCCGTCATTCTATACTCTAGTTCTTATCTGATCAGCCCCCAGTGTCCCGTGGTAAACGGCCACAGCGAGAGAAAAGCAGGCCCAACGAGATTGTATTCTCTAACCGGGCCCCAGTAGCGGGAGTCGAGAGAGTCGTCCGTATTGTCCCCAAGGGCAAAATAGCCACGCCTGAGAGAGAGTTGAGCTCCGGTATTTCCCTCTGCAAGCAGGGTGTCACGGGTCTTAAGGTGCACGCGGTCACCCCGTTTACGGATGAACTGCGGTAAAGGGTCGCGGTAATTTCTTGTGGGTTGATATCCGACGCCGGCTGGGCCGGAATAGATGCCCTCCCGGTTTCCAATCATTCGCAGATATTTCTCGGTAGCAGGTTCGCCGTTGATTATCAGGAGAGGCTCCTCAATCTCGACCTTGTCACCCGGGACTGCGGCAAGGCGTTTGATGTAATGAGAGCCAGCACCCTGCTCTCTCTGGCTGCGTTGATGAATTCCTGCGATGCCACGGGTATCAAAAACAAAGACCTCGCCCCTGCGTGGTCGGCGAAAATTGTAAGAGACCTTGTCTACGAGAACCAGATCTCCGGTGGTAGAGAACCCTGAAACGGTTGTATCCGGAGGGACATAGGAAAGGCCCATTTCGTAGTCGGTGTTTATCTGGAGCCCCATTTTCTGAAGAGCACTTCGGGGGGCCGGTAGTCTAAGGACTTCAGGTTTGTGGTGACTGTCGCCTCGAAAATGAAGTTCGGTGACAGTGAAGAACTGAAGGTACTGCCCTTCATTGATACGCTCGATATAGCGTCTGTCAGACGATCCATTGACCACCTTGTGAATATATCGTCTTCCGTTCATGACGGCCTGCCAGGTCCTGACGGGGACGGAAGGGAACTTGTCTCTGGCAAGTTCATGTCCAACAATGCCATTCAAAGTGGGCTGCATCGATCCGGTCGGAATCCGAAAGGGCTGAAGGAAATAGCCCCGAATCCCCAATGCGATTACGACAGCGACAAAGAGGACCTCAAGGTTCTCGGCGATAATTCCGGGTCGCCGATAATTGAAGAGAGCATTTTCGCATGCTTCCGTGACAAGGTGACTGGCCTCCTCGACCCGGTCCTTAGCGCGAGCCTTGATGGCAAGGTTAAGGTCGCAAAGGGACTCTTCGATAAGGGATACCTTTTCTGCTGCCAGCAGATCCCGCTTATAGTTAAGAAACTTGCGAGCGCCCTTTGAAAGGAGTCTGGCTTCTTTCTTCCAGCGGGGAGACAACATTGCATTCTGGGGTTCGCGTCCCTGCCGAAAAGCTGCTCTACCTACAGAGAGAAGTCCAGCGCCTCCAGGGCTATTTTATTAGGCCCCAGTGCCCCGAGCTCAGAGGCCAGAGCGAGAGAAGAGCTGGTCCTACGAGGTTGTAGTCGCGAACATGTCCCCAATAGCGGGAGTCCAGCGAGTTGCTGGTGTTATCGCCCATCGCGGCATATTCTCGGTAAAGAGCGGCCTCGATTGGACCCTTGCCGTTGTCGATCTGGTTCTGCCGGCTCTTCAGCTTGAGGACATCTTCTGGGTCGTCGAGATACCGCCTCCATCGAGTTCGCCCTTCGCTGGCGGCAAGCTGGTAGCCCGGCCAACCCTCATGGCGCCCCTCTCCCCTCATNACCTCACGAATTTTCTTCTCCTCAGCAGGCCTGTCGTTGACGTAAAGATCACTACCCACTATCCGGAGGTTGTCCCCCGGGACGCCGACGAGGCGTTTGATATAGTGTGATCCGGCTCCTTGGGGGCTATTGGAGCGCTGTTGGATTCCGGTGATGCCGCGGGTGTCGAAGACGAATACTTCGCCGCGATCCGGTCGTCGAAAGTTGTAGGATACCTTGTCGACGAGGACGAGGTCTCCGCTGGTCGTATAACCGGACACAATGGTGTTTGGCTCCAGCCACCAGGTGTTTCCATCCGGGCTATTCCTCAAGCGAGACCGGTCCAGCGCTCCCATTTTTTCCAGAGCGGTTCGGGGAGCGTTGATCTTGGCTACCCCGCCGTCCGTAAAATGAATCGTTGTTTCTGTGAAAAACTGCCATTTCTGCCTCTGTTCTATGTAAGGCGTAGGGGCTCCGCGGGGATCCCTGCGGAAAGGGTGGGTCATGATCTCGCGTCTCTCACTGCCACTGAGCTCCTTGTATATGTATTTCCTTCCTCCTGTGACAGCCTGCCAGACCTTGACGGGGAACGCGGGGAATTCGTCTTTCTGCAGGGTATGGCCAATGATCCCGTTCAGGGTAGGTTGCATTGATCCGGTTGGTATGCGGAAGGGCTGNAGGAAATAGGCCCGAATTCCAAGTGCGATTACTATCGCAACGAAAAACACCTCGATGTTTTCCGCGATTGGATTCGGTCGCCGGTAGCGAGGGAGAGCGCCCTCGCAAGCTTTGTTGACGAGTTTTTCTGCCTCCGCTGCCTCATCCCGGTTGCCTGCCCTTATAGCTGCCCGGAGGGTATCCCGGGCCTCTTCGATTGCCTTGATCTTGTCGGCATCAAGGAGGTCCCGTTTATAATTCAGGAATTTGCGAGCGCCTTTGTGGAGGAGCTTGGACTCTTTTTTCCAGCGGGAAGAAAACATGGTGAATGATTCGGGACGAGGAATGGGACTCTTGAGGATTCTCTTCAGCGGTTATCGGATATGAAGCCCTTCTCAGGCTGAGGGGTAACTAGCATGGTGACCATGACGGGGCAAGGGGAAGACAGTTCTCTGCCCTGCTGGAAGCGTGGGACAGAGCAAGCCTAATCGCCACTCTTGAGAACGCGGATGAAAGCATCCTGGGGGATGTTGACTTTGCCGATAGCCTTCATCTTTGCTTTTCCTTTCTTCTGTTTCTCGAGAAGTTTTCTCTTCCGGCTGATGTCGCCCCCGTAGCACTTGGCGGTGACATTCTTCCGCATTGCGCGAATGGTTTCGCGGGCAATGATTTTCCCGCCAATGACAGCCTGAATGGCTACGGGAAAAAGCTGGGGGGGTATCACGCCGGTCAGTTTTTCCGCCAGACGGCGCCCGTATCCGGTCGCCTTGTCCCGGTGCACGATAGTGGAGAAGGCGTCTACAGGTTCGCCTGCGATCAGGATGTCCATCTTCACGAGATTCGCGGGCCGGTAATTATGATGCTCATAATCCATTGATCCGTAGCCACGAGTGGCGGACTTCAGGCGATCATTGAAATCAACAAGAATCTCCGACAACGGAAGTACGGTATGCAGCATGACCCGGGTATCATCGACCGTCTCGGTATGTTCGACCTGACCTCTTTTCTCCATTACGAGAGCCATCATGTCGCCAATGAATTCAGAAGGGGTCATGATGAAGACCTTGACCATCGGTTCCCGGATTTCGTCGACTTCAGAAAGGTCAGGGAGGAGACAAGGGTTATCGACCAGCAGTTCTTCGCCACTCGTCTTGCTCACCTCGTATATCACGGAGGGGTAGGTGGAGATCACGTCCATGTTAAACTCCCTGCGGAGTCTTTCCTGAACAATCTCCATGTGTAGAAGACCGAGAAATCCACACCGGAATCCAAAGCCCAGCGCCACAGAACTTTCCTGCTGGAAAGTGAATGCGGCATCATTGATCTGGAGTTTGCCCATCGCGGTCTTGAGGGCCTCGTAATCGGAGGATTCGACCGGATAAATACCCGAAAATACCATGGGCTGAACCTCCTTGAATCCAGGAAGTGGTTCCGAGCAAGGATGAACGTTGTCCGTAATAGTGTCGCCGATTTTAACCTCACTTGCAGACTTCATATTGGCGATGACATAGCCAACATCCCCTGCACCCAAGGAGCCTTCACTGGTCATTTTAGGAGTGAAGTGGCCAACCTCCTTGACTTCGTAGGTCTTTTCGGTGGCGAAGAGTTTAATGCGTGTCCCACGCTTCATGGAGCCTGAGATAAGACGCACGTAGGATACCACCCCGCGGAAAGGATCGTAGACGGAGTCGAAGACCGAGGCTCGGAGAAGGCCGTCTTCAGGAGCGGTAGGAGCGGGAATTCGCGCCACGATAGCCTCCAGAATTTCCTCGATGCCAATTCCCGCTTTGGCGGAGGCGGGGATCGCGTCCTCAGCGGGGATCGCGAGAATATCCTCCAGCTGCCTCTTGCATTTTTCCACATCTGCTGCGGGAAGATCGATCTTGTTGATCACTGGAATGATCACAAGATCCTGCTCCATCGCGAGGTGGACATTGGCAACGGTCTGAGCCTCCACTCCTTGAGCCGCATCTATAAGGAGCAGCGCACCCTCACATGCTGCAAGGCTTCTTGAAACCTCGTAGGCGAAGTCCACATGACCGGGAGTATCCAGAAGATTGAGCTTCATCCGATCGCCGGTTTCTGCCTGGTAATACATTGTTACCGGATGTGATTTGATCGTGATCCCCCGTTCCCGCTCGAGATCCATGGAATCGAGGAGCTGATCCTGTTTTTCCCTGTCCGAAATCGTCTGGGTCTGCTCGAGGAGGCGATCGGAAAGAGTCGTCTTTCCATGATCGATGTGNGCGATGATGGAAAAGTTCCTGGTCAGTTGGATGGACATACGATCCGGGAGGAAGTGACGCTCGGGTCTTCACCCTGGGGTGGCTCCGAGGATGAAGGGGATAAGAGAGGGACTCTAGCCCAATAGCACGACAAAATGAAGTGATTTGACTTCAAGCAATCGGGCCGGGCAGTGGTTCACCCGGGAGCTCAATCAGGCCTGTTCTCATAAGACACGATGCTTGGCCATTCGAGCCATGATCCCTTTTTGCACGTGAAGGCGGTTTTCGGCTTGTTGGAAGATTGTTTCGGAGTGTTTTTCAAGAACGTCCTCGCTGATTTCTTTTCCGCGGTAGGCGGGGAGGCAGTGGAGGACAATATGTCCTTTCGAGGCTCCGGTTAGCAGCTCGCTGTTGACCTGATAGGATTTGAACTGGGTTTCTTTTTCAGATTGACCCTCTTGCCCCATGGAGAGCCAAACATCAGTATTGACGACGTCTGCTCCCGCCACGGCCTCGGCTGGATTCGAGGTGACGCTAATATTAGGGGCCTCAATTTTACCGAGAAAGTCTGAGGGGGGTTGATAATCCGGGGGAGACCCTATCGTTAGTTGAAATCCGAGGTGCTTGGCGGCCCAGCACCACGAGCGGGCCATATTGCTGTAGCCGTCACCCACGAAGGCGAACTTCCTTCCATCCCATCCCCCCAGTTTTTCCCTCACGGTGAGCAAGTCAGCGAGGATCTGGCATGGATGCTCGTCATCTGTAAGCGCGTTGATGGTTGGAATGCCCGCGAACGTGGAGAATTCTTCAACATCACTCTGCGCGTAGGTACGGATAATTGCTCCATGAACCATCCGCCCCAGAACACGAGCGGTGTCCCTGATGGGCTCTCCCCGGCCGAGCTGGATATCGTTAGAACTTAGAAAGAGTGGTGATCCCCCGAGCTCACGGATGCCCACCTCGAATGAGACGCGCGTCCGGGTTGAAGACTTGGAGAAAATGAGGGCCCAGACTTGTCCCTCGAGCGGAAATTCCTCGTGTTTACCCCGGCGAGTCTTGAGAGTCACTGCATGGTCAACATACTTTACGATGTTCTGGGGATGCATCGACTCGATTGAGAGAAGGTGGTCCATTTGATGTAAATGTTTGTGTTCGCTGAGTGGAGGAGCCAGACAGCGCCAACAATGGGAAATTGGGAAGGGAGACCGTGCAGGAGAATCGACGGAGAATCAAGGAAAGCAGAAGGAAATCCGGGCCCTCTTAAATGCAGAGGTTGTCGAGAGTATGCTTGAAAATTCCTAGAGCTTCCTGAATTTCCTCTTCTGATACGGTGAGGGGTGGCATAAGGCGGATGGTGTCAGGCCCGGCAGGAGGGGCGAGAAGTCCGGCCTTTGCCAGTTCCGTTGAGAGATGGATCGATGCAGGCGTGTTCTCGGGGGTATCGAATGCTGCATTTTGAAGGCCAACGCCCAAGAGAAGGCCCTTTCCCCGTATTCCGGTGATGGCCCGGTGCTGCCAGCCTTCGACGGCTGCCTGAATCGTTTGTCCGTGCTGGATCGCTCGCTCGGGAAGATTTTTATCGATAACCTCACGAAGAACGGCCAGTGCCGCGGTGCAGGCGAGAGGGCTTCCTCCGAAGGTCGAGCCATGGGATCCGGCTCCTAACAGCTCGAAGAGGGGTTTGTCTCGCGAGGTAAGCCTGTCGGACACCCAGAAAGCCCCGACGGGAAAGCCCCCGCCAAGACCTTTTGCCCACGAGACGGCATCAGGAGTCAGACCGGGCTCGATACTGCGCCAGCCGGCCATGTCCCCAGTTCGCCCGAGACCGCATTGGACCTCATCGAGAAGAAGAAGAAGATCATTCTGCTGGCAAAGCTCCTGCACCCCACGGAGGAATTCGGGAGTCGCAAGATGAATTCCCCCTTCGCCCTGAATTGGCTCGAGCATGATGGCACATGTGTCAGCTGCTATCGTTGAGGCAAGAGAGTCCAAGTCGTTGAGTGGGCAGTGCTGAAACCCGGGAAGAAGGGGATCAAAACCCTCTTTCACCTTGCTTTGGGCGGTCGCTGCAATTCCTCCAAGTGTTCGGCCATGAAAGGACTGGTGGAAGGTGATGATCTGATGACAGGACTCATTTCCATCTCCGACTCGCTCTCTGCCAAAACGTCGTGCGAGCTTAACGAGACCGTCGTTTGATTCGGCTCCTGAGTTACTGAAAAAGACGCGCCCCTGGAGTCCGAGGCACTCTTCTACGAGACATTCCGCCAGTTCTGCCTGCTTGTCGATCTGATAGAGATTACAGCAGTGAATCAAATCGCTGGCTTGGCGCGCAATAGCGCGGGAGAGGGCGTTGTCTCCGTGTCCGAGGGTGCACGTCGCGAGGCCGGAGCAGAAATCGAGATAGCGTTTGCCGTCCGCGTCCCAGAGCATGGTGCCTTCACCTCTTATCGGGCTGACGGAAAAGCGCGAATAGGTGGGGAGGACATACCGGGCGAGTTTTTCGGCCGTATTCATCGGAGGAGGTTCAGGGTTTGAAGAGGTAAGTCCTAAAGACGAGCCCCGGGCGACTTGAGACCGGTCGGGGCACAAAGGTTAATATTAGTAGGTGATTTCGGTTCCTATTCCCTCGGTGGTGAAGATTTCAAGGAGAACCGTATGTGGAATTCGTCCATCGATAAAGTGAACCTTCTCAACGCCCGCGTCGAGGGCTTCGATTGCGGATCGAACTTTTGGGATCATTCCACCGGAGATGATTCCTGACTCGATGAGCGCGGCGGCCTCTGATGGAGCNACCGAAGGAATCAGACTCGATGAATCCTCTGGGTTGCTGAGGAGCCCGGGGACGTCCGAAACAAAAAGTAACTTCGCTGGCTCGAGACTACACGCGAGTGCNGCGGCAGCGAGNTCCGCGTTGATGTTGAGGGTCTTACCGGAACCGAGTTCACAGCCGAGGGGTGAAACAACAGGAACGGCGTCCGAGGCGATGGTCTTGAGAATTTCATCGATGTGGCAGGACTCAACCTTGCCGACCCGGCCAATATCAACAGGCTTGAGTTCGGACTCCGTGATGCGTGTGGACTGAAACACCTTAGTCCCCGGAATTCCGGCGGCGTGGCCTCCGTGCGTCCTCAGAAGGTCGACCAGTGCTGGGTTGATGGTGTTTCCAAGAGTCGCCTCTACAATCGAAATTGCCTCAGGACTGGTGACCCGGAAGCCCTCTACAAATCTGGCCTCAAGGCCAGCGGCCTCCATACAAGCAGAGATCGCCTTCCCGCCTCCATGAACCACTACCGGGTTGATGCCTGCTACCTCCAGAAACACAATGTCCCGCATAAGGGAACTTACCAATTCCGGGCTATCCATTGCGGATCCACCGATCTTGATAAGAAATGTTTTTCCGCGGAAGCGNTGCAGGTAGGGCAGGGCTTCAACCAGAGTTGCTGCTTTTTCTTCGGTGTTCACGGGCATGAGGCCTATCTTGGAGAGGCCTGTCTCCGGAGGGGGAGAGAATCCCTCCTGCGAATAGACCTAGGGGTGGTCTGACCGGGCGAAAAGTGGAAAATGATTCCAAGAGGTGCTAATTGGCTTTCGCTGTTGCAGGAGTCCGTCCTCCAGATGGCGTTTTGGACCGCCTACGGGAAGGGAGGTAGCGAGCCATGCGTATGGCCAGGATCCACCCGGTCAAAGCTGTGGCTATCACTGGAGCGAAGAGTGTCCACTGTTCGGATCCCGTGTGCATCAGCACCAGCAGCGCGGGTAACGCAACCAGCATGACGAGATACAAAAAATGCCGGAGGAATGCGGGAAAGCCAACGATCAGTGCTGCCGTGACGGCTATTGCGCCGAGCAGGAGAATCTCCTTTTGAGCGCTCATACGGCGATGGCGCTCTATTTTCTCGGGGCGAGGAAGGGTGTCGATATCTGCAATCGTCTGTAGGATCGAGTTTCTCGCACTGGAGGCAAATTCCCCTTGTTTGTCAGCAAAAACGACGGAGCGGGGAACCGTGCCGAGAGACTCGGTGATAGCTTGGCGGGTTTCTCCTATCTGGCTGGGTGAATAAGCCTCGACCGCAAGGCGCTCCAGATAGAGTGGGCGGTTTGCCCGGTTGATCCTGAAAGCTCCATATTCGTCAATGGGAACAATGGGGCCATCTCCCAAGCGGAGATGGTCACCCAGAGAGATCTGGACCTCATCCGGCGGGATGTTCGCCTGAGCCATGGCGACTGCCAGAGGAAAAGAGGGAATAAGGTGTTTCCCCCAGCGGACAATGGCGAGGTTGTCGGTGCCAGTGTTTTCATCAGGACGGAAGGAGAACTGGGTGTTGGGTGCAAAGTCGATGGAGGTCGGGAAAACGACACTATTGAAATGGCGAAGGCCGTCAGCTCCACCGATGACNTTTGAGATAGGGATCGCGCTGGCCCTCAGGTAAGACGGGATTGGCTGGGATCGAGGCAGGCGCTCAAGATCAACCGTGACGACGACCTTTTCGAACTGGGTGAGCGCTGTGTTGAGGCTGGCCAGGCGCCCGAGATGTGCCAGTCCCTCTCCCTCCCAGGAAAGGGGCTCCTCAATTGCGGCCACGCGGCAGCCAATAGTGTGGGCGTGATTGAAAAGGCCCCACCAGTCCTCGGGTTCGAGCGGATAGTGAAGATCTGCGGCAGCCTGTTCGTCGACGGCGATCTGCAGATAAGGCTGGGGATCCCCGGACACAAGAGGGCGAACAACCCGTGTGCGAGGATCGGGCTGGGTCTTCTCGATGACGAAGTTTTCGTCTTTGCGCGACTCGGCGAGGAGCTTTTGGAAGAGCGCATCCTCCCGATCCCGGAGAGGGGGCCAGCCTTCAGAGAGGAGGGTCACACAGATTCCGACCTCAAGTGCTATGAGAGCAAGAATCAGCCGAATGATCCAAGGGGTCATGATGAGGAATTTGAGCGTATAGCATCCCGTGGAGAGGCCGCAGACGAGGATTAAGCCGAATTATGAAGAACAAAATGTTATTTCTCGACTGCGCCCTCGAGAATCGGGCGGAGGACGTCTTCCAAAGGAGTGTTCTCTACTTGAGCCAGAAGGAGTTTGGCTCCCGCTGAGATGTGCTGTGCATACCAATCAATTCTCTGTTCGTGGAGAATAAACGCGTATGCACCGAGGGCTTGCATGAGCCTTTGAATAGCGCAATCGCGCAACAGTTCAGGGACCGGGCGCTCTTCGGAAATTTCCTCCCAGAGATCGAGAAGCTTATTCTGGTCCTCTGCTGTGTGATCGAGGTATGGATCGTAGATAAGAGACGCAAGATCGTATTCCTGACGTCCCAGCCGGAGGCCTTGGAAGTCAATGATCCATGCTTTCCCCTCATGGAGAATAAGATTCTGAGACTGAAAGTCCCGGTGAACGAGGTTGCGGTGGGAAGCTCCCAGATTTTTGCTGAGCCGCGACAGTTCTTCGTGCTCTCGCAAAGCGGTGCCATCGAGGCCAAGGTGCCTTTCGACGAAGTTATCGATGAAGTAGTCCTGTTCCCACGCATAGGTCTCGGGGCCGAATGGAGGAGAGAGCTCGAGGTCCCGGGGCAAACGGATGTAGAAGAGGCGATCCAGCTGTTCTAGTGCGCTCCGGTAGTATGGTTCCCGTTCTTCCCACGGTTGATCGGCCAGCGAATGCAGGTCTTGCTCTCCGAGGTCTTCGACCAGAGCGATATGGCGACCTGGATTATCGTAGAGGACCTCGGGGACATTCAATCGGTTCTTCCTCAGGAAGTGTGCCACGGGTAGGAAAAAGCGATTGTCCTTACGCTCCATCGTATAGTGAATTCCAATGAAAGGCGGATGCCCCTCAGCCTTGAGCCGGACAACGGTCCGCCCGGAGGCCCCCCGTTTGATGGGCTCGAGGATAACGGTGTGATCCGGCTGAAGCTGCAGGTGGGCACGAACGGCAGTGAGGAGGGTGTCGGCGGCCATGGCGAGAAGCAGGTGTCGGCGGTGTTACTTACGCCGGGATGAGTGAGATTTGATCAGAAATTATTCAGGAACAGAGGATCTGGAATCGGGACCTGGAATTCTCAGAGATCAGAGTTTTCCTGAGTGCCGGCAACAGGAGTGGAAGAATAGACGATGCAGTTTGTCAATTGCGCACCTTCTGCAACTGTCGCACCAGGCCAGAGAATGGAGGAGCGAACACTGGCATTTCGGCCGACTTTTGATCGTGGGCCGAGGGCAGAGCTTTCGACGACGGCAGAGGGAGCCACTACGGATTCAGGGTGCCGCAGTTTACCGAGCCCGGTGCACAGGTGGGCTTCGAGGTAGGATTCGCGTGTGCCAAGATCGAGCCAGATCCCCTCGTCATGGTAGGAAGCGCCCATCCTCCCGGATCGGATAAGTTCAAGAAAAGAGGGTATTATCGACACTTTCTCGTCCTCAGGGATGTGGTGGAAGAGTTCAGGATGGGCACAGTAGACTCCCGTAAACTGATAGGCGCCGTCGGCGCGACCTAGCATTCTCCGGATATCAGTCACGGATTCTCCTTCGGCAGCAACGTGCGCCTCGTGACCCGTGGAGCGCAGCGCCATGGTGACTGCCCTTTGCGAANGGATGTGCGTTTCCATAAGCTTCCCGAGGTTCAAGGTGGCCAGAATATCTCCGTTGTAGACGAGAAAGGGCTCATTCTGAGTCCATTCCTCGATATTTTTCAGCCCTCCCCCGGTCTCGAGCAGGACGGGTTCATGAAAAAACGTCAGTGGAGCTCCGCGGTAGGACTGGTCTGGGAAGTGTTCCGCCCATTTTTCGGGCAGATGGTGGATATTGACCGCGAATTGTGTGACCCCTGCGGCCAGGCATTGGTCGAGGGCATATTCGATCAGGGGCCGGTTGAACACCGGAATCAGTGGCTTCGGAAGGACATCAGTAAGCGGACGCAGTCTTGTCCCCAGCCCCGCTCCGAGAAGAAAGGCTTTCTTGATCACGGAGCTCACCTGCCAAGAGTTGAAGGCCAGCGGAAGAGATGCAAGGTTTTGTGTTGCGCCCTTGCGGCATCTTCCCGTGTGAGGGGTCTTGCCAATAGTTACCTNTCAGGGTGGCCGGGATCTGGGGGGGTGACTCCTACAACAAGATCCATTCGGGCTGTGAGTTCACCAAGCTTGGATTTTGCCAGCGGTTTAAAGGGAATGGTGACCAGTTTCTGGAGCACAGGGTTGCCGTCTCCGATTCTCCGGTAAAGAAAGTCCTTCGCGTTCTGTTTTTCTCCTTCGATGTAGAGCTGGGTGGTGAGAATCCGCTTTCCCCGGTAAGTGACCGCGTAGTGAATGTGTGGGGTCCGCCCCGGATACGCGGGAGGCCTGATAGTGCGAAAATGGTAGCGGCCCTTGGCGTCGGTGAGGAAGCGTCCGTAACTCTGAAAGTTGCTGTCCCTTTTGCCCTGGTCCGGTGCCTTGGAGTGGAGGTAGATGCCCTTATTATCGACTTGCCATATTTCAACGAGCGCGTTGCGAAGGGGGCTGCCTTTTGTATCCATAACCACGCCGCCAAGGTAGGTCACAGCCCCGACTGCGGGCGTGATCTTGTCATTGACCAGAAGAAGGTCATTGTCCGTGTCCAAAGGCAGCTTGTCCGGATAAAAGGGGCCTTCAACATCGGTAGGAGTTCGTTGCAGAGCCTCGGCTAGGCCACCTGGAACGGTAAATAGGGCGGCTGCCCCTGCGGTTGCCCGGCGCAGGAAATGACGCCGATGGCAGATTTCGCAATCTGTGTAGGAATTGATGGGTTTCATACTCGCGCAGCATAAACGCTATCTCCCCACGCGTAACAGCATGATCTCCCTTAAAACGTGTTATGCCTGAAGAAGTGCCTGAACCGCTTTCCGGAAAGGAGAGGGCATAGGCAGGTCGCTGATTTCACGCGCAGAGTAGAATTTTTCGGTAGTCTTCTTTCCTGGGGGAGGAACATGAGATGGACTGCAATGGTAAATATGCATGGTGACCTTGTGATGGGTAATGCCGTATTGGCGGGTGCCCACGATAGGAAGGTCCGCCAGTTGATGATGGCTCCGCTCCGGGAGCCTCCAGAAGCCCTTCCGGCGCGTTCCCTCCTCCTGTGCGAGAAGCACTGGGCCATTGCGCTTTTGCACGAAGAGAACGTGCTCGTCTACCTTCACGGGTGCGCGCCGGGTTTTTTTAAAGGGGAGCTTTTCAGGTTCGCGGGTAGCACAAAAATCCCTGACGGGACATCGGGGGCAGGCGGGAGATCTGGGCGTGCAGAACTTCTGGCCGAGTTCCATCAGCGCGGAGTTAAAAGACCGGGGCTGCTCGGAGTCGAGGAGTTGCCCAGCCCANGACCAGAGCCTCGTCTGNCTCCCGGTCGTCTGGATCTGTTCGCGCCAATCAAAAAGACGGCTCAGGAGCCGGGACACGTTCGCATCGACAATTGGAGCAGGGTAATTGAATGCGAAGCTCGCGACAGCACCGGCCGTGTAACGGCCGACCCCTGGGAGTGACTCCAGCCCCTCCGGGGTGGCAGGGAACGCCCCTTCGTGCTCANTTAGGATTGTCTGCGCTGCTCTTTGGAGGTTTCGAACACGGTTATAGTAGCCTAGGCCTTCCCACGCTCTGAGGAGATCAGGTTCCGGAGCCTCAGCCAGCGAGTGGAGACCGGGGAAAGTATCTAGAAATCGCTCAAAGCGGCGATTTTGAATTACAGACCCGATTGTGGTCTGCTGGAGCATGATTTCAGAGATAAGGATCGCATAGGGGTCCTCCGTTTGCCTCCAGGGGTAGTCTGCGCCATTTTTTGCAAACCACTTAAGCAAAGTCCGGCGGAAAGCGCTCACGTCCCGGAGGGCGTGACGAGAGGCTATGGACTTTGAGGTGGGTTGAGGATCGGACATTGCCTAAATTAGGTCCACGCTAGAAACTCAGGAAGGTGGGACTGACGACGTATACACAAGAGATCGGGGAAGGTGATGTGGAAAAGTTGCGAGAACTCCTCGAGANGGGCGGCTTTGAGATGGTGGAAAAGCCCTATGCCCATTACGGCGCACGTAAGGGAAAGCTCAATGTCACAGTATACAAAAAGGGGCCGAAGGTGTTGGTCCAAGGGAAAGATACGGAGGAGTTTGTAAAATTCACCTTAGAACCGGACATTCTTGGAGAAGCCCGGCTGGGTTATGAAGAGGTGCACAACCCCGAAATGTTTCAGCCTCATTTCGGGATCGATGAGAGTGGCAAAGGTGATTATTACGGCCCNTTGGTTATTGCGGGTGCNTACACTGACTCAGAGAGCACGCGGGCCCTGATGGAGGCTGGCGTCATGGATTCCAAGAGAGTGAGTTCCAGAGAACGAATCATCAATCTGTCGGGTATTATTCGAAGAACTAAAGGAGTGAAGGTGTCTGTGGTCTTGGTAGGTCCGAAGCGCTATAACGAACTTTATGGGAGATTTGCTAACCTTAATGAGTTACTGGCCTGGGGGCATGCGAAGGTGATAAAGGAGCTTTCGGAACTTGTTCCTCAATGCTCTCGTGCCCTGAGTGACCAATTTGCCAACCCCCGCGTCCTTGAGCGTGCTCTCGCGCGGCAGGAAGTGAACGTTGAGCTTCAGCAGCGCACAAAAGGGGAAAGCGATGTGGCTGTTGCGGCTGCATCTATCCTAGCACGGGAGGGTTTTGTGCGGTGGATGGAGAAGGCCTCCGAAACATGGGATCTTTCTCTTCCGCTGGGGGCTGGCCCTCCGGTTCTTCAATCAGGCCGGGATTTTATCGCTCTTCATGGTCAAGAACGGTTAGGAGAGGTTGCGAAATTGCATTTCAAGACGACAAATCAGTTGACCAGCACAGAAAATGAATGAGTTCTTATGTTAGCTCNCTTCTGTCGTTACATGCGGCAGGGGGTNTGCTGTAAATAGAAATTGTAAGCGATTTAATGTCTACGATTACGAAACGAGATTTGGTGGTCCGGATCAGCAACGAGACGGGGTTAACGCAGCAACAGGTGTTTGACGTGGTTCAGAAGACCCTCGACGCCGTCACCTTGGACCTGGCGCAGGGAAATACGGTGGTTATGAGAAATTTCGGCACTTTCGAAGTTCGCCAAACGAAAGCCAAGGTCGGGCGAAACCCCAAAGACCCAGGTAAAGACGTGCCGATTCCTCCCCGGGCGGTGGTGAAATTTAAGCCGGGTAAGGAGTTGAAGGAGAAAGTGGCCCGCATTCTTCCGGCAATTCAGCAGCAGGTCCAAGTCGACCTGGGCTAGCGGTCCAGCAANGNACNCCNNGGTAATTGCTACAAGGGGGGCTGGCGTTTCCAGCCCTTGAGGGTTTGTGTCTGCAGTGCGATTCTGGCACATTGCTCCCATGCCGAGGTATCTCATGGTCGTTGCTGCGCTAGGGTCATTGATCTTAACGTCCTGCGGAAGCGGCGGCTACAGCGGCTACATGACCCGTCCCTACACCATCAAGGGCGTGCGCTACAATCCGATGACCGTTCAGGAGGCTCTGAGCTACGACGAGACAGGAATTGCCTCTTGGTATGATGAGAGCAGTTTTTTTGGTTTTAAACGCGGCAATTCCTCGCTTGGCGAAAAAGTCGGTCGTTTCGACGTCAGTGGTGCTCACAAGACTCTGCCGCTTCCCTGCCGCGTTAAAGTGACAAATCTCACCAACGGTAAATCTGTCACGATGCGGCTCAATGATCGTGGGCCTTTCATCGCGGGGCGGATCATCGATGTCACTCCTCGAGCAGCACGGAAGCTGGGGTTCAAGGANAAGGGTTTGACGCGAGTAAGAGTTGAGTGCCTTAGCGTGGGTGATGGCAGGTATAAGCGAAAGGCAAGGAGATCCCGGGGAATCCCATTTGTGCCTTTTTTTTAGGCGGAAGGTGGTAATCTGCGGGTAACGCGAAACGGTAAATTCACTGGCCCGAGGCCAGGAAAGCTGTTAGGAGCTCCGCCCCTCGACGAGAAATGGCTCAGGAAGAAACAACGGAAGTTCGCGTATTTGCTCCTGCTACGGTGGCAAATGTAGCGTGTGGCTATGACGTTCTGGGTTTTGCTATTGAAGCTCCCGGGGATGAAGTAGTGGCAAGACATTCGCCTGAGCCGGGATTGCGGATCGTAAAAATCACAGGAGATGATGGGAAACTACCAATAGAGGTATCCCAGAACACCGCGGGGGTGGCGGCTCAGGATTTACTGCGACACCTGGGCATGCTGGATCGCGGGGTCGAANTGGAGATTCACAAAAAAATGCCTTTTGGTAGTGGCCTTGGTTCCAGCGCGGCCAGCGCGGTGGCTGGAGCCTACGCCGTTAATAAATTGATCGGGGAGCCTTTGACCAAGAAACAGCTCCTCCCTTTTGCAATGACTGGAGAGTCAAGCGCAGATGGGGCGTGGCATGCGGACAATGTGGGGCCATGTCTTCTCGGGGGGATCGTATTCATCCGGTCCAATCAGGAATTGGACATGGCGCAATTACCCGGGCCAGAGAACCTCTGGGCGACGGTGGTTCATCCTGACATTGAGATTCTTACCAAGGTGGCCAGGGAGATCCTTCCACGTGAAGTGCCTCTCGACAACGTCACACAGCAGGTAGGAAACCTCGGAGGTTTGTTATGCGGACTGATTCAAGACGATTACGAGTTGATCAGTCGTTCGATACACGACGTGATTGCTGAACCGCGCCGCCAGAAACTGATCCCTGAGTTTTACAGGGCCAAGCGAGACGCCATGGCCGCGGGGGCCCTTGGATTCAGCATATCGGGTGCGGGTCCGAGTGTGTTCGCCCTTTGTGAAGGGGAAGAAACGGCTCGCCGTGTGGGTGAAGAGGTCTCGCGCGTGTTTACAGAAGCTCCGATTCAGAGCCAAGTTTACGTATCGAGGATCAACCCTCGTGGGGTGCACGTGGTCGACTGATCTCCTGAAGTCNACCGGGTCGCGCCTTCAACCACAAACCAGATACCCAGCCGTTGTCCGTGGCCCAGAAATTCTACAGCACCGCATCAGCTGACAAGTTCGTCGATCTGAAGCAGGCGGTTTTGCGGTCGCTGCCATCAGATAAGGGGCTNTACATGCCTGCCGAGGTGCCGGGATCNGATGAAGTCTTACAGCCGGGTTGGCGGGACTGGTCTTTTGCAGAGCTCAGTTACAGGGTAGCATCTGCATTTTTTTACGGATCCGTTCCAGAGAAGGATCTGCGTGAGATGGTTGGTCAGGCGGTGAATTTTGACGCGCCGCTGGTGAAGATAGCGGAGGGCATGAATATCCTGGAGCTCTTTCACGGGCCTTCTCTGGCTTTCAAGGATTTCGGAGCGCGTTTCATGGCGCGCCTGATGGGTTGGCTGACTCGCGAAGATGATCGCGAGTTGACGGTGCTNGTGGCAACCTCTGGAGATACCGGGGGGGCGGTTGCCAGTGCTTTCCACCGGGTGCAGGGGACAAGAGTCGTGGTGCTTTACCCCCGCGGGAAAGTCAGCGCCCTTCAGGAAAAACAACTCACGACCCTGGGCGACAACGTCACCGCGCTCGAGGTGAGCGGCTCTTTCGATGATTGCCAGAGACTGGTCAAGGCGGCGTTTCTCGATGAGCGCCTCTCCGAGAAACTGAACCTGACGTCTGCCAATTCGATCAATATTGCCCGGCTGCTTCCCCAGGCGTTTTACTACTTTCGTGCGGCTCAGCAGATGTCCGAAGACGCGNAGCCCGTTTTTGTTGTTCCCAGTGGTAATTTTGGAAACCTCACGGCTGGGCTTCTGGCCCGCCATATGGGACTCCCGGTCAGCCATTTTGTGGCAGCGACAAACCTCAATGATGTGGTTCCGGCCTATTTAAGAAGCGGTCATTATGAGCCACGGCCCAGTGTTTCAACTATTTCAAACGCAATGGACGTAGGGGCTCCCAGTAACTTTGTCCGGATCCTTGAGCTGCACGGGCGGGAGCACCGCCGGGTCGCTGGTCAGATTTCTGGATTTCACTTTGATGATCGCGCGACCAGAAGGGCTATCAGAGAAGTCAAGGAGACCACCGGTTACCTGATCGATCCCCATGGAGCGGTCGGCTATCTGGCCGCGCAGCAATGGAGAAGAGAGTCCGGAGACCATGAAATGGTGATCCTGGAGACAGCTCATCCCTCCAAATTTCTGGACGTTATGGAGGATGAGCTGGGCCCCGGCACGGTGGAAATCCCGGAGCGTCTTGCCTGCCTCGCAACGCGGGACAAGATAGCGATCGAGATGGGGGCCGAGGAGGGTTCTTTTCTCGATTGGCTATCTGGAATGATATCCTGACGTGGGCTGCAAATTCAGCTGCCGAAGGGAGCAATGATCAGTTCATCTCCCGGGAGTATCTCGGGCGCTTCGCCGTCAGGGAATGTGCCGCGGACAGGATTTGCCGAGGCCTGATTCTTGTCCGTATAGATGTGGTCCACCATGAGACGGCCGTATATGCCGGTTTGCCTGCGAATGGCGAGTATTGTTCCTGGAGGCATGTCCCGGTGAAGCTCAATGATGGCAAATCCTCCCGACTGTTGGTCTGGCTGCTTGGCGACCCACTCGATGACCTTTGCTTGGAGCCATGCCTGCTTGACCGTAGAGGCCCGGGCTTTCTGCTTTTTCGCAGATTTAATCATGCTCGGTGAGATTAGTCCCTCCCTAGCTTCCCGTTTCAAAAGCTCATTTTCCTGCTCCGCTTTTGCGAGTTCTTCTTCCAGTTGAGCTCGAGTTGGAGCGTCGGGTCCATCCTTGGTGGCAGATGCTGTATCTGGCTGGGAGGGACTATCCCCGGATCCTGCCTCAGCTGTTCCGGAAGTGGCCTCAGATTCGAGAGGGTCAGGAGCCGTGTTTGTTTTCGGGTTGGGGGACTGTGCTGAAGCGAGGCTTGGCTGTGGGAGGGGATTTGAGGCTGGAAGGGCTGGGGTCTGGGTAAGTTGGAACTGTTGCGCGTTAAGGAGGTCCAGCTCCGCACGCAACTTCCGGATCTCGGCTCCATCATCACCTTTTTCCATTTTCATGACGGAAAGGGCCACGGCGACCACTAGAAGTAAGCCGGTCGCTGCCAGGAGCGTNGTGATCAGATTCATGCCTAAAGTCTGGGGTATCCTCATGAAAAAGTCAAAAACCCAGCGGGTTTACCTGCAATCACGGCGCACGCAGGGCTTGCGGCGGCGGGAGTGCGCCGCTACAGGAAGGCTGATGAGCGCTCCGGAGAAGGGCTACAAGGGTACATTATCGCTGCCGCAAACGAGTTTCCCGATGCGAGGGGATCTCGTGAAGAACGAGCCCAAGCGTCTCGCGCAATGGGAAGAGGAGGGTATCTACCAGAAGATCATCGCCCGTCGCCGGTCAGAAAAAGCACCCAAATTCATCATGCACGATGGGCCTCCGTTTGCGAATGGAGATGTTCACATGGGGACTGCTCTCAACAAGGTCCTTAAAGACCTTGTGGTGAAATCACGAACCATGTCGGGCTATGAAGTCCCGTTCATTCCTGGTTGGGATTGTCACGGNCTTCCCATTGAATTCAAGGTGGTGCAGGAGGCGCGGGATGAGGAGCCTGCTGAGATCCGGAGACGCTGTGAGCGCTTTGCGCGGAAGTGGATCGACACACAGAAGGAAAGTTTCCAACGACTGGGGGTTTTTGGAGACTGGGCAAATCCTTATCTGACCCTTGATCCGAGTTACGAGGCGGAAATCATTCGTGTTTTTGCCAAGCTGGTCGAGAAGGGTGCAGTGTATCAGAGCAAGAAGCCGGTGCAATGGTCCTACGGCGCTCATACGGCTCTGGCAGAGGCGGAGGTGGAGTACATGGAAAAAATAAGTCCCGCGATTTGGGTGTCGTTCGCCTTAACGGAGCAGTCAGAACGTAAATTTCGTGAAGCGACGGGTTCAGTTGCAGAAGAGGGTCACAAGTTTGTGATCTGGACAACGACACCATGGACACTGCCAGCCAACGTAGGACTGGCAGTGCATCGCGATTTTACGTATGTGGCCGGTCGCTTTGAGAATCAGGAGGGGATTAGTCACCAGCTTGTCATCGCGAAGGACCTCTTGGAGGATTTCGCCGCCAAGACCGGGTTCGCCCCGCATGGCGAGATCGTTGAATTCAAGGGAGCTCTTGCCGAGAGCCTTGAGGCCCAGCATCCCTTTCTGCCGCGCTCTTCACAAATTATTCTGGGGTCCTTTGTCACGACNGAGACGGGGACGGGTATCGTGCATGTGGCGCCGGGGCATGGGGCGGACGACTACGTGGCCGGGCGGGAATACGGTCTTGAGGTAGTCTCACCGGTTGATAATGACGGAAAATTTACGGAAGAGGTAGGTATCCCCGAGCTTGCAGGGCGGCACGTCTTCGAGAGTAATGAAGAGATTATAGATATGCTGGAAGGGCTGTCCGTTCTTCTGGGCCGAGAAGAATATCGGCACGACTATCCGCATTGCTGGCGCTCAAAGACGCCAATTATTTTTCGTGCAGTTGAACAGTTCTTTATTTCGTTGGACGGGCTTCGAGATACCGCGCTCTCTGAAATTGATAAAACGAACTGGCTGCCTCATTGGGGACGGAATCGGATTTATGGAACCGTGGAATCCCGACCGGACTGGTGTATCAGCCGCCAGCGAACATGGGGAGTTCCGCTTCCCGTATTCTTTACTGCTGAGGGTGAAGCGCTCCTTGATGCGGACCTGGCTCGAAAGGTCGCAGATCTGGTNGAGAAGGAGGGAACCAATATCTGGTTTGAGCTTGAGGAAGCGGATCTGGTAAGTCGCCTTGGGTTGCCAGAAGGNACTCGTAAATGCAGAGACACGCTGGACGTCTGGATAGATTCGGGAAGTAGCCACGTGGCAGTTCTGGACCGTCATGCGGAATTACAGAGCCCTGCGGATCTCTACCTCGAAGCAACGGATCAGCATCGGGGATGGTTTCAGAGCTCCCTGATGTTGAGCGTGGCTTATCGTGGGTGTGCGCCTTATAAAACGGTGATGACCCACGGATTCGTGGTCGATAAGGACAAAAAGGGTAAACTTTCCAAGAGCGAGGCAGAGAAATCCGGAAAGCCAATCGACGCGGCTCACTATTACAACAAGTATGGCGCGGATATCCTGCGACTCTGGGTCAGCAGTGTCGANTGGCAGAGTGAGGTGCCCTTCGGCGAAGATCTCTTCAAGCAGGTCGCCGAGCCCTACCGCCGTATCCGTAATACCCTGAGGATCCTGCTGGGAAACATCCACGGTTTTGATCCAGAGATAAACTCGGTGGAACCGGATAAGATGACGCTGGTAGACCGGTGGATTCTCGAATGCCTCAATGGAGTGGTAAAGGAGTGTCGGCGAGCTTACGACGCCTACGAGTTCCGGAGAGTATTCACGGTAATCAATCAGTTCTGNGCCCGGGAACTAAGTGCGGTTTATNTCGACCTTAATAAGGACAGACTCTACTGCGACCGGGAAAATTCTGAACGTCGCCGGGCAAGTCAGACGGCCATGAACAGCGTGGTCGATGTTCTNACGCGGCTCCTNGCCCCGATCCTTGCATTCACTGCGGAGGAGGCCTGGGAACATGCGGGACGGGAGGGAAGTGTCCATGAGCAGGATTTCCCCGTGCCGGACCAACGCTTCGATGGCCGGGAAGCTACAGACAAGGTGGACAAGCTCATTGAACTTCGGGAAGTCATACAGAATGCAATTGAACCAGAAGTACAGGCGAAGCTCTTCAACAAGAATAATGAGGCAGCTGTTGAGCTGACCCTTCCTGCTGAACATGAATTGCGTGGGCTCCTGAATGATCGCGATTTCTTCACGGAGTTCTTCATTATCTCGGATCTTGAGCTTAACGAAGGTGACAAGATTTCCGCAAAGGCGAAGAAGACCGAGCATCCCATGTGTCCGCGTTGTCGCCGCTATGAGCCCCTTGCCTCGACAGGGGCACCTGAAAAANGTGGATTGTGCCGTCGATGCGAGGAGGTCATTTCCAGCGCAGAGTGATGAAGACCCTTCCACGCCTCCTTCTCCTGCTCGTACTGCCTCTCTATGCGCTCGATCAGGTCACGAAGTGGATGGTGGTTCTTAATTTTGAGGCACCAGCTCCAGGGTTTAATGTTTCTCATCAGAACTTCGTAGTGATTGAGAATTTTTTCACGATTGTCCGCGTCCATAATCAGGGCGCAGCTTTCGGAATGGGGAATGACACGGCATGGGCCCCCTTCGTCTTCTTCCTCATTGCGGTAGTAGCGCTCGGGTTGATCCCCTTCTTCTGGCGGCGGGGGGCCTTTAATATACTTCCTCTCAGGCTGGCGGCGGGGCTCATGATGGCGGGTATTCTGGGCAACCTGACCGATCGGATGCTACAGGGATTTTTTCTGCCCGCTTATGAGAATGCGGGGTTTTTTGCCCGCCTCGGGCAGGGCTATGTTGTTGATTTCCTCGACTTCAATATCGGGCTGGAAACGAAGCTGACTCCGTATGGGCACTGGCCTTCCTTTAATGTCGCGGATTCATGTATATGCGTCGCAGCGTTTTTTTTGATCCTCTCGACCTTCCGGGCGGAAGAAAAACGTGAAGACGAAGAAGGAGGCAAAGGTAAATGATTGGGCAGAACGTCGTTGGTTCCATTACGAATGGGGTCTGCAGCCGGCGGAACGTTTCCAGCATAAAACGACTGGAGATGCTGAAGGAGACCTAGAAAATGGAGATCTGGAAAGCTATTCTCGTCGGAATCGTGCAGGGACTCTCCGAGTTTCTCCCCGTATCATCTTCGGGCCATATCGCGCTGCTCCAGCACGCCCTAGGGATGCGGAATGCGGGCGAGGATGCGCCACAGGACATCACGTTTGAACTAATTCTCCACCTCGGAACCTTTCTCAGTGTAGTGATTTATTTCCGGAGGCGTTTAGCAGGGTTCCTTTTGTGTCTGTGGCAGAGGGAACGCAAAGAGGACCGAACCATGATCCTGTGGTTGATCATGGCCACCGTGCCGGCCACCGTGGCGTTTTTCTCGGCGAGGGACCTTTTTGAGGGTGCTTACGACAATCCGGTCCTCGTAGGCGGGTGCCTTCTGGTCACCGGCGTGATACTTCTCTTGCCCAAACTTTGTTCCCGGGAGAGCAAGGAGTTTGGCTTGCGGCAGGCGATCTGGATGGGTGTAGCGCAGGCGCTAGCTATTTTGCCGGGAATTTCGCGGAGTGGGACGACCATTACCGCCGGTCTTCTTGCCGGCGGAAAGGCCTCGAAGGCTGCAGAATTTTCCTTCCTGATGTTCCTGCCTGCGATTGGAGGGGGAACGCTCCTCAAGCTGCGAGAGCTTAGAGATGTCATGCAGGGTGAAGCTGCCGTTGCCTATCTGCTGGGATTTTTAGCGGCCTTTCTTTCGGGACTTTTTGCCGTGTATCTTGTTCTCAAGACCATNCAAAAAGGGAAGTTCGAATACTTTGGCTACTACTGTTTCCTGATTGGGATTGCGGCCATGATCTACTTTAGCTGTCGGTAACAGAGCGGTCTTTTGCGCGAGAGGGAGTTGGCAAATGAAGGGGATTGGTCATATTCGAATCACCGCATGCTGGCTAAACGTATTATTCCCTGTCTGGATGTCACCGATGGCCGTGTCGTAAAAGGAGTGAATTTTGTCGACCTTCGGGATGCTGGAGATCCTGTCGATTGCGCAGTGGCCTACAACGAACAGGAGGCTGACGAAATCGTGTTTCTCGATATTACAGCTTCTTCNGATGAACGTGATACGATGCTCGAGGTTGTACGTAGAACTGCGGGGTGCTGTTTTGTTCCGTTAACGGTCGGGGGAGGTATCCGGGAAGTGGAGGATATGCGAAGAATGTTGTTCGCAGGTGCCGATAAGGTCGGGGTAAACACCGCCGCGATCAACCGCCCGGAGGTTGTCGATGAGGGTGCAGGCACTTTCGGTAGTCAAGCGATCGTAGTAGCGATCGATGCCAAACGGCAGGGATCCGATAAGTGGGGAGTCTATACCCATGGTGGGAGAAATCCAGTTGAGGGACTCGATGCAATCGAGTGGGCTCGTGAGGTTTATAATCGTGGTGCCGGTGAGATTCTTCTTACCAGTATGGACGCGGATGGAACCAAGGATGGCTATGATATTGAGCTGACGCGTGCTGTTACTGATGCGGTTGGAATCCCGGTGATTGCCAGTGGGGGATGTGGGACTCTCGATCACATGGTAGACGTGTTACGCGATGGGAATGCTGATGCGGTTTTGGCTGCCAGTATTTTTCACTTTGGAGAATTCACAGTACCGGAAACAAAGAAATACCTTCAGGAGCGGGGCATTCCGGTGCGCCCTGAATTTGAAAATCAGTGCGACGAGAGGGCGGAGTAAGATTCTCTTCCAAGGCATTCACCCCTTGTAGANCCGCTCGACCCGCGGGGTGATCCCGGTGAAGATCGCCCAGGGGATGGTTCCTGCTTTAAGCGCAACCTCGGCAACCGGTATNTTGGATCCGAAAAGTTCCACCTCATCGCCGGGAGAGCACTCCGGCAGATCCGTCAGGTCCGCCATTACCTGATCCATGGTGATTCTTCCGAGGAGCGGAACCCGTCGACCTCGGATAAAGACCTCCGGATTTTGCTCTGGAGCAACCCGGGGATAGCCATCTCCGTATCCGATNCCGATAGTCCCTACTTTTGTGGGGCGAGTCGTGATGAAAGTTCGTCCGTAGGAGATGCCATGGCCGGCCGGGAGATCCCGGATGACTGCAATCCTCGACTTCAGGTTCATCACAGGTCGGAGCGAGATCTCAGCGTTGGCAACCGGGGGCACACCATAGAGCATCAGTCCGGGACGTGCCAAGGTGGTGGTGCGGGACTGATATCCGAGGAGTCCTGCCGAGTTAGCAAGGTGAATATGTGTGAGCTCCCCCCGCTCAGGAAGAGATTCAATCAGGGTGTCGAAAGAATTGAACTGGTTTACGGTAAACGCGGTATCCTCATCGGCGCTGGGCAGGTGCGATCCTATCCCGGTGACTCTGAGTCCGGGAAGTGCCCGGATAGCAAGCAGAGCAGGCAGAGTGTCTNCNGGGAGAAAGCCGCCACGACCCATGCCGGTATCGACAGTAATATGAGCTTCCACGACCGAGCCTCGGGCGCGGGCAAGGTGGTCGAAGTGTTCTGCCTCCTCCATGGTATTCAGGCAAGGAAGCCATTGACGAGCCACGACTTCCTCCCGCTCGGCGGGAAACGTTCCCCCGAGCAGGTAAATGGGGGTCTGTATCCCAGCTTCGGAAAGGCGCCTCGCCTCGCCAACGTTGGCCACTCCGAAAAATGTGAGGTCCTCGTGGTCCAAGGTGTTGGCGATTGCTTCCAGCCCGTGGCCGTAGGCGCTGGCCTTGACCACGGCCATTACCCGCTGGTTGCCAAAGTGTCGGACCGCCTTGAAATTGTGTCGCAGGGCTCCAAGGTCGACCTCAGCCCAAGAGCGGGGAGGGCTTTCAGGGACAGCGCTCACTTCTCACACCCTAGGAAAAAATGGGAAGCTGCGCAAACTCAGAGGGCACTTCCGGAGATGACTACGGAATTNTCGGGCGCGCCGATTCAGGAGACAACACGTTCCCCTGCCCCTGCGTTCGGACAAGGACGGTCGTTCTGTGTCAGTGGCTGAGCACCAAGGCTGAGGGGACCTACCTGTTCTTGGCCGCCTCGGAGGCATACTGCAGGTCACGGCCGAAACCTGAGATCGTTTCGCACGAAGTCAGCATTGAAAAGGCCACAAGACTACCGAGGAGGAATACGACTTTAAGTATCTTACTTCCGGAATTCATTTTGTTTTATTGATAATTCACAGATTCTTATCGTCTCCGGCAAGAACCAAATGACAGTAATAGCGCCTCCGGCAGACAGAGCAGGCAGCTACTGCTCTTTAGATTTCTCAAACACCATGAAGTGTTGCCAGGGCAGTAACTTGGAATCAGTACTTTTCCACTTCAATCCAACTGACTCCATTTCCTTTCGCGATTGCGCTTCCGTCATTTTGTGGAGCGGCTTGATCGGAACGGTAGGATCCTCAGCACGGTATTCCAGAAGGATAATGCGCCCGCCGGGCTTNAGGGCCTTGAACAGGGACTCCATCATTTCACGGGGGTGAGAAAATTCATGGTAAGCATCAACCATTAAAGCAGCATCGATTGAGCCAGCTTTAAGCATGGTGTCATCTACTTTTCCGAGGTGAGCTTCGACGTTGGCCAGACCCAGCAGCTTCTCTTTCTTTTCGAGAAAGGTGATCATCTCAGGTTGAATGTCGACGGCGATGACCTTGCCCTTCGGNACCAGCGGCGCGAGACGAAAAGTNTAGTAGCCCGANCCGGCTCCTATGTCCGCAATCACATCAGTGGGTTTGAGGTTCAGTGCGGCTATGGCTTTGCTGGGTGCTTCTTCCTCTTCACGATTGCCCCGCTCCAGCCAGCGGATGGCCTGATGCCCCATCACATAGGAAATTTCTCTCCCCATGTAGTATTTGCCAGTTCCATCAAATGTCTTGCGCCCCTTTGAATAATGACTGGGCCATCCGGTCTCCCCCGTAGACCCCGACTTATCTTCATCGGTTTCCGCAAGGGAGATAAAAGGCAGAAGAAGACTACAGAATAAGAAAGGGAGACGGGCCATTGTGACAGATCACTTAGAGGTTCATTGATTAAGTTCGGGGTTCTCGAGGCTGGGCGCAATCAGAAAGCTTCATACTGGCGTCGACACAACAGAGAAGAAGAGGAGCGAGTGAGTATTATCAGGGTGGTTTAAGAATAAAGTCTGCCGCGATGGCAACTTCAACAGGATCCCGGGGTTTGATCTGATCCGGATCTCCGCCTGGCCTCTATCATGAATCTTGTCCCAACCCTTGCCTGTCTCTCACTTTGTTGCCTGTTACCCGCACTGATGGCACAGCAAAATCCTCCCAACCGTGGGGGAAATGGCCCCGGTAATGAACCGAGGGGCGAGCGCGGACCACGACGTGGNCCGGAGCAATTCCTGCGNAGACTCCCCGTAGTGCAAGCCCTCGACAGCGATGGGGACCTCAGCATAAGCGAGGAAGAATTGAAGGACGCGTCCGCAAAGCTGAAAACTCTTGATAAGAACAAGGACCAGATTCTCGAAGGTGACGAAATTCTGCCTCCGCCTCCGGAGGGTCGGGAGCCTCAGGGAGGGGAAGGCCGGGGTCCGGGTATTGGGGGAGGACCAGGCGCAGAGGGATTTTTGATGCGTCTCCCCCTGATGTCGGCTCTTGACCAGAACCGGGACGGAAAGATCTCTCCCGAAGAGCAGGAGGNGGCCCCCGGTGCTCTGGCCAAACTGGATACCAATCAGGACGGGAGAATTGAAATGAGGGAGCTAGCCCCTCCACGCCCTCCACGCGGGGGCCGGGGTCCCGGTCGGCGGGGTCCCGGAGGGAGAGGTCCGGGCTTTGGACCGCAGCCGGAAAACGTCGATCGACAGTCCCCGGATGAGATCGAGATAAAGGATGGCGCCGCCACTATTCCGGACCGTGCGGCATTCGAAGCACTCAGCTATCAGGGAGAGGATGTCATGATTGATACCCATCTTGCTGGAAATCAGTTCGTCAAATTTCAGATTGAAGGCGCTGATGGAGATAATCCGGAACTTTATTTTATTAATACCAAGACTCATCGAGCTCACATGAGATTCATGTCAGCGGTTGGGATTCCACGAGCCCGCCCCGGGGAAGGAGCGCAGATGAGGGGAGTGCTCGTTTATCGCCCAAGGTTGAAGGGATTGAGCGGGGACAGGGGGCTTTACACTTTTGAGTTTAACCCTAATGACCGCTACCCCTTCGAAACGATAAGGAGGGCCTATGAGTTGCTTGTCGGGAAGAGTGCCGAGCTGAGAGGCAGGCTGGGCTACTATCCGATGCCTGCCGCGCTGATCCGTTATCGTGAAGAAAAAGATCTCTATGATGACGCGCCATTCCGTGTCTATCTGGACGAGGACCTCTTCGGTGATATCGATTACCTTCCACTTAACCACGGGGAGAGTTTTGGCCGTTTGAGGATTATGGAGCTCGATGAGTATCCACGGCCTCGTGAGATTGTCGTTTACAGATCCCTTCCGAATGAAATGCCTCGCACTGCGGGGATTATCACGGAAGTTCGCCAGACTCCGCTTTCCCATGTCAACCTGCGAGCGATTCAGGACAAGGTGCCAAATGCTTTTATCGCCGGGGCTTCCCAAATGAAGGAGGTCAGCTCACTGGCAGGTAAGTATGTCTACTACAAGGTTGACCGGGAGGGATTCACCCTGCGGGAGGCCAAGGATGATGAGGTGGAGGGTCATTTCGCGAAACTTCGTCCTGTGAAGCCGCAGAAGCCTTCGCGGCATCTGGAGGAAACTCGAATTCGTGCCTTGGAAGATATCGGTTTCGAAGACTGGAAAAGTGTCGGGGTGAAAGCCGCGAATCTTGCGGCAATGAGTTCCTTTGAGCTTTCAGAGGGAGTAATTCCGCAGGGGTTTGCTGTGCCATTTCATTTTTATCATACCTTCATGAGCCATAACGGGTTTTATGAAAAGGTAGCGGAACTTCTCTCAGAGCACGAACGGCTGGGTGATTCCGAGGCGCTCCGGAAGGCATTGGGCGATTTTCGAACGTTGATCCGAGAGGGAGATTTTCCGGATGATCTGCGGGAGAGTCTCGCCAAAATCCACGCTTCGTTCCCCGAGGGCACATCTTTGCGGTGTCGCTCAAGCACAAACAATGAGGATTTACCCGGATTTAGCGGAGCGGGACTCTATGATTCCTGCACGCATCGAGTCGATGAGGGTCACCTTGCGAATTCCGTCAAGCAGGTCTTCGCCAGCCTCTGGAATTTCCGGGCAGTGCAGGAAAGGGAATTCTATCGGATCGATCATATGCTCACTTCCATGGGTGTATTGATTCACCCGAATTATGATGAGGAAGAGGCCAACGGAGTGGCGGTAACAACGGACATTCTTTATCGCACCGAGGGAACCTATTATCTGAATACGCAGGTAGGAGAGGATCTCGTGACGAATCCGGAGGAAGACTCCGTTCCCGAGGAACTGCTCCTCGACTGGTTTGATGCAGGAAAGACCAAAGTTATGCGTCGTTCTAATCACGTGAAGGATGGTCTTATTCTCAGTCCGGAGCATCTTGATCAACTTCGAGAGGCGCTTGGAATCATTCATAACCGCTTCGCGAAGCTTTATGGCTACTCTTACGATGCGAGGGACTTCGCCATGGAGTTAGAATTTAAAGTTACAAGAGAAGGAAAACTTAGCATCAAGCAGGCCCGACCGTGGGTTTTCTCGGAGTAAGATTTTCTCTGGCTGCGGCTGTTGAAACGCAGAGGCCTGCTCATAGACATCTTGCCATCTGAATCAAATTCCACCACGCTGGAGGACCTCAGGACACGGAGATGCTTTTGGGATCCAGAATTCGATGAGAATCAACCGGATATTTTTGTCAGCGATGCTTGTGGGCGNGCTTGGTGGCGTATGTTCAAAGGCNCAGGAGCNNAATGCACAGTTGGACACATTAGAGATTCCTCCTGCTCCGCCTCGAGCAGCTGACCGCTCAGGGTTTCTCGGCGTAACCGCCGAGGAGCTAACCGAGGACGAGGTGCAAAAGCTTGGAATTGCCGCGGGACTTCGCCTCACGGAAGTTGAGGATGGCAGTCCAGCGAATAAGGCAGGTCTCGCTATCGGGGATATTGTCCTGAGCGTCGACGGGGAAGAAATTGNCGATGNTCTTCAGTTCCGTAATCGAATTTCCGGATTTCGAGAGGGAGAGGTTATACGGCTGAGCCTGATCCGGGGGAGAGGGAAGGTGGACAAGAGAGTGACCTCCGGGAACCGTCCTCCGCTGCCAATGGTGGTCATTCCGCCAGAAGCGATCGAGCCGCCAGGCCCCAAAGCTCTCCCCGACGCTCGTATAATTGACCAGCGGTTTCAGCGCTTCGGTCTGGGAGATGACGGTCAGCGGTTTAAGATGCGAGACAACGATGGGACAGTTGAGGTTATTGGTGCTCCGGAAGCTCGTGAGGCCACAGTATGGGACATGTCTAACAAGGTCGCATTTGAGGGTCCATGGGTGACACCGCAGGATAAGGCGGTTCCCTCGGCGAAAATACGACAGCGAATCGAAAGGGTTGAAAAAACTTTTGCTCTTCGGTTGCGGGGCCCCAAGGCCTTTCTGCCGCCCCGGCGCCCTGAACCGGCACCCCGTGCGCCAGCAATTCCTCCGAAGCTGGAAAATGCACCCGACCGGAAGCTTCCTGAGCCGGAACCAGGCAAATAAGCATGGCTCAAAGCGATCCAACGGAGTTTCACAAAACTAAGAATCTCTGAGTCCTGAAGGTAATCTCCTCATCAGGATACCATGATAAAGTGCAAGGTTGGCAAGCGCATCGGCATTGGATAGACCATCGACGAGAGTTACCTGACCAAGCGGAATTTCATGCGTTACGCCATTTTCTCGGACGTCCATGCCAACCGGCAGGCGTGGGAGGCGGTGCTCGNAGATATTGCGCAGCAAGGGGCTGACACTCTGGTATGCCTCGGAGATGTGGTGGGTTATGGGCCGAAGCCTCTTGAGGTGCTGGCAGGGGTCCGGGCTGTCACTGCTAATTTCGTTCTGGGAAATCATGATGCGGCAGCCTGTGGTCGACTGGACCCTTCGATATTTAATGATCGTGCCCGGGTCGTTATCGAATGGACCCGGGAGCAGCTCGATAATGACGCCCTTCAATTTCTAGGGCAGGTGCCTCTCCAGATGAATGGCCCGGACGTCTACTTCGTTCATGCTGAGATCGTGCAGCCCGGGGAGTTCGGTTACGTCGAGGGGGTTTCATCCGCGAAGGCCAATCTGGAGGCNATGGTCGAGTCTCTTGGGTTCATTGGCCATACCCATCTGCCGCTTGCGTATTCGATGCCAAAGCGAGGTGGAACGGTAACGCAGTTACCTCCGAAGGATTTTCAGCTGGAGCGAGGACAGCGCTACCTTGTCAACGTGGGTTCCGTTGGTGAACCCCGGACTACAGACGTTAGAGCCAGCTATGTAATTTATGATGATGCAACCCGAACAGTGTTCTTTCGGAAGGTAGCGTTTGACGTTGAGGCCTATAAAGAGGACCTCCAGCAGGCTGGCTTGGAAATTCTCCCGTATTTTGTGCAGGTCGTTGACGCGGGTAAGGCCGCCGATGCTCCTCGTCCCGCAGCGGCGCCACAGCTTGCCCTCGCGCATCTCCCGAAGGTTGGAGAGGTCGTGGCTGGAGGTCAGGGACACTTAGTCATGGGGATGCCCGGAACCGGAGTGCACCCGGCAACCGGGCTTGGGAGCTCGGCGCCGCAGTCCAAGTCCAGCCTCCCATGGGTTCTGAGCATTGCGGCTCTTTTTACTATTTTGGTAGTGATCATCTCTCTCGGCTTGATGCAGAACGAAGAGGTTGATGCGGGAGTCAACGGAGAGACACAACCGCCGAGTCCTGTAAGAGTCCCGGCAAATACGGTTTCCCCGAAAGAGGTTCAGCGAGTGAATACGGTGGAGGGTCCGATCAGGGAATTGATGGTTCAACGGGTCGGCAGAAATTTCCGAAACCTTGCAGAGCTTCGGGCAGAGGTGGATGAATTGAACTCTGGCAGTCCACTGTCGAGTGGCATGCTGGATCTTGGAGATGCAGGTAACGATCCCTGTGGACTAGTTTGGGAGGGCTACTTGCGTGTCCCAGAAAGAGGATTCTACAAGTTCTCTCTTGAGGCTTCGACCGGAGCAGCTCTCCTTATCTACGGGGAGGAGCAGGTCTCTTCTGTTGCAGGATCGCAAGAGTCGGCCCGGGTTCTCTGCAGAAGGGGAAATGCCCCATTCCGTGTAGAATATTTCCAGCAGGGAGGGGAGCAGAGCCCCGGACTCAGTCTCACATGGTCTGGTCCGGGGTTGGACGGCACGCTCTCCCTCGTGCTCGAGGGAGGAAGTAGCAGGGAGGCGATAGCAGGGAATCCCTCACCGAAAGCCCCCAAATCTGCGACAACTGATCCGACATCGCCTGGTAGCGCTCCGGGAGACCAGCCGGATCGAACAGCTCCGGACAATCTTAGCGAGAGCCTGACCGGCTATTGGCCTCTCAATCAGCGGGCTTCCAAAGCCGTATCGCGTTTTGCGGTGACGGACCGGGGAGTTGAGGAGAAGCTCATCATGAAAGGTCAGCCGCTGCGTTATTTCCGACCGGCCGCTGACCCGGGAGCACTGAAGTGGGAGAGACCAGAGTTTGACGANTCAAACGGTTGGCTTGATGGGAGCAACGGNATCGGCTACGAGGATGCTCCGGGAGANTTCAAGGAACTCCTTGAGACCAGAATTGAAACAGAAAAGGGGAAGCACCCACATAGTCTCTACCTGCGAATTCCATTTGAGGTAAAGGACCCGAAGGCCTACGAACAACTTGCGCTCTACATTTACTACGACGACGGATTTAAGGCCTACTTGAACGGTTCGGAGCTCGGCAGCAGAAATGCGCCCTTTCCTTTTTTATGGAACTCAGGATCCGCCAAGAAGAGGAACGACAGAGACGCAGTCAAAGCCGAGGCAATCAGGCTCAGTGCACGCAGGGTCAGCCAGCTGGTGGAGGGAACGAACGTGCTTGCGATCCATGCCCTAAACGACGGAGAGAAGAGCAGGCCTAATGCAACAAACACCGGCTGTGCGAGCACCGATATGCTCATCCTTGCCCAGCTCGTCGGCTTGCGCAAAGCCGATAGCTTGCCCGAGAAGTCGATTGAGAGGAAGCCAAGCAAGCATGAGTTGGCAATCGAAGATGCCATGATCATGGGAGAGGTGAAAGTAGTAGACGGTGGCAGATTCGGGGAGGCCTATGAATTTGGTGGAGGTAGCTTGGATATTGGAAGGAAGAATGAGTTCGCGATCTCGGATCAATCCTTTACCGCCAGTCTCTGGTTTACGCGGAATCCCGGGTCTGCCGATGGTCAGGCAAGGAGGTTGATCTCTGCGGGAGGAGGTTCGGATCAAAAGGCGGGCTGGGCGCTTTGGCTTCAGAAGGATGGCACGGGACTTACCTTTCGCGTAAGCGATGGTGATTCGGGCTCAGATTTAACGGCCAAATACGAAAACCTTTTGAGCGGCGAGTGGCACCACGTGGCTGTCATCGTTGAGCGAGGTAGCAGCAGAATGCAGCTATTCATCAATGGGGTGCTGGCAGCGGAGAAGGTTGCTGCGGCCCTGCTTGATGGGAAGACCATCGGAGCTTCCTCAGGTCTTTGCATCGGGCGTAACTCTGACGACCAGCAGCATCACGCCGGTAAGATTGATGACGTTGTGCTTTGGAGGCGGGCGTTGCTACCGGAGGAAATCGAGAGGATTTTTCAATCCGAGCAATCTGCTGGAGGGCTCTTTGAATTAGATCCGCTGGATTAGATTACGGGTTCATCCCAGCCAAAATCTACTGGCTGCGGTAAGCCCAGAGATGGCTGGTTCCGCGGATATAAAGTGTATCCTCGTCGAGGGCCGGGGAAACGGATGCTGGCTCAGGCAGCTGAAAACGATGGGCCATCTCAAACTTGCTGCCGGCTTTCACTACGGAGAGATTCCCCTCATCGGAAAGGAGATAAAGATGTCCATTAGCGGCAACCGGTGACGCGCTATATTGGCCCGTGCCCCCGAGACGTCCACGGTAGCTGACCTTGCCTGTGTCCGGGTCTACTGCGGCGAGTGTTCCTCCATTCCGAACCATGTAGATCTGATCCTGGTAGAAAATAGGAGAGGGAATCTCCGGAACACTGCGGTTGAGTTCCCAAGCGATATGTTCTTTTCCAAGCTCGCCCCGTCCTCCCGGGTTGATAGCCATGAGAATCGGCTTTCCCGGTCGATTCGTGATGTGGGCAGACAACTCCTCTTCCGTCCACAGGTTATCGCGATTCTTGTCGGCCCAACCGAAGATTCCCTGTTGACGCTCGCGCCGACGTAGCGGGTCAGCGGGAAGGGGAAGGCCCCAACCCGGATGACCCAGAGGTAGTTCAGGTCGCAAAGGCCAAGTAAATTTTTCATTAATCTCGTCCCGGCCAACCTTGCCGTCGTTATTCCTGTCAAATTGCAACATGGAGGCCCAGAAGGGTTTGGGATCGATCTCAGCGTCGGAGACCCCGCCAAGTTGCGCAGAAGAAATATAGATCCTGTTCTTGCCCTGAACCGGAATGGCAATCGTTTCGCGTGAGAAACCTTTTGCGAACCATTTTTCATGACCGGTCAGGGGGTTATATCCGACCACCCGCCCATGCCCAAGGACCACTAGCTCGTCAGCATCATGATGTTTCCAGATTGCCGGAGTTGACCAGCCACTTCTCAGGAAAGGCCGGGCGGTTTCCCAGACGAGATTCCCGTTAGCCCGGCTGAATGCGAGGACTCGGGAACGGCTTACTCGACTGTTCGCGAGATTAGCGTCATCATCTGTAACAAGAATAAGAAGGTCTTTATAGGCGATTGGAGATGTAGAGGCTCCATAAAGACTTTTTGAGGTCTGCAAGGGTTTCTTCCAGACTTCCGTGCCGTCGTGCTGATAGGCAAGGAGACCATATGATCCAAAATAAACGTAGACCTTTTCTTTGTCTACAAGAGCAGAGGGAGAGGCGGGTGTGTTGGCCTTATGAACCTTTTGAAGAGTGGTTTCTGGCGCCATCTGCCGCCAGAGTTCTCGGCCATTCCTGCGGTCGAGCGCGATAGTAAGAAGTCGTCCCTCATCGAAAGCAGTGAGAAAAATGCGGTTTCCTGCAATTACGGGGGACGAGAGGCCGGCGGGCAGGGTTGTTTTCCATGCCAAGTTACCCGACTGAATCGCGACCGGTGGTTTTGACTCCTCCATGACTCCGGACCCGCCCGGTCCCCGGAATTGATTCCAAGTCTTCTTTGTGGCTTCCCCCGCGTATCCGGGTGAAGTCATGAGGATACCAATCAGGATCAAGATTCTGCTCACCGCCGAATCTTCCCCATGCTCTGGCGAGGAACCAAGGAGATTTTCTGTCTATGCTCCGGTAACATGTCAGAGGCGCCCCGTGGCAGCGCAGAAAATTATGACATTGGAGTAGAATCGCAAAGTAATCCTGTTCGTCTCGGAGTGAGGCCGTTGACGTGAGGGTTCTGCCATTCCAGCAATATTCCCTGTTCGCAGGCAATTCAACATCGCGAAAAACGTGTGCAGAGCACCAAAGGTTTTTACGGCGTTGTAAGTTTAGACGTGGAAACGTCGTTTGAACTTATCCAGACTGTAGCCATGGCCTCGAGAAATGTTAAATTTATGCTCAGTGGACTTTTTTTCCTCTACGCCAATCATTGCCCTGCGGTCCCCTGGCCACAGTGGGGGGGAAGTCCGAGCAAGAACATGATNTCCCCCGAGCTCGGTTTGCCGCTGGAGATCTCTGGAGGCGAGGAACGGGAAGATCGAGAGGGAGAGATTAATATTGAGAGTGCGAAGGGCTGTAAATGGGTTGTCACTCTTGGCTCAGAGTCGTACGGAACGCCAACTGTGGGGAGTGGAGTGGTTCTGGTTGGAACGAATAACGAGAAGCCAAGAAATCCATCAATAGCAGGGGACCGTGGAGTGGTGATGGCTTTTCGGGAAAAGGACGGTTCCTTTCTTTGGCAGTTGACCGCACCTAAGCTTCCAGGCGGAGATGAAGTGGATTGGGAATACCTTGGGATCTGTTCCTCCACCTTGATTGAAGGAGACCGGGGATACGTCATGACTAACAGGGGGGAAGTCGCTTGTCTCGATCTGAAGGGGCTGGCAAACGGAAATCAGGGGATGCAGAGCGAGGGCCAATATATGGCTGGGCCGGATAAGCAGGGAGCTGAGGTGGGGCCAACGGATGCCGATATTTTATGGACTTATGACATGATCAAGGAGCTCGGAGTGGTTCCGCATAATATCACAAGTAGCTCTGTCGCCCTCGTAAACGGGAAGATTGTGGCGACCACCTCGAATGGAATTAATGAAGAGCATGATCATATCCCTTCGCCGAAGGCGCCTGCCCTGATCACGTTAAACGCGATGACAGGAAAGCTTGAGGGTGTCGAGCAGGCGGGGATCTCGGCGGCGACAATGCATTGCAATTGGTCTTCGCCATGCATTGGTGAACGCCTTGGTCGCCCCGCGATATTCTTCGGGGGTGGAGATGGGTTCCTGCATGCTTTTGACCCGGCAGGAAAGAGGCCGAACAAAGGCCGCGCCATCCTGCAGGAACATTGGCGCGTAGATGCCAATGCTCCGGAATATCGGGTTGNTGAGGATGGTAANCCCCGGGACTATCCCTCCTACCGGGGACCGAGTGAAATCGTGGGCACTCCGGTTTATCATGNGGGGAAGGTATTCGTGACAATAGGGCAGGACCCGGAAAATGGAGATGGCGTGGGGATGCTCAGTTGTGTGGATGCGGAAACCGGAAAGCCAGATTGGACCTACAAGAAGATTAACCGATCTCTTTCAACTCCGTCCGTGAAGGACGGTCTCGTTTACATCGCTGATTTCACCGGTCAGATTCATTGTGTCGACGCTCTCACGGGGAAGGCGCTTTGGGTTCACGATACCCTGAGCCGAATTTGGGGTTCTACTCTGGTAGCAGATGGCCGGATCTACATTGGGACAGAAGATGGCGAGGTGGTTATCCTGAAAGAGGGCCGNAATCTGGAAGAGGTGGGAATTGCAGAGTTTTCGGGGCCCATTTATTCGAGTTTGGTTGCCGCCAACGGGACGCTCTACGTCCAGACTCAGAACCATCTTTACGCATTCGCAAAATAATATGGGCTCTGCTTACTGGTCGCGCAGGCCATAAAGGGCTTTTTTGGTCCTCACTATAAGCATGTTTCCGGCAACCGCGGGAGACCCCATGCATCCGGCTTCNAATTTGTTTGTCGCGATGACTTTAAAACTACGTTCAGCGGCAAGAACAGTGCCCGTCCCGTTCTCGTCGAAGANGTAGATCAATCCGCCGGCCATGATTGGAGAGGCTGAGAAGTTTCCCCCAATTCGCTTTTTCCAGATTTCGGTTCCGGTCCGGGCATCGAGGCAAGCGGCTACTCCCCCATCATCGACCATGAAAAGAAGGTCGTCTCTGATAAGAATTGATGGCTTTTTCGGTGCCGCTTTCGTGTAGCGCCAAGCTACGTGACTCTCGGTAACGTGGCCTTCTCCATCCGGACGAACAGCGAGGAGAATGCCCTTGCTGAAGCCCATCGTCGTGTAGACCAGCCCGAGACCTGTGACCGGTCTGCAGGCGGTGGAATGNGTTCCAATGGTCTCTACCCGCCAGAGNTCTTTTCCGGTGGTTGGGTTGTATCCATACAGAGCCATTGCTCCTGCGCTGACGAGAACATCCTCTCCTGCGGCGGTCCGTACAATTATCGGAGTGCCGTAGGCTTTGCGCATATCGCCGTCTCTCTTTGGTTTTCCACTGGCGTCAAGATCGCGGTAGTCGACGCTCCGAGGTGTTCTCCAAAGGGTCTTCCCGGTTAGTTTATCGAGGGCCACAACAAATTGGTGGTCAGCGCCGTCGAAGTTGAGGATGAGAGCATCGCCATGGAGAATTGGAGAGGACCCGGCGCCCCGGAAATGATCGCAGGTAAAGTCAGTACGCTTCCAGATGACCTTGCCGTCAGAAGCTTTCAGGCAGGCAGTATAGGGNGAGCCGAAGGTCAGATAGACGAATCCGTCTTCGAGCACTGGAGTAGGTGAGGCGTAAGAGTTGAATGCATGACAGAACTGGGGTTTTTCCACCGTCCAAAGCAGCTTATCATAGAGAACTTTGCCATTGGATTTGTCGATACATAGAACCGAGAGTTTGGTGCCNTCGGGATTTGCATTTGTCACCCAGACCCGGTTCCCCCATACCACCGGAGAGGACCACGCCTTGCCCTCCAGAGGGGTTTTCCAGGCAACGTTCAGTTCTTCGTCCCATGCTGTTGGCAAGCCAGCGTTTTCGGTATGTCCATCCTCACCGGGACCTCGGAACTGGTTCCAGTTCTCAGTGGCGTTGGATGCGGTGCAGAGAGCCGCGATATGGAGAANGGTGANACATGCCTGACGGAAGACCATGGTGNGATCTTCCTCTCCCGGTGACTTCCGGTCAAAGGAGAAATACGGTCCTCGACCTCACTCTCATGGATTAGTTCCACCCGGTGGATAAGAAAGCGTTTTGCCCTGACGGTAGAGATTCAGGCGTCTTTGTTGCTCCTTCTGTTCATCTGGGCGTTGACCGGCCTCCAGAAGAGAAATGACTTTGATGGTGGTTTGAACCGCTGCCGGGAACTGGTTTGCAGCTGCGTGAGCGGCTGCGAGGGTAGAGAGGAGAGTTGGGTCGTCGGTCGCACCTGGAGCCTGCATCATGAACTGTGCGTAACGAAGGGATTCAGCCCCATTTCTTACGGAGGAGTCTTCTGCAGTGGCAAGGAGCCACGCAATTCTGTTCAGAGCTGGAACTTGCTTTGGCGTGTATTTCAGGCTCGTGAGAAAAGAGGACAGCGCCTCCGCTTCTCCAGCTTCGCGGAGAAAGATTTCACCAAACTGGAAATGCACGGCTCCGAGCTGCAGGTTCCGTTTTTGTTCTGCCGGAATACCGGGGTTTCCCGGAGGAGCTTCGTGCTTCTCCAGAAAGCTGACCAGAGAGGCACGGGCCTCTTCTAGATAGCCGCCTTCCATAGAGGCTCTCGAAAGGGCCACGGGATCAGCAGGGAAATATTTTTTGGCCCATACTCCCTTGAAGGGAACTGCCGCCTCCAGTGCGGACTGAGGGCCCCTGCCAAGCTTCTCGAGATCTGAAAGGAGACGCGATACTTCTACGGGGCCTTTATAGATAGCACTGAGCCACCCACCCCGGTCGATCAGGAAACTGACTGGGACCGGCATCTCATGATGGCGGTAAACACTTGCGAGGATCGATTGCTGGAGCAGAGAGAGGAGTTGCTCATCTGCCATACCTCCAGCTCCTCGAAAACCAAATTTCGCCATGGCCCGAGCGGCATCCCCCGGAGTGATTTTCTCATCTGGATTGAGGTGGTCAACATTCAGGGCGACAACCGTGACACCTTTGGATTCAAGCAAGCTACGGGAGGACTCAAAGGCCTCCAGTTCGGCAGCGCAAGGGGTGCACCAGCTTGCCCACAGGTTGACGAGAACCGCCGTGCTCGATGCCAGTCTGGTAACGCTTTGTGCCTTACCCGAGAAATCCCGGTAGCTGAGTTCTGGAATCTTGAGAGGTTGCGACAGACGGATACGAGCGATCTCTGTTGCCTCCGGAAGCTGGATTTCGCCAGCCGGAAGGTTGATGGCCTTTCGCGTATCCGCCTCTACCGCTTCCCCGCGCTCCTGACGGAGAATCCAACGCTTTCCTTCCTGGAGACCTTTGAACTCCTCTTCCGCGCCCCCCGCCCAGCGGACTTTGGCCGCCACGAGACGCTTGTCGGCTGGTCCCAGGCCAAAGTGAAGCCATTTGCTCGATTGGCTCATCAGACCATTGCCGGCGTGGAGGGTCTTTACCCGGCGCTGGGTGGCCTCAGAGAATATGAGTTCGACCCTGGACCCAATGGCATCCCGGGAACACTTGCTTGCAGGGCTGCCTTCAAGTCTTACGGAAACCCAACGGGAGCTCTTCGGGGGAATCTTGTTTTGAAGGAACTGCAGGCGGGGAGCGGAGCGATTGGAGAACCAGAGATCGAGATCTCCATCGTGGTCCCAATCTGAGATTGCAAGTCCTCTTCCATCCGAGGGCATCCCAAACCCACTGAGGGTTGAGATGTCCGCGAAGTCACCCTGCCCGGTATTGAGGAAGGCACAATGACGCTCCCTTCCGCTGAAGGAGGCGCCATCACGAATGCGCTGGGCGAGATCGCTGAAAGCCCGCAGGTAGCCCGTGGTTGCCTCGTCAGGAGTGCTTGTCTCTGGAGCCTGCGACACGACCTGCCGCCAGTAGAAACTTCACAAGTCATCAGGATCCTTCTGGGTGATGAATCCGTTGCTTACAAGGAGGTCTTCCCAGCCATCGTTATCCAGATCAGCGAAGAGAGAACTCCATGCCCATCGCCCCATGGTAGTCTTTGAGGAAACGCTGACATCCTTGAAGCGGCCCTGTCCCAGATTTTGAAAAAGGGAATTTCCTCGGGCATGACGCTGATAGAGCGCCCGGGTTTCGGCCTTCCCTTCACTCTTGAATTTGGCCTGGAAAGCAATGCGATTACCAGCCGAAGAGAACATGTTACCGACATAGAGGTCGGCGAGTCCATTATTGTCAAAGTCGCCCCAGCAGGCGGACATGCCAGCTGCTACATCACGAACCCCGGCTTCAGCGGCAACATCAGTGAAGGTGGGCTTCCCAGATTCCCGGAGGGCATTTCGATAGAGGTTGTTCCCACCAAAATCATTGGCCACGTAGAGGTCCATGTCACCGTCCTGATCGTAGTCTTCCCAGCTCGCAGAATATGAGAACTTGCTGTTGCCGGGATGCAGGCCTGCTTCCTTGGTCACAGTTCGGAAGCGCAGGCCTCCCTCGTTCCTCAGCAGTTCATTGCGGCCTCCATTGGTAGCGTCATGGTAGGGCATGGGCCTGGCCACAAAGGAGTGGCGATTCGCTCCAGCTCGTTGCACGTAGCAGCTCGCAAAGAGATCGAGATCTCCATCTTCGTCATAATCGGCTGCCGCCAGTGAATATGGGACTGCGGACGGAAAGCTTTTCGCGGTTATCGGAGAGAAAGTTCCTGTTCCATCATTTTCAAGAACCAGAATTCCTGAAGCCGTTGCGATGGCGGCATCCTGATCCCCATCGTTATCGAAGTCGGCGAACAGTGATCCAAAGCTGTGGTCGAGAAGTCCGAGGCCTGATTCACGGGATCGATCAAGAACTGTCCCATCCAGCTGCTGAACCAGCATTCTGTTTGGGAGACCACCACCATCGCAAAGGTAGATATCATCAAGTCCGTCATTATTGATGTCAGCGGCAGCGAGTCCGTGCCATCCTCCGATTTCGATGCCTAGAAGAGTTTCAATCCGTCCGACCCAGTGATCCATCCCATAGACGATCTGAGCCTTCTCGTCAAAAGAAGCAAGGACTGCTCCTGTGGAGTCGGTGAAAGACCCTCCACTGCCTCGAAGGCATTCTTCATAGCTGGTTACCTTCAGATCCAGAAGGGTAGGAGGATCATCCTTGGTCCATTGAGCGGTCCATCTGGCATTGATCTGTAGATCTGAATCGGCAATCTGAACATTGAGTGCAGTGGTTGCACGTTCTCCGGAGAGCTCAACCTTCACGACTTTGATTTCGGCCATGGTAGCCTTGTCGTTGNTGAACTTACCGCGGAGATCCCGTAAAGCTGCGGAAAGGTCCATGGGTTCGCCCTCGGTGCTGCTAGCCCGCTGGACCTGGAAGGCTCCACTCNCAGGCAGAGAGATCATGGGAAACCCGCTCAGAGATCGGCATGTCCCCGCCGGAGGATCTGTGCTGATGGCACGCAGGAAGTCCTTGATTTCCTTGAGTGTGAACCGGGTCGCGGAGGAAAAAACCTCGGTTTCCCATTCTGCGAGCGTGGGGTCAGGATCTGTATTAATGGATTCCGACCCGGGAGCGAATCCGTTCCAAGCCGGTTCGGGACGTGTCGGCTCTTCTTCCTTCTGTTGACAGGCCGATATCAGCATTGTCAGGAAGAACAGACCGGCCAAGCGGGAGGGAGAAAGCATTGGTAGAAAGAATCTTCCAGTAAGGAGAACCTTCCGTCAACCGTCTGCCGAGGCTAATCCAATGGGGTTCAGGCGATCTCACCAAAACATGGAGGAGTATGGGACGGAAGCGGGTCCGCTACTGTTCGATCGTGATCCTTACGCGGGTGTAGCGGGTCGGGTTCCCGGAAGCAGCGGTCTGGTCCCTGATGGTGACGGTTTCCGTTCCATCCCCATTATCTTGAGGTTCACCAACAGATTCCTCCGAGGAGATCCAGCTTATCAGATCGTTTGAGAATTGAACTTCGTAGGAGAGATCGAGAGCTTCCTTCTGCCTTCGAAAGGAAAGGGCCAGATAGTCAGCGCCATCGTGCTCTACCAATGAAGCGTGGTAATTATTGCTGGCATCACTGGTAGTTGGGTTTCGACCGAATCCATACTCCATTACGGTGTTCAAGGTATCAGAATCAAGGTCCACCGCTCCGCCGGTGATCTGGGGGTCAGAAACAGATTCCTCGGCAAAATTCTGATACTTCCAGGAAGAAAACGTCACGGCAAAGTTTGATGACGAGGCACCGGGATTTCCTCCCGGCTCAACGCTGACACCCCAATTTGCCGGACGATCAAAGTCAGTGACTGGTGTGATAGCCGGATTGCGGGCGATCAGCGAATGACCTTCGTCGTCGGTGGCGTCATACCACGCGTCGTTGAAGCTGAATTCCAGGATGTTCTCGCCCACCGCATCCAGAATCTGGAGCTGTTCTCCATCGTTGCTGAGCTTGCCTGTATATTCTCCGGCGACATTTATCCCGCCTTCATATCGCAAATTGAATGCCGCGAGGTTTGCTACTACGAGGATCTGCTGTCCTGCTGCAAGGATGGTCTGGGGGGGGAAGGAAAGTGAGATTCCCTCGACGAAACTAGCGCCACTGATATCCAGAGGAGTCGATCCTGTATTTGTCAGCTCAACGAATTCGAAGTCTTCCGCCGTAAGGGTCGGATCGATCGCAAGTTCATTTTCTGTCGGTGGTGACGGTGCGAAAAGAATTTCCGTGATTCTCAGGAAGTCCTGTCCGGGGGTTGGGCTGCCCGGGTAGGTAAGACTATCAATCACCACCCCCGCTTCATTTGTGAGCGTCAGGGTTTCTCCACGGGCGGAGAGCTGCCCGTCATAGCCGCTTACGAGATAGCGTCTTTCACCAGCCTTGGGACTGATGCTTCGCTCTCTAAATCCCTGGGCGTCACGGGCGACATAAAGGCGTCCCCTTGCAGGCAGGACTGTGCCCGCAGGAAAGGAAAAGGAGATGCCTCCTGAAATCTCCCAATGCGAGCAGTCGATTGCGGTCCGGTTGGGGTTTACGAGGAGAAAGTATTCTCCACTCTGGTCGGGAGAGGCTCCTCTCACGGTTGGATTATAGTCGACGGTTCCGAACCTGATGACCGGGGTCTCCGGCTGTCCGGTAGGGATCTCACTGAGGCCATAGAGCTGATTACGCCGCCCGGGGATATGCTCGAACTTGATTCGATCTGCCGCTTCCCGGAGGGTATTGCGGTTTCCCCACGAGCCCCATTTCCTGTAATCGAGATCGGCATCATCGTTCCCTCTCTGGGCGTTGTTATCATTGGGGTCAATGAGGAGCGTCAGCTCATCGACTCTGTCGGGAAGGTAACTGACCGGGGAAGAAGGAGGTCCGATCAGCTGGTCCATCAGGCTTCGCACCCGGCGCAAATACATCTGATTGAGGGTCGCATCGTTATAGATGAAATTCTTGAGACGGTTCGACGCCCCAGCCCGCAGATTGTTGTTTGTAAAGTTATCATCAAAGTATGCTGGCCCGCTAACCCAGTTGCGCCCAAGGCAGAGATCGATATCCCACACCAGTGGCCGCCATTCCCCGGTCCCAAGGGTATCCCGGTAGAGGTAGTAATTCTTGTGGCCATGATCCCTGTTGTTGGTGAGGTCCAAGGCCGCGAGGTAGTTGATGGTTCCTGGAATATCGATATTGTCGTAGCCGTATTGCAGCCTCGCTTCTCCCGACAGGCCGAGTCCGGTTATGAGGTCCTGAAGGTCACGATTATTTTCATTCTTCCGGGTTTTCTTGTTAATGCCACTGGTGGAGGAATCGAGCCGGTTGTACATCTTGTAGAGGGCACCTTCGGGGTCGAGTCCCACGCGGTCTAAATAGCGATCGTCGCCATCTTCGACCATATCCGCGACACTGAAGAAGGATCCGTTTTGCTGGATGCGGACCGGAAAAGCGAAGTGCGCGGGCTCTCCTGAACGCCGGACCATCTCGTAGCCGAGGGTATTCCGTGTTTTTGACTTATCCGCCCAGTTCGTGAGCATGTTGATGTCCTTCACCCGTCCTTCTCCTTCCTGGAAGAGGAAGCGGTTACTCTTGTTGAAATCGAAATCGTAGCTCTTCTTCGGGAATCCTCCTGTTGACTGTCCGTGCCGGTCTGCCTGTATGTTATCGTAAAATTCTTCCAGATAGTAAACTGATCCACGAGAGCCACTCGTTGTGTTGGCTGCTCCGGGATTGGAGGTAAACCAGTGGAAAATGGGGAGATTGGAATTCGCCACAGAGGAATCCGCAGCGATCGTTCCGAAGTATTCCGGCGAGTCTCGCGGATCGGGAAACTGGGGTTGCCTGGCGCTAACGCCTGCCGAATCCGTGGCGACAACTTTCCAGCGCAGCATTTCTCCACGACTAAGATCGGAAGTTGAAATCGTCGCGGTGTAGATCCCATCACCAGCGAAGGCATCGCCTCCTCTCCCGTCATCCAGCATGGGGGTAGTTGTTTCCTGATCATACATGACCCGCCAGATCAGGCTGACGGTTTCCACAGGATGCATGGTTGGAAGAACCTCGGCCTCAATGACTACACTCGTCGTTCCGAAAGACCCTTCGTAGATTGTGACAGTTTGCTCAGTGCCGTCTGACCCGTCCTGGTCAAAGGGACCACTGTCGACGATGAAATCCAATCGGTCGCCCTGACTCAGATTTCTCATGATTGAGAAATCGACCGGGCCTCCATCGGTAAGCTGGGAGAAGATTTCGTTCCCTTCATGAAAAACTCTTCCAGTTGTGCCATCCCCGGAGGCACTGAGGTTGTGAAAGGTTCCCTCGATGGTGTGCAGACCAGAGGCGTCAGAGACCCACCTTCGAATTGGATACTGCTCGGGGCCTGGATTAGAGTCATTAGGGTGCATGCTAGTGGCCTCCAGAGAAGTCCATGGTGACGAAGCCGAGGTGTTGGCATCCCAGCCACTTCCGGACCACTCCTGTGTCGTGCCGTTCCAAGGTCCCGCTTGTTCACCTCCTGCGAAGGGAATGAAACTCGCATCAGGGTCGTAAGGTCCTGCGCCCTCCTGATAGCCGTAAAACCATCCTGAGGCGCCCTGAGTGCCCGAGAATTCTTCAGCGGAGTCAGCCACTACCGGGGGAGTATCGGTGGCGAGGGTAATCGGAGGAATATTTCTGGTGACATTTCTGATCAATGGGCCCACCGAGGAATTTCCGCTGCTGTTCGGCGCGTTGGGGCTTGGGGCGGCGAAGTAGGCAGGGGTGCTTGTCCCGCTTGCGCTGATGGCCTCAAGTTCCGGGACGATCAGGAAGTCTGAGCTTCCCGTGGAAACATTCAGCCCGTGTATACAGAGGACATTTTCCCCCAATAACAGGAGAGATGGGGAAATGTCATAATTATCATAAACTACGGCCTGGCTATCACTATGGCTGGCCGTCGCCCTTGACTGGTAGTCTAGTTCGTCAGTTGGCGGTGCATTTTCCTCGGCGACCGGGAGGGGGTTGCCATTGAGGTAAGCAACAAATCCATCATCCCACTTCATTTTCAGATTCACGGCTGAGAGGGAAGATGGATCCGGGGCAGTGAAGGGGATCCGAAGGTAAACAGAGGTAGCTTCGCTGAACATTTGCTCCTCGATGTCAGTCGCGATAAGGAGATCGTAGGCATCGGGGCTGCCCGTGGCATATCCGATTGCAGCACTACCGGTGTTCCACTGGTTATCGGGAAAGCCGGTTGCGATCCACGAATCTGCGTTGTTGCCCTCTAGAACATCCCCGGTTCCGCTGGAGGGGATCTGGTATCTGATCGCTGTATCAGGACTAATGAGGGTTGTTGCCGAGGTTACCCGCTGGAGTCCATAAGAGATATCCTGGGCCTGAAGAGGATAGGATGGAGAAAAATGATGCTCCACCGTCAATCCGTCGGGACGAATGATCCCGAGATATTCCCCTTCGCTGGCGAGCTTGAAGTTCGTGTGGAGGGTATTATCGGGATCCTGACGGTCCTTTGCCGAGGCAAAGACGAGGAGTCGCTCAGCGGGCCCGAGGGTCAGGTCAGGAAAGGCCCATTTTTTAAGATTTGTCGCATTGTCTGTAAGGAACCACCCCTCAAGATTGATTGTATCCGTGCTCTGATTGAGTAATTCGATCCAATCTTCATGGTCTCCATCTTCGTCACGGATGCTGCTCTGGTTAGATGCCATGAATTCGGCGATAACCAGAGACTGGGAGAATGAGGGAAGCGCGGCAGCAGCCATGATGGCCACGACAGCCGCGGGCGCCACGAAGCGGTTAAGGGGTTTCATTAAATGAGCAGGGGTTATCCCTGTGTGATCGTCACTCAGGGTTTATTTAAAGGCAATGACAGAAAGAGGCCGGCTCTAGGCCGGCCTCCCTCAGATAAGGTAGAATCAATCTTTCCAGTCAGCGGGTAGATCAGGGCTCAAGCTGCACCAGACGGTAATAGCGCGCGGATGCAGGGGCATCAGGAATAATAATTTCCGTCTCTCCCCCAGCGGCACCGGGAACTGTCGTTCCGATGTTACTCCAGTTCTGAAGGTCGCTGGACTGCTGGACCTGGTAATCCTGTCCCTGATTGGATGTCCATCGAAGGGTCACATTACCCTCCTGGTAAGAAAAATCGATTAGACGCAAACTCGCCTCCTCACCGGGAGAGAAGGGACTTCCATCAGGCTGCAGCGGGTTCTCTGGAATAGTAGGATCGATAATCAGGTAGAAGTTCGAACCGTCGGATCCGTCGTTGTCACTTCCGTCAATACCGCGGGGACTTAAGGCTAGCTCAATGTAGTCTCCGGCTCTCGCATCGACAAATGACCATGCGGTCTGCCCCAGAGTGTCGTCTCCTGCTATCGTTGTGCTGTGCAGTTGCTGTCCGTTGTGCAGGAGAATTGCGGTTACTCCATTGCCCCCGGCACTCACTTTCTGGACGGAGTAATGAAGAGCGAGTTCGGCATCCTGATCGACTTCCCACCGGCGTGTAGCCCAATGAACTACACCATTGTTGTCCCCGCTTGGGTGTCCGTCGAGGGCCCCTAATGCGGTCCAGGGTGGATTGACTGCATTCCCTGACGCGTCACTCCAATCAAAGGCAAATCCATCCCAGAAGTTTTGCTCACTCGGGAAGGGCGTTCCGTCGGAAGGGAAGAGGATAAAGTTTGAGTTGGCGGGAGGCTCACCGTCCGCAGTGATATCGTAATAACCGTGAGTCCATCCGTATTCTCCCTGCGGGTCGTCGCTGAACGGGAAGTCAAATTGCGAATCAGCGATCGCAGTGAAGTTCTCCGCAACGTTAGAAAATCCATCGAGTGGATCGAATCCAGTGGCGACTTCATGGAAATCTCCGAAAGAATCATTGTCGGTATCAGGATTGCGTGGATCAGTCCCGGCGTCTGCCTCTGCGCCATCGACCAGACCATCGCCGTCTGTGTCAGAAAGAGTGGGGTCCGTTCCCGCCAGAAACTCTGCGTCGTCAGTAAGTCCATCGGAGTCATAGTCCCCACCTGTAGACAATTGTTCCAGATCGCCAGGAAAGAAGAGCTCTTCCCACAGGTCAAAAATTCCATCTTCATCCGTATCTGGAGCGTTGGAAGGAATGAAAAGGCTCCCATCGGGCTGGAGGGCAACAGCAGGAATCCGGTTATCGATCCTCATCGAGTTGGCGGAGCCATCGCTACCATCAACGGCGCTGGTCTGCCCCTGGGGGCTGAGAATGAGATCGAGCACGTCACCGTTAGCAATATTGGCGTAGTAAATTCGGTCTACGCCCGTGGTGTCGCTGACGACAGCACTGTCGAGCCGCTCTCCGTTCAGGTGTAACGCTCCGGTGACGCCGTCGCCGTTGGGGTTCACCTTACGTGTTGACCAACTGATTCTCACCGCAGACTCACCGTCCAAGCCTGTTGCCGTCCATCTCCGAACGGTCCAATGTTCCTCGTTGGGTGCGCTATTNCTGCCATTCGGGTGGCTGTTTTCGGCTTCCAACAGAGTCCAAGGGGCTCCGCCGGGAGCCAGACGCCATCCTGCGCCTCTCCAGCTTTCAGCGGGGAAGGGGATAAAGTCCGAAATATGGTCATAATCGATTCCGCCACCATCGAGGGAAACGTTCCGGTATCCGGATTCCCATCCATCTTCTCCCTGGGTCTGGGAAAAGCCTAAAACGGAGTCTGCGAGAGTTCCCGAAAGTGGGGTGTCTCCCTGGCTGTTGGGATCGCTTCCCGCCTGTAGCTCTTCGCCGTCACTGAAGCCATCTCCATCGGAGTCCGCATTACTGGGATCGGTCGCGGGAACACCAAATACCTCATCCCCGTCATTGAGGCCATCGCCGTCACTATCAGGGTTACAGGGGTCAGTTCCAAAGGTCTCAATTTCTGCTCCATCGTCGACTCCATCTCCGTCAGTGTCACCGATTGTTGGATTTGATCCGCTGGCGACCTCGACTTCATCCGTGGCGCCATCGGCATCCCAGTCTGACCCTGCCGCCAACAAAGTGAGGTCTTCGCCGAGAAGATCTGTTTCAATGAAATCGGGGATGGAGTCACCATCTGAGTCGAGGGCATCCATGGGGATGAAATATTTTCCATTGGGCTGGACCGGAGCAGCCGGGATCTTCGTGTCAATCCGCATCCAGTTGGCGGAGCCATCGCTCCCGTCAATGCGGCTCCCACTGACTCCCACCGGTGTCACTATCTGATCGATGATATCTCCATTGTCGATCGTGAGGTAATAGGATCGGATATCGCCCGCGCCATCGGAAACAGCAATGGAGTCGACACGCTCTCCATTGAGATGGATCGCTCCTGTGGTGCCGTCTCCCGCAGTATTCTGTGCCCTGTGTCTCCAATAGACTCTCACATCCGTGGGGCTATCCACCGAGGCAACCCAGCGCCTGATGGTCCAGTGCTCCTCATTGGGAGCGCTGTTTGTACCGTTGGGATGAGTGTTTTCTGCTCCGAGAGTAGTCCAAGGAGCTCCTGACGGGGCAAGGCGCCACTGGCTCTGAGCTTCTCTCCATGACTCGGCAGGGAACTGAATGAACCCGCTATCGGGGTCATAATTATCGCCACCGCCGTCGATCGTGTAGTTACGATAACCGGAAATCCATCCGTCCGCTCCCTGGACGTTGCTGAATTGCTCACGGGAATCAGCGAGCCCGGCTCCCACTGGCAGCGATAGGGCATTTCCCGGGCTACTGCCGCTATCGATTTCCTCGGCGTCTGGGTATCCGTCACCGTCGGTATCTGCATTCCCAGGATCGGTTCCATTAGCAAATTCTTCCTCGTCAGAGAGGCCATCTGAATCGAAATCAGCGCCACTCGACAGCACGGTCAGGTCTCCGGGGACCCACGATTCTTCCCAAGCATCGGGCAATTGATCGCCGTCACTATCCACAATAGTGGATATGATCATCGAGACGAGAGAGCTGTCACTTCCGTCTGCGGTGTTTCCTCCTGGTCCTTCTGAAGTGTGGACCAAGTCAATGTGGTCGCCCACCCCAGCTGTCACAAATACTGTCTTCGTGATGCCCGTAGTATCATCTCCGGCGATAGTGGTTTTGCCTACCATGGTTCCGTTAAGGTGGACCTGGGCAGTGACTCCCTGTCCGTTTGGGTTGCCTGCGGTCTTGGAAATGAACCACTCGACCTGTAGGAAACTTGAGTCGGTTAGATCATTCTCCGAGGCCGTCCATCGGCGTATCGTCCAGTGGGTTTCGGACTGATTGGTGCCGTTGGGATGAGAGGTTTCGGCGCCAAGAGTTGTCCAAGGGGGATTAGTGGTATTTCCTCCGGCATCAAAGAAATCGAAGATGTTGCCGTTCCAGGCGTTGGTGTCAGAACCGAAGACAGAACCATCGACAGGGAAGGCAATGAAGTCGGCTTCCGGGTCGTAATCATTACCGCCACCGTCAAGGGTAAGGTTACGGTAACCGTAATACCAATCTTCCTGACCTTGAATTCCCGAGAATTCTGCGGCTGAGTCCGCTAGGATGCTTTGAGCGGAAGCCTGACTGCAGAAGAGGAGCAGGGGACAGACAGAAGCAGAGACGAGAGCCCTGTATTTCAGGAGCAGGGAAGGAAGGGAACGAGTAGTGGGAGCGATCTTCATCGTAGAGAGCAGCGAAGTTGCTGATTGTTGTATTTCATGATGGGTATCTTTGGCAAGGAGGCAAACCCGGCCGTTGGAGCTTGGTGTTTCTGGACAAGATGCATCCGAATCGCCTGATGAAGTGATGCAGGCTGNCCGCTGGATCTAATGCCACTCGTTGCTCGGAAAAACAACAATTCGCTTGAAGATGCTGTGATCGGGCTGGGCGAGAATATATGATATGAGTTCAACGAGCTCGCTTGGTTGAAGCGTTTTTCTGATATCGCCGGGATAGGGGTTTTTCTCGGGATCCCAGAGTGGGGTGTCGATGGCTCCAGGGCAGATGGTAGCGACCTGAATATTGTGGGGAATCAGTTCCTGAGTAAGAGCGTCGGCAAAGCCCACCATTCCGTGCTTTGAGGCACAGTAGCTGACCTGTCCGGAAATTCCGCGAAGCCCTGCCACGGAAGATACGTTGATTATTTTACCAGCTCTGCGGGGAATCATTTTCTGGATGACGGCATGCGTGCAGAAAAGCGTGCCCTTGAGGTTGCTGTCGACGATGGCCTCAATCTGCGTGACCGATTGCTCGGCGAAGGGAATGTTCTCAACCACGGCAGCGTTGTTGATCAGCGTCTCGATCGGGCCTCGCTTCTCAAGGGCGCCTACGCACTGAGAGATGGCATGTGGATCCCGAAGATCGACAGCACAGGGGATGATTACCCCCGAGAGACTCTCCGACTCAGCTTTTTCAGCGAGGGCTTGAAGGGCCTCTCCGCTTCGGGCCAGAGCTGCCACGGTGTGGCCTTCTCCGGCTAACTTCCAAGCGAGGGCCTCTCCAACTCCACGGCTGGCTCCGGTTATAAGGGTAATTGACATGGATTAACGGGTTGGATGAATAAATTGAAATTTCCCGGGGTTTTTGGCGCGGCGGCAGGGTCTCGACTTCTCGGTCTCGTCCTCAGAGCTGTCCAGAATATTTTAGCTGGCGAGCGGGGATTACAATTTGGGATGCGAGGGCGGGGTTGAGATGCTATTGGACGGGTGAGATGACCCGGGCTCAACTATTTGAGCGCACCCTCAGGGATGCGCTTGATGAAGACGCGCTGGCCGAATTGGCCAGACGCCGGGAGGAGGATCCTGAGTTTGCGGCAAAGTTTGACGCAGATCTTGTCGCAACAGGAAGGTTTCGCAAAACCAAGGATGGCGTGGAGAGAATCCCGGGAGGTGAGCCCGTTGACCGGAAGCGCCCCAAGTTACTTACTGCAGTCGATCCAGAAACAGAAGGAGCCACGCCGGCCCCCAGATTGATCATGGGCGCATCCGCCGAGATGCCAAAGGCCCTGCAGTTTCTTGGAGTCGGAGAGGAGCCACCACCTGACTTCTATTCGGATGAGCCCAGTCCTCCGGTGGGCGAGCACGTTGTGGAGGAGCGGACGCCACAGAACAGGTCTAGGGATCTGCTGGTGGGGCATGGGAATGCGGGTGCCCCTCCGAATCAGGGTAGTGAGGAGGAAGCTCCATACCCTGAGGATGAGTCTCCCACGGCGGAAACGGGGGAGGGGGATCGGATGCCCGAAGAGAAAGACGAAATGGCTAAGATGCCTGAGATCGTGGGTGGTGACCAGGACGAGCCATCGCAGGTGAGTGTGTCTTCCATCGAGTCAACGGAAGCGGCAAGAGAGGCCAATCATTTAGAAGAAAGCAAAAGGGCTCAAAGTAAGCGTAATCGTGAGGATTTGTGTGGAGATGTCGATCTTGAGCCGGCCATTTCGCCACCTCCTCCCGCGCCTGCGTCGCCACCTCCCTCGCCTGCGTTGCCACCTCCCGCGCCTGCGTCGCCACCTTCCGCGTCCGCGTCGCCACTTCCCGCGCCTGCGTCGCCTCCCCCTGCACCCGCGTCGCCTCCCCCTGCACCCGCGTCGCCTCCCCCAGCGCCTGCGTCACCCGCACCAGTGTCGCATCAGCCATCTGCGATTCCCGTCAGGCCTCTACAGGCTGAAATTATACCTCCCGAGCCAGGCGATCCAGCCTACGAGTATTTTCAAAATGTCGCGGAATCATACGGGCAGCAATACGCTGTGGGGGATCCCAAAGCGGCAGTCCTGCAGGGTCAGGTTCCTCCACAGAGGCTTCAGTCTGCCAAGCAGACTACTTCGAGAGTTTTCGTAGGCATCGCGATCCTTTTATTAGCTGGGATTGCAGGGGCCTTGATCCTTGGGATGAACCGGATGGCGCCTCGCCCGGCAAAGGGAGATGGCGTTATTGCTAAGGTGGACTTCATACGAGGAGAAGCTGTTCTACTTCGGAAGGTTGGCAGCCAGAGCCGGCTTGAGGATGGCCATGATCTCAGAGAGGGCGATGTTATCACCGTTCACGAGGGCTTTCTAAGAGTCGCCTACGTAGCAGAAAAAACGTATCTGCACCTCCGATCTGGAAGCGAAATTACTCTGGAAAAGCAAAACAAAGGCAAGCGAGTCAGAGTCGGTAGGGGCGTAATGACCTTGGATATCGCGCCACAACCAGCTGGGCAGCCAATGGTCGTACTGGGAGGAAATGCTACTGTGACGTTCGAAAGCGCGCGGGCGACAGTGCATAGCCAGTCGCAGGCAACGATGGTGGAAGTATCCGAAGGATCTGCCGAGGTTGTGCGTCCGAGAGACGGGGCGAATTTAAAGATTGTGGCGGGAGGCTGGACTGAAGTGAATGAGCAGGTCCTGCCAAGAGCATGGAGCTTTCTGGGCGGAGTGAACCTGAATGGGGACAAAGTGGCTGTAGATGGAGGGGAGTGGCTTTCCTACGACAAGGCACAGTCAGAGGGCTTCAAGGTTGGAGTAGAGGGCAAGGATGGGGGCGTAGAGAAAACAATTTCAACGCAGCAACCGCAGGGATACGTCTCAGGTGCAGGGCTTCAGGCAATGCTGATGAGCAAGGTGTCAGTGAACAACGCATCAATGTCGCTCCGATGGCCTCGAGAGAATGGTCTTTATCAGGTTTTTGTATGGATGATGGAGGATGAAGGCGACTCGGTACGGTCGTTGCGTCTGAACGTGGAAAACAAGAAGATTCCCGAGGAACTTTGCAAAAGGCAGTCTTTGGGTGAATGGAACCGCTACGGGCCCTACGAGGCAGAGGTTAAGGACGGAAGCTTGGACCTGCTTCTCAGCGCGCACTCCAAATTCCAGAGCAAGGCTTCCCATATATCTGGGATAGCGATCTATGGCCTTGCGGGAACTGGAACTACCGCGAGGCCTCGTGAAGGAAGCGCTGTCGGTGGGTGGGAAGGTGATTCCAGCTTCGATGGAAAGAATCTGGCCACCGAGCCGACAGTGCCGGATTGATGGGCGAGTTTATTGCCGTGGGATCAGCTTGGTGACGAAGGCGGTTCCGAGCAGTGCTACCGCCATTCCGAAGGTCATGCGACTGGTGATTTCTTCGTGGAGAAAGAGCGAGCCCCATAGAATACCAAAGACTGGGATCACGAAAGTGACGGTGGTTGCAGCCGTCGCCCCATTTCTTTTAAGAAGATCGAAGAAGAGGATAAAAGCAGAAGCCGTGCAGAGGAGGCCAAGGGCTAGCAAACCGAAGATGGTGGCGGCTTCCGGTGTTTGCTTCGGACCGAAGAGAAAAGCGAATGGGAGAAGGGCAAGAGTTGAAGCCAGGAGGCTTCCTGCCGAAACGGCGAGGGGAGAGACGTCAGGGAGCCGGATTTTAGCATAGTGTCCAGCGTAGGCATAGCAGCAGGTGGCACATAGGACCGCGACAATAGGCCATCCGGTTCCTTCCCGGGAAAAGTCGAGCTGATTCCCGGTCAGAATTGCAATGCCAGAGAGGCCTATCGCAAGGCCGAGGATCTGTAGTCGCGAGAGTGGAATGCGGAGCCAACAGAGCCCGATGACAGCGGCGCAGATCGGTGTGGTGGCGTTTAAAAGAGAGGTGAAACCCGCCTCGAGCTGGAGCGACGCCCAGCAAAGAAGGGAAAAGGGTATGGCAGAGTTGAAAAGTCCCAGAACGAGAAGAGAGCGCTTGTGAGAACTGAGGGCGTTCCGTTGCTCCGCTCGCAGGATGAAAGGCGCGAGAGCGACTGCTGCGATGGACACGCGGGCGAAGGTGGTGAAAAAAGGCCCTAGCTCGGGTGCTGTAATCCGCATAAAGAGAAACGACGCGCCCCAGATCGCGGAAAGAACGATCAGCTTGATGACATCACGCAGGCTCACCAGTTCACCGTGGAATTATCCCGGAGGAGTGCTGGGTTAGGTAAGGGCGAAGGGGCATTTGTGGTGCCATTTTTTCTTGCAGCGTGGAGCAGGGCAGGGATCCCAAAAAAAGGGGCGCACAACGGGAAAATTATTTCAGCTGCCTTGAAACACCAGGACAGTCCCTAAGTGAGCTTGAGGGGGCCGTCCTTGCACTGGGACTTGTTGCCGAAGTGCTGAATCTCATGGCCGAAGGAGTGAGCCAGAGAGACGAGGAGTCGATTATGTGGCTGACCACCGAAATCGTGCGCCATCCCCATCTTGAAGTCAGATCCGCCGCCCAGAAGAACGAACGGAATATCGTTCTGGCTGTGCGAGTTCCCCTTGCCCAGTTCGTTTGTCCACATGATGGTGGTATGATCAAGCATCGTGCCATCTGCGCCGGGCTCGGGCAGACCGTCCAGCTTGGAAGCAAGGTAGGCAATCTCTCCGGCGAACCACTTGTTGATTCGCAAAAGCTTTTCCTGCGCGGTCTTATTTTTGTCGGGCTCGTGGGAAAGGCTGTGGTGCCCCTCGTTGACGTCAAGCCATCTCATGCGTGCCTGCCCGACTGATCGCATGTATTGAAGGCTGGCTACTCTGCACATGTCATTTGCCAGCGAATTGACGAGAAGGTCAATTTGCATCCTGCTGATTTCCGGAGTGTTGTCGTTGACCAGCTCAATATTCGGGTCCAGTTCGGGTTCCGGGTGGATAAGATTTTTCCCATTTTCGGTTGCCTTGAGCTCGCTTTCCATCGCGCGTACGAGTTCAAGATGATCCTTGAGCCTCTGCTGGTCTTCGCTGCTGATTCTTGAGGAAACCTTGCTCAAGTCCTCCCTTACATCGTCAAGAAGTCCTGCAAGGGTCGCCCGGTCCTTGTTCTGCCCGTAGAGCCGGTTAAGCATCTGGTAGGGATCATCGACGGGAGCCACTGGTTTGTTCGATCCCGCGTAAACCATCCGGGTCCAGTTATCCGCCCGGGCAGGCACCGCCACCCCGAACTCGAGGGATCCGAAACGGGTGCGGGTTGATGGATCATTCTGCAGGAAGTTTTTGATTTCCTGATCGATCGAGATGCCGCTTGCCCATCCCGCCGGGGTGTCTGATCCCCCCTGAATATTTCCGGGAAGCAGTTCGATACCGGTCAGCAGGCAGCTCATGCCCCGCTGGTGGCCGTCGCCATCACCACGGATTTTGTTGTTCAGCCCCTTGAGCATGAGCATGCGATCCTTGTAGGGAGCAAGCGGTTCCAGAATGGACTTAAGCTCTTTCAAGGCACCGGGAGAATCCTGCCAGAAATGGGGAGGAAGGGTCCCATTGGGAGAAAACACGATAATCAGGCGCTGTCGTCTGGCCCCGTCCTGGGCCGCTTGCAGGCTCGGGAGCCCGGCCACAAAGGGCAGGGAGGCACCCGACAGACCGAGGTCACGGAGAAAGGTGCGGCGGCTACGGGGTATCGTCATTTGTCCAGGGGTGGAGCCGCTCACTTCGCGGCGAGCGGATTGGCTTCCGTTTCGTGGCTTACTGCCACCTTGGTTAATTCTACGAGCAAACTCCGGATATTGTAACCAGATTTTACGAATTTTGCATGCAGGGAGGCCTTTGTATCAGCTCCGTAGGCGTTGATGGACTGCTTGGTAAAGTGGTGGAAAAGATGGGTAATGAAGGCCTCGTGGGCCAATCGGCTTCCGGCAGCCATGGAAGCGACGTCGTGGATACTGCCGATCGGAACCTCTCTTTCATACTCGTTAATGTAGCGGGTAACCGTGTCTACCGGCTTCCTGTTATCCTCGAGGCGGTGACGGCCAACGGCATCGAAGTTTTCAAGGCTGAATCCCACAGGATTAATAATCCGGTGGCATTCCATGCATGAGGTCGCCTTGGTGAGCTGGGTAATCTTTTCGCGCATGGTCAGGGTCGGGTCGAACTCGTCATCCTTGAAAGCGACTGCCTCGACGGGAGGCTTGAGGAGGCGGCCGAGGACATTACGGCTGATGAAGACACCCCGGTGGATAGGCGAGGTGTTGTCGTGATAGGAATGAGCGGCAAGCAGGAATGGATGCGTGAGAACTCCTGAATTCGGCCTGTTGGGAAGGGTGACCTTTCGCAGTGCGTCACCCTGCAGAGGTGCGGCTCCATAAAAAGTGGCAAGGCGCTCATTCAGGAAGATATGCTCGCCTAGCAGAAGATCTCGGTAGTCGGAGCGCTCACCCCAGACCACCTCATCCACGAAATGCTCCAGTGATCGCCGGAGATCCCTTACGAGTTGCTCATCGAAACCGGGGAAAAGCTCGTGGTCCTTCTGGAGGTCGTGCTGCTCGTCGAGAGCCAGCCATTGTCTGAAGAACCCCTGCATTTTTCTCCTCGTCTTCTCATTGAGAACCATCCGCTGGATCTGGCTCGTAATTTGCTCCGGGCTTTGAAGGGTGCCAGCGCCGGCAGCGTGAAGGAGCTTCTTGTCGGGGAGTCCATCCCAGAGGATAAGAGCGAGGCGTGAAGCCACGGTATAGCTGTCCGGGCGGCCATAGTTATCGGCAAGTCCCGGATAGAGGAAGTGGGGTGAGGTCAGGACCAGCAGCATGGAATGCCTGAGTGCTACCATCGGGTCGGCCTGATTATTAAAGCGTCGATCAACAAACTTCTCTTGCTGCTCCACATCGAGAGGTCGCCTGAATGCCCGGGCAGCGAACTGGTGGGCGTAGGAGCGGAGGGCCGCCGGGTCCTGACGCTGTTCCTTGCTCAGTCCCGACACCGTGCCGAGATGGCTAATAAGGTGGTTGACCAGCTCGACAGCAGCATAGGTGGAAGCCTGCTGCCATTCTTTCGAGACTCCGGATCCTCGCTCATATCCAAGGCTGCGATCGTCAGGGGGAAACTTGGTTCCAACCACCGTGACGGTATCGAGGATCTCCGGCATGAGATAGTCACTGGGGATGGCCTCCCAGATTCCCCCGGGAGGCTTCCACTCAAGGTGCAGGGAGGCGGTCTTCTCCTTGTAGGTGAAGTAGCGGAGGTAGACAGGGTATCCACGACCACCGAGAAGAAACTTACTCCCGGTCTTTTCATGGGACTCGTTCCTCGTGCTCACATAGGCATCAATGAACGAGTTTTTATCGTCATCTCCACGAAAGGAGTTCAGCAGGAAGAGAGCGCTGTTATGAGTTCTTACCCTAAACTGATAGAGGCCAGTTTCCGGAGCGAGAAGGGAGCCAGACCAGCGGACGGAAAAACCATTCTGGTTTATCTTTTCGGCTGGAACCCCCCCGCCCCAGTGGAAATCGATGGCAGGATCAATCCGTTCCAGAATATGCTCCTTCTCCTTGTTCATCTTTTCGACGTTAAAGTAGCGTCCCCGCAGGCCCCGTTCGGGAACGAAAGTCTGAGGGCGTTTGAAGGACTCAATGAGGTCTGCTGCCGATTGCCTGAACTGTTCGTTAGTCAGCCGTAGCAGGTCGATCCGGGGCGGCCTGTTTCGGAGCTGTGCGGCCGGACTGTAGAACTCCTCATGAATATACCGGGCCACGGCATGAGCATCCTCATCGACCACCGCTTCCTCTTTTTCCTCAGGCATCGCCCGGTCGATGTAGCGGGCGAGAGACTCTACCGACTTGCGACCCCAAAGCGGTTCTTCGTATTCGTCTTTGGCTCCCTGCCCTTTGTCGCCGTGGCAGGACGCGCAGTGCGTAAGGTAGATCTTCCTGCCATCAGGCTGTCCCAAAGCGCCCCCTGTTATCAGGAGTGCTATCAGGAAAAACCGGAGGTAGGATGATCGCATGTGTGTCGTCTGGATACGGTGCAACGAAGGAAATATTTCGCCCGTTGGTTGGGTCATTATACCCCACAAGTGGGATGATTGAACCCCGTTCTGTGGGGAAATGTCTCGTTGTCGAGGGGAAGTGGTTTCCGAGCGCGGCTGAGGGGGCTTTGCGCCTTACTCAGGTAGTTTCAGAGGGTAGCGGGCGCTTACGGTGCGATCTGCAAGGAAGGCGTTTCTAAGTCGTCGCAGGACCGCCGGGTGCCTCTGGGCAAGATTCGTAGCCTCCGCGGGGTCCTGATCGAGATCATAGAGTTCCCATGGCTCGGGCTTTTTCGTGCGAACCTTTTGACGCACGGCCTTCCACTTGCCATCCATGACAGCAAGCTGTCCTCGGTATCCATGAAATTCCCAGATCATCGGCTTTCGGCGGAGGAAGGGCTTCAACTTGGCGGTGTTGCGAATGAGCGGTAACAGGCTGTCTCCGTCGAGGCCGTCAGGGTGTGGGGCCCCAGCGACATCACAGAGAGAGGGAAACCAGTCGGGGAAATAGCTGGGGGTATTATCGGTCGTTCCCGGTCGGGTCATTCCCGGCCAGCGAACGATGCACGGCACTCGCATTCCTCCTTCGTAGACGCTACCCTTGAAACCGCGTAGACCGGCAGTGGAATTAAAAAAGTCCGCATCAACGCCGCCTACACCAAACTTGGGATCCCGGGAGCGGTGAGTAGTTCCATTGTCCGAAGTGAATACGACGATGGTATTCTCGACCAGGTCATGCTCCTCGAGCCGTTTCAAGATTGCGCCGACATGCTCATCGAGATCTGAGATCATTGCTGCATAGCCTGCCCGTGGACGGGGATGCGGTAGATATCCATTCTGCCCCCGGTAGGGACCTTTCTCCACGTCCCACTCTTTCGGATAGCGGTCGACCCACTCTGCCGGGGGGTGCATGGCGACGTGCGGCTCAACAAATGGGCAATAAAGAAAGAAGGGGCCCTTCCTGTGAGAGTCGATAAATTTGAGAGCCTCTTCGAGAATGCGGTCTGGCGCGTAGGTCTTCGCCCGGTAATCGTCAGCAAGGATATCGCCTTCAGGCTTGCGCAAATGTCCGCGAATCGGGTTGCTATTGATAACATCAATTCCCTCGTCGTCATCAAGGAAGGGTGGGAAAAACGAGTGCGCGTTACGCTGGCAGTTGTAGCCATAAAAGCGGTCAAACCCTTGTCGTATCGGAGAGCCGGAGGTGTCAGTTGGCCCGAGGCCCCATTTCCCAAAGCCTCCGGTCGCGTAGCCTTTCTTCTTCAGGGCCTCAGCAATAGTGATGGCCTTTGCGCTGATCGGCCACTGGCCGGGAAACGGCCTGCCGTTCCCTGAGTCTCCGTTATTACGGATCTCAGCGTGGCCGAGATGGCGGCCAGTCATCAGGACGCAGCGGGCCGGTGCGCAAACCGGAGCTCCGGTGTAGTGCCGGAGGAATCGAACACCCTCGCGTGCTAATCGATCGATATTAGGAGTTTTGATTTTCTTCTGACCGTAGCAGCCGAGTTCACCCCAACCGAGATCGTCAGCGAGGATGAAAACAATATTGGAGCCGGTTTGGGCAGCGTCGGTGGCGGAACTCTTCGTATGGAAAAGGGTCAGCGAAGAGAGTAGAAAGAGCTTCAGGAAAAGGGCGGCCTTCATGAATTAGTTTTAAGGGATGTGGTGGAGGCAGAGCGGGTAAGCTGTGGTGAGTGTCTATTTCTTCTTGCGTTTGTTGTTGCGGTTGAAGTTGGCTTTACGGGTGTGAGCAATTTCCTCTGTGGCGGCACCCTTGTCGCCCTGAGCTCTCATCCAGATATCAAGCTGTTCTGAGAGCTCTTCCCGGACTCCGGCAAGGGACGCATTTTCAATCAAATTGACAAGACAGTGAGGGTCCTTCTCTACATCATAAAGCTCCTCAGCCGGCCGCCGTTGGTATTTTTTGACCATCGCCTGGGCGTGAGGATCTCCCTTCGCGGCTTTCTCCTGCCAGCTGACCCAGAAATTGGCTTTTCCGTCCCCCCCTTTCCGGGTGACGGCGTTTGTGAAGATCGCATCTGGGTGGAGGTTCCGGATGTAGCGGTAGCGGGCATTACCACAACTTCGAATCCCGTAGGCGTCACTCCCGTTGATAATACCCCGGGTGGTCTGTAAGCCGAAGGTGTATTCCTTGTGCTCGCGGGCATCGCCAAGGAGCACAGGAAGGAAGGATTTGCCGTCGAGATCCCCGGCAGTCGCGCCTGCCGCTTCGACGAAGGTTGGGACGAGGTCAACATACTCAACCAGAGCATTGGTGGAAGTATCTGCCTTCACTTTCCCGGGCCAGCGGGCGATCATTCCCGACGCCAGACCCATTTCGAAACAGGTCCATTTTGCGAAGGGAAAAGCCGATCCCTGCTCTGACACCACGATGACGAGCGTGTTGTCTCTGAGTCCGAAATCGTCAAGCAATGAGAGGAGGGCTCCACATTGCCAATCATAGTAAGTGATTTCGGCAAGATACTTCGAGTAGGAAGCTCTCGTGGCTGGGGTGTCCACCCATGACGGAGGGAGCTTGAGAGATTCGGGAGGATAGGCAGAGGGGTCCCCCATGGTGTATGGCGAGTGAGGTTCGTTTGAGCAGGCAACGAGGCAGAAGGGAGTTTCCGAAGAGCGGCATTGGGCGATGAATTTCTTCAGGTTTGGAAAGAACGGACGGGTCTCAGGTTGGTTTTTGCTGAAGTCGGTGGAATACTCAAACGGGAATGCCTCTCTGGGAGAAATATGACTTTTCCCGCTCAAGGCTACCCGGTAGCCGGAATCCCCGAGATAGTGGACGATTGATTTGGTTCCGGGGTAAACCCGGGTGTGGTTCGGCCACGCGCCCGAACGAACGGGGTAGAGGCCGGTATAGATATTGTGCCTGGTGGGCGAGCACATCGGAGCTGTCTGAAAGCAGCGGGTGAAGGTAAGTCCTTCCTTCGCAAGCTTATTCAGATTTGGAGTCTTGGCCTGTCCGCCATAGACTTCCATATCGAGGTAGGTGCAGTCGTCCGCAATCATCAGGACGATGTTCGGGCGCTTCGCAGCACCGCTGATGGGTGAAGCTGCTACGATTGCCAGTAGTCCGACCAAGGCCGATATGAGGGCATGAGGAAGGGGAAGGTTACAGGATGACGGAATCTTCACGACGGGATGCTAAGGAACAGGCACTGCTTGTCGATGGAGAACAGTCCACGCTGAGCACTGGCGATGAGTTCTCCGGGACAGCTGCACGGAGCCCATCTTCCCTGTCCACGGTGACCCCTTGGCATACCGCCGTTTTTAAATTCCAAGGTCCGATACCGGCGTGGCCCCGGAACCCTGGGCAGTGGAGCTATCCTAATATGTCAGAGGCGATTTCGCCGTAAACGTCCGTGAGGCGGAAGTCTCTGCCGTTATGCCGGTAAGTGAGTCTTTTGTGATCGATTCCAAGAAGATGGAGAATAGTCGCGTGCAGGTCGTGAATGGTGCACCTGTTCTCAATGGCGTGGTAACCGAATTCATCCGTACGACCGTAGCGGAATCCGCGCCTCACACCGGCTCCCGCCATCCACATCGTAAATCCGTCCGGATGATGATCCCTGCCTACTGGACCATTGCCCTGCTGGGTTGTGGGCGTGCGACCGAACTCTCCTCCCCAGAGGACCAGAGTGTCCTCGAGCAGCCCTCTCGCCTTGAGGTCGAGAATCAAGCCGGTAATGGGCTTGTCAATCTGTCCGACATTAAGCGAGTGCCCCTTTTCGAGGTGGGAGTGCTGATCCCATTGTTCGTTGTTGAATTTAAGTGAATGAGCATGGCTGACCTGAATGAATCGAACGCCCCGTTCTGCGAGGCGTCGGGCCATGATACACTCCCGTGCAAAGTTTTCGGTGCGNGCGTCGTCCATGCCATAGAGTTTCCNTGTCGCCTCGCTCTCGTCGGAGAGATCTGTGGCCTCGGGCGCGGCCATCTGCATCCGAAAGGCAAGCTCGAAGCTCTTCATTCGATCCTCAAGCAGGGCGCTTGCCTGACCGTTCGCTGATTGGCGTTCATGAATACGCCGTAAAAGCCCGAGCTGCAGAGACTGCTTCTGGTGGCTGATGTGCTCATTGGTCATGTAGTGAAACCGTGCGTCTCTTGCGGGACTGTTGGGATAGCCGGGAGTTCCCAGAGGAACCCCTCCAAACTCGGCCGGCAGGAAGGCCGGTCCAAAGTTGTCCGATCCCCCGTGCAGGGAGGTCGGGCAGATTGTGACGAAGCCGGGGAGATTATTATTTTCGCTGCCCAGCCCATAGTTGACCCAGGCACCCATGCTTGGTCGCAGAAGTGCTTCGTCACCGGTATGCATTTTCATGCATGCACCTCCGTGGGAAACATTGGTTTCGCACAGTGAATGAATCATGCATAGTTCGTCGGCCACCTTGGGAAGGTGCTGCCAGAGCTCGGACATCCAGTGCCCGGATTTTCCCACCTGTCGCAGTGGCCATGGGGGTTTTAGCAGGTTGCCACGCTTTGCGAACTGGACCTTGCGTTCGGGGAAGGGAAGCGGTTTGCCGTTGAATTCCTCGAGCTTGGGTTTGTGATCAAAAAGATCTACATGCGAGGGCCCTCCATGCATGAAGAGGAAAATGACCCTGCGTGCCCGGGCGGGGAACAGTGCCTGTGGTCGGATTGGACTCGCCAAGGACTGCTCGGCCAGAAGGGCGTTCAGGGCCAGCCCGCCGAAACCGAGGGCCATCTGCCCGAGCGCNTTGCGGCGGGAGAGTAGATTCGCAGAAGGCAGGTCGCTACTCATCTCAGGTAGAGAAATTCGTTGGAGATGATAAGTGTATGACAGAGCAGGGCCCAGGCCCTNGATTCATCACCGCCTGCTTCTCTGAGAAANAGCATGGCTTCCTTGCGCTCCTCGTCGGTCACCGGCCGGGAAAAGAGGCGCAGATACAATTCGTGCAAGGGATCCTCATAGGATTGAATCTTCCGGGCAATAATTGCCGATTGGTTGATAAGAAATGAGCTGTTCAGCATGAGCAGGGCCTGAGTCGCTACCGTGCTGCTGCCGCGCCGGCCTGTGGGAGCCGTCGGATTCGGAAAATCGAGGAGACTGAGAAAGTCGTAGACGTGACTGCGCACTACCGGGAGGTAGATGCTTCGGTGTTTATAATCCTCATAGATTTTTCGGTTTTGAACTATGTCTGCAGGTGAAGGGTCCTGAGCCTTGACCGTTGGGGGAGGCCCCGTGGGAGCCTCTCGAACGAGGGATCCCGAGACCGCAAGGACTGCGTCGCGGAAGACCTCCGCTTCCATACGTCGCAGCTCCCGAATTCCCTCTCCGACGGAAATCTGGTAGGTGTTTGATAGCATGATACGGCGATGAAGTTTTTTCAGTGACCACCCGTTCTGGAGAAAATCATGTGTCAGGTAGTCGAGAAGAGCCTGGTTCTGAGGAGTGTTTCCAGTGGTGCCAAAGTTNTCCGGAGTCGAGACAAGGCCCTCACCNAATATCCAGTGCCAGACCCGGTTGACCATTACCCTCGCTGTAAGCGGGTGAGCGGGTGAGGTCATCCACTCTGCAAGTTCAAGGCGACCACTTTGATCCGTGATTTTCCGAGGTTGAGGAGGTGCTCCAACAGAGGTGAGAAATCCTCGCGGAACTGTCTCNCCAAGCTCGTGGGGATTTCCTCTGACATTGATTCGGGAATCCGCGAGTTGTCCATCTTTCACAGCCATGACCTTGGGAAGCTCTTCCTTCTTTCTTGCTTGCAGGGCTAATACCTCAGCTCGAAGTGCCTCTATTTTTCTGAGAAGAGCGGTTGCCTGTTCCGGATTCCGAACGGGGATCAACTTGAGCTTGTCGAGATGCGACATCATTGGCTCTGACTCGAGTCGGAGGATTCTTCTGCCGCTCGGCAGGGGCAGAAGACCTTCGGCGTGCCATCGCTGGTTGGAAGGCATCCAACCTCCAGTCACCCCGGAAATAGCATCTTTTATTGCTACAGAGCCGTCAATAAGCACNCGGCCGGGTCGAGAGGATGCGGCCGCATAGCGAAGGGAGAGCTTGTAGGTTCCCTGACGGGGAACATCGACGTCGTACTCGACATAATTGAGTTGCTCTCCCGGGTCTGAGATTATGCCGATTCCTGCTCCATACTTGTCACGATCGACGATNATATTACCGCGAGCGTAATCCTCGGCCTCCCATTCGATTACGGCCTTGTGATTTTGGAGGGTCTCGAGGGCCCGCTCTCGTACTTTGAGTTCCTCTTGCAGATGTTCTGTCCGTTCGCGGCGCGCTTTTTGAGCCGTTACTGAGTCCGGCAAGGGCAATTCCCGGTCTTCGATCTCAGTGCTGTGGAAGATCCCGGCAAGGGCGTAGTAATCTCGTTCCGACACGGGGTCAAATTTGTGGTCGTGGCACCGGGCGCAACCGAGAGAAAGGGCAAGGAAGACCCGTCCCATCGTATCGATCTGCTCGTCGACGATGTCCGCACGCTTTTTGATCGGGTCCTTTTCGGCGAGAATCTTGGTTCCAATCGCGAGGAAACCCGTGGCAGCAATGCTTGCAGATCGTTTTGGATCCATGAGGTCTCCTGATAACTGCTCGCGGACGAACTGATCGTAGGGAAGGTCGCGGTTGAACGCACTGATGACCCAGTTGCGATAGCGCCATGCGAACGGATAGGCATGATTTTCGTCACCCCCGTTCGAGTCTCCGTAGCGCGCCAAGTCGAGCCAGTGACGTCCCCAGCGCTCTCCGTAGTGTGGAGAAGCCAGCAAGGAGTCAATTACTCTCTCCCAAGAATTCGGTGATTTGTCGTTCAGGAAGGCTTGGACCTCGGCTGGCGCGGGAGGAATTCCAATCAGGTCAAAGTAGGCACGGCGGATGAGAGTATNTCGGTCGGCGCGGGATATTGAGGCGATGGATTCGCCCTCACTGTGAGCCAGAGTGAAGCGATCAAGATCATTCTCAATCCATTCTTGATGACCCACCTTCGGTAGTGTTGTTGGCAGTAGTGGCTGGAAGGACCAATGGGCCTCTTCTCCGCCCAAACCTGAGAGGGTGGCGGAGAAAAGAGCTGGAAAGGCCAGCAGGAGGGCTATGCGAGGTGGGTTGATGGCCCTTTTTCCTACCATACATCTCTGAATCCCGAAAATCGGGATTACGGATTTCTGAGATCGTTCGGGAATGAGCTCCTGATCGGCGCGGCTTATGCGGAAGGCCTTAATAGCCGTGTCGCGGCTCCCGGATGTTTTATTTGGCCTCTTCCCTCAGCTCTTCCCAGCGTTTTCTCATCTCCACGAGCTTCTTCTGATGGGAGGGGCTTTCCGCGAGATTTGCACGCTCCATGGGATCGGACTGAAGGTCGTAGAGCTCTTCGATCCCGGGTTTTGGAGCCAGCCAATGAATGTATTTCCAACGCTGGCTGCGGACTGCTTCGGATTCGGGAATCCGGTTCGGAATGAAATGATGTTCGTAAAAAAAATCTCGCCGCCACCCCTCAGAGGAACCTGAGAGGAGAGGTGAGAGGCTGCGTCCCTGCATGCTCTCCGGTGCGGGGACGCCAGCGTAGGAAAGGATGGTAGGAGCCATATCGATGTTAAGAGCCAGTTCATCGAGCGGCTGTTTCCTTGCTACTTGATCTCGGGGGTCATGAATAACGAGGGGAATCCGGATCGATTCCTCGTGGGCAAACCATTTTCCAGCGAGACCTCTCTCCCCGAGATAGAATCCATGATCGGAGGTAAAGATGATCACAGTATTTTTGGCCATCCCGTGTTTTGTGAGGGCCTCCCTCATACGACCAACTTCCCGGTCCACTCCAAAGAGGAGACGGTAGTAGTCCTTGACCGTCTCCTGGTAGAGCTTGGGGGAAAAGCGGATTTCCCAACGCCTACGGGATTCAGATGTTTTCAGGGGCTCATGGAGCGCTTGAAAGATCGCGGGATCGGAAAGCGGCGCTGCAGGGATTGTTGTCCCGGAGAACATATTTTCGTCTCGTGCGTCCGGGGGGAATTGTCGTTTCGCCCCATCCTGACAGTGGACGGCCTTGAAACTTACTGACAGGCACCAGGGCTTGTCCGCCGGGGCGGTGCGAAGAAATTCGAGCGACTGGTCACCTTGGAGAGATGTGAGGTGCTGGTTGTTGGGGCGCTTTGGATCCAGAAAGCGTCCCTGGCCGGCAAAGCCGCGCCAGAAGTCAAAGGTCTTACGCGCCTCGGTCATTTTGTTTCCGACCCCGTATTTTCCAATGAAGCCGGTATGATAGCCGGCGACTTTCAGGAGTTGGGGGTAGGATTGGCCCCATGCCTTTTCGGTGAACTCAGTCCGGAAATCGTGAATCTTATGGCGAGCCTCATACTGGCCAGTGAAGATACTCGCCCGACTGACCATGCAGATCGCCGTAGTAACAAAGGCGTTCTTAAACACATGGCTTTCCGCGGCAAGGCGGTCGAGGTGAGGAGTCCGGCAGATCTCGTGTCCCGCGAAACCAAAGGTGTCGTGTCGAAGGTCGTCGACGAGGAGAAAGAGAATATTGGGCCGGGCTGCCGCAGGGAAGATGGAGCTGAGCAGGAAAACAATCAGGAGAACGCCGATCCGCATGTAATTTCACTATCGCCGAGAGGATAGGGGCGCCACCAAAAACTCATTCTTGAACTTCGGGAACCGGTCCGGTTCACGCAGACTCATTTTCCTCGAGCCAGCCGTTCAGGATTTCAAGCGCTGCGACCTGATCGATAATATCACGCTGGGCTCTGGCGTCTTTACCGGCCTCCCGAAGTTTCTCAGAGGCACTCGTCGTCGTCAGCCTCTCGTCGCTGTATTCCAACTGGATGCCGGGAATTCTCCCGGCAAGCGCATTTCCGAAGTTTCTTACTCGTTGAGCAGCCTCGCCCTCGCTGCCGTCGAGTCGCAGGGGAAGTCCGAGAACAATAAGCGACACTTTTCGTTGTGCAGCGATCTCTGGGATTCTTTTTAAGGGATCGGTCCTGCTGATATGAATTGTCTCAACGGGGTGTGAGCCAATCCCAAATTCATCGGTGGCCGCTATTCCGATACGGGACTGACCATGGTCGATGGCGAGGATCGGATGATGAGTCATCTTCAGAAGTTATCCGGGGTTTCTCCTAGAGCAGGTTCTCCGGCAGCTCCCCAACTACTCTTTTAATTTCGTCCGCGCGTTCGCGGGTGGCAACGAGAATAGCATCATCAGTTTGTACCACGATAAGGTCGTCCACCCCGAGGAGCGCGATGTGTTTATCTTGTGAGCTGAAGACGATATTGTTCGAGCTGTCTATGGGCGTGATCTGGGTATTGGTCTGGTTGCCATCACCCTTCTTGTTGAAATGTTTTGCCACGGAGATCCACGAACCCACATCGTCCCAGTCGAAGGATGCTTCGATGTTGAGGACCCTTGAAGCTTTTTCCAAAAGGGCGTAATCAATTGAAATTGGAGCAAGATGAGGAAATCTCGATGTAATTGTGGCATCTAAATCGGGACTGTTCTGGAGCTCTTTCGCAAACTCACCAAGTTCAGGAGCATGGCGTTGAAGTTCTGCCATTACGGTTGGAATTGACCAGATGAACATGCCGGCGTTCCACGCAAAATGGCCACTGGAGATAAACTCTTCGGCCTGAGCGGTATCAGGCTTTTCACGAAAGCGCCTGACCTCATGGGGGTGATGAGTCAGTTCCTCTCCCGCCAGGAGCGCGGCCTCCCCACGTTCTATATATCCGTAGGACGGACAGGGCCAAGTAGGCTTGATTCCCACCGTGACGAGGCCCCCCCCCAGAGAGGCGGTCGCGATAGCGTCTTTCATGACCGATTGGAATGCGGCAGTATCCATAATCAGCTGGTCGGAGGGCAGAATCATCATGGTTGCTTCTGGGTCACGGGCAGCGACCAGTCCGACGCCAAGAGCAACAGCAGGTGCAGTATCGCGCCGTGCGGGTTCCGCGAAGATATTTTCCGGGGGCACTGAAGAGGCCAGATGACGCACTGCGTCCTCCTGCGCCGCGTTGGTCAGAATAAGAATGTTTTCCCTCGGAATTAAGCCCTCCAGCCGATGGATCGTCTGGCTCAGCAGCGTGCCGGAGTCCAGAAGCTCGAGGAGCTGCTTGGGTCTGGAATTTCGGCTTAGTGGCCAGAACCGGGTGCCGCTACCGCCAGCCAGAATCATCGCGTAAGGTTGAGACATCTGGGCCGATATTGGAGGAATATGGGTGCCCGTTAAAAGCAGCGATATGAGGAATTTCTTGTTTTCCCCTGCGGAGGATCGGTTACGATTCAGAAGTGAATGAGAAACAGCAGGATCCTGCTAAAGCCTTGGTGGACGCCAGCGTTGAGTGTGCCCCGATCGCACTCGGGGTAGCGGCTGGGATTTTTCTTGGAGATATGATGCACCGGAGTGCACGCCGTCCGGTCGCTTTTGCCCTTGGGGTTCTTGGAGCAGCCGCTATTGCCCCGGTGATCGTGGATACCGTTCGTGACAAGGTCGCGGGCCCACAGACCCGTCGGGGAACGCAGCGCACCCTGCGCAGTATCCGGGAAGGGGCTGGAGTCCCTGCCAGAGATATTGATTTCGTGGAGGAAGAGCTTGGCGAAGTCTACGCCGGATGAGATTTGCCTACGGCCATCTCAATCGGAAATCCCGCCCCGGAGGTTGCCGGCAATTTCGTTAACCACCAGGGGAAAACTTGTCCGAAAGCGCTCCTGGGGTCGCCAGTCCAGCCCAGCGATAGCTTTGCTGAAGTCAACCGCATAGCGTCGAGCCGGAGAAGGGTCTTTCTCTGTTTCTGCCTCAAGTGAGATCAGCGAAGAAGGCTTTTTAAGAATTTCCAGAATGCTTCGTGCGATTCCAACGTCTGTCCGTTCGCACTGCCCTCCCAGAAGATAGACGGAGCCTGAGTGCCCTCGTTGAAAAGCGGCGATCATTCCGCGGCAATGATCATCGACATGAATCCAGTCCCTTATTTGGGTTCCGTCGCCCTCGATTGCGAGCGGCTGTCCTAGAAAGGCGGCCTGTGTCCACCTCGGGATCATTTTGTGTGCATCCTGACGAGGGCCATAAGTATCTGAGCAACGCGTAATGACAACGTCCTGTTGTCGATCATGCGCAGCAGCGAGGCAAAGCAGATCGGCAGAGGCCTTGCACGCAGCAGCAGGTGCCAAGGGTTTCAGAGGATTGATTTCCACTGAGCGCCCGGGGGGGGGGACCGTACCGTAAACTTTACTCGTGGAACATTGCAGGAGGGAAACCCCCGCATCGGAGCATTGGTCAAGAACACGCGCGGTCCCGAGAACGTTCGCTACGGCCAGATCAACAGTGGAAGACGGCGAAGGTTTGTAACCGGTGTGGGCAGCAAGGTTGAACAAGCCGGTGATCTTGTGGTCCTGCAGAAGGCTGGGAATCAGATCAGGGTCGTGGATATCCCCCTCCACAAAAACAAACCGGGGATCTTGATCAGGCCCTATCAGATTGCCTCGGTGGCCTCCGGAGTCGAGGTTGTCGACGACAACGAGACGTTCAAGTCCCTCCGTGCGGATGAGGTGTCGCGCGAGAGCGGATCCGATGAACCCGGCTCCCCCGGTGAGTAAAATGGACCGAAGAGCTCGCACAAAAGAAGAGAGTCACGATTGAAGGAATGTGAACGGTCGTATTTTGTTCGCCAAAAGGGAAGTGAAAGGGCGAGGAACTTTCCCATATTGGCATGAATCAAGAAAAAGAGCCTGTTTTGGTGGCGTAGTAGAAGCCAGAGCATCGTAGGAAATCCCATTGACCAGCTTACCGGTGGAGGCAGAATCTGCCCGTGAGCTTTACAATCCGACTCTTGATTGGCTGGTCCCTTCTTTTGCTTATCTCCTGTGGGGGAGGGCGCACGTCAGGTGGTTATGACGAGTTGAATAACCCTTTGGATTCGCCAGGGAGTCAGCGCAGGGGGGATGACTCGCTGAATGAGCCGGAATATGCCGCAGGGAGCTACGTGGAGGTGACCGATGCTAATGCGGGGCTCTTCATGGGGTTTCCAGACACAAAGACCCAAGCGGCTAGACGATTAGCAATCGGGACTCCGTTGAAAGTCATTGGCGAACGGGGATCCTATTTGAGGGTGGAGACGGCAGAGGGCGAGATAGGCTTTGTTCCAGCTATCATGGTGAGCAATAGCTCGGCCTCAAGGGGCGTGGTTATAACGGAAAATCAAGCTCCTGCGGTTGAGGCCCCCGAGGAAGCTCCAGGGGCGTCAGTGCCGCAGCTTCCCGGAGCCGGACCTTTCGTTGCTCCCGAGCCAGAGGTGCCTCCGATCTCGGTGGAGTAGGGTGGGCCAGAAAACTTTGTTGTTCTTGCGTCCGCCACGGAAGTGGTGGTCTTAGCTGAGGCCCGCGAGGATCGACTGGATGGCTTCAAAGTCGGGGTTCTGCCCCGGATTGTCATTGACCTCCGCGTATTGAATCACTCCCTCTCCATCGATGACGAAGGCAGATCGTTTTGTCACCCCTCCCATGGTCAGGTTCTTGTCCGGCAGGAAGCTGTCATATGCGACACCCCATTGTTTTGCGACCTGATGCTCATAGTCGCTCAGGAGGGGAACGGTGATTCCTTCCTTTTCCGCCCAAGCAGCCTGAGCGAATGGGTTGTCGCCGCTCACACCGAAAACCTGGGCGCCGAGTTCCGCGTAGCGGTCAAGGCTGGTGGAGACTTCGCACATTTCTGTAGTACAACCCCCTGTGAAGGCCATTGGGAAAAACAGTAACAGGGTATTCTTGCCGGAAGTTATCTTGGAGAGAGTTACAAGTTCTGGGCCTTCCTGGCCCAGAGAGGTCAGGGTAAAGTCGGGAGCTGAGTCGCCTGTGTGCAGAGTCATGGGAAGCATTTTAGTAGGGGGAGAGGCCCGGTCAATGCTCTCGAATCCCAGTCCATGACCGCCTGTAGAAGGGGACAAAATTCCTTTTCTGTGAGAAAATATCAAAAAATAAGGATAATTTACAAAGTGCTTAATAAGCTAAATANCAGCGCATTATAAATTATCAGGAAAATAAGAATGTGATTTTTTATAAAAAATAACTGGCAAATTTACACAAACCTTGATAATCCTTTGTCGTCAATGAGGCAGGTTTAGTCAACCCGCCCGCCCACAGGGCCACCTGTTCATCCACCCTTACCTTATCACCAATGAAAGGATTCATCCTCACTACCGTCTTGGTGTTTTTTGTCAGTGCATCCCTTCCCGCGGCTCTTCCGCGGGGAGGGGCTGTCGAGCGCGCTTCAGTGGCACCACGCTCAGTGGCCACCAAGGCCGTGATCTCAGGCCTCGAAAAGGGCGCGTTCCAATCTCTTCCCCCCGTTCTGATTGAATTGAGTAACCTTCCCGCAAGCGCTGCGATATGGGTGGAGGTTGTCAAAGGCCAGCCCCAGAACCATCCGGTAATCGGCACAACGGTTGAATCCAAATTTTACCTGCGGCGAGGTGGTGTTGGAGTTCTCAGCATTCCTGGTCTCCAAAAGGCCTGCCGTGCCAGAGGAGTATACACCATCATCGTAAAAATGTCCGACCACAGGGAAACAGTGAGACTTAGCCAGAGGAGCTTTGAACTCTTTCCGGAGCGGGTGGCCCGCCGTTAAAGCAACTGTACGGGAAGACAATTTCCCCCGTCGCCCCCCGTTGCCATGATTTTCAAATCCAGCGAAAACTGAATAACAGCCCAGCAGCGCAGTTTTCGTAGCTTCAACATTAGGGAGGTCCGGGTCTTACCCGGGCCTCTCTTTTTTTGTGACACCGGGTATAATGATGGTGATGATCCTTGCGGTGGTCTAAGTCAGGAAACATAGAAATAACATGTCGTGGGAATTGTCAGAGTTTGGCCAGGGTTTGTGTACTGGTAGCGGGATCGGGGAGTTGATGGAGGATCTTGGCCTCGCCTTGGCCGCGGGAGGGGAGCGGATGTGCATGCTCGGCGGAGGTCAGCCTGCCCACATCCCAGAAATTGATGCGGTCTGGCGCCGACGCATGGAGGAGGTCATGGCGGAGGATGGAGGATTGGAGCAGATGCTTGGCGATTACGAGGGACCTGCTGGGAATCACGAATTCCGAAAGGCGGTTGCCGGGCTCCTGCGTCGTGAATTCGGGTGGAACCTGGGGCCGGAAAATGTTGCGGTCACGGCGGGTGGACAGACAGCCTTCTTCTTCCTTTTCAACTCGTTAGCCGGTCGCTTTAAGGATGGACGACGCAAGAAGGTTCTTCTGCCCCTCGTTCCGGAATATATCGGTTATGCCAATCAATCGGCCGGGGGTGATCTTTTCCGGGGCTTGAAGCCGAGGGTTGATTTGATCGGGGAGCACGAGTTCAAATACCGGGTGGATTTTGATTCCCTCCAAATTGATGAGGAGGTAGCTGCGATTTGTGTGTCCCGGCCAACAAATCCAACCGGAAATGTCTTAACCGATGATGAGATCCGGCAGCTTGCAGGGCTGTCTGCAGAGCATCAGATCCCGCTGATCATCGATAATGCATATGGAGCTCCTTTCCCGAATATCATTTTCAGCGGAGCTACTCCGGTTTGGAACGAGGATATTATTCTGACCCAGAGCTTGTCTAAAATCGGATTGCCGGGAACCCGTACGGGTATTGTGATCGCTCGAGAAGAAGTTATCCGGTGGGTGACCTCCATGACTTCAATCGTGGGTCTTTCCAATACCAATGCGGGTCAGGCCATCATGCAGCCCTTGATGGAAAGTGGGGAAATTCTGCGATTGAGCGATGAGGTAGTGCAGCCTTTTTACCGGGATCGGTCGGATCAGGCCCGGGCCATGATTGAAAAGTATTTCAACCCCGCACTCCCTTGGCGAATCCACAAGCGCGAGGGCGCGCTGTTTCTCTGGCTCTGGTTTGAAGGCTTGCCGATCAAGTCCTCTGAGCTTTACCAGCGCCTGAAGGCAAGGAACGTTCTCGTAGTGCCCGGAAATTACTTCTTCTACGGTCTGGAAGAAAATAATTGGGCTCACCGGGATGAGTGCCTGAGGATCTCGTTCACGATGCCCGAAAAAATCGTGGAAGAGGGATTCCGCATTATTGGAGAGGAAGTCCAGCGAGCCTATTCAGAAGCGTAGCACCGCCTTGGAAAAGGGATCAATTTAGCTGGCGCTCTCTATTCAGGTCGAGCCGTCTGAGGAGATCCCGATGGAGATTTTTGTCCCATAGAAGAGCGGGGTGAATAGGAGACCAGAGACGCACATTGTCGCTCCGGTGCCAAACTGGGCTTTCAAGGGGAATCATTACTATGTCGACTGCGCTTCGGTAAGATGTGGTTGGTATCCCGAGGGAGTCATAGAGGTGCTCACTACGTTTGAGTTTAAAAAGGAATTCGCTCTCTGGTCTCATCTGGTTCGTTCCGCGACCTGGATAAAGGTAAGCCATATAGCTTCCATTATGTGGCGTGGCGATCGTGTAGAGCCCTTCGCAGCGTAAGGCCCCACCCAGCTCCTGCAGATAGTAGCGCGAGATCAATCCTCCCATACTGAATGCGACTAGCGAAAACTTAGAGGACGTGCCCCACTTCCGATTAATCTCCTCCTCGAGTTGTCTGGCCATTGGCTCGAGACCGTCACGACCGTCTACCGGTTTGAGTGACGGCATCAAGCATTCATAGCCATCGTTGACGATAGCTTGATAGAGAGAAGGAAGACCTATTCGAGTGTCAAAGATCCCATGAATAAGAACAACCTTCCCCTTCGAAGCAGGACTGGCCTTGGAAGCCACTTGAGAGCTCGCTGGCGGTTGAGGGTCAACCGGACTGCAGCAAAACGTGCTGAGCAGTAAGGGGAAGAGTGCCGCTTTGAAGAGGCTTCGCATGAGATGACTGATAACTATTTGAGTTTGAAAGTGAACCCGGGATCACCCCACGGGCCAGAGGTCACTTTTCTCCACCATACTATGGTGACCCTTGTGAGAACCATCGAAACTCGCAATCAGCTGATTGAATGAGCCGATAGTCGATACCCGATATTTTGAAGCTTCCGCCAGACAGCGCTACCCGATTTTGACCGGAAGATGGAGGTATGCACACGATGTGGCCGGATCGGGCTGCGCCGAGATCGACCTCCCGGCGATAAGCATTTGGGCTCAGCCTCTCAAATACAGTGTTTTTGAACAAGTGTTCACTAGAACATATTTTGTCTTGCGCCAGGCCTGTGGGTCCTCTAGGATCGCCGGAGACCAAATCAAAATTGTCATGAGTATCGTTGCTGCTAAATCTAATCCAATGGCCAACCAAAAAGCCTCTCCCTCTCCCTCTTCGCCTGAAGAAAAAACGTCCTCTCCGAAAGCCGCAGCCACTCCGGTGAAGGACAAAGCTGCCCAGAAACTGGCTGAAGCCCGAAAGAAGAATTTGGATCTCGCGATTTCTTCGATCCAGAAAGAATTCGGCGAGACCGCAATCATGCGGATGGGAGATGAGAATTGCATGGATGTGGATGTCATTCCTACCGGGAATCTGCTCATTGACCGGGCATTGGGTGTGGGGGGGCTTCCGCGGGGACGGATCGTTGAGGTTTACGGGCCAGAGTCCTCAGGAAAAACAACGCTCACTCTGACGGCGATCGCCCAGGCTCAGCAGAGGGGAGGTCTCGCGGCCTTTATCGATGTTGAGCACGCATTGGACCCCCAATATGCAAGGAAACTTGGAGTCAACTTGGACGACCTCCTTGTTTCCCAGCCATCCTCCGGAGAGGAAGCTTTGCAGATCTGTGAAGCACTGGTGCGCTCCAATGCCATCGATGTCGTCGTTCTCGACTCGGTTGCGGCTCTGGTGACCAAACAGGAACTCGAAGGCGAGATAGGGGATTCGACCGTAGGTACTCAAGCTCGATTAATGAGTGCCGCAATGAGAAAATTAACAGCGCTTATCTCCAAGGCGCGCACGGTGTGCATCTTTACAAACCAGATTAGAGAGAAAATCGGGGTGATGTTTGGCAATCCCGAAACCACCCCAGGTGGGCGAGCTCTCAAATTCTTTTCCTCGGTGCGATTGGACATCCGCCGGATCGGCCAGATCAAGGCGACTGACGGCTCGGTGCAGGGGAATCGAACTCGGATCAAAGTTGTGAAGAACAAGGTCGCGCCACCATTCACAGAAGCGGAATTCGATATCATGTATAACGAGGGAATCTCGTCGGTTGGGTCCCTTCTTGATTTGGCCTTGGAATATAATCTTGTCCAGAAGCGGGGAAGTTGGTTCAGCTACGATGGGGAACAACTGGCGCAAGGCCGGGATGCAGCTAAAGAAGCTCTTCGCGCTGATGAAAAGCTCTATGCGGAACTCGAGGAGAAAGTGAAGGAGCAGCTTAGAACTCCCGCAAAGTAGGGGAGCCGAAAAGAGTCAGGTCGCCGGCTGGCCCTGCCCCTTATTCGACAAAGATGCGGCTGGCACGCCGGCAGCAGTGCAAGGCCCCTGGCAAACTGACCTTTGCCGGGGTGTCTGGTGAGAGGAGAGGCAGGCAGCGGTCCACGAGATCCCGCGAAAGGTTGGGGACACCGGAATCCTTCAGATAAAGAAAGAGCGCTCGTCTTTGTAAAGGTTCTGCGAGCTTGCGAATTTTTGGTAGAAAAAGTCGACCCTGAGGGTCAATGAGCTCCAGTGTTTGAAGCAGCTCGTCCAGGGCTTCTTCGCTCTCCAAGCTGGACTCCGACGCCCGGATAATCGCAGGGACCACATCACGAGTCATCAGCTCTCCAAGCAATGGAAGAATCTCCGAGCGGAGTCTGTTCCTTGGCGTGAATGGATCTGCGTTACTGGCGTCATCCCTGTAAGGAGTGGCGGAAGCTTCAAGGAACTGGTCGATTTCGCTGCGTCGGACGCCTAGCAGAGGTCGAAGCAAGGTGAGGCTCTTTCGGCCCACCTCCACGGTGGACTCATACCTCATTCCCTTGAAGCCGGCCGATCCTCTCAAAAGATTCAGCAGAATGGTCTCGGCATTGTCGTCTGCATGATGGGCGAGTAGAACGGTATTGCACCGGTGCTTGCGGCCACACTCCGCAAAGAAGTCGTGCCGGGAACGACGCGAAGCGACCTCAAGAGAGATCTTTTCCTCCTCCGCGCGGCGTTGGACATTAGCGCGGGCAATTTCGAAGGGAAGGTCACAGGACTCGGCGAGGTCCCTGACGAAGGCGGCGTCGTGGGCGGAAAAGAGACCTCGAAGTTGATGATTCAGGTGACATAGGACGATTTTTCGGGCTCCCGCTTCAAGCAGGGCATGAAGAAGTGCCACCGAGTCACGTCCGCCGGAAATACCGAGAAGATAGCGCCGGCGCGGCGAAAAGCGGGAATCGAGAGCGAAGGGCATTGTCTGCAGGAGAGAGCCTAGGTTGATGAGGGCAGAGGGATCAAGGCGCCTCCCTCCTGTGCCCGCCCTTGAATTGGCCGAACGGTCAGGGGGTTAACCTATCTGTTCGGCTCTGAAGTAGGGTATCAGAGGCTCAGGAATCTTAATCGAACCATCATCCTGTTGGTTCTGTTCAAGGAGTGCCACATAAAGGCGGGGAAGTGCTGTTCCGGACCCGTTCAGGGTATGGCAGAGCTGGTTTTTTCCCTCTGTGTCCTTGAATCGGAGCTTCATGCGACGCGCTTGATAGTCCGTGAAGTTTGAACAGCTTGATACTTCGAGATACTTGCCGTGACCTGGAGCCCATACCTCGATGTCATACGTTCGAGCTGCTCCGAATCCGATATCGCCACCACAAAGTTCAATCACCCTATAGTGCAGGTTCAGGGATTGAAGGATGGCCTCAGCGTGGCCGGTAAGTTCCTCGAGAGCTTTGAAGGATTCATCAGGGTGGACAATTTGGACAAGTTCGACCTTGTCGAACTGATGAACCCGGATGATCCCGCGGTTGTCCCTTCCGGCACTCCCGGCCTCTCTACGCCAGCAAGGAGTGTGCGCCGTCATTTTCACCGGGAGGTCTTTTTCCTGCAAGAGGGTGTCGCGATAAAGGTTGGTGACAGGAACCTCTGCGGTTGGGATGAGGAAGAGTTCTCCATTTTCCGTCGGGTAGACTTCCTCTGCAAATTTTGGCAGCTGACCGGTACCCACCCCGCACTCCTGCCTGACCACGTATGGAACTCCTACCTCCTCATATCCGTGTTCCGTGGTCTGCAAGTCGAGTAGATACTGAATCAGGGCTCGCTGCAGGCGTGCACCTTTCCCACGGAAGACGGGAAACCCGCTTCCAGCAATGCGGACGCCGTCTTCGAATGAGATGAGACCATGGCGCTCAGCGAGGGCGACGTGGTCCACAGGGTTGTTGATGCACGGCTTTACTCCCCACGTTCTCAACTCAGGATTATCCTCTTCACTGTCACCCTGTGGGATGCCTTCGTGAGGAAGGTTGGGGATATTCAGGAGCAATTCATTCTGGCGCGCTTCCGCCGCTGAGACTTCTTCCTCCAAGGATTTGATCTCCTCGCCAATTTTCTTCACCTCTGCCTCGATGGAAGAACTGTCCTCTCCTTTTGCGCGCAGGGCGCCGATGGTCTTGGACGTTTGCTTACGCTCCGCTTGTAACTTTTGCTTGGCCGTTTCCGCCTTCCGCCGACGTTCGTCACAGCTGAGGACCTCATCAATCATATCCGCGGAACCATCATGGCGACTGGCAAGGCGCTGCCTGATGGCGTCGGAATCATCTCGTATGGCTCGGATGTCAATCATGAGGAGANGATGAGGATAAGAACAGTGAAGGAGGGTGAGTTCACGCGAAAACTTTGAAAAGGAATTCGAGCGGCCTATTCAGGCAGCTCTTCCTGATGGATGAGGAAGGATTGTCGGGATAGCTCGGCGTAAGATCCATCCGCCTTGAGAAGTTCATCATGGGTTCCCTGCTCGACAACCGTCCCCCCGTCGAGGACGTAAATGCGGTCGGCGTTGCGAATGGTTGAGAGACGGTGCGCGATAACAAAGGCGCTCCGATCAGCCATGAGAGCNTCAAGCGCTTCCTGAATCAGACGCTCTGTTTCTGAATCCACGGAGGCGGTTGCCTCATCCAAAAGCAGGATAGGAGGGTCTTTCAATAGTGCCCGGGCAATGGACAAGCGCTGTTTTTCACCCCCGGAAAGTTTAACTCCCCGTTCACCAACATTGGTCTCAAGGCCGTCCGGGAGCTCTTTTGTCAGGTTGTCCGCTCTGGCGGATTCAAGGGCTTTCCAGAGCTCTGCCTCAGTTGCCTCTGGTTTCGCCAGCAGCAGATTTTCTCGAATAGTCCCATTGAAGAGAAAGGCCTCCTGAGTCACGTATCCCAGGGCGGATCTCAGCGAGGACTTACTGGTTTGATTCAATTCCTGCCCATCGATGGTGATTGAACCACTGTCGTATTCATAAAAACGGCAAAGCAGGTTAACGATGGTGGATTTGCCGGCCCCGGTGGGGCCGACTAAGGCGATAGTTTCGCCAGGTCGAGCATGCAGGGAAATGTCCCGTAGAGTTGGTTGCGCTCCGTAAGCGAAAGAAACACCCTCAAGCCTCACGTCTCCAAGGACAGGCGTGGTCAGAGCTTGCCCTGCTTTGGAATGAGGCTCGTCTTCGGAGTCGAGAATTTCGAATACCCGGTCGGCTGCGGCGCGTGACGAGAGCGCCATCTGGTTCAGCTGGTGCAGTTTACTCACCGGTTCGTAGAAGAGCGAAAGCAAAAGAAAGAAGAGGACGAGATCACCCAGATCCATTTGCCCGCTCATCACGGCCTGCCCTCCGAATCCGAGGACAAGGGCGTAGCCTACCATTCCTACAAATGACATGCCGGGAGAGTAAAAAGCCCACCAGCGCATGATGCGAAGACTCGCCTGTCGCAGCTTGTCTGAGAAAGCATTGAATCGTTCATGCTCCCTGCCCTCCGCCGTATAGGTCTTGATCTGGGAAATCCCAGAAACGTTATCATGAAGAAGAGAGTTCATGTCGCTCGCAGCATCCCGCTGTCCTCGGTAGCGGTCCCGGGCGTTCCTCGTATAGATCCAAGCGCCGATAATGAGAAATGGGACAGGCAGAGTTGCCCAGAGGGCCACGGTAACATCAGTGTAATACATGACCGCACCCACGGCCAAGAGCTGGATCACGGCGACAAGGCCAAGTTCGATACCGTCGATCAGCACACGCTCCATGGCGGTAACGTCCTCGACCACACGGGTCATGATATCGCCCGTACGGCGTCCATCGAACCAGCGGAGAGGAAGTCGCTGGAGTTTTTGGTAAAGATCCGAGCGGATATCAAAGATCACCCTTTGCTCAAAATGGTTGTTTAGAATGATCCGGGTGCAGTTGAGCGCGTCTTTCAGGAAAAACCCGATTAAACCGAGGAAAACCCAGAAGAGTAGCTCGTGGTGGCGAGCGGGTTCTGGAAGGATCTCGTCGACGACGTATCCCGTTATTGAGGGGAATACGACCACGCTCAAGGCCATCAAAGTGGCACATATCAGTTGGGCACTACCCAGCAAGGGGTAGCGGCGCANGTAGCTGATAACGCGGAGAATGGTCTTCATGCGCGCGGGGGAGATAGTGCCGAGGCAAGCATTTTGTAAAGAAATGGAAGGTTTTTCCGGTGATTTTAAGGTTGTTACGATGGATTCAAGGCCCTTAATCTCCAGCCTCGGGAGAAACGCAGGTTAGTTCCAAGGGCTACTGCGGATTTCGCCCTTCACCTAAATCCCAACTGCACGAAATAACCATGGCAAATATCTTTGCGATTTTAACGGCGGTCGTCCTNGCGATCTCTGGCTACCTTGCTTACAAGAATCAGGGNAGTGGGAGCGAAGGCGTAGGATACCGCGGATGGATTTTGAAGCGGCAAAATATGGATGGCTATCTTGAAGACGCTCAGACGCGTCTCAAGAAATTGCAAACGAAGCTGGAGCAGACTACGACAACCCTCACGGAACGTAATGCAGAGAACGAGACCAAGACCGCGGAGAACGCTACTCAGAAGGAGAAAAACGAGCAGCTGAAAGCAGAGGTTGCCGCTTTAGAAGCGGAAGGTAAGGCCAAAGAGGCTGATGCGGATGCCAAAGAAGACTCAATTAAGGAGTTCGGAGATGTCGAACAGGTTGTCGCAGAGCTGAAACAGCTGACTAGTGACCTCAGCCAGATTGAATTGGATATTACCCAGGGTGAAGCCAACCGGGCAGATCTTGAGGCGCAGCTTGCTGGAGTCGAAGCGTCCCTCGCCGATGTGCGCGAGCGGATCAGCTGGCGGGTCTCCGGTGAGAGTAATCCTGAGGCTGAGACACGTGTCCGAAGTGTTTACGCGACCCTAGGATTCGTCACTCTTGCGGGTGGTGATGATCTGGGGATCGTCAAAAATTCCACCCTCGAGGTTGTTCGGGATGATGCGGTGATCGCTAACCTCAAGGTNACAACAGTCGAATCNAAAAGTGCGGCCGCAGATATCATTCCCGATTCCGTGGTCGATGGTGAAAGCGTCCAAGTGGGCGATACCGTGCGCTCTGCTCAAAAAGCGGCCCCAACTCCTGAGCCGGCTGCCGTTCCTGCGCTCAATCCTGAGCCTCTTGACGCAGATCCACTTGCGGAACCTGAAATTGAACCCGAGCCTGCCCCAGCGGACGAAGCTGATCCATTTGGATAACCCCTGACCTTTTCAATACGATGACTAAGAAAATTCTATATGCTCTTTCCGTTCTGTTGGCTGGAGCGGCTGCCTATTATAGCTTCGCCAACAAGGCAAAACTTGAAGGAGAGATCTCCCTGTTTGAAGAAACGCGTGATAAAAAGGACTCGGTAGAGAGGACTGAGGATAAAACTTCGAAGACTCTTGCGGAGACTGCGGCAGAGCTGGAAAAAGCAGATGTGAGGAACGCGGAACTCATTGCTGATATGGAGAACATGAAGAGTCGGGAGACTTCCATGAACAAATCCAAAGAAGAGGCTCAGGTGAAGATCGACGAGGCGGAGGCAAGGCTTGCGAACTTTGCCAAGGTCAAAGCCGAGATCGACGAGCAACTGAAAGGCGTCAACGTGCCCTGGGCGCAAATTCCCGCAGAGATCAAGCGGCAGCAGGAAGTGCGTAAGAAAAGAGGCGACGATCTCGATCTTCTGAACGAGCATATTGCCAAACTGACCAAGGACGTGGCGGATAAGCGGGCTTCCAACACCCGGGAGAGCGATCGTCTCTCAAAGATTCGGACCAAGATTGCCCGGAACGCCAAGGTGGGTGCGATTACCTCGGTGAACTCTACCTGGGGGTTTGTGATTGTGAATCTCGGAACTAACAACTCGAATGTCACACCACAGTCCAAGCTTCTGGTGACCAGAAATGGCCGCCTGCTGGGGCGCCTCACTCCAAATTCGGTGGAGGCCAGTCAAACTGTCTGTGACCTGAATGCACGGGACATCAACCCTGGCGTGCGGATCCAGCCTGGCGACCAAGTTACCCTCGCGGATTCTTCCTCCGGGCAGTAAATCCCAGAGAGACTTAATTTCCCAGACCGGCGGGTAGACCCTGCCGGTCTTTTTTTTGGAACAACCTAACGCGGATTCAGTCGCCGACTCTTAACTCGTTCCTAACGGGCGCTTGCCTCCGGGGTCAGTCCTGCTATTTCTCCAGCATGAAAATACTCTGTCTTGCCTTCGTAGCGCTTGCTGGTGGTCTCCTCTGTAGTTGTGGTGTGGACAATAGCCCGAGAGCGCTAGGTCCCAGTGGGGATGCAGCTAGCTCAATGCCATGGAATACCCCTCAGCAGGGAGAGGGTCAGGGAATGATGGGTCTCATGCTGGACCGGTAATCCGTGAGAAACCGACCCGATGCGACGGGACGATTCCCTGGCGTTTAGCAGCTGCATACATAGAAATCTTCGAGGGTCACTTGAGTTTTGATCGGCGAATCATGCTGGCAGATGAAGCAGCTTTCCTCCTGATCGGCTTGAGTGGGCGACTGCCTCAGTAGACGTCCCGGATATCGAAGCCGGATCTTCCACTTCCTCCTTTTATTTCCGCTCCACGATAGATCCATGTCCAAGAGTGTCCTTATCTTCACAGTTCTCGCTTTCACCTTCCAGATCGAGCGGGCATCAGCTCAGCGGCCCAATATTCTTTTCATCATGTCGGATGATCATACCGCTCAGGCGGTGGGGACTTACGCTACAGTGCTCAAGGATCTCAATCCTACTCCGACCATAGACACCCTGGCTGCCGAGGGAATCACCTTTGACAACGCCTTTTGCACGAATGCCATTTGTACGCCGAGCCGAGCCTGTATCATCACAGGACAGTATCCACACGTGAATGGGGTGTTCGATCTCCGGGGAAACATTCCGCCCGAGAAGCAGGCCCTGCCGATCCTCTTTCGGGAGGCTGGTTATCAAACAGCCATGATCGGGAAGTGGCATCTCAAGAAGGAACCGAATTTTGATTATTACAAGGTGCTTCCAGGCCAGGGAAAATACTTCGACACCATGTTCCGCATTCAGGGCCCCAGAAAATGGCCACAGAACACAGTCACTCACGTGGGCCAGCATTCTTCCGATGCCATCACCGATTCGGCCCTCGACTGGTTCAAGAACAAACGCGATCCAAATAAGCCCTTCTTTGTCTGTCACCAGTACAAGGCTCCGCACGACTATTTTGAGAACGCGCCACGCTACCAATCCTATCTCAGAGATGTGCCTATCCCTGAACCTCCCACCCTTTATGACGTTCCGAAGACCTTTGGCTCCATTGCCACCCGGGGACACAATGATGAGCTCATCGCGCATATTGGAACAAGTATCGGTAAGCGGAATCCGCGTCGGTCCTATGCGGTTGACCTGATGGAACGGTTTCCGGAGGAGTTTCCTTCCGACTATGAGGTGGCGAGCTTGTCTGAGCGAGAGACTACCCGCCTTGCTTATCAAGCCTACCTTCGTAAGTACCTCCGCTGCGTGAAAGGCGTGGATGACAACCTTAAGCGTCTCTTTGACTACCTTAAGGAGGAAGGACTCTACGATAATACAGTTATCATTTACACCGGGGACCAGGGTTTCTGGCTCGGGGAAAACGACTATCAGGACAAGCGTTGGGCCTATGACCCTTCCATGCGCATGCCGTTCATCGTTCGCTACCCCGCAAGCATTCCGGGGGGCACGCGCAGTAATGCGATCGTGGAAAACGTGGATTATCCTGCCCTCATGCTGGATTTCGCGGGAATTGCCCGCCCCATCTCCATGCAGGGAAGGTCCTTCAAGTTGATCTGCGAGACCGGCAAGGAGCCTGCGAATTGGAAGAAGGCGGCCTACTACCGTTACTGGATGCACATGGCCCACCATGACAACCCGGGGGAAATGGCTATCCGCACAAAGACCCACAAGCTGATTTACTTCTACGGGGCGGACTATGAGGGAAAAAACCAGACGCCGCCCGCGTGGGAGCTCTACGATCTGACCAGCGACCCCTCAGAGCTTAACAATGTCTACGACTCCCCGGCGTATTCTCAAGTCCGAGAGCAGCTGAAGGCACAGCTGGCAAGGTTGCGTCAGGAAGTTGGCGATGACGGCTCTCACTACCCTGACTGTGAAAAAATCGTGCAGGAATTCTGGGATTATGACGAGGGAGATCGGAAAAAGGCAGTTGAGATCTCCCACCGATTCAAAGCTCTTCGGGAGGCCTCTCTTGAAAAGAAGGGAGAAGAGGATGCGACAGGGAAGAATTAGGGCTGCAGGCTTATCAGATTTTTCTGGAGGCGGGGGTCATTGGAGATCGACGGAGAAGATCCTCACGCATTGCGGATTGGTAATTTTCATCGCGATGGCGCTGAGTTCTGTGCTGCCAGCGTCACCGAGTCCCAATGTCATTTTGGTGATGACCGACGATCAGGGATACGGAGACCTGAGCTGCCACGGAAATCCGGTTCTGAAGACACCGCACCTCGACAGGATGCATGCGGATGCCGTGCGCTTTACCGACTTTCATGTAAGCCCATTCTGCACCCCGACAAGGGCAGCGCTCATGACCGGTAACCACCCCGGCTCGACCGGCGCCTATCGGACCAGCTCGGGACGCACGATGATGCATCCGGACGAAAAGACAATCGCGGACCTCTTCGCGGGTGCGGGCTATGCCACCGGAATGGTTGGTAAGTGGCATCTGGGTGACAACGCGCCGCACCGACCGCAGGACCGTGGATTCCAGGAGGTCCTCTGGCATCGTTGCGGTGGAATCGGGCAAGCCTCGGACTACTGGGGTAACGATTATTTCGACGATACCTACGAGCGTGCGGGAGTGGGAAACATGCAGGGCCGATTTCAGAAATTCGAGGGATACTGCACGGATGTTTGGTTCAGAGAGGGTCTGCGATTCGTGGAGAAAAACAAAGATAAGCCATTTTTTCTCTACCTCGCCCTGAATGCCCCGCATGGACCCTACCGAGTGCCCCCGGAATGGGCGCAACCTTATGAGGACAGGGCGGAGGTTTCGAACGCCAATTTCCTTGGGATGGTAGCGAACATCGATCACAACATGGGCATCCTGCGAAAGCGGCTTGCCGAGCTTGCCGTGGCAGACAACACGATTCTGGTTTTCATGACCGATAATGGAACTTCGGCGGGTGCGAGTTTCGATGGGCTTGATTCCGAAGCGGTGTCTGGATTCAACGCCGGAATGCGCGGTAGGAAGTCGTCAATTTACGATGGCGGTCACCGTGTGCCCTTCTTCATTCACTGGCCCCGTGGCGAGCTGACCGGGGGCCGGGATATTGATACCTTGTCCGCACACATTGATGTCCTGCCGACCTTGGCCGATTTGTGTGGAATCCCAGTGCCGGAGGGGTATGACCCAGATGGAATCTCGCTGAAGCCACTGCTGGATGGGACCAAGGACCGCTGGCCAAGAAAGTATCATGTGATCCAGTATCATGGGGGAGCTGGTGCAAGTGCCCTGCCCGCGCAACCTCTCGCGCATTCGGTGGTGCTGACGGAGCGCTGGCGTCTCGTCAACCAGAACGGGCAGCACCTTTATGACATCAAGGCGGACCCCGCCCAGCGTCAGGATGTTTCCGGAGATCATCCTGAGGTCGTAAGACGATTGCGTGAGGCCTACCGGCCGTTCTGGAATCAGGTTTCACTACGGATGAGGCCGGTGCGTATTCATCTTGGTAACCCGGACCAGAATCCTACCTCGCTGTGTTCGCAGGACTGGTATCTTGAGAAGGGAAATCCTCCGTGGAATTTTCGAACGATCAGGAAACTACCGAAAGTGACCGGCCCGTGGATGGTCGAAGTTCGGCAGGCCGGCCGGTATGCCTTTACCTTGCGGCAGTGGCCGTCTGCCGCAGAAAAACCCCTCGTGGCGGCTCGGGCCAAGATCGCGATCGCGGGAAAGGAAAAGGAGATCACCGTCTCCCCTGGTTCAGAGAATGTGAGTCTGGAACTGGACCTTTCGCTGGGATCCTTTGAGTTGCAGACGTTTCTCTACGACAAGGATGGGGAGGCCGGCGGGGCGTATTTTACGGACGTTGAACTCGTGGAGAATAACGGATCGAGACAAGGGACGAAGAAAAAGAGAAAGGAATGAATTTCATGGATTGGATGAGGGTCGAGTAGTCGAGGCTTGCTGGACCGTTTGGCTACCAGAGACTTACTAGCTGCCGGTGCTGACGAATTGGGACGGCCTTCTCCCTCACTGTCGCAACGTCAGCAGCGGGATTGGACAAGGTCGT